>JAFGCC010000025.1 GCA_016932815.1 Microcaldota archaeon | reverse complement strand
CTGGTTGCGCTCCAGCATGGGTATTCGCGGGTTTTATTTTTTAGTTGGCATTTTGTGGGGCTGGGCGCTGAGTTGCCGGACGGTCTATTTTGTGCCTGCCTTGGATTATATATTTAAACTTATCCAGCGTTCTATGCCCAATAAAAGGAGATCACATGGCAACAACCAGCCAGCAAACGTTTGACAAGAAATGGAAACGAAAAGACGAGATTAAAAAACTGTTAAAAAATGGCCTATCCGGGAGGGGATATGCCGTAGTGTCTCCCACCGACTTTCAAAAATCATTTGCAGGTTTTTTTGGAGTCCATGTTTCTGAGGACAGATTTGCATTTGTTAAGCCCGGGACCATCCCGATAAGGGGATTGGTTTCCTTTTTGAAATCAAAGGAGGCATTGCTGATTGAGGTCACTACCACATCATACGTTTCTAGGAAGATTAAGGGGTTGTTTGCTGTATTGTGCTTATTAATTATGGGCATATCTTCAGTAGGGGGAACCCTCAGTGGGGGAGCACTGTGTTGTGCTGGAGCGGTTATCTTGATGGCATTACTTTTATCCACATATCACTTCATGACACAGTCTAAGGCCAATGAAAAAAGAGTTAATCAAGAAGTTCATGATTTGATTGAAGATTTGGCTTGAGGGACGGGAAATAGGTAGAGTGCTCCAATAAGGGCCATAATGCCTCCGAATATTATTCCTAAGATACTGCTTGAAATGAAGGCAGGAACTGCTAAAATTATACATGTGACACCTGCAAGGAAATCCATCCAGGAGGATTTCTTCAGGTGGAGCCTAAGGATACTCCCCACTCCAAGAAACAAAAAGCCAAGTATGAAGAAGGTAAGGGCACTAATTGCAGAGAAAATCGCCATAAGGGCAATCAAGGTCACCACTGCTGCAATTTCCAGCGGCACATGTAATGCTGCCGCCACCTTGCTAACTACTGCTTCTGGGACTAGCAGGAACAACATTTTTGAACAAAAACTCCCTGTTAGAATGGCACCTAGTACCAGAACGCATATGAAAACGAAAAGATTCTCGGAAGTTGCCGCAAAAAAGGCATGATATGAACCTGCGAAGAGGAATATGAAAATCGCAGATAGCAACAAACAAAGTATGCCGATTAACACGCTTGATTTTTTCGTAGCGATAGCAGCACAACCCAATGTTTTTTTCCCCAATTCCACGCTTGTTTCGGTTAGGGATTTTGTTTGGGCACTTTGTAATTCGTCTTCAGCAGAGACCCATTTAATTTTGGATTTTTTCTCAGCCATTAGACAAACCTCCAAACTGCCTGACCACTCTATTGGTCGATACCCCCTACAGACCCATTCTTTGCGCACTTGACCGCGCAGCCTTTGCAGTTGCACCTCATCTTGCATACCGCACACGACTTCTTCCTTGCGATGAAGCCGCTGAACCCGGAAACGAGGAAGATTGCAACCAGCAATGCGAGCTTCTCAAGCGTGAATGCGCCCAGCATGGAGAAGATGAGGGCGAGAATTGGCACCATCATCAGGAGCCCGTAGGTAACCGGGACGAGCTTCTGCCCAAGCCCTGTGTTGAATTCTTCGGGGTTCCCCTTGGCAAAGAGGAGGGAGGTAAGCTTTCCCCAGCCGATGTGGCACCACTTCCCATAGTAATGGCAGTGCGTGCACAGGAGTTTCCTGAGCACGAATAAGAGCATTAAGGCGGCAAAAGCAACATATGCAATGGCGAGCTCCATTGAAACATAAGAAGCGGCAAGAGCCCCAAGCGCAATCCACATGATGAGTGCGAGGTTCTCTATTATTATCGTCTTCTTTGGATATTCTTCAAGCCCGGATTCCTTCGGTTTTTCTCCCGCCATTGTGTTTTCCTCCGCATTTTGCGAAAAGTGCGCAAAATACGCTCCAACTTAGCATTTAAATATCTTATTGTGTATAAAAGTAGTATTATATGAAAAGAGTGACGGTGGACCTCCCCCACAGGGTGGAACGGCGCTACCTCGTGCCAAAGAGCGCGGGCTTCCCCGGCAAAAACCCCCTATTTGAGCGGCTGAGGTTTTCGGACAGGGAGAGAGTCCAGAACGTCTATTTCGGCAACGGGAAGGGCGGCCTCCCGTTCAACAAGACAATCAAAGCAAGGAGGTACCTCAAAGGGCCCTCCGACCCCGGAATCCTGGAGAGGGGCGCCCGCTTCTTCTTAGACGTAAAAGAGAAGGAAGGGCGGCACAACAGGAAAGAAAGGTTCGCAGAAGACACCCTGGGCAACCTCGGGGAGTTCGCAAATGGCTATTGCGCGGGCCTGCGCCCGTATTTCCTGGCAGAATACTCAAGGAAGCACTATTCTCTCAAAGGGATTAAGGGCGTGCGGGTAACCGTGGATGACGGCCTCGTCTACTCATTCCTCCCGCGGGAGGGGGCGGGCATCATGCTCGGGAGGGAAGAGGGCTTCTTGCGCGTTGAAGTGAAAATGGATGGGGCGGATGCGGGAAGGGGGGAGGTTATACGAAACGTATTCGGAAGCATGCCCCATTACCGGGCAATCTCCAAGAAGGGAGTCGGGTTGACATTGGTTTCTGCGTACCGCGAAGCCCTCTCCCCGCTGCATCTTGAAAACGAGTTTCCAGGAGTGCGCATAAAGTCGAGGATGGGGGCACTGGGAGAGGAAATCCTAGAAGATGCCAGGCGGCTCTTCCTAGTGGGGGTGGGGAGATTCAAGGTGCTGGGGGACCCCTGGCGCGTTGGGGTGGAATCCTTCATGCGGGAATACTGGATTGGGGAGAACGAGCGGGAATTCGAAACGAGGAGAGTTTATGCGGACACTAAGGTTTTTTCCAGGGGCCCTTCGCTCACTATTGCCGACAGCCGATTCCTAGGGTGCATAAGCAAGAGGTGGAAGGGGGAGCCGCGCATCCTTCCCATTGACGCGCCCCTGTTTGCAGAATCCAGCCAGCTTGGGGGATTCCACGAAGCTGGCAAGTATTTTTACATAACCAATTCCGAAACCGGAAGGGCTTACGCTGTATCCTTAAGCGCCTGCAGCTCCAAAGGGCGGGCATTGCACCAACTTGAAGTATCCTATGCTGGAACGCAGGGAGTTCCACAGGAGCGAAGGAAAGCCGAGGATTCTGTCATTTCCGACTTGGAACACATTACCGAGGCACTGCTTGACCCAATAAACGGCCCAATACCCCTTAGGGCGTTTGCCAGTAGGGCAGAAGACGGCGTGCCCATTATCAGGCGCGGCCCCATCCCAGGCTGGCCGAAGCTCTGGCGCGCATACGCTAGCAGGAAGGAATGGGCATCGAAGAAGGGGAAGGGAATCTCGGGGTGGGTCGGGAAAACCCTCAAGGAAGCATCCGGGAAATGGCCCAAAGAAGAGGGGAGCGGGCACACGCCTACTGCTCCCTGGCCTGCCGATTCCAAAAAAGGCGTGGTAATACGCGGGAAGGAGATGGATTCCGCAGAAATTGCCAGGATCGCGGAAGCGGATACTGAGGTGCATCCTATGGGAGTGCACCAAGAAAGGCCTGGCGGGACGAATTAGCGGAGTATCCCGGGGGAACGCGCAAAAAAACCAGGCTTAAAAGTTTTTTGGCAGTAGCCTTGTGCGGTAAACATGGCAAAAAAGAAGGAAGCCGCCCCGAAAATAAAGGGGAGCTGGTTCAATGCGGGAGTGTGCATGCTCATCTTCGCGGTTGCATTGATTTTCGAACTTGGGTTCGTTGACGCGTATTTGCAGAGGTCGTCTTTGCGCAGCCTAGAAGAGCTTGCGGGCTTCTGCATCTCCCTGGGATACTACTTCCTGTTCATGGGCGCGCTGCTTCTTGGTGCGCTCTTCAACGCGGTTTCCGCATCCTTTTATGAGCACTTTAGGAAGGAATACTCAAAGCACCCGATACTAGTTACGATAGACAACGTCCTCGACTGGGCGCTCTGGGGAATAGCGTTCTACGGGAGCATCGCGGCATTCCTCATAAACGTAATCATACTGGACCTCATAATCGGGTAATAGATTGCGGCTCCAGGAAGATTCCCGGGAAGAAGGCCAATCATTTAAAGGATGAGGGGGGAAGGGATTGATTATGGGCAGTGCGGTCGAAGAGTATGTGGAAAAGCAAGGCTCTCCCCAAAGAGAAATATGCGCAAAGCTCAGGAAGATAATCCTCAAAACCCTGCCCACTGCCGAGGAGGAAATGAAATGGGGTGTTCCCGCTTACGCGGGGGGCAAATGCTATTTCGTGGCGCTAAAAACGCACGTGAACCTGGGCTTTTCCATAAAGGGCCTAAGCAAGGAGGGGCGCGCCCTGCTCGAAGGGGGCGGGAAGACGATGAAGCATATCGAGATTGCCTCCCTAAAGGATATGGATGAAAAGAAAATCGTGAAGCTTTTGAAGGAACTAAAAATTTGAACTTATAAGGTGGAAAATATGATGTCTAAGATACCCGCAAAATTCGAAGGGCTTGGGAAAAAGGAGCTCGACAACGAGATACTACGGGCGGCGATTATTGCGGAGCTTGACGCAATCAATTTGTATGAGCAGATGGCGGCACTTGCATCCGACAAGAACCTAAAGGAAATCCTCTTAGACGTTGCAAAGGAGGAGAAAACCCACGTTGGGGAATTCCAGGCACTCCTCCTAAACCGCGACAAGGAGCAGGCAAAAGAGCTTGAAGCGGGAAGGGAAGAAGTGAAAGAGGAAGTCGGGGAATAAAGCTTTTAGCGGACATGCGGGGTTAGCAGGGCTCATTTTGCGAAGGCAGCCATCGCGATTCCCGCAATTGAAGCCACTCCCGCTGCGGCGATGAATGCGGGGGCCGCACCGAATGCCGCCCAGAGCGCCCCGAATATTACGGATGCTGGAAGGTAGGCCGCGCTTACCGCGGTGCTGTATGCCCCCAGGGCGGTTGCGCGCTCTTCGCTTTTTACCATGTTGGAAACGTACGCCTTGTTCACCGAATCGTCCGCGCTAACGAATGCCCCATAAACCGCAAACAGGAGTGCAACCTGCCAGAATTCGGAAACGAATGCGAATCCCGCCAGGATTATCGCATATAGGAGGAAAGAGGCGGCGATTACCGGCTTTCCTCCAAGCTTGTCTGCAAGCGAGCCGGAGGGAATTGAGGCTGCCGCATAAACGGCATTGTAGAGGATGTAGACTAGGAGTATGTCCGCAGCGGAAATGCCTATTTCGCTTGCGCGCACAATAAGGAGGGCGAAGCTGAAATAGGAGAGCGAAAAGAGGCAGGAGATTGCCAGGTACCTTCGGTAGTGCGCAGGGAGCATGCGGAGGGATTCCCAAAAACCCGGTTTCTTTTTGGAGGGCGCTTCCTTTTTTACGAGCCCTTGCTTTGCGGGAGCTTGCGCGCCTTCTTTCTGCGGCTTTTCCCGCACGAAAAACCAGAGGACCGCAACCGCAAGGAAAGCCGGGATTAACGCAAGCATGAAAACGGTGCGGTAGGCGGCTTCAGACTCCCCAAGCGAAGAGAGGATTAGGTATGCGATTGCCGGGCCGGCTATGGCGCCGAGTGTGTCCATGGAGCGGTGGAGGCCGAATGCCCTGCCTCGCACGCCCTCCTTGGAGGATTCGGCAATCAGGGCATCCCTTGGGGAGGTGCGCACGCTCTTGCCTATGCGCTCAACCCCCCTAAAGAGGAGGAAGAGGGGCCAGGTGCCAGCAAGCGCAATCCCCAGCTTGGAGAGTGATGAGAGGGCATAGCCTGCGGCTACGAACTTCTTGCGCTCGTGCTTCACATCCGAGAGGTAGCCTATGAAAACGTCAAAGAGGGAGCTTGCGCTGTCTGCTATTCCCTCAATAAGCCCGATTACCGCGGTTCCCACCCCTAAAATGGAATTTAGGAAAACCGGCAGGATGGGAAAAATCATCTCGGAAGAAACGTCGGTTAGGAAGCTCACTATTCCAAGGATGAAAACGTTTTTGCGGATTCCGGAGAGCATTCCCATTGAAGGGATTTTTCAGGGTAAATTAATAACCTTTGTTTTGCCCTGTATGGCCTGCAAACCCATGGGCCGGGGAGGTTAATGCCCTTTGCCTTTGTGCATTCCACGCTGGGGGGCGGGGTGCTTTCCAGAAGAGCATTTGCGGCATTTGCCCTTCACTTCTATCTGGAAGCTGGAAATTGAGCCTGGAATCTTGTCTTTTAGGAAATCAAGCGAATCCACGTCAAAATGGATTACCCTGCCCGTTTCCTCGCAGGTAAAATGGCAATGGCTGCGCTTTAGGGTGGAATACACCGCCCTGCCTTCGCACGAATATGAATAGAGGGTGCCCGCTTCGCGCATCTCCCGCAGGAACCGGTAAACCGTTGCAAGGCCGATTTTGGAGTCCTTTTTCCTTGCATTCTCAAATAGCTCCTCGGCGGTAAAGAACGTGTCAAAAGATTCTAGCTCCCCCTGGAGAAGAGCCTTCTGGGAGGTGTTGCGGGATTTCATGCGGATACCTTATTGAGAATGATAATTAGTAAGGTATTTATAGTGCTTCCCCCTCACCCATACCCATGGTTCGTTATACTAGGGAAGACGGAATCCCAAAAAAAGGCGGGAAGGGCATCCAGAAGACGCATCTCCTAATCGGGGTTTTGCTTGTTCTGGGAGTTGCAGCCATTGTCGGGCTTGGATTATTCGGGGAGGGTTCCTCCCCGCGGGGCCTTGAAGAAGGGGGCAAGCTAAAAGTAATAGTTAGCATACTGCCCCAGAAGGAATTCGTTGAGGCTGTGGGGGGAGAGCACGTGGAAGTTAGCGTGCTAATACCCCCTGGGGGAAGCCCTGCGACTTATGAGCCTGGGCCAGGCGACCTTGCGAAAGTGGAGGACGCGGACGTTTATTTCATGATTGGGCACATCCCCTTTGAGCTATCGCACTCCGGGGAATTCGCCTCGCTGAACCCTTCTATGAAGATGGTTGACACTTCGGAAAACGTGAAAGTACGGTATTTTGGGGAGAACGAAGAGCACTCGCACGGGGGGGAAGAGGGGCATGAGGGAGAAGAAGCGCATGGCGGGGAGCACGAAGAAGAAGGATTCTTGGAGGGGCTGCTGGGCGGGGAACATGATGCCGAAATAGACCCGCACACCTGGCTCTCCCCAATGAACGTGAAGGTGGAGGTGGATTCCGTTGCGGAGGCATTAATCGAGATGGACCCCGCAAACGAGCAGGAATACCTGGAGAACGCGGAAAGCTACAAACTTGAACTGGATGCGCTCCACGACCAGATAGCCTCAGACCTCTCTAGGATACGGAGGGACAAGCTCATGGTGTTCCACCCTGCGTGGGGCTATTTCGCAGATGAATTCGGGCTTGAGCAGATTGCAATTGAGCAGGACGGCAAAGAGCCAACCCCCGCGCAGCTGCAGGAACTAATAGACATTGCAAACGAGGAGAGCATAAACGTGATTTTCGTGCAGTCGCAATTCACAAAGGACATTGCGGATTCAATTGCGCTGGAAGTGGGCGCACTCGTTGTTTCGGTTGACCCCCTGGCAGAGGACTATACCGCCAACATGGAGAACGTGGGGAGAACGATAGCCATCTACCTTAATAACTAAGAGGTTGAAGGTCGTCTTTCATGGGAGCAAGGGAAATAATAGGCCTCAAGGGAGTCACTTTCAGCTACGGCAAAGAGGAACTCCTGCGGGGCGTGGACCTTTCCGTAAAAGAGGGCGAATTCATAGGGATAATCGGCCCAAACGGAGGGGGGAAGACCACCCTCCTGAAATTGATTCTGGGCGAGCTTGAGCCGGATGCGGGAGAAATACGCGTATTCGGGAATGCCCCCAAGAAGGGGCGGAGGATGCTAGGATACCTCTCCCAGTTCAAGGACATAGATTTCGATTTCCCGATTACCGTTGAGGAAGTCGTGCTCCTAAGCAGGATTGGGGAGAATTTGTTTAAGCACTACGGCTCTTCGGACAAGGAGGCTGCGCAGAAGGCGATGGAGCGCATGGGGATTTCGCACTTGAGGGGGCGGAAGCTAAACGAGCTCTCCGGGGGGCAGAAGCAGAGGGTTTTCGTTGCCCGCGCACTTGCGGGAAACCCGAAGGCGCTTGTTTTGGACGAACCCATGGCAAACATGGACATACACATACAAGAGAGTTTTTATAGGATATTAAAAGAGCTCAACAAGGATATGCCGATAGTTATTGTGGACCACGACCTGGAGATGGTTTCGGGTTACGCAAGCAGGATAATATGCGTGAACCGCTGCAGCGCGCACACGGTAAAGAGCCACGGGATTGGCAAGGAAAAAATGAGGGAGATGTATGATTGACGTTTTATCCTACCAGTTCTTTCAGAATGCGCTCATCATTTCCGTGCTCTCTTCAATTGCGGCCGGGATTGTGGGAACCTACATCGTGGTTAAGAGGATGTCCCTGGTTTCGGGGAGCATTTCGCATGCTGCCTTTGGGGGGCTTGGGATAAGCTATTTCCTGGGCATGAACCCGCTTCTTGGGGCAACAATCTTCAGCCTGCTAGCTTCCACGGGGGTTGCGTTTTTTAGGAAGAGTGCGGGCAACAGGCTGGACGTTCTCCTGAGCTTTTTGTGGGCAACGGGAATGGCAATCGGGCTGGTCTTCATATTCCTTACTCCCGGCTATGCAACGGACCTCTTTACCTTCCTCTTTGGGAACATACTGCTAGTTAGCGCCGCGGACATCTGGATGATTCTGGCATTGGATTTGGTAATCGTCGCTGCCGTTTCCCTGATGTACAATTCTTTTCTTGCTGCTACTTTTGATGAGGAGTTTGCGGAAGTGGGGAACCTCAAGACCGGAATCGTGTATGCGGTCTTGTTCGGGCTGATGGCGCTCACGATTGTAACCACGATACGGGTTGTGGGAATCGTGCTGATGATTGCGATACTGACTCTTCCCGCTGCGACCGCGCAGCTGTTTAGGAAGAGGGTAAAGGAGATTATGGCGCTCTCTGCCCTGATTGCGCTCTTTGCCTCGGTTTCCGGGCTCTTCATCTCATATTACCTGGACTTTAGCACCGGGCCGATAATCGTCTTGATTCTCTCTTTCTTATACCTCTTCGGGATGCTCGCTAAGGGAATCTGGAAGCCCGTGCGGGAGAAGGGAACCGTTCGCGCAAACTGCAAAAACATTTAAATTTCACCTTGAAAGTGGGCTGCATGAACGCTCTCCTGGTTCTTGCTTTCGGGCTCCTGCTGCTCTCTTTTTCCCATGCCGGGGATACTGCGAGGAATGACATGGGCGACGACCTCCCGGACGTCGTTTACACAGATGAATTGTGCTGCGCTGGATTCGCGGTGCTCCCTGCGGTTTTGCTGCTTAGCGCACGGGCTCGTAGCTCTTATGGGAAGTCCCGCTGAAGTGGGATTTTAGGAAATTAGTGGTGTGGAAGGCGAGGTACTTTCCATAGCCCCACTCCCTTACCCTGCGCATTGAAACATACGATTTCGCCTCTTTTGTGTAGGCGACTTTTCCCTCCCTCTTCATCCTCATGATTAGGTCGGTGTCTTCGCCGGTAACTAGCGAGGGGTTGAACCCGCCCACCTTCCTGAACGTTTTTGCGCATAGCGCCATGTTGTCTGCAACGACAAAATGCGTGTTTGCCTTTGAGAGCACCCTGCTTAGAGGATGCAGGATTGCGCCTGAGAACGCGTCTTCTACCAAGTTTCCGTCTCTTGGGAAAACCGGGCCTATTGAAGCCACGTGGGTTTTGTCGAAAACCGGGCGGGTTAGGACGTCTAGCCAGTGGGGCTCAACGAAAACGTCCGCGCCTGCGCAGACTATTACTTCGCCCCTTGCCGCCCTTGCCCCGGTCTGCCTTCCCGCCGCAATCGTGCGCTTGTTCTCATATACTATCTTGTCTGCGTATTTCTTTGCGATTTCAACGGTCTTGTCGGTACTGAATCCGTCGCAGACAATTAGCTCGCATTTTTTGTGTATAAATTGGTTGGTTAGTGAATTGAGGGCGTCTTCTATGTAGCCCTCCTCATTGAGGGTCGGGACTACTATGGATACTTCCGGCTTACTCATAATACTACCCACTATAACTTCTTGGAGGGTTTCCTTTTTAAAGCCTCCCTTGCGGCTTCCGGGCCCTCCAATAAGCGCTCGAATAGCTCCTGGGGGTCAAAGAGGGTTATTTTCCCTTTTAGGCGCTCCCTTAACTTCTGCTCGGATAGTTCCTGCACGGGCACGTTGTTCTTCCTTAGTTCCCGGATTTTCTCCATTTCCCCTTTGAGCTGCACCCGGTTTAGGCGGTTGTCTATGTGGGTGTTGGGAGTTCTTGGGAGGTTTAAGTCGGTGGGGCGGAAACCCTCTTTTAGGGTTCCTTTTAGCGTGAAGCGGATTATTGCCTCGGGGTTTTCCTTCCTTAGTGCATCTTCGGCTTCATTTATCCTTTCGGAAACCTCCTGCGGGGTTGCGCCTTCGAAGGTTTTTTCTTCTAAAATGAACTTCCTTGAGGGGATTTCCACGAACCTGTGTGTTTTTTCTTTCGTATCGTAGAGGATGTAGCCTTTTGGCTTTGTTTCCTCTTTTGTTAGCTGGGTTAGGACCGTGCTTCCGGGAATCAGGAACCTTCCTTCCATCCCCTCCTTGGTTGCGTGGATGTGGCCATTTAGGTAGAGTGTGTAGCCCAATTGCTCCAAATCGTGGATTGAAGCGAGGTTCTCCCCATATACGTACTCCTTGAAGGACTGGTGGAGCATGAGGATTGAGAATGCGTTTTCCGGGGGCGTAATTTCCCCTTTTAGCCTTCCTAGGGCTTTTGAGGCCAAATCATCGGGGACGTTGCCCATCCCTGCTATGAATACTTCTTCTCCCTCATGCGTGAAAGGTTCTCCCCTCATGTGTAAATGGGTTAGGAGCCCGGCTTTTTCGAGCAATTCCACCGCATTCAGGTTTCCCTTGCTCCTTCTCTCGTGGTTTCCGTGGATTGCATAGACATTTTTCTTTATTTTCGAGAAGATCGTAATTGCTTCGCCTAGGACCTGGAGGGTTGGGACTCTTGAATCGTATAAATCTCCCAGGAAAAGGATTAGGTCGGCTTTTTCCTGCGCGTCTTCAAATGCCGCTTTCGCCTGGGTAAAGCTGTCCTCGTAGAATCTTGAATATCCTAAATGGGTGTCCCCTATGACCGCGATTTTCAAAGTGCCTCGCCCGTTTTTTCTATTGTATACTGGGCTTTTTAACCGGTTGGGGGGCTCTTTTCCGCTGCACAGAAACGCATAAAAAGCCGCGCTGGGTAAATGAAGCGTATGATGGTTGAGGTAATCTTCTTCACGATAGTAATCGTGGTTGTGCTGCTAGTTACCTACCTTCTGGCAAAGTGAGTAAGTTTTTAAAGAGTGTTGGACTATAAATTGGTTGCTTTTAGAAGATATTTAGCGGGCCCGTAGCTCAGTCTGGTTGGAGCGTTCGACTGATAATCGAAAGGTCGTGAGTTCAAATCTCATCGGGCCCAAATCCATTCTTTTTGCGCGAGCTGTGCTTAATTCTTGCAGAAATGAAATTGGGGCGTATTTGCCAAAAGCAAATCTGAGGCACAAATCCTTAATTTTGTTCCAGGTTTTGGGGTTCCGATTCTAGATTACGGAATCCCGGAAAGCTCCCCTCTTGGCACATTAAAAAGCACTGCCGGAGAGGCACTCATTATGCAGAGGTGGCAGCATACATGGATTTGGCTGGAGGAATAGGGTTAAAAGCAGGGCAATCCCTAAACAATTTCGGGTGCCCCCAGATGGAGTATGTAAAAATACCCAAAAAGGAATACGAGAAGCTGCTCAGGTACAGGGAAATCGTGAATCATATAGAAGAGGAAATTCACGAAGAACTTAACGTGAGGGAAGTAAAAGACAAACGGCTTCTTGGGAAACTAAAGGAATTGCACGGGGAAACCAAGAAGAGGAAGAGGAAAACCCTCTCCAAAGAAGAATTCCTCTCGCAGTTCCCCAATGAGTAGATTGGATGTATTCCCTCCTATTTGATGAGGGATGGGGAGCATATTTTGGGGAACTCCCCCGCGAAATTAGGAAGAGGTTCAAGCGGAGGATTGGCAAATATGAAAGCTTTCCGACGCATACTTTTAGGCACGCAAAGCACGGTGTCCGGTATTTTATTGATGAAATCGGGCAATACCGCGTATGCTTCGTATCGGATGAAGAAACAAAGGAGCGGACATTCTACTTCATAGGGGACCACAAAGCCTACGAGAAGTTCCTGGGGATGCGCAAATAAGTTGTGCATCACAAATAAAAACAACTCCCCGCATTTTATAACCCATGATACTAATCCATTACGGGGAAATAGGGCTAAAGGGCAAAAACCGCCACTCCTTTGAGGAGAGGCTCCTGAATAACGTGAGGAAGGCGCTCGGAGGCAGTGCGGAGAGTGCGAAAATCTTCCAGAAGAGGATTTTTGTTGAGCTTGCGGATACGAGAGGGGCAGGGGAAGGCGGAACCGGAAACGCGAAACCCGCAACCCACGGTTCCCAGGAGGACGCGGTAGCTTCCGCCTTGAGGAAGGTGCCCGGAATCGAGTGGTTCGCCTTTGCACAAGAGTGCGAGCCGGAAATCGGGGCAATCTGGGAAAAAGTGAAGGGCAACCTGCATGAATTTGAGGGAAAAACCTTCGCCGTGCGCACAAAGAGGAGCGACAAGGAGTTCCCGCTAAAATCCATGGAGGTAAGCGGGGAAATCGGCTCAAGGATAGGAGAAAAAACCAAATCCAAGGTGGACCTGGGGAACCCGCAAATAACCGCGCACATAGAAATCATGAAGGGCAAGGCACTCGTTTTCTTCAAAAAGGAAAAAGGATTCGGGGGCCTGCCCGTAGGGAGCGCGGGAAAAATCCTGTGCCTAATGAGCGGGGGGATAGATTCCCCGGTTGCGGCGGCATTGATGATGAAGAGGGGCTGCGAGGTGGACTTCCTGCACATACATCCCTTTGAAGAAAAAGGGGCGGAAAAGGTCCAGAAAAGCAAAATCGGGAAGCTAATTGAAATCCTAAACGGGTTCCAGCAAAGGGAGGCAAAACTCTTCGCAATTGCCTATGCGGGATTCTACGCACAAAGCGGGCAGGTGGAGCGAAGGTACGAGCTGGTCGTATTTAGGAGGTACCTCTACAAACTGGCAGAGAAAATCGCAAAGGAATACGGATACCTGGGGGTAGTAAGCGGGGACGCGCTAGGCCAGGTTGCAAGCCAGACATTGGAGAATATAGGCTGCGCACAAAGCGGGCTCGAAATCCCGGTATTTAGGCCCCTAATCTCAATGGACAAGATGGAGATAGTCGAAATCGCAGAAAAGATTGGAACATACGAAGAATCCATAAAGGAATACACCGACTGCTGCTCGCTGGTTTCGGTAAAAAGCCCGGTAACAAAAGCACGCAGGGGAACGGTGGAAGAATACTATGAAAAGATGGAAATCCCAAAGCTAATTAAAGAAAACATAGAAGAAATCAAAAAAGGGGAAAAGAAGGGTTCCCCTTAATGCAAAGGGGATTTTCCCTTCCTAATCCGCAAATAGGGCTAATCCCCTATTCCGAAACTGTGCGCGAGGTTCACCATCTCGCTTGGGCTAATCTTGAAAGTTGCCAAATCACGGATAACCGCCTTCTGGTAGAGCTTCTGGCCTGCTGCGTGCATCTTCTTTGCGGCAGCGGATGTGGCCTTGTTGTAGCTCTTCCTCCCCTTTGGCACGCGCAGGTAGCCATCCTCATGCTCAAGATACACAAACCCGGTTGTGAGAATCTGGTTTGAGAGCAGCCAGCTTATTAGTTCCTGTGAAGTGGGCTTGCGGTCTGCCATCTTCGCATAAACCCTTGCCATCTCGATTTCTGTGTGCCCGCGCACCTGAGGGAGCCCGTTTGAGCGGTAGTTCATGTCCGGGGTGTAGTGGTCATCGGTGCCCGTGAAGGTATTGTGGACTGTCCCGTCAAACTGCATCTGCAGGGCAAACGCGTACGCAATCGAGTTCGGGGTGCGCTTGGTTCCCGGGGGCAGGTGCGTTGCGCAAATATCGTGCACGCACTCCTGCAGGCTCCGGTTATCCAGGTTGGGAATCGTATCCTTGTCGCTCATCCCGAAGTTCCAGCCTTCAACGCCCTGGAAGTAGTGCATAAGCTGCATCACTTCCACAAAGGAATAGGGGCCGCACTCAATTGAGCTTAGGGCGCCAACTTCATACAAGTTGCGCTCGGCAGTATAGAAGTTAAACGGGTGCGCAACGGACATGAAGAGCTCCCTTGTGCCCTTTACCATCTGGGCAAAGAGCTTCTGGACAATCTCCGGGAACTGCCCCACGTCGTTGAAGGGAGGCATTGCGTAGTCCTCCCTGCCCTTTAGCGCGATGAGATTGAATTCATTCATTGCTACTCCCGCATCCGCAAGGTAACAGCACACGTGCGGGCCGTTTGGGGTCCTTCCGGGGATTGTAAGCTCCACAGAAGGGACCATCACCATTCCCATTTCTTGGGCTATAATCTCCATCGCCCTAAACTGCCTCTCGTTGAAGGCATTGTGGGAAGTGAGTGCAACCACGTCGCGGTTGGTGTGCGCCATTACGCGCAGCACATGCATTATGTTGGACATCCCATCGTCTTTTATCTGCTTGCTTCCCCCGATGTAGCCTCCAAACATCCAGCCTGAGTGAAGATGCGATTCCATCCTGTATTCGGTATCCGGCTTGAGGCTTGCATAATGGGCAATGTCTTTTGCCACTTTTTCGGCGTAGGCGGCGGGGTTCTGGATGCCCTTGTAAGTTTTTAGTATGTTGTAGTTCTGCCCCGCAGGCATCTTTCCTTTCTCGTTCCTCCTGAGCATGGGCGCATCGGGGCCCGTATCGGGGTTCATGTAATAGACTAGAACCCGATTGTCTTCCTCTTTCACGAACACGTTGAAGCCTGAGCGCTTCGAGCCGATTCCACGGTTGAGGATTTTTTCCTTTCCGCTAACAAGCCCGCAGGAGCCTCCCTTCTTGAGCAGGCCTTCCTGCATGAGGCGCTGGTTTACCCTCTTGGCGTTTACCGTCTTGAATCCTCTCTGGTTGAGTTCGCCTTCAAGCGAACGCGCAAAATTCCTCATTTTGGGATTAGCTGCCATAATACCACACGGGGGTATTTGCGCGGTTCTCCAATTTAAGGCTTTTGGTGGGTTAGTGTGGGGCAAAAAGCCCTGTCCACAAGGAGGAGGGCGGGCACCGGGAGGCTTGGGCATGCGATGCCGGCAGGGTGCCAAGGGCAGGTTTAATGTGGGGGGCCCAGGGTGCGGGCAGGTCCAGGGGCACATTTAAAAGCAAAAGCGGGAAAGGTTTGGATAGAGAGGAGAAGCATGGGAAGAAGGAGGAAGCTCATTACCTATCCGAAGGCGTTCGCCTGCGGGATGCTGCAAGATGGAGGGAGAGTGCTCTTTTTAGTGGGCAAAGAGAGGTTCGGGAGGAAGAGGCTCCTCCTTCCGAATGTAAAAATAAATGGAAGGGAGGATGCGGTTGCCAAAATCAAGGAGGCATTCTCCGAGCAGGCGGGAATAGACGCGCAGGTCCATGAGGTAATTTTTGAGGGGGGATACAATGCGGGAAGCAGGAAGTACAAAAAATGGATTCCCCTGTTGGTTTTTGAAATCAGCGCAAAGAGGATGCAGGCAAAACCTTCGGGGGAATTTGAAGGATTCAAGTGGCTGGGGATAAAGGATGCGCTTGCAAAGGAGAAAAAGAAGGAATTGTTTTTGGAGCACTGGGTTTCGGAATTGATACGGAAGATGGCGGCAACCTAGGATGGGAATCCGGAGGAAGGAAACGGCGGATGCGGGGACGGGCAGGGAGGTGTTTCCGCAAAGCCGGGGAAAAGAGCACTCAATCCCGGGATTTGGTTAATTCCCAGAGTTCGTCCCCGGCAGCGTGCGCGTTCTTTACCACTTTGCCCCCGGTTGCAGCGCGCAAATCTTCTGAAGAAAGGGTGGAAACCCCAATTGCGAGGGTTTTGCCGTGTTTTTCATCCACAATCAAAACCGGAGAGCCGGGGGAAATCCCGTCTTCAACTAAAACGATTCCGGGGCGCATGATGTCCGCGCCGTTTGCAACGAAGCGTATTGCGCCCATGTCCACGGTAACCTTGGGATACGCAACCTTAATCCTGCCTGAGAGCACACAGCGCAAAAGAGGGAGCCATCTCCCCTCAAATTCGAAGAGAAGCGCCTCATCGTCCACGTACATTATGCTGTATTTCCCATCTTCTATGATTTCAACTTTCTGCTTGGGCGAAACCTCAATTAAGGAAGAAATTAGGGGAAGCAGTTCCTTTATGTCCCTCTTGGAAAGAGTGCGCCTGGGCACTTTAGGATGCCCCCTTCTTCTGCGCGGCTTCCTGCTCAAGCCTGCGCTTTATGACCTTAAGGGATACAAACGAGTCCCTCTCCATCTCTTCTAGGCGGAAGATGATGTCCTCGCGCTCATGCTCCAGGCGGGGAAGAACCACGAATTCGAGGGCGTTCACCCTCCTCTTGGTCTTCTCGATTTCCTTTATCAGCCTGCGGATTGCGGTCTCGGTTTCAGCCAGGGTTACAACGAGGCGCAAAACCGCCCCGAAATCCTCAACCACATCATCTATTTTCGCGCTGGTCCCCATCAGGGAATAACCGCTCCCAAACTCCCGCTCATCAAGCGAGGCGGTAATTTCGGGTATGCGCACCCCCATCACATTGCGGGATTTTACATTCAGCCCCATGTCCTGCTCAAGCCCGGTTGCAATCGATTCCAGCTCAAAAGTCGTGTGGTAGGCGTGGGCTATGGAGAGGGACTTGTAGGCAGAGCCCATTTTTGAATTGAGCTCGCCGCGCAAATCCTTTGCCTTCTTCAATATCTTGAAGAACTCCATAATCAACGCGTCCCGCTTCTGCTTGAGCAGGTTGTGGCCGTTCTTTGCAAGCTTGATCCTGGACTTGATTTTTAGCAGTTCCATCCTGGTTGGGTTTGCTTTCTCGGCCATTTTTACCTGCCCTCGCTAAATATTTACTTGCGGGATTTCCGCTTCCCCTTGGAGGGTGCCTTCTTCGCCTTCAAAGGCGCCTTGGGGGCGGCCTTCTCCGGATTCGTTGGGGAAGGGCCTTCCTGTGCGGCTTTCTTCTCCGCGGGAGCTTCCGAAGAGCCCTTTGAGCCTGCGCCGTACTTCTTGATGTACTCAACCTTTACACGCTTGAGCTCTTCGGTAGGCAGCGAACCGAGGAGTTCCCATCCGAGGGAGAGCGTCTGCTCTATTGTGCGGTCCTCGTTTGAGCCCTGCATGATGAAGCGCTTTTCAAAGTCGTCTGCAAAGCGGAGGTACTTCCTGTCGGTGTCGGTAAGGGATTCCTCACCTACGACTGCGCTCAGGCTCCTCAAATCACGCCCGTTTGCGTATGCAGCGTAAAGCTGGTCTGCAATGCCCCTGTGGTCTTCACGGGTACGCCCGTCTCCGATACCAAGGTTCATTAGCCTGGATAGCGAAGGCAGCGGGTCCACAGGAGGTGCGACGTTCTTGCGGTGCAAGTCACGCGAGAGCACAATCTGCCCTTCTGTAATGTAACCGGTAAGGTCGGGAATCGGGTGGGTGATGTCGTCACCGGGCATAGTGAGGATTGGGAACTGGGTAACCGTTCCCTTTCTGCCCTTAATCCTTCCCGCGCGCTCATATATTGTGGAGAGGTCGGTGTACATGTAACCTGGGTAGCCCCTCCTTCCGGGCACTTCCTGCCTGGCAGATGCGATTTCACGCAGCGCTTCGCAGTAGTTGGTCATGTCCGTAATGATTACAAGAACGTGCATGTCCTTCTCGAAGGCAAGGTATTCCGCCGTGGTAAGTGCAAGGCGGGGGGTAATGATGCGCTCTACCGAAGGGTCGTCTGCGAGGTTGAGGAACAAGACCGCACGCTCAAGCGCCCCGGTCTTCTCAAAGTCGCGCATAAAGAACGACGCTTCTTCGTGCGTAATTCCCACTGCCGCGAAAACGACTGCGAATTCCTCTTTCTGGTCCTTGGTTTTGGACTGCCTCGCAATCTGGACTGCGAGCTGGTTGTGGGGAAGGCCTGATGCCGAGAAAATCGGCAGCTTCTGGCCACGAACGAGGGTGTTCATGCAGTCAATTGTGGAAACCCCGGTCTGGATGAAATCACGCGGCTCTGCGCGGGAGTAGGGGTTGATTGCGGCACCGGAAATATCCAGGTATTTCTCCGCAACGGGCTTGGGCGCGTTGTCCTTGGGCTCACCGAGCCCGGAGAATATGCGTCCTAGCATTTCGGTGCTGACTCCTAGCTTCATGGTCTCCCCCAGGAACTTTACCGAAGTCTGGGTGGTATTCAAGCCGGAAGTGGAACCGAAAATCTGCACGACCGCGTGCGTGTCGGTTACATCGAGCACCTGGCCCTTCTGCTTGTTCCCGTTGGGGAGGGTGACCTCTACTAGCTCGTTGTAGCCGACTCCGGAAACGTTTTCAACGAAAACGAGCGGCCCCGCAATCTGTGAAACTGTCTTGTATTCCTTCATAATATCACCTACTCCTTCCGCAGGGAATCAAATTCCCTGTCTATCTCCTTGTAGATTGCCTCAACGTCATTGAGCCGCTCTTCCGGGATTTCCTTCATGCGGCCCACTTTTTCGCGGACTTTTACTCCGGATATTGTCTTTAGCTGGATTCCCAAGTCCACCGCGCCGATTGCGCGTTCATAGAACCTCATGATGTTGCGCAGCATCAGGTACTGCTTTTTCATCGAGGCAAACGCATCTATTTCGTGGAACGCGGACTGCTGGAGGTAGTCTTCGCGAATCATCTTCGCAATGAGCAGGATTGCCTGCTCTTTTTCGGGGAGCGCATCAGGCCCTACGAGCTGGACGATTTCCTGCAGCTCGGCTTCCTTCTGGAGGAGCGCCATTGCTTCGTTGCGGAGAGTCGGCCAGTCGGAGCCTATGTTCTCCTCATACCACGGGTCAAGGGTATCCGTATATAGCGAATAGCTCTTTAGCCAGTGGATTGCGGGGAAGTGCCTCCTGTGCGCAAGCGAAGCGTCCAGTGCGAGGAATACCTTGGTTACGCGCAGGGTGTTCTGCGAAACCGGCTCGGAAATGTCCCCTCCTGGCGGGGAAACCGCACCGATTACGGTTACGCTTCCTTCGCGGTCGGGGGAGCCGAGGGTTTTTACCCTTCCTGCGCGCTCGTAGAACTCTGCTAGCTTGCGAGCCAGGTATGCGGGGTAACCTTCTTCTCCGGGCATCTCCTCAAGCCTTCCCGAAATTTCACGGAGGGCCTCTGCCCAGCGGGAAGTGGAATCCGCCATCAGCGAAACCCCGTAGCCCATGTCACGGTAGTATTCTGCGAGGGTAATCCCCGTGTAGATTGAAGCCTCGCGGGCTGCTACGGGCATGTTTGAGGTGTTTGCAATCAGCACCGTACGTTCCATCAGGGGCTTGCCCGATTTCGGGTCAAGGATTTTCGGGAACTCGTTTAGCACTTCGGTCATCTCGTTTCCGCGCTCTCCGCAGCCAATGTAGACTACGATTTCAGCGTCCGACCACTTTGCCAGGGACTGCTGGGTGACCGTCTTTCCCGAACCGAACGGGCCGGGGATGCAGGCGGTCCCTCCTTTTGCAATTGGCGCAAAGGTATCCACCAGGCGCATGCCTGTGGAAAGCGGGACGATTGGCGGGAACTTCTCGCGGTATGGGCGGGGCTTGCGGACTACCCAGCGGTGGTACATGTATGCCGGGACTTTTCCCTTGCGGGTGTCTATCTCCCCAATCGGGTCGTCCAGGGTAAATTTGCCTGAGCGGATGTCGGTTAGCTTCCCGGAATCGTTTGCGAGAATCCTGTGGGTGATTACGTCGGTTTCCTGGACTTCTCCCAGGATGTCGCCAACTTCAACGGACTCCCCTTTCTTCTTTAGCGCCTTGAACTCCCACTTCTTCTTGTGGTCTAGGGGCGCCACGTTTATGCCGCGGGTAATAAACGCGCCTGCGGCTTCCTCTATTTTTTCTAGGGGGCGCTGGATTCCGTCGTAGAACGAACGGAGTATGCCCGGCCCGAGCTCCACAGATAAAGGCTCGCCGGTAGAGATTACCGGCTCTCCGGGGCGGATGCCCGCAGTGTCCTCATAGACCTGGATAACGAACTCGTTGCCCACGATCTTGATGATTTCCCCGACGAGTTTTTCCTCGCCAACCCTTACTACGTCGTATAGCTTCGCATGCCCAAGGTCCTTCGCAACTACCACCGGACCAGTGATGCGCACAAGCGTTCCCGTCTTAGCCATTCATACCACCATTATTTTTTCGAAACGTCAAATCCAAGAGCCCTCTTTATGAGCTCGTTTATGTCTTCTCCCTCTTCCTGCCTGCCCGCGATGTCGGCAACGCCGATTACGACGGGGTGGGCGAGATTGTCAATTTTCTTTTTAAGCCTCCAGTCAATCCCCGGGAGGTAGGACTCATTTACTATTACTATGCCGAACTCCGGGTCGGAGATTGCGCTCTTTAGCTTCTCCTCAAACTCCGCGCCTTTTTCGGTTACGAAAACGTGGCGCAGCCCCGCAAGCCTGAAGCCTGCCGCAAGAGCCGCATCCCCGATTACCGCAATTCTCTCAGACATGTTGCACCTCAGTAATAGACCAGCATCGGCCTTATCTCTTCGGGGGGCAGGTTGTAGTCCCTTCCCCTTACAATCTTGCGGAGGTTGTTCATCTCCTCCTCTTTTATCATCAGGAAGCCAACGAGCGTGGAAAGCGAAATCGGGTTCCTATAAAAGAGCCTCACGCGCTCTTTTGCAAGGCTTGATTCAAGCGCCGCCTCCAAGGCCGATAGCGAGGGGTATTCCCCCTCTTCAAGCCGGAATAGCGGGCGCATGATTTTCACCGCATCCGCGTTGCCCTTGGAATCCAGCAGCTTCTGCACGAGTGCCTTCTCCAGCTTTCCGCCGCGTATAAGATACGGCTCAACATCGGAGAACTTGGACGCCCCGTTGCGCTTTAGCCTCAGGACGTTCATTACGTTGCGCAAATCTATTTCCCTTGAAACGAGCAAGCGGATTACGGGCGCATCCTCATCGGAGGAAACGATTCCCCCTTCCAGGTAATTATAATAGCTCGCATCCAGGAGCGCCTTTAGCTCATTCAATACCGCGGAATCGCCCTGCGCCTTTGAGAGCATCTGGGCGAAATCCCTTCCGCCTGCGCTTGAGGCCTGCGCAACAAGTGCCCTTCCGAGTGAGGTTGATTTTATTAGCCCATATACTTTTTCGGGCTCGGCTTCAACCAGCTTGCGCAGGAGCGCGGGCTTTAGTTCGCCTGCACTAACCAGGTAGGGCATTATCTCCTCCCAGCTCTTCTTGGAGCGCTTAGAGGAGATTATCGTGCGCAAATTCAGGATGTCCCACTTGCGCATTAGCATGTCCAGGACTGGCCGTGCATCTTCGGGCGAAAAGCTGCGGACCTTGTTCACCACTTCCTTGTAGTGCACTTCCGCCGCCATCTCCAGGAGCTCCGAGCCGGAGTACCTTGAAGAGAGCCTGGATATGGTTTCCTTGTAATAAGTGCGCTCAAGCATCCCGGTCATCCCATCAAGAGTCCTCTGGTTTAGGAGGTCTTCAAAGAACTGCTTGCGCAGTATGAGGGCCTTGCGTGCCTTCACTCTCGTGCAGGAGTAACCGTAGGTGATGTCGCGGTTCTGGAGCAGGCTGGATATGGCGGCTTTCGCACGCCCGATTATCCCTGCACCCTTCCCATTGCCGTTGCCCGGATTCAAAGCCATTTTGCATTCACCTGAACATTCTCTCGTATACCTTCTTCCTGAGCAATTCCCGCTTGTCTTCAAACAGCGTTTCCAGGGTGTAGTCCACCCTTACAGAACCGTCGGCGGATTCCACGATTGCGCCTCCCATTCCAGATAAGTCCTCAACCACTTTCGCGTTCACGCCTTTTAGGAGCTTCGAATCGCCCCTGCAGATGTGCACGACAGGTTTTGGGGTGGAGAGCTCCCTGATAGCGGAAGCTACGCGCGCATTGAGGAAGTTCCCGTACCTCGCATCCCTGCGGAAAGAGGCAAGCTGCTTGTAGAGAATATCCATTGCGTCGCGGACTACGAACTCGCGGGCTTCTCCGGAGATTTTCTTTGCTTCCAGCTTTGCCCATGCGATGCGTTCGCGCTCCTGGGCTGCAACGAACCTGCCGGCTTCCTCCTCTGCCCCTGCTAGCATGAGGGAAACCTTGCGCTTCTCTTCGTCTAGGGTCCTGCTCTTTTCCGCCTTCGCGGCATCGGTTATTGCTTTCGCCTCCGCTCTTGCTTCTGCAAGAATGCCGGAGGTGAGGCGGCCTATGTCCATCCACACACCTTTTATGTGAACGGGCTATTCAAGCGCCAATTTGTCCGACGAGCAGGAACGCAATCACGAAACCGAGAATCACAATCGTTTCGGGGAGGGCAAGGCAGATGAGCACTTTCGTGAACTCTTCGGGCTTCTCAGCCAGTACGCCCATTCCGTTGGAACCGATGGAGGCCTGCGCCATTCCCGTGGCTATTGCCCCAATTCCGATTGCCGCTCCAGCTGCGAGGGCAATAAGTCCGTCTGCTGCCATTTCTACGTTTTCTTCAGCCATTTTTTCACCTGTGTTTTATTTGTTTTTTATCCTCATTGCTTGGGCTTGGCGCCCATCATGAATGGAGTGAATTCTTTTCCGCCGCCAGAGAAGAACTTGGAGTAGAACTCCACTAGGTTCAGACGGCCGCCCTGGACAAGGCACTCCACCATTGCCAGGCCGATGTTTAATACATGGAATAAGAGCAATATCGGAAGCATGAGGATTGCATAGAACAATCCCTGCTCCGGAAGCGGGATAAAGGCATCGTTTATTAGTTCTGCAAGCAGCACGCCGACTAAGCCTACTGCCGCAATCCTCGCATATGAGAGGACGTTGCCCACAAGCCCGGGAAGCTCGATTAGCCCGATTGGGCCTTCTGTGAGTGCAACTACCGCGATTGCCGCAACCAGTATCCCAAGCCCCGCAAAGCCCACGGATTCGGGGAAGATTGCAAACATCAGGGACATTATCGCAATTACCCCGCCGATTTCTATGAAAATCCACGCAAGCTTGCCTATTGCGTGCTTGCGGTTGTGGTGCCATTCATTCATCGCGCCTAAGAAGAACCCGAGTGCGAGGTGCACAACTCCTAAGAGTATGGACATCCCAATTAGGAGGGATACCTGGTGGGAGCGCGAAAAGCCTGCATAAAGCGGGCCGGTAATTCCCATCGCGGCTAAATTGAGGATTCCCCACTCCCCAAGAATCTGGAGGATGTGGTAGGATGAAGTCCCAAGCCATTCATCGAAGATTAGCCCGAAAATGATGCCCGCAATTGCGGAGAACTTCCAGATTGAGGCAACACCGTATCCGAGGCCGCCCTTTTTCATCTTGCCAACAATCCAGCTTGCAAGGAGGAACGAGATTACCCCGTAGAATACGTCCCCGAGCATCATCCCGTATATTATGGGGACTGTTATCAGGAGGACCAGGGTGGGGTCTATTTCGCTTGCTTTTGGAAGCGAGAAAAGTTCGACCAGGAATTGGAATGGGTGGGTGGATTCGGGGTTGTTTAGGACAACCGGGGGCTCCTCCCCTGTGGAAACAGTTTCCAAGTAAGCTTTGCCGCTGAACTTGGAATTGAGTGTATTTTTTAGTTTTCCAAGGTCGGCTTCCTTTATCCACCCTTCTAGAATCATGGTCTGGGAGCCAAAGCCCATCTCCTTTGTAATAAGGGTGCGCTCTGCGCACAGGGAAAGTGCGCTTTCGGCTTTGAGGATTTCCCCGCCCATTTTTGCGGAGGTTGCTGAAACCTCGGCTTCAAGCGAAGCGTTTTCCCTCCCTATCCTTGCAATTTCGGAATTGAGGGCCTCCACTGTTTTTTCCGGAGTGGTGAATCCCTCTGTGTCTATTAACGAAACCCCACATTTGCCAAATGCATCTTCCACCTTCGAATCATCCTGCGGATATGCAATTGCGAAAACCGCGGAGCCCCCATCCCTGTGGTGCTCGATTCCGTATCCGGAGAGGAGCTTGCGCAGGGATGCGAGTTTTGCATAGGGAAGCTCCCCTACCGAGAAAGTGAGTGTGCCTGAATCGAGGTTGGAAAAATCGGTTGAGAATTTGGAGAGTTTTTTTGCGTCTTCAAGACGGGATTCGAGAAAGGAGATTTTCGATTCGTTGTTTTCAATTTGTGTGCGCTTTTCCCGCAACCCTTCGGGAAGCTCAAGCGCCCCGGAGAGTGCAAGCGCTTCTTCAGGCGGCATCTCCACAATTGGGGGAGATTCCCGCCCAAGCCCGAGCACGGACTTCATTGAGCGCACCCTTGTTAGTTCGGAGGAAATGCTGTCGTAGAGTTCGACGGGCTTCCCGGATTCAAACCCCTCGGATTCAAAGCGTTTTATCTCAACAGCCCCCATGCGGTGGAGCTCGGAGAGGAGGGAGTGGGAAACCGACCGGATTGCAACCAGCCTGACCTTCCGCATTTTTTCAGGGCGCAACATGGGAATCACTCAAACGAATTTAAGAAAGAATCCATCAGGAACGAAGCCGTTTTCGAGCCCGCCTTTGCAGACTTTATTTTCCCGGAATCCTTCTCTGCTGCGGAGATTATCTTGTTTACCTGCGACTCGGTGGACTTTTTCCCTTCGGAAATTAGCTTGTCTTTTAGCGCAAGGGCTTTCCCCTCGCCTTCTAGGCGGAGTTTCTCTGCATCCTTTTTGCCAGAGAGTAGAATCGCTTCGGATTCTTCATTTGCCCTTTCCTTTATCTTCAGGGCTTCTTTCTCGGCAGCCCTGACGCTTTCAATCGTTTTGGTAAACGAACCGCTCTCCTCTTGCATAGTTGAACACCGCTAAAGAATGGAACTTAAAGCCCAACTCTTTTTAAACATATCTCCGCTTAAGAAGTGCTACGGCTGCATGTGGGAGTGGTATCCTGAACGGCTAAATGGATAAATTTGCAAAATTTGTCCGCTGTTGTAAATTCAATGGAATTTGCAACCAAGTAAAAAAGGTGAATAGTATGGGAGCATACAAATATATGAGAGAGACATACCAGGCTGAATTGAAGGAAAGGGGAGACCTCGTAAAGGGGAAAATCTTCAAGTGGAGGAGGGAACCGGTCGTAAACAAGGTTTCCAGGCCATCCAACCTAGTGCGCGCACGCACCCTCGGCTACAAGGCAAAGGAAGGCTACGTCGTCGTCCGCGTCCGCGTCGGAAAGGGGCGCAGGAGGAGGCCGAACCCGCACAAGGGAAGGAACCCCGCACACGCTTATTTGTACGTGCAGCCCGATGTGGGGCTCAGGAGCCAGGCGGAGCAGAAAGCAAACCGCAAATATACTAATATGGAAGTGCTCAACTCGTATCTCGTAGGTGAAGACGGAAACTACAAGTTCTTCGAAATCATCCTCGTGGATACCTTGTGCACCGGGCTCAACCTGAACAAGAGGAGGGCTTATAGGGGGCTTACCAGCGCAGGCAAGAAGAGGCGCGGGTACAGGGTGAAGGGCACGGATGCGCCGCGCAGGCGCTCAAAGAAGAAAGAGGCCAAGGCGCACCATGTGAGCAGAAGGTACAAGAAAATATGAAGCTCTTCGACGTTCTTAGGTTTGAATGCGGGAACCCGGAGGAATACGGGTTCTCTTCATTCTTCTTTTTGGATTCAGTTTCTTCCAAAATCAGGTTTGTCGATAGCGTGGGGGAGGCGCTCAAATTGCGCAACCGGAGAATCCTAATTAAAGTTGAGGGCTACCCCATGGATTTGGAGCTCGTGCGCGGCTTTGAGGGGAAAGAAGCCTGCTTCCTATTGGACTTCTCGGACGTCATTGGGAATTCCGGGGGAAAGCGCGCAACTAATATTAAGCGGATGCGGAATTTTGCGAAAACATGCATTAAGCATTCTGTTCCCTTTGCGGTTGCGTCCTTTGCAAACGATGAGGCTTCAATTCGGAGTGCGGAGGAGCTTGCGCACATTGGATTTTTGATTGGGCTTAACCGGGGCGAAGGGAGGAAGGCGCTTTCCCTAACCGGTGAGATTCTAAAGGAGTGAGGGTTGGCGGCTCCAAGGAAGGGGCAAGTCCGCATATTATTTTAGGTAGCGGCCGTATTTGAAGTATAGCCTTCCCCATGAAAGGATTACGCTACAGCAAACCAAGAAGCAAAACAGCATGAAGCCTATTGAAAGTGCCCACTGCACCAGGGACATGGAAATTCCCATCCACAACACCGCCAAAATGCCCGCAAGCGAGAGCAGGAAGGCTCCTCCGGAAACGAGGCAGCCGGTAGCGATTAAGGCAATTATGGAAGGGTGGCTCCAATCACGGTATAACGAGATAGGGCGCTTTTCCATGCGCGCAAAGTAGCATTTCCTGCACACGGGCTTGGAATCCAGCAGGCCCCTGCACCCTGCAAGGTCTTTTTTGTGGATGATTTGTTGCCCGCATTCGGAGCAGATGACTTTTACCATGGGATTATTGGGGCGGGGAAAAAATAAAAAGAAGATTGTTGGGGAGGTTGGGCATTAAGTGAAAGTATATTTTCACCCTTTTTAAAGAAAAACGGAAAATTCCTGATTTGTTTATAAATGAAAAATATATTTTCAGCAAAAGCCCAAAAAAACGCAAAACCTAAAACCCTTGGGATAAGTGTTCTGCGGCAGTAACCCACAGGAGCCGCGAGGGCTATGCCTTGGGCATCCTTCCCCGTGGTTTCGGCGTCTTGATGTCCGGGTACTGCTTGGAGAGCATCTCCCTGTGCGCAAAAGGCCGCACCTTGAATTCACCTAGAATCGAGAAGAGGAGGTACGCATTTTCAACTTCGCTTTTCCCCTTTTCCGGGAGCGAAGAAATCGCCTCCCCGATTGCGGGGTACGATTTGCGCTTCCCCTTTGTGAGCTTCTTCGCCTCGGTTTCTATTGCGGTAAGGTCAATCTGGGAGAAATCAAAGGCTTTTTTCACCAGCGTTTCGTTTATTGCGCACAGGGTTCCGGACACCTCGTAGTCCTGCACGCTTGACACTATGCTCATCTTCTTGATTGCAACCCAGCTCTTGTATTTTGCAAGGAGGGCAATCTTCCCTGAGGGGTGTGTTTTTTCCACCTTGAGGTTCCCGCGGAACATCTCCTTGGCGGGAAGGCATGGGAGGGAGTATTTGGAGAATAGTTTGTAGAAGAAATACGCTTCGGCTGCGGGAGTGAGCTTGTCCAGCTTGCCGCAGGAATCCTTGAGGAGGGCCCTTATTTCGGAGGTGGGAGTGTCCGAGAGTGCCTTCGGGGCGGAGGTTGCCGGGATTGAGGAGACGAACTTGTCTATCATCGCGGAATTGAATCCCGCGAATTCGAATCCCTTGGCGTTGGATAGTTCCAATGCCGAGGATACCGCGTGCGCGACGTCCTGCTCCGAAGCGGAATCCAGCCTGTAGCAGAATCCGTGCTTCTCCCCTTTGTAGTCCATTTCGAATTTGAGTTCTTCTCCCATTTGCTTCGCCTCTCCCTTCCCCTTGGGGAGGAAAACAATTTAATCCTTGTTGGGGGCGCACAATGCGATGAGGCGCTCATCCCTTGGGTTGATGGGAGGGCGGAAACGAAATTCCGCCACCATGTGCTGCCTTTTGCGCATTTTTCGTCCCGGAAATGGTTCGGCATGGGTATGGGAAGCCGCATGAGGAGTAAATCCTTTTTGCTTGAAGGGGCTTTGTAGAAATCATGCTGGATGATGGGGGCGAAAAAGGTTTTGGGTTCGGCGTTCTGGGTTTTGTATCCGGCCCAAAACCCGCAACCCTAAACCCGAAACAGGGCGCCAGCCCTCTTTTCTACAGAGGCCCCGCGCCGGGAACCGTTTTAAACGTTCTCCCCCTAAAAAAGAAAACTGCGCCTCCTTAGCTCAGCCTGGCTAGAGCGCTCGCCTTGTAAGCGAGAGGTCGGGGTTTCAAATACCCCAGGAGGCTTAAATCCTGCAAAAGGGTGCATGGGGGATTTTGTTTTCCGCGCGTTTGGAGGCTTCTTTTTCCCATTAACCGGGGCAGTTTCCCGTATAATATATTAGGGATTTTGCGCGGAGAGGGGGGCATTTTACGCCGTAATTCTCTGCCTTTTATAAATTCTTTGGTTGCTTAATGCTCAAACCATGGAATTGATCGTAGCGGAGAAGCCAAAAGTCGCGCATACAATCGCGAAAGCGCTCGGGGGGGACAGCGTAAAACAGAAAGCGAAAGGCAAAGTGTCTTATTATGAATGCGAGGTGGATGGCAAAAAAGTCGTGGTTGCACCCGCAGTAGGCCACTTGTTCAACCTCGCGGAGAAAAAAAGGAGCCGCGGATACCCGGTATTCGACATAGAATGGAAGCCCTCCTACGCATTGTCCAAGGGGGCGGCATTCACCAAGGCTTACGTGGAGCTGCTCACTTCCCTTGGGAAACAGGCGGACATGTGCACGATTGCCTGCGACTACGACATTGAGGGCTCTGTAATCGGCTACAACGTCTACCGCTTCTGCTACGGCAAGAAACCCGGGAAGAGGATGAAGTTCTCTTCATTGGTCCCAGAAGAGCTTCGCGAAGCGTACGAAAACGCGGCAAACGAGCCGGACATAGACAACGTAAATGCTGGGGAAGCGCGACACGTCCTTGACTGGTATTACGGCATCAACCTAAGCCGCGCGCTCATGAACGCGGTAAGGAAGGCGGGGGGGTTCAAGACCATGAGCATAGGAAGGGTGCAGGGCCCGGCCCTTAGCATCCTATCCGAGAAGGAGAAGGCAATCCGCGAATTCGTCCCGGAAGACTACTGGGAGGTAAAAATATGGGTAAAGGGGACCGAGTTCATCCACGAAAAAGACAGGTTCATGAAAGAGGAGGACGCGCTCAAGGCGCACTCGTCTATAACCTCCGAAGCATTAATTGAGGCGGTTGAGAAGCGCACGCGCAAGATTCCCCCTTACCCCCCATTTGACCTCACTTCACTGCAGGTGGAAGCGCACAAATGCTTTGGGATAAGCCCCTCGCAAACGCTCGCGCTCGCGCAATCGCTGTATGAAAACTCGCTTATTTCGTATCCTAGGACTTCCTCGCAGAAACTGCCCGAAAAGCTCGGGCTAAAGAAAATCATAAGCAAGATTGCGGGCAACCCCGAATACACTGCAAGGGCGGACAGGCTCCTCCAAAAAGGATGGGACAAGCCGCTTGAAGGCAAGAAAACCGACCCCGCGCACCCGGCAATCCACCCTACGGGCATGTATAAGCCGCTTGAAGGGAAGGAGAAAAAGCTCTACGACTTGATTGTGTGCAGGTTCCTCTCGGTGTTCGCGCCCCCTGCGGAGGCTGAGAGCACCAGGATTATTGCGGAAACGGGGGGCGAGAAATTCAGGGCCTCAGGAGAGCGCATAGGCGAGAGGAACTGGATTGACTTTTATCCTTATTACAAGGGGAAGGAAAGGGAGCTCCCCGTATTTGAGAAGGGAGAAAAAGGGCCAATTGAAAAGAAGAAAAAGGAGAAGAAGCAGACAAAGGCCCCCCCTCGCTACACTTCCGCTAGCATAATATCCGAGCTTGAGAAAAACCGCCTTGGGACCAAGGCAACCCGCTCCACAATCGTGGACACCCTCTTTAAGCGGAACTACGTTTCGGGAAAGAGCATAATGGTCACCGATTTCGGGATGCACGTGTGGAAGGTCTTAGGAAAATACTCGCCCAAAATCCTCAATCCCGAACTAACCCGGAAGATAGAAGAGGACATGGACCAGATAGTCGAGGGAAAGACCACCAAGGAGGAAGTGATAGGCGAAGGAAAGGAAGTCCTCCTGGGAATCCTAGAAGACTTCAAGCAGCACGAGGCGGGAATCGGCAAGGAGCTCCTCTCCGCAATGCGGGAGACCGAGGAGAAGGAGAACGACATGGGCCCCTGCCCCAAGTGCAAGGAGAACAACCTGCGCATAATACGGCTCCGCAACGGGAACCAGTTCATCGGGTGCTCAGGCTACCCCGACTGCAGGAACATCTATCCGCTCCCGCACGGCGCCCAGGTTGTCCGCCTCAAAGACGGCTGCCCCGTTTGCGGAATGGCAAGGGTGCGCGTTAGGAGGGGCAGGATGGGCTTTGAGATGTGCATAGACCCCAAGTGCAAGAGCAAGGAATCCTGGGGCAAGAAGAAATCTTCTTCGGATTCCCCAAAGGCTGGGGGGAAGGGAGAGCCCAAAAACGAGGAGGGGGAAGATGAGTCTGGGAGCGAAAGCGGGGAAGAAGGCGAAAGCCGCTAGATGGGAACCCCAGGGCGCAAAAGGATACTAATAAATAAGATGGCTGAGCAAGAGGATGCACCATGAAAAACTTCCATGAGTTCCAGCTCCGCGGGATGCGCGTGGTAAAGAGGGTGGACATCAATTCCCCGATAGAAGGGGGCAGGATTGTCCTTAACCCGCGCCTCCAGAGGCATGGCGAGAGCATCCGCAAATTAAGCGACGCTGGCGCAAAACTCATAGTCCTCGCCCATCAGGGCAGGGAGGGCAACCCGGATTTCGTGGGATTATCCGAGCACGCAAGGCTCCTAGAGAGAATCGTGCAGAGGCAGATTGAATTCGTTCCCTCAACCGACCCGGAGCAGGTAAAAGCCGCAATCGGGAGGATGCAGAACGGGGACATACTCCTTTTGGAGAACGTTAGGATGTGGGAGGGGGAACTTGGGGCGCCTTCTGAGAGCCTCCTCGTAAAAACCCTTGCCCCCATGGCGGACTTATTCGTGCTGGATTCTTTGAGCGTTTCGCACAGGGAGCACGCTTCGGTAATCGGGCTAACCGGGCACGTGCCTAGTGCGGTCGGCCCGGTATTGAGGAGGGAGCTTGACGCCCTAAGCGACATTGAGCAGGGAGACGCCACGCTCATCCTCGGAGGGGGAAAGGTAAGGGATTCGCTTAGCATCATGGGGAAGTGGCTTGAGCAGAAGAAGGCAAGGAAAGTGCTCCTGGGAGGGGCAATCTCCGTGCTGTTTATCGAGGCCGCAGGGCACAACGTCGCAGACACTTATTCGTATTTGCAGGCAAAGGGGCTCCTGGATTACACTAAGGGGGCAAAGGACCTCCTCTTTAAGTACAAGGAGGCAATCGTGCTGCCAGAAGACGTGGGGCTCAACATAGACGGCTCAAGGGTGGAAGCGCGCGTTGGGGCAATAGAGAAAGGGAGGATACAGGATATCGGGGAGAACACTATTTCCAGGTATTCAGAAGAGATATTCGCGTCCCCCAGGATAATCATGAACGGCCCGATGGGAACTTACGAAGAGGAGGGCTTCGGGCTGGGAACCAAGAAGGTGCTAGAAGCGATTGCACAGAGCAGCGCGCACTCTTTAATCGGGGGAGGGCACACAATTAGCGCCATTAGCAAGAACGGCATCCCGCACGAGAAATTCGGGTACGTGAGCCTGTCCGGAAAGGCATTGATTAATTATCTGAGCGGCAAAGAGCTTCCGGCACTTAGCGCACTAAAAGGCACGAAGGTATAGGCACGCCCGGATTCTTGGGATTGGGAATTTTTGTAATTTTCCGTTGCGCTACCTGCAGACCGGCTGGGTTTCTGAGTGGAGGGGGCGCGCTACTTCCTCTTGTATTTCTTCGGCGCTTCTGCGCCCCCCTTCGCATCTTTCTTCATGAAGAAGAAATAGTATGCCGCTGCCGCAACTGCCACTAGCGGCACAACCCATAGGCACGGGCCCTGTGCAAGGTCCGCAAGCGGGTTGGAAGAGGCTTCAAGCTCCCCTTCTTCGCCCTCTTTTCCCGCAGCCTGGTTTTCACCGGAGGTTCCGGAGGATGGCTGCCCGCCAGGGACTTCCTGCCCTCCGCTCATGTTGCCGGATGCGGGCGGGGTGTTAGGCTCTCCGCCTTCTTCGCCGCCTTCCTCGTTACCCCCCTCTTCATCTGGGGCACTAACGCAGGAGTAATCCTTGCATTCTTCACCGCTTGCGCAGTCCGAATCCACCAAGCATTCGGGGGATGTGCAAACGTAGCTCTCGCAGGTGTAGCCTGCGGGGCATTGCGCATCTTCGGTGCATTCGGGGGCGGTGCACGCATATTCCTCGCAGGTGTAGCCTGCGCCCATGGACGCGCAGTTGGAATCAACCGTGCATTCCGGGGGGACGCAAACTCCGTCCTCGCAGGTTTCCCCAAGCCCCTTGCAATCTGAATCATGGCTGCAGCCTTCGGCTGTGCACCTGCAATCCTCGCAGGAGTATCCCTTTTCGCAGTCGGAATCCTTTGCGCACGCATCCTCCTGCGGGGGAAGCGAGCACTCGTGGCTCCTGCACACTTCGCATTCTCCGCACTCAGACGATGTGAAGCATTCATAATCTTCCGTGCCGCTGCTGCCGCCATCGTCCTCCGAAGATGCTGCCTCAAGGAAAATCCCATACAGGCTTGAGGGCGAGAGGGACTCTATGTTGAGCGTGTTGGAAGTGGTGTCTGAGGTTGCGGACTGTGCGGCCCAGGTTCCGGAGAATTCCCAGATGCCAAAGGTTGATTCGTCGTATCCTGAAGATTCCGAATCCGTCCAGTGCCAGGTTATGTTGTTTATGGATGGCGAGCCGGAGATTGTGGTTATGTTGATGCATTTTCCCGCGAACATTGACCTGCCCGAAGGGTCGTTGCCCGGGTCCGCAGACCAGTTTATGGTGTATGCAACGCCCGCATCCAACTCGTCATTTATCGTGAGGTTGGTGTATGAGGAGTATGCCCCGCTAGAATCAATCGCGTTGCCCACGAGGTATTCGTCCTTGGTTGAGGAAACCGAAGAAACGTAGAGGGCGGCAAGGTTCGAGTAAATGTGGTTATGGGAGATGTTGGTCAAATCAGAATTGTTTACCGCAATTCCGTAGTAAGTATTGTCGTATGCCGTATTGTGTGTAACATTGTTCCCGTATCCTGCTGCAACAAGGATGCCGTGCACCGAGTTGTTGTATGCGGTGTTGTTGATTAGCTCGTTGTTGAAGGCATTGTAGAGCAGCCCGAAACCGGAGAGGGTGTTCGAATGGGCTATGTTGTTGGTAACGTTGTTCCCGTGGGTGTCCCTGTTGAGGAGGAACCCGTATTCGGAGTTGAGGTACGCAGTATTATTGTCCATGCAATTGTAGGAAGTGGGTAGGTTCTCGTAAATCTCAAAGCCGCTTGCGGAGTTGTTGTAGGCAGTATTGCCGGTGAGCCGGTTGTAGCTTGAGATCCCATAAACGTAGAATCCCCTGTCCCCAAGGTTATATGCGGTGTTGTTGGTGACGTTATGGCGGTCGGAGCTGGCTACCATCACGCCCACCCCTGAAAACGAGTGGAGGGTGTTGCCGACTATTGCGTTGTCAAACGACATGAGGGAGTAGATTCCGTAGCTGCCCGCGGCATAAACCGTGTTGTTCCTTGCGGTGCAGAAATCCGATTGGTAGAAGTATATTCCAAAGCCGCTCGCGTTTACCTGGCAGTTCTCTATTGTGGAATTGTCGTTACCATTTAGTATGAATGCGTATTGGGTGTCGCTTCTTACGGTGTTTCCCTGGCAGTCAAAGGTCTTGTTCTCAAAGCCAGCGGGGTCGCTTATGCAGGTCCCCGAAGCGTTCATCTCCGAGGCGTTGAGCCTTACTTCCAGCGTACACGAAGAGGTATCATTTAGCGCATCGGTGCAGCTTGCACAGCTTGTGCAGACGCAAATTCCCCCGCCCAAATCTATGAACGAAGCGGGGAATGCTATTCCCACAATTAACAGGATGCCGAAAATTGAAGCCAATTTAGCGAGTGACATGGTTAGTGAGTGCCATAATAATAAATAAAAAGGTTGTGGGGCAAAAAGCCCCAAATTAAAAGGAAAAATCGGGAGCTGCGGGCAAAGAAAAGCTCAGAGGTTTATCTTTAGCCCAAGCTCCTTTTTGAGCTCGCGGTAGCGGTTGCGGATTGTGACTTCGGTTACTCCCGCAACGTCTGCTACTTCCTTCTGCGTCCTCCTCTCGCCAACCATTGCCGAGGCGATGTAGAGGGCCGCTGCCGCAACCCCGGTCGGGCCCCTTCCCGAAATAAGGCCCTTCTTTACCGCCTTCTTTATGAGGAGGACCGCCTTCTTCTGCACGTCCCCGCTCAATTTAAGCGCGGTTGCGAACTTCTGCACGTAATAGGAGGGGTCGGTAAGCGGCACATTCAGCTTGAGCTCCCCTTTTAGGAAGCGGTATGCGCGCCCGATTTCCTTCTTTTCTATTCCGGAGGCCTTTGAGATTTCATCGAGCGTCCTTGGGATTCCGTGAATCCTGCAGATTGCGTAAATTACCGCCGCGACTATGCTCTCAATAATCCTTCCGCGGATTAGTTCTTCCTTTACCGCCCTCCTATAAAGGAGCGCGGCCGCCTCCTTTATGTCGTCTGGGAGGCCGAGGTAGGATGCCACCCTGTCAAGCTCTGCCAGGGCGATTGCGAGGTTCCTCTCCATGGAGGTTGCAATGGAAACCCTCTTGTGCCATTTGCGCATCCTATAGAATTGTGCCTGTTTCTTGGTTGAGATTTTCACGCCGCGGATGTCGCGGTTGTACTGGTCAATCTCGGTTACAAGGCCCTTGTTGGGGCGCATGTACTTGATTGGTGCTCCGCCACGGGCCCTTTTCTCCTTCTGCTCTGCGTCAAATGCCCTCCATTCGGGGCCGGAGTCCTGGATGTTTTCCGCTATTATAAGGCCGCAGCTTCCGCAGATTAGCTCTCCTCTTTCATAGTCCCTTATTAGTTTGGCGCCCCCGCACTCGGGGCATTTTTTTGTTCCCATTTTCCCACCCAACTAGAAAACTTTTTTAAAGTTTGTGATGTTCGGTGAGTGATTTATACTAGAGAAAGACTTAAGAATGTTCCGGTCACTCCGCCCCTTCGAGGAGCATCCCTTTTATGCGGGAAATCCCGGCTATCCTGATGAACTTCCCCAGGCGCGGGCCCATGGGCTTCCCTATTAATACTGTGTAGGCATCCCTGAAGAGTTCCTTGGGCGGGATGCCTTCCCCCTTTGCCGTATCAAATGCCGCTGCCTGCACTTCATCCTCCCCCATCCCCTCCCTTAGGGATTCTGCGAACTTTCTTAGGAGTGCGGGATTCTGGGGGGAGCCCCCTTCTCCCAGGTTGAAGACGTACTTGTCGGGTATCCATCCCCTCTCCAGCCATGAGTTGACGTATTTTGAGAGGTAGGCTGCCCCTTCCTTGTCTTCTAGGAGTTCTCCCACTTTTTCCCAGTCCTTGTAGATTGCGTAATTTAGGAGGACGTCGGTTAGGGGGGCGCTCCATTCCTTTTTGCCGCAGAGCGAATAGGCTACCGCCTTTTTTCTGTCCGCGCGCGCAAGCTCAGAATCCTGGTCGAGGGAGGCTGCGTGCTCAAAGTCCGTGATTAAGGGAAGGAGGGTGGACTCGTCTAAAACGAGTTCCTTGTCCTCCTGGATGTCCGGGCGCAGGAGGGCGTATTCTAGCACCGGGATTGGGAGCAGTTCCATCAATTCCTGCATTGAATGCCCGATTCCCTTGGATTTGGAGTATTTCTTTCCCTTGTATTTTAGGAAGCCGAACTTGTACATTATGGGCGGCTCCCTCTTGAAGAATTTGCGGTGTATCGCATAAAGGGTGGAAACCGAGCCTCCTTTTGTGTGGTGGTCCACGCTTCCGCCCTCGGCTTTCGTGCCCATGAAAACCTGCCTTGCGGGCCAGTCGAGCCTCCAGAGGAGCTTGTATTTGTGGTCCCCTATTTTGGCTTTTCCCCTGTATCCGCAGCCTTTAGCGTATTTTGCGTCCTTGTCGCAGGCATATTCGTATTCCCCGTTTTCGTAGTTTAGGATTCTTGTGGTTGCAACCTTTCCGCATTGTTCGCAGATGGGCATTATCGGGTGCCAGTCTTCGGGCATGGATTCGCGCAGGGAACTCTCCTGCACGATTTTCTTTATCTCTTCTTTGCGCTCGGAGAATTCCCGTGCGTATTCATCGTATTTGCCGCTTGCATACGTTTGGTCTGCGCGCAGGATTTGGGGGCTTGCGCCGAATTTTTCCATCGCGTTCTCCGCTTCTGAGAGGAAGTGGTCTGCAAAGGATTTGTGGCAGCCTTCCGGGTCGGGAGTGTGCGCAAGGGGCTTTCCCAGGTGCGGCTTCAGCTCCTCTTCGTATTTCTTGAAGGGTTCCGGGACGTTGTCGAATGCATCTAGGATGTCCGCCACGAACACGTATTTTGCATCTTTTGTTTTCTTCTTGAGCGACTTGTAGACTGCGTCTGCGAACATGAACTCGCATAAGGTTCCAGGATGCAGCGGGCCGCTGGTGGTTATGCCGCTCATTACTACGTATGGGGGTTCCCTGGTGCCTAGGACCTCCTCTGCGATTATCTCGCTCCAGTGCATGTTTTTCTTTGCGTCTTCGCTCATTTTCCGTACCCCGCCCTTCGTTGTGGAGTAGGTTAGGGGAGAAATATATAAATAAAGGTGGTGCGCTGGATATACCTGCCTTGGGCATTCGGATATTCCCCTTGCCCATTTTGGAGATTGATGATAATGGACGCAGAGAACCTGGAGAAAAAAGGGGAGGCAATATACGAGATTCCGCGTGAGGGGGATATGAAGGTTCCGGCGCTTGTTTTCGGGGTCCCTTCGATTGTGGAGAAGATGACGCAGGATAGGACGTTCTGGCAGCTAAAGAACGTGGCCTCTTTAGATGGGATACTAAAGCACGCAATGGTCATGCCCGACGGGCATGAGGGATACGGTTTCCCGATTGGGGGGGTTGCCGCATTCGATTCGGAGGAAGGGATTGTTTCCCCCGGCGGAGTTGGATACGACATTAATTGCGGGGTGCGGCTTGTGCGCACTTCCCTTTCTGCAAAGGATGTGAAGCCCAAAATACGCGAATTGTGCGATACGCTTTTTGCGAACGTTCCTTCGGGAGTTGGGAGCAAGAGCCAGAAAATCCGCGTGGACAATGATGAATTGGGGGAGGTTGCGGAGCTGGGAATTGAATGGGCGGTTGAGAAGGGCTATGGCCGCAGGGAGGACATTGAGCGCACAGAAGAATACGGGAAGATTGCTGGTGCGGATTTTTCCTGTGTTTCGGATGTTGCAAAGAAGCGCGGGCGGGCGCAGATTGGGACTCTGGGTGCGGGAAACCACTTTTTGGAAGTGCAGTCGGTTGAGGACATAGTAGAGCCCGAAGTTGCAGAAAAGTTCGGCTTGCACGCGGGGCAGGCGGTCGTTATGATTCATTCTGGCTCCCGCGGATTCGGGCACCAGGTCTGCTCGGACCATTTGAAATCGGTAATGGGGAAGGCGCAAGAGCTTTCCCTTCCTATGCCCGACCGGGAACTCGTTTATGCGCCCCTTGAAACTGCTGAGGCGCAGGCGTATTTGGGGGCGATGAGGTGCGCGGTAAATTACGCTTTTGTGAATCGCCATGTGATTATGCACTGGGTGCGCGAATCCTTCGATTCGGTTTTCGGGGATGGGACTTCCGAATCCATGAATCTCGTTTATGATGTTGCGCACAACATCGCCAAGTTTGAGGAGCACAAAATTGATGGGGAGAATCGGGAGGTTATCGTCCACAGGAAGGGGGCTACGCGCGCATTCCCTGCAGGAAGGAAGGAGCTTCCTCCGGTTTACCGGGATGTTGGGCAGCCGGTTATCATCCCGGGAAGCATGGGGACTGCATCTTATGTTCTGGTTGGAAAGGAGAAAGGGCTGGATTTGTGCTTTGGGAGCACCTGCCACGGGAGCGGGAGAGTTATGAGCCGAAAAGAAGCGATACGCAGGCACGAAGGGAGGAACATCACTAAGGAACTTTGGGATTCGCAGGGGATTTACGTTCGCGCAACGGATGTCCAGCTCGTTGCCGAGGAAGCCCCGGATGCGTACAAGAACGTTGATGAGGTTGTTAGGAGCGTATCTGAAGCGGGGATTTCTGGAATCGTTGCGAAGATGCGCCCGCTTGGAGTTGTAAAAGGGTGAATGGATGGAATCTGGGGATATTAGGCCGGTAAAGGTTTGGGGGCAAGATGAATTTGCCCTGATGAGGGATTCTGCGCTAAGCAGATGCAAGAAGGGAGACTACATAATTTTCCGCATAAAAGGGGGCGCGCAGGAAGCCGGGGGGAAATTTGACTATATGTTCCAGGTTTCAATTGAGTTGCGCTCCAAGGATAAAACCTCTACTGTGGGAAGCGCCCTGATGAGGGGCGAAGACATCTGGGATGCCATGCTGCTTGGGGGAACCGCCCCGTCTCCGGGTGTCATGTACGACCTCAAAAAGGACCTTGTGCCCGGAGTGGAGCTCCGCATGGAGATAAAAAAGGAAATGGCGGACATGATGGTGGAGGCCAAGAAGCTAGAGAGGATTCTCGATGGGGAGGGGGCATCTGCAAGGGGGGAAGCGCTCGGAAAGAAGTTCGACAAATTGTGGGGGAAAATCATGGACCAGGCTATGGAGCAGGACATGTACAAGATATACATGTTTGATGGGAATACCGGCAAGAGCAGATGGCTTAAAACGGATTTCATTCCTTCCCTTGCTTCAAAGAAAGAAGAGGGGCAGAAAAAGAAGCTGCTGCGCGCTTAAGGCGGGTGCAAAAGCGCCCCGAGGAGGGCTCGAACCTCCGGCATCCTGCTTAACAGGCAGGCGCTCTACCAACTGAGCTATCGAGGCAAATAAGTGAGTTTGGATTTACGGATGAACCTTATTTAAACCTATCCCCAATTCCGCCTAGGGCTTCCCTTCAACCTTGTCCTTGAAGGGCTCAAACAATCCGCGCACGCTCTTCATGACATCGAGCATCTCCCCTGCGCGCTTGATTACGCGGTCTTCGCCCTTGTCGCTATCGTCATCGTCGTCCCCGCCTGAGTAGCGCGCGTGCAGTTCGTAGAGGAGCTCTTCGACTCCCGCTTTCGTGTAGCCTTTTTCGTGCCAGTCGGAAATGAACTGCTTGGTAGACTGTTTGTTGATAAAATCCATGAAAGAGCCTGAAACAACCTTCTCCTTTGGCTCTTCTTCCATTTGTGAATTCTTGTAGAGGGGCATAAACCAATAATTCAATCCAAGCTATAAAAAACCTATCTGTCCCGCACAGGGGGGATTTGCAGAAGTGCCCGCATCGCGGAAAATGGAAAAGGATATCTCTCCGGGAAGCAGGAGGGGCGCAGGGAGGATTTAAAACATATTGAGGCAAGTAAAGCGCAAATGGAAGGAAAAACAGCAGGAAGGTTAGCAGAAAAGCCCGAAATCCTCTTCGTTACCGGAAACGGGCACAAATTCAGGGAAGCCGAAAGCATTTTAAAGCACTTCGGTGTCAATATCAGTCATAAAAATCTCCATTTAGAGGAGATGCGGAGCGATTCCGTTGAAGAAATCGCCCGTGCATCCGCATTGGATGCGTACGCAAAGGCGGGAGTTCCCCTTTTCGTCGAGGATTCTGGATTGTTTATCCCTTCGTTAGGGGGCTTTCCGGGAGCATACTCGGCATGGGCTTTTGGGAAGATAGGCAACGCTGGAATCCTGAAGCTCGCAGCGGGAAGTGTTGCGGAATTCCGCGCCGCCATTGCATACGCAGACGAAAACGGAGCAAAAACTTTCACGGGAATCGTGAAAGGAAGGATATCCGATGAAATCCGTGGAAACGAAGGATTCGGATATGACCCGATATTCATACCGGACAAGTTCGCCGGAGTTCGCCACTCCGGGGAAAAGACCTTCGCCGAGGTACCGGAAATGAAAGCCGCGCTTTCGCATAGGAAGCGTGCACTAGAAGAATTTGGAAAATACATAAAACAAAGGTGAAGGAATGGCAAAATTGCATTCGAAGAAAAAAGGAAAATCCGGCTCTAACCCGCCAAAGAAGGAGGGTGTGCCGGAATGGATGGAGATTTCGGAAGGCGAGGTAGAGGAGACTATCCGCAAGCTAGCGCGCGAGGGTGTTCCCCCGGCAAAAATCGGGCTAATCCTGCGCGACCAGTATGGTGTCCCCCTAGTTGAGCGCGCCCTTGGAATGAGCATGCTCGAATTCCTTGAGAAGGAAAACCTGCTCCCCAAGTTCCCCGAAGACCTGCTTAGCCTAATCAAGAAGGCGGTCGGGATGAGGAACCACCTCAAGCAGAACAACCCGGATACGCACAACAAGGTAAAGCTAATCCACGTGGAATCCAAGATACACAGGCTCTCCAAATATTATCGGAAGACCAAGCGCATCCCCGCAGGATGGAAGTACGACCCCGAGACGGCGGCGCTGCTGATTAAGTGAAGGTGTGAAAAATGGCCAAACCGAAGAAATCCAGAAAAACAGCCGAGAAGAAGAAGGCAAAGGAATGGTATGCCGTTCTTGCACCGCAGGCGTTTGATTCCAAGGAACTCGGCGCAGTCACTACTGCGGATGAGGCACTCCTGGACAACCGCATAATCAAGGTCAGCTTAATGGACCTTACGGGCAAGATGTCCCAGGCGAACATGTACACAACCCTCAACTTCCGCATAAAGGAGGTCAAGGGAAAGAGCGCGTACACCGAGCTTATCGGGCACCAGCTCTCTCCGAGCTACATCCGCACGCTCGTTAGGAGGAGGAGGACCGTCCTGCACACTGTAAAGGACCTCCCCACCCAGGATGACCGCACAGTCAGGCTGAAGATGATTTCGGTCACCAAAGACCGCATCAGCGAGACCATGCGCAAGAACATCCGCGCGGCAATAGAGGCAGAGCTCTCAGAGGCTTCCGGAAAGTACAGTTACTACGAATTGATGAACGAGGTAATTAGCGGAAGGCTCTCTACCAAGGTATTCAACAGGCTAAGGCAGATTACGCCGATGAACCGCGTTGAATTCCGCAAGACCGAGCTCAAGGAGAACCTCGCCCAGTGATATTGATGCGTGCGGGCGAACTAAGCTGGAAGGAACTTGGCGACGCCAAGGCCCAAAAGCCGCCCGCGCTCATCGTTTTCGGGGCGATTGAGCCGCATGGGAAGCACCTTCCCCTGGATACCGACTCCATAATCCCAAACGAAATTGCAAGGAGATTGGAGAAGGAGATGGGGGAGGGGCTCATTGTTTTTCCTACGGTTAATTATGGGTACGTTTATACGCTCCGCAAATACCCAGGGGCAATAAGCTTAAGTTCGCGCACCCTGCAGGCGGTTGCAGAAGACATATTTTCCGAACTATGCAGGGAGGGCTTCGGCCGCTTCCTGGTTATTAGCGGGCACGGGGGAAACACAGGGCCGATAAAGTGCGCACTAAAGGAGCTCTCGGATGATTTTGAATTCAGGGCAGCGGTAATTGAATGGTGGAAGCTAACCGAAGTGGAAGCCGGGCACGCGGACAAGGTGGAGGCTTCGCTTGTCCTTGCCGCAGGGGGTTCGCTTAGGGAAGAGCCCGTGCAGGAAGAGAGGAAGGATTATTCTTATGCGATTATACCCACTCCTGACGATTTGTTTACGCCTTCTGGGTACATCGGGAAGGTGGATGGGATAAGCAGGGAGCTTGGGGAAAAAGTATATAATGAAGTTATAGGAAAGCTCAAAAAGATTGTTTCCAACGATTTATTGTATAGCGAGGAATGATTTGCATGATGCCTAACATGGACCCCAAGCAGATGGCAAGGATGATGAAGCAGATGGGCATAAACACGCAGGAGATTAACGCGGAGCGCGTAATCATAGAGACTGCGGATGAAAAGATTATAGTAGAGCCCGCGCAGGTTACCAAAATCAGCATGCAGGGCCAGGATTCCTTCCAGATTGCCGGAACCGTGCGCACAGAAAGCTCCGTCAACGAGGAGGACGTGGAACTAATCATGGAGAAGACTGGGGCAAGCAGGGAGGATGCTGCTGCCGCGCTTGAAAAATCCGGCGGGGACATTGCAGCCGCAATCATGGAACTCCAAGGGGAAGAATAATGGTGAGCACCGGGACGGGCTTTGCAAAGACCATACTTTTCGGGGAGCACTTCGTTGTGCAGGGCACGCACGCAATAGGCGCCTCCCTCTCAATACCCCTAAATGTGACCCTTACCCCGGCAGAAGAGCTCTCAATTAATATCCCAACCGGGCAAATCGTGCTGGATGCCTCAAGGAAAATCCTTGACGCTTTCGGGCTAGATGGAAACTACCTAATAGAAATTGACACTAAAATCCCAAGCGGGGCGGGGATGGGATGGAGTGCCGCGTATTCTGTTGCGCTATCGCGTGCTGCAGCTGCCGCGCAGGGAATGGAATTGACCTGGAAGAGGATAGCGGAATATGCGTATCTTGGGGAAGAAGTCTTCCACGGGAACCCCTCCGGGATAGACAATACCCTCTCTTCTAGGAGGGGGGCGATACTATTCAAGAAGGGCGAGGACCCAATTCCAATAGAGCTGGGAGTTCCCCTGCACATAGTAATTGCGCACACCGGGAAAATGGGAATTACCAAGGACCTCGTTGCAGGGGTTGCGCAAATCCGGGCTGAGAGGCCGGACTTCTTCCTGGAGTTAATGAAGAGGGAAGAGCGGCTGGTAGTTGAGGCCAAGAAATGCCTGGAAACCGCCAATCTGGAGAGGCTGGGCGAATTGATGGACACTAACCACGGGTATTTGAAGCAGGTGGGGGTTTCCACTTTGGAGCTTGAAGACGTGGTTTCGATTGCGAAGGAGAATGGGGCACTGGGCGCGAAAATCACCGGGGCAGGCGGGGGAGGTTGCGCGATTGCCCTCGCAGAAAGCAAAAAAGAAACCGAAACCCTTATGCAGGCATTAAGTAGCAAGTATCTTGTTTTTGAGGCCCAAATCGGTTAGCAGGAGCCAACGAGTTAATTTTCTTCTTTTAGCAATTCTTCTGCGGTTTTCCAATTCTTGTGCTCTCCTTTGGAGTGGGCTTTCTCTGCCGCGATATATTCTGAGTATTCCTCTGGAGTCATTGTTATGTCATCCAAATACTCCACCACACTATCCAGCTTTTTGTCCAGCTTGGAGATTTTCCTGTTTATGGCATCCACATTAACAGTTTCCATGCATTTATCTGCACAGTTTCCTTCTTTATGGTTATTGTAGGTTGCATGCCAGACCTCCATTGCAAAAAAGAAACAGAAACTCTTATGCAGCTTATAGGTAGCAAGTATCTTGTTTTTGAGGCCCAACTCGGTTAGCGCAAGCCAATGGATTTTGGAAGCCCAATCCTTTGGCAGTATTCCCTTATCCTGCATTCAGCGCACTTCGGATTTCTCGGGAGGCAGACGGTTTGCCCATAGGAAACCATTGCGCGGTTTGCCTGGGGGATTGCCTTATCAGGCAGGAGTTTCATCAGCCTCTTCTCGGTATCCAGGGGCTTTTTGGTTTTTACCCAGCCTAGGCGGTTTGAAATCCGGTGCACGTGCACGTCCACTGCAATCGTTTTCTGCCCAAAAACGCGCGCGAGGATTATGTTTGCGGTCTTGCGCCCCACTCCGGGAAGGGTAGTAAGCTCTTCCAGGGCGGAGGGGACTTTTCCGCCAAAATCGGAGAGGAGCTTTTCGCACAGGCCAAGGAGGCGCTTTGTTTTCCCCTTGTAGAAACCGATTGGGTGGAGGATTTCGGATACCTTATCCTGCCCAAGAGAGAGGATTCCTCTTGGGGTGTCCGCTTCCCTAAAGAGCGAGCGGCACACTTCCATGGTGCGCGAATCCCTTGAGCGCGCAGAGAGCATCGTAAAAACGAGAATCCTAAAGGGCTCTCCCTGCACCACCTCCTCCTTTGCGAAGATGGGGGCATTGTGCTTCCTGCCTTCTTCCTCCATTATGCTTAGGATTCGCGCGTAGTCCATGGGGCACTAAGGAAGGAATGGGAATAAAAATATAAGTTATTGGCTGGGGGGTTCCGGCTTGGCCTGCCTTGGGGGCCGGGGGGCCTGCGGGCGGGAGCCAGAAGGGCGCGGGCGGTGTGAATACCTCTCCTGCGTTTTTACCGTAATCAGGTGGTCGGCGGTATTCTTGAGAGCCACGCTGAATCCGGGCTCAACCCCGACTACTATGCTGTTTTTCCCGTGCTTTTTGACCTTGTTTAGGACCGGGATGAAATCCGTGTCGCGCGACATTATTGCCACGATGTCTATATCCGGGTTCACGATTTGCTCGGTTGCCTCAACCGCAAGAGTTACGTCTACGTCCCCGGTGGTGATTATGGGCTCAAAGCCCTGGTTGACCATCGCTTCTATTAGCTTGTCGGATGCGTATTGGTCCAGGTAGATTCGCGCTATTCTTATGTTGCCGTGTTCTGATACCTTTGCCTTGACTTCCCTCAAATCCACCGAAAGCTGCTTGCGGATTACGTTGGGGCCGTCTACGAAAAGGGCCACCTGGGGCTTTCCCTTTCCGAAAATCTTATCGATAATTCCCATTTTCACCACTTCAAGAACGTGTGCCTCCATATCCATTAGGAATATTAAAAAGGCTTGTGCTTGATGCGGGGCAAAACGGGCTAATGAGGATGCTTGCAACGGGAGTAAGGGAAAAACGCAGAAAAATAGGGGGCGGCTCAACGCCGCCATTGAACTCTCTTAGGAGACCCTTCAGAATTCTTCATCGGATTCTTCGGATTCGTCTTCTTCGTCGAAATCTCCATCTTCCCAGTCATCTTCTTCGTCAAAGGCATTCATGCTGATCACCCAGCGAATATGGGAAGTTCGGAAAGTAATAAAAAGCTATCTTAGGTGGGAGTCCCTTCTGTCGGAGAATTGGGGGGAGCGCGTTGTTCCCGCCAGCACCCCGGAAGGGCAATAATCCTGGGGTTGGGAGAAATTTCGGGGCTCCACTCTCGTGCGGGAAGCGGAGGCAGGGGAGTGCGCGAAGGAAGCGGGATAGCGGCTCCTAGAAGGCGCGGATGCAAAAGTTTAAATAGGGATACCGCCCTAATAGAGTGCAACGAGGTGCAAAAGAATGAAAAACGGCAGGTGGTGTCTTCATGGAATGGGATTTACTTCATTCGCCTCGCTGAAAAGGGGCGCCTAGAAGTCTTCTCGTTTGGAGGCCCTCTTGGAAAAAAGGAAAGCTTTTTCTTTAGCGCAAGCTCCGCCGAAAGTGCGGGCACATTAATATTTACCGGGGTGTTAGCGTGAGCAGACTTGTAAAAATCATAAATCCGCGGGATTTCGAGAAGGAAGAGCGCGCAGGGATACCCGCTGAGGTGTCCATCCGCGCGCAGGCCATCATGGACGACGTTGCAAAAAGGGGAATGGATGCCCTAAGCGAGTACAGCGAAAAATTCGACAATTTCAAGCTGGATTCCGGCAACGTGCTCGTTTCCGCTTCGGAAATTGACTCTGCGGAATCCAGGCTTGATGAGACGCAGAAGCGCGCAATAGACGAAGCATTTGAGAGGGTTTCAAAGGTGCAGCGGGAGATTGCAAAGGATGCCCTACGGGAATGTGCCTGCAAGGTCGGGGAGGGCTCGGTAGCCCTTGTGCCCCGCGCAATAAGCAGGGTGGGAATTTACGTTCCGGGCGGCGTTGCGCCGCTTCCTTCATCACTCCTCATGGCGGGAATACCCGCAAGGGCGGCTGGGGTAAAAGAGATAATAGTATGCACTCCGCCGCGGAAGGAGGGAGTTTCCCCCGCGATTCTTTATGCTGCAAAGAAGCTTGGGATAGATAAAATTTACAGGATAGGGGGGACACAGGCGATTGCGGCAATGGCTTATGGGATTCCGGGCATTATGGGCAAAGTGGACATGGCCTGCGGGCCGGGCAACGTTTATGCGGCTGCTGCAAAGCAGATTGCGGCATCATCCGGGCTCCTCAAGGTGGACCTGGTTGCGGGGCCTTCGGAAGTGCTGATAATTGCGGGCGAGGGCGCGCGTGCCGATTACGCTGCCGCGGACATGCTCGCACAGGCGGAACACGGGGTTAATTCGCCTGCGATACTGCTCACTAAATCCGGGGAGTTCGCTGAGGGAGTGGAAGCGGAACTGGAAAAACAGCTTGCGGAACTCCCGAATTCGGAGAACGCGGAAAAATCCCTGCGCAATTACGGCGCAATCGTGGTAGTGGAGAGCATAGCACAGGCCCAGGAGATTGCGGATTCCTATGCGCCAGAGCACCTGGAGATATTGGGCAAGGATGCACAGGAGATTGCAAAAGGCGTAACAAACGCGGGAGCAGTATTCGTGAACACCTGCGAATCCTTTGCGGATTATGGGATGAGCGGGGGAAACCACATACTCCCTACGGGCGGGACCGCGAGGTTCCTCTCCGGGCTCTCCGTATATGAATTCATAGTCCGCACGTACATTGAAGTCATGGAGGGCTCCGAGCAGGAGGAGCTTGCGGAACTAGCAGGCGCCTTCGGGGACCTAGAGGGGCTAAACGCCCACGCAAATGCTGCAAGGCTCAGGAAAAAGGGTGCTAAAAAATGAAGGCAAGAAAATGCATAGAGGAGCTTATGCCCTACGGATACGTTCCGGGGGATGAGGACATAGCCCGCAGGTACGGGCTCCTAGTGTCCAAGGTTAAAAGGTTTGATAGGAACACTTCCCCGGGAATCCTGCCCTGCGTAAAGGAGGAATTGCGGGGCATTGCGCAGGAGGGGATTGGAAACGAATACCCCGATTCAAGGTACGAGGAATTAACCCGGCTCATTGCGGAATACTCCGATGTGGAGCCGGGGCAGGTGGTGCTCGGAAACGGGGCGGATGAGGCGATTGATTTGCTAACGCGCGCATACCTTAGTGAAGGCGGGGTTGCGGTTGCGTCCACTCCCACCTTTTCATTCTACAAGGTGGTCTCGGAAATGAACGGGGGGAGGATGGTTGAAGTGCCCAGGGAATCGGAAGGTTTTTCGCTGGATGTTGAGGAACTGCTGGGGGTAGCCGGCGAGAACGATGCGGACCTGATGTTCGTTTGCAACCCGAACAACCCGACCGGGGATTTCACCCCGCTTGCCACGATAGAGGAGATTGCAAAAAGGTTCGGGGGGCTGCTTGCAATAGATGAAGCATACATAGAGTTTTCAGAAGGCGGGAGCGCAGCCGGGCTCTGCGAGAAATACGGGAACGTAGTGATAATACGCACGCTCTCAAAGGCGTTCGGGCTTGCGGGGATGCGCATAGGGTACCTGCTCTGCCCAAAGAAGGTTGCGGAGCAGCTAAACAAGATACGCCAGCCCTACAACATAAACCCGGTATCCGAGAGGCTTGCGATTGCCGCATTGAGCAACACGCAGGAGATGCGGGAGAACGTGGATGCGCTAGTCGGGGAGCGCAACAGGATTGCTTCCTCGCTTGGGGAGATGGGCTTTGGGGTTTTCCCATCTTCTACGAACTTCCTGCTGGTGAAGGTGGCGGATGCGCAGGGGGCGTTTGATAGGCTCATTAGAAAGGGGCTTGTGGTGCGCAAGATGGAAGGCGTGCTTGAGGGGATACTCAGGATTACGGTGAGGGGAAAAGAAGACAATGATTTGCTGCTTGCGGAGCTTGCCAGGGAGAAGGGGGCCGGAACGAAAAACGTGCGCAAAGGCGCATCCGGAGAGGGGATTATGGGGGCGCAGATGCCCGCAGGAGAGGAGGGTTCGGCATGAATGTGGACGGGATAATCTTCGACATAGACGGAGTGCTCGTGGACGTTTCAACTTCCTACCGGGAGGCAATCAGGCTTAGCGCGGGGGATTTCCTGGGGAGGGAGGTGGAGCCTTCGGAAGTGGATGAGATTAAGAGGATTCCGGGGATGAACAACGACTGGGATGCCGCCTACGCGCTATCTTTGGGGATAAAGAGCGCAGAGGAGATTGAGCGCGAATCCGAAGAATACGCGAGAATCAAGGGCAGGTTCCAGGAGCTCTACCTTGGCGGCTTGCGGGACAAAGAGAGGCTCCTAATCCGCGAAGATACCCTGCGCGAACTAAAGGCACGCGGTATTGCGCTGGGGATAGTTACGGGAAGGCCCAGGGAAGAAGCGCTTTACGTGCTTGGAAACCTCGTTCCGGAGTTCTTTGGAAGGGACTGCATAATAGCGATGGAGGACTGCGAATACGAGAAGCCGGATGCGAGGCCGTTAAAGCTCGCAATTAAGAGGATGGGGTGCAAAAACCCCGCATACGTGGGGGATACGGCAAGCGACGCGATTGCCGCAAGGAGCGCGGGAATCCCGTTTGTTTCCGTGGTCGGAGGGCTTGAGGCGGATATCCGCATAAATGAGGTTAATGAGATACTAAAGGTGATAGAATGAGAAGCGCGAAAATGGAGAGGAACACTTCGGAAACGAAGATTAAAGTGGAAGTCGTGATAGATGGCGAGGGAAAATGCACGGTTGATACCGGGGTAGGTTTCTTAGACCACATGCTCAACCTGTTCTCAAGGCACGGGATGTTCGATTTGGAAATCTCGGCTAAAGGGGATTTGGAAGTTGACGAGCACCACACGGTAGAGGATTTGGGCTTCGTGATGGGCCAGGCGTTCGATAAGGCGTTGGGTGAGCGCAAGGGGATAACCCGCTACGGGTTCTTCCTGCTCCCAATGGACGAGGCTTTGGCACAGGTTGCAGTGGATTTGGGCGGAAGGCCATACCTCCAATACATTGCGGAGTTTAGGCGCGAGAAGGTCGGGGAACTGAGCACCGAATTGGTGCGGGACTTCTTTGAGGCTTTTGCGCGCGGGTGCAGGGCGAATGTCAGCGTTACGCTCTTAGCCGGCGAGAACGACCACCACAAGGCGGAAGCCATCTTCAAGGCGTTTGCAAGGGCAATGCGCAGCGCCTGCGAAATGGATGCGAGGCAGAAGGGGATTCCAAGCACCAAGGGGGAAATCTGAGGAGAAAGGCAATGAAAAAGAGGCGGATATGCATGATAAAAATAGCCATACCAAACAAGGGAAGAATAAGCAACGGGGTAAAGAAGTTGCTAGAAGGGATAGGGATTAGCGTGCCCGAGAACGGGAGGAAGCTGTATGTTAGTACGGATAATCCCGACATACAGATAATGTATGCGAGGGCGGCGGACATCCCGCGCTATGTGGAATCCGGGGCAGCCGATGCGGGCGTTACCGGGGAAGACATGGTCTGGGAGAGCGAAGCGGAAGTGGAGAAATTGCTGAAGCTCAATTTCGGGAGCTGCAGGATATCCCTTGCGGTCCCGGTGGATTCCCCGATAAAGTCGCCTGCAGATTACAAGGACGGGATGCGGGTTGCAACCAAGCTCTCAAACATAACCCGCAAGCACCTCTCCAAAATGGGGGTTGAGTGCGAAATCGTCCCGCTTGCAGGAGCCACCGAGCTTGCGCCGCAATTGGGCGTTGCGGACATGGTCGCAGACCAGGTCAGTACGGGCAATACGCTTGGGGAGAACAACCTGCGGGTGGTAGAAGACATAGCCGAATCTAGCCAGTACCTTATTGCGAACAAAAAAAGCATGGAGGAAAAGGAAGAGGAAATAGACACGCTCAGGGTTTCGATGGAGAGCGTTATCAACGCGGAAGTAAAACGGTACATAATGGCCAATGTTTCCAGCGAGGAGGAGCTTGGGAGGGTAGTAGAGGTCATGCCCGCAATGGACAGCCCCACTGTGCTAAAGCTTGCAAAAGAGGGCGCGTATTCGGTCCACAGCGTGGTGGACAAGAGCACCCTCATACAAACAATAAGGAAGCTAAAGCGGGCGGGCGCAAAAGACATCCTCGTAATGAACATGTCCCGGGTAGTGGATTAGATGGGAATCTGCATAATAGACTACGGCGCCGGCAATGCGGTGAACGTAAGGAATGCATTTGCGAAATTGGGCGTTTCTGCCGAAGTTAGCGCGGAGGCTGAGGACTGGGAGAATGCAGACGGGCTCGTTTTCCCCGGGGTTGGCTCCTTCGGGGCGGCGATGCGCAACATCGGGGGGAAGGATGCGGTTCTCAGGGAGGCGGTCTTGGAGCGCAGGATGCCCTTTTTGGGAATCTGCCTTGGGATGCAGCTCCTGCTAGAAAGTAGCGAGGAGAGTTCCGGAGTGCGAGGGCTTGGAGTGGTTGGGGGGAGCGTGAAGCGCTTTGGAATCGGGCTGCCGGTTCCGCACATGGGCTGGAACAGCGTTGAGGCTGTTGGGAACTGCCCGCTCTTTGAGGGGTTGGATGGGATGTATGCGTATTTCGTGCACTCCTATTACTGCGTGCCTGCGGATTCGGCTTTGGTTTCGGCCAAGACGGAATACGGGGTGGAATTCGCATCCTCAATCTGGAAGGATAATTTGTTTGCAACGCAGTTCCACCCGGAAAAAAGCGGGGAGAAGGGGTTGGCACTACTTGGGAACTTCATAAGGGAGGTCAGGAAATGATAATCATACCTGCGATAGACTTGATGGGCGGAGAATGCGTGAGGCTCGTTAAAGGCGAAAAGGAAAACAAGATAACCTATGGCAAGAGCCCGCTTGAAGTTGCCATGCAATACATGGCAATGGGTGCTAAGATAATCCACGTTGTGGATTTGGATGGCGCATTTACCGGGGAAATGAAGAATATAAGCATAATCCGTGAGCTTGCCGCGAAATTCCCAATACAGGTTGGAGGCGGGATAAGGAGCGAAGAAAAGGTTGCGGAACTCCTGGGGCTTGGGGTAAAGAAGGTTATTGTCAGCACCCTGCTGATGAAGGATTTGGAGCTTGCGGCCAAACTGAAGCAAAAATACTGCGGGAAGCTCGTTGGCTCCTTTGATTTCAAGGACGGGAAGCTATCCTATGCCGGATGGACTCAAAAGAGCGAGCTCCCGTTTGAGGAAGTTGCCGCAGGGCTGGAAGAAATCGTTGTTACGGACACTTCCCGGGATGGGACTTATCTTGGGCCGAACCTGGAACTCCTAGAGGATTTGAAGGGAAGGTGCAATGCGCGGATTGTTTCTGCGGGGGGCGTGAGGAACGCGCAGGATTTGGTTGCGCTAAGCGAAATCGGGATTTATGGTGCGATTGCCGGAAGGGCGTTCCTGGAAAACAGGGTGGAGCTTGGGGGAATGGGCTTTGAAATAGGGGGGGAGTAGGATGTGGTGCAAAAGGATAATCCCCTGCCTGGACGTAAAAGAGAGGCGGGTAGTAAAGGGGATAAATTTTGTGGGGCTGCGCGATGCGGGGGGCCCCGTGGAGCTCGCACGCGTTTATTATGAAGAAGGCGCGGATGAACTCGTATTCCTGGACATCTCCGCAACCACAGAAGGCAGGAGGACCATGGTGGACGTTGCAAGGGAGGTTGCGCAGGAAATCTTCATACCATTCACAATTGGAGGGGGGATACGCTCGGTTGAGAACATCGGCGCATTGCTGAAAGCCGGGGCGGACAAGGTTTCGCTAAATAGTGCGGCGATTTCCAACCCTGCGCTAATTGGGGAGGCTGCAGAGGAATTCGGCTCGCAGGCGGTCGTCGTTGCGATAGACGCAAAAAGGAACGGGGAGCGCTGGGAGGTTTATTCGCGCAGCGGAACTACGAATACCGCGCTTGATGCGATAGAGTGGGCGAAGAAAGCGGCCTCGCTTGGGGCGGGGGAAATCCTCCTAACGAGCATAGACCGCGACGGGACCAAAGAGGGATTCAACATTGCCTTGACCAGGGCGGTTGCGGAGGCTGTGGAAGTGCCCGTGATTGCTTCGGGAGGTGCGGGGAAAATGGAGGATTTCCTGGAGGCGTTTAGGCAAACGAAGGCTTCTGCGGCCCTTGCCGCAAGCCTGTTCCACTATGGGGAAATAAGAATCGGGGACTTGAAAAAATACTTGAAGGAAAACGGAGTTGAAGTGCGTGGAGATTAAATATGGAAAAGACGGGCTCGTTCCCGTAATCGTGCAGGACGCAGATGGCGGGAGCGTGCTCTCGCTATTTTATGCGAATCCGGAAGCTGTAGCCAAGATGGAAGAGGAGGGCTACGTCTGGAGGTACAGCAGGAAGCTGGGAAGACTCATACAAAAAGGCGAGATGAGCAAGAACTTCCAGAAAATCGTGGAAATGAAACTGGACTGCGATTCGGATGCTCTTTTGGTCAGGGTAAAGCCGGAAGGGCCTGCGTGCCACACAGGGGAATATTCGTGCTTCGGGGTGGAGAAGCCGCTCCTTCCCGAACTGCTTGAAGTGATTGCTGATAGGAAGAAGAACCCGAAAGAAGGCTCATACGTTTCTTCAATCGTAAATAGCAGGGAGAAAGTAATTGCGAAGCTTCGTGAGGAACTAGACGAGCTAATTGAAGCGGAAAAGGATTCGGAAATCGCGTGGGAGGCTGCGGATTTGTTCTTTTTCATGTTGGTTTACATTGAGAACCGGGGCGTGCCCTTCTCCAGGGTTCTAGAGGAATTGAAAGGGAGAAGGAAGTAGGGCGGATATGGGATTCTGAAAAAACAAAACCCTCCGGGGATTTGCAGGCTAAGAGAATGCCTTTCTTTGCCCTGCAGCCTACCTATTGCCTACTAGCGCAATCCAGCCGGGCTCTTTTTCGTAGACTTCCCCTTTCCTCATTAGTTCCTGCAGGATGCGCTTTGCCGCACCCTTGTCCATTCCGGAGGATTCGGCTTCATCGAGCACTTCATTCCTGGGAACTGCCTCCTGGTCGCGCGTCTTCTCTTTTATGATATCAAGCAGCCTCTCTACTTTTTCCACCTGCGAGCGGGACCTTCCCGTAGTAATTATGTCCACGTCAAACTTTCCGGTCTCCTGGTCGGTCATGACCTTGCGCAGGACGTGGTCCATTAGCTCTACTGCGACTTTTGCATCATCGAACTCCACGGTATCCGAGAGGCGGATTTTAGCGTGGGCTTCTGCGAGCCTCACAAGCCCTTCAAGGTAACGGGGGGTTATGGGAACCGAGCCTGAGGATTTCCCCCTGCGCCTTAAATCCAGGTAGAATTCCTTTATCTTGTCCTTTGCCGAATCGGATAGCACCGGGTGCACGTACCTGCGCGCGTATGCTATGTATTTTCTTAGGATTTCCTTGTCAAGGAGCTCTTCCTGCTCAACGTAGGTGCCCCTGGCCGCTTCTATGTGTGAAGTGAGTATGTGCTCTGCGAGGTTCTGGTCTTTTTCCTCGTCTAGGACATCGAGGATTGGGAAAATGAGGTCGAAGCGCGAGAGCAGTGAAGGGGGAACGTCGAACTGGTCTGCTAGGTTCTTAGTCTGGTTGAACCTTCCGTGCTTGGGGTTTGCCGCAGCAACTATCGCGGTTTTGGCCTTGAATTTTGCGACTATTCCCGCCTTCGCTATCGACACAGTTTGACTTTCCATTACTTCGTGAAGGGATGCGCGGTCCTCATCATCTATCTTGTCGAATTCGTCGATTGCGCCTATGCCTCCGGAAGCGAGAACCAATGCACCGGCTTTCAGCGTCCAGCCCCCGTCTCCGAGCTCGTCTTTTTCTGCACTGGCCGTAAGGCCGACACCTGAAACGCTTTTTCCGCTAACATACATTGATTTGGGCGCTAATGTCGACGTGGAATTCAGGAACCTCGTATTGTGGACAACCAGGCTGTTTGCAACGAAATTGTGGGTGGGGTCGACCTGGAGGTCGTAAACCCATTTTTCCTTCGGCTTTGTCCTGCGGATTCTGGATACCTTGTCCCAGAAAACGTGGGATTTGGAGAGCGAATCGAGCAGGAGGACTGGTTTTGCCTTGGGGGCTGCGCGCTTGAATGCCCCTGCAATCTTCTGGAGGCTCCTGCGGGAGGGATTCCTGTTTCCCTGCTCGTAATGCGCGTATGTGGAGCGGGGCAGTCCGCACTGGGATTGGGTTAAGCCCAGTTCCCTGCGGGTTTTGAGCAGGATTCTAGCGAGATTGGGCACTATGTCAATGTTGGTATTGAAATCCTCTTCCCGCTTTGAGGAAATCGAAGCGAGCTTCTTGGACTTCCTCTTGCAGTTGAATCCTATGTGCTCGGCATATTTTTTCGCGTTTTCCCCTAAGATGAACAAGCGGAAGTATGTTCTCCTCTTTTTGGCAGCCGTATTGGTTGCGCGCGAGGAGGTCTTGTGCAATTGCGAGATTATCCCAAAGCGCAGGAGGAGAAGCTGGGCTCTTGAGAGGAGTTCCCTGCTTGCAGATGCGATTGTGATTCCTCTCTTTCCCAAGGTTGCATCGCAGTCGAAATAGGCTTTTATGAATTCGGAAACCTCCCTGTTGCGGCTTTTGAGGATTGCCTGGGGGATTGTCTTGGTGCGGGCATTCTTTCCCTCCAAACCAAGAGATGAGAGGGCACTGCCCAATTCCACCGAGAATGCAAATGAGGTTTTTGCGCGAGTGCGCCTATCCTGCTTCACTTTCGTTGGTATCCCGTATTTTTTGAGGATTGAATTGAAGTCGGCTAAGAGTCCGGAATCGTTGTTTGTCAGGCTTATTTCAAAGGAGCTTGTGCGGCGGAAATAGCCGTCTCCTGCAAGGTAGCCCAATAGCCTTGCAAAGTCCGCATCGAGGTTTTTGGGGAGCCTCGCTTTTGTCGCGTTGGTTTTTCCCCTCCTGGGCCTGGGAATGGGCTGGAGCTTCCCTTTTATTGGCAGTTTCCCCGGAGTGGAGATGAATTCTCCCTCTTTTAGCTCTTTTGCGGGCTTTGAGGCGATGTGGCCATCCGAAGAGATGAAAAACGGGTGCTCCGGGGTTACCGTTACTTTCTTTCCGGTCCCGGTTTCCACTTCGTACATGAATTTCGGGGATTGGAGCTTCCAGAAATACGTTGCCTTGCTGGGGGATATTCTCGCGTCCAAATCCAGCGAAACCAGGTCGTGGTTGCTCGTTGCATAGAACCCGTCTTCCACTTGGGTTTTGCCCTTTTCTTTAAGGACTTCTTCGACCACGTCCCGTATTTTTGCAAGCGAGCCATCTGCTAAGAGGACCTCGGAATCCCCGTCTGCGCACTTTGCGATACCAGGGTCCCCAATTAGCAGGATGTGTATGTCATCCCTCACAGCGGCGCTCCCTTTCATCATCTTTCCCTTGGTCCCCCCAAAAAGCTGGAGGGCAAGGGCTTTTTTTACCTCGCTGTATCCATATACTGCGGGGGCGATTGAGCCGAAAATCCTGTTTATGATTTCGGGGTGGCCCGAGAGCTCTTTTATGTGCTCAACGTCCTCTTTTGTGAGGTGGATTTCCTCGAAGTCCCTCTTTAGGCTCTTTATGTGGACGACTTCCACGTAGCGGTTGAAAACCAGCTCGTTTTTCTGCTTCATGTTCTGCGAGGGCTTTATCCTCAGTATCCCGGTCACTTCCACGTTTTCCCCGGGAGTGATGTAGTTTACTATGTCGTCTTCGAACCAGAGTTCCATCTTGGCTGCGGGGGAGCCTCCGGAAACCTTTTCCAGGAGGTCCTGGGCTTCCGCCTTCTGGATGTCTACGAACTTGGATTTTTCCTCGTTTGGGAGGAGGGCGAGCTTCTTGCAGGAGGCGCACATCCGTGGCGGCTTGAAGTTCCGCGTTACCTGCACGTTGTAGGTTTCGCTGCAGGCCTGGCAGTAGAAATGCGCCATCTTCACCTTGTGCATCACATCCGTTCTCTTGGTGATTATTCCCTTGAAGGTGACTAGCTCGTTGAGCCTCTTTGAGCTTAGGCGCTCAATCATGATTTCGTTTCCCGGGCCGTTGTAGAATCTTACGTGCGGGGAGAATTCCCCCACTCCCGGAGGCAGGGTGAGATTCAGGTTGCGGATTGCCTCTTCTGCCGCATCTACCACCACCTCCGGCTCGTGGATTAGCTGGTCTGCAACGGTTGTGTCGAACTTGTCTATGTCCTCGAAATCCACCTCTAAGCTCCGGGTGCTCGGATACGAGGAGAGGACGTCGTTGATTCTTTCCTTATAGATATTAGTGAAGAAGTCCTCGAAGACCGAAACCAGAGAAGAAGTATCCTGCTCGCTCATAGGATTAAGGATGTATATTGGCATGGTTTAATAAGCATTTGGAAGAAGAGGGTACGTTTCCGCTATTCCGCAATTACGTCTGATAATCGCGTTTCCGCTATTCTGTGCATCTGGCAGATTTCTTTAAAATTGCGCAATATGTATACTAATGGCGGGGAGGGCTATGGGCCCTAAATGGCATATTGCTTTGGAGAGGCTCTGAACTCCAAAAAGCTTTAATTTATTGTTTTGGAGTTTGGGAGTATGCAAAAAGCGATACTCATTATACTAGACGGGCTTGGGGACCTCCCGGATTCCAGGGGGAAGACTCCTTTGTCGGGTGCGAAAACCCCGAACATGGACAAGCTCGCGAAAGCGGGAATCTGCGGGATGCTCTCTCCCATCGGGAGGGGAAACGTCCCAGGAAGCGACACCTCGCACCTTACCCTGCTTGGGTACCCTTACTGGGAATCTTATTGCGGGAGGGGCCCGCTTGAGGCTCTGGGCTCCGGGATGGAACTAAGGAAGGGGGACGTTGCATTCAGGGCGAACTTTGCCACTGTGGAGAATGGGGAAATCATAGACAGGAGGGCAGGGAGGATTGAGACTTCGGCTGCAATGAAGTTGGAAAAGTATATAAGGGACATGGAGATTGAGGGGTGCACGGTGATGTTTAGGAGCACAGTTGAGCATAGGGGGATGCTGGTTATCCGCGGCTCCAATCTTGGGGCGGAGGTTTCTGATACCGACCCGCACGCAAAGGTTGCGGTGCCACAGTCTAGGGCGCTAAAGAAGGGCTCGGAGAAGACTGCCAAAATACTAAATGAGTTCACTAAAAGGGCGATGGCGGCACTTGGCAAGGCGCCTGAGAACAAGGGGCGGAAACTGCCCGCAAACGCGGTCTTGTGCAGGGGCGCAGGCGCATACTGCGAGGTTGAGCCTTTTGCAAAGAAAAACGGCTTTAGCGGCGCTTGCATCGCAGGCGGGGCGCTGTATAAAGGGGTTGCAAGGTACATCGGGATGGACGTTTTGGAAGTTGAGGGGGCAACCGGGGCCAAGGATACCAATTTGAAGAACAAGGGGAAGAAGGCTGCTGCCGCGCTTAAAAACCATGATTTCGTTTTCGTGCACGTAAAAGCTACGGACAGCTTTTCGCATGATGGGGACTGCGGGGGAAAGCGCAAGTTCATAGAAAGGGTGGATAAAGAGCTCATCCCGCTCCTTGCGAAAACGAAAGCGGGGATTGTCCTTACCGGGGACCACTCCACCTTATGCGCCAGCGGAAAGCACAGCGGGCACGAGGTTCCCATACTCTTCTGCGGGGACGGGTTCAGGAAGGATTCTGTTAAGAAGTTCGATGAATTTTCTTGCATGGAAGGGGGAATGGGGCACATGGATGGCTGGGATTTGTTCCCGGTTATTGTGAATGCGATGGGGCGCGGGAAGAAAGTTGGGACTTAGTAATACTTCACAATAAAGATGTCCTCGCGATCCTCTGGGGCTTCCAAAATAGTTTCGTTTTGAGTACCTTTGCCAAAGACAACCCTTCCGGTAAAAGTTCCAGTCAATAGAAGGGAACCATCAGGGAGTGCTTCCAAGGCGTTGCCAAAATCATACGCGGGATTTCCTTCCATAGTTACCCATAGAAGGCTCCCACTTTGAGTGTACCTGGCAACAAATGTTCCTGCGTCCTCCCCGGTATCCAAAGTCGTCTCATTAGCCTCTCCTTCACCAAAGGTCGCGGAACCTTCAAACGTGCCTATTACTGCAGAAGAACCATCCTGAAAAACTGCGAGGTCGGATGCCACCCCCTCCCCTTCCCCGGATACGGAATTAAGCCAAGAGAAGGTATCTCCAGAGACATACTTAGAAATAAAGGGAGTATCCCCCAAACGACTCTGATCCCCCACTAAAAGAATTGAACCATCTGAAGAAACCCCCATATCATGAGGATATGCATCATCAAACAGTTTAACACCACCAAAGGTTCCGTCTGCAGAATATTCTGCTATGAACAAACCATCAATACGGCGGGTCATAGTTTCATTGGATTCCCCTTTAGCGAAAAGAACCCCCGCAGTAGAGTGTCCTGCGAGCACCACTGAATCGCCTGAAACAGAATCTACAGCATTAACCTTATCATATAACGAACGACCAGTAAGCTCTCCTCCGCCCATGCCCGCGGATTTTACCCAGAGAAACTCCCCATCAGAACTATATCTTGCAATAAAAATGGACCCATCTGTCTCGGCTAGAATTGTTTCGTTTGGCATTCCTTCGCCAAAAACCGTTTCGGGACCCCTAAAGTTTCCAACCATAACAAACGAGCCATCGGAAAGGAATGAAACATCTTCGCACCAGTCTGCTTCGTTAGCTTCAGCCCAGAGAAGAGTGCCATCCTGAGAGTATTTAGCTATAAACGAACCAAGGCCTGGACCTGTAGCAAAAGAAACGTAATCTGATTCTTTTTCAGTGCTCAAAGAAATTTCATCGGATTCGCCCCTCCCGAAGATTACTGGGCTCCGTGTAAATTCCCCTACCACTACTGACGAGCCATCAGGAAGAGCAAGTACGCCCCGGGCATCATCTCCATCTGCACTTCCGGCAGACCTAGCCCAAGATAGTGAACCTTCTTTGTCGTATCTTGCAATGAAAAAATCTCCTGACTGCCCTCCAACGTATGGCAAATCCATTCTGTTTTGCTCATCCTCACCAAAGGATATGCTCTCCCAATCATTCTTACCCCGGACAACACCAATGAGTGTGAAGGATCCATCCTCAAATACTGCAATGTCTTCTGGATAATCCCAACCTTCGCTGCCAACGTGCTTTGCCCACGCAAGTGTTCCAGGCAGATCAACAGTTACTGCTGATTCAGAATCACCTTCACTATCATTCTCTGAATCAGTGTCCGTATCCTGGGGGATCCCCGCATCCAGAACTGTGCCCGCGTCCCCACTATCCCAATTTTCAGTATCTAACTCGTCCCAAGTTCCAGTATCCAAATTATAATCGGTATCCAGAGCACTATCTCCCTCCCAACAGACTCCCTCAGTAATCGGTACCCTCTCATTGAATAATGTTTCCCCATACCCTGCTATCGTTTCTCCCAGAACATTAACCTGAACCCCAATTTCCCCATATGCGCCTGCGCCCAATTCCCATTCACAATCAGGAAATACCTCCAAATCGAGATATGCATTCGGGCCCATGTAAAGATAAGGTCCAGCAACCCCATAAAGATTGAAGTAGTATGTTGGATAGATATATGCTTTGGCTTCCACACCCACCTCAAAATCCAAACTGGGACCATAACTTGAATAATCAAAAGAGAACTCGTTTATGGTTTCCCATTTTCCAGAATCGTACTCTGCCCCCACTCTCAGACTGGACTTAGCTCCGGCACCAAATGAAACTTCCGCACCGGCATCTATCTCGAAACCAGGCACCAGATACCCTACGGTCCCGTTAACTATAGGAATTGGGGGGACGCTAGGGGTCCAGAACACAGTCCAATATTCACCAATCTTTATCTCTTCTTTGAATTCCGCCTTGAGTTGTCTTTCGGGCTTGGCCTCCAGCTCTATACTCGCAGCAAAGTCCCCTCCAGCCTCAAACCTAAAGTAATCCAATTGATTATCGGTTATCACAATTTCCGCTTCCAGGTGGGGGGCGAACTCCACTCTTCCATGTTCTATCTCAACATATAGTGGCAAACCACATTTGCTAGACTCTCCATCGCAAAGAACTGTTCCGCTGAAATCCCAAAAAAAGGAGCTATCAATCTCATCTTCTGGCCTTTCCGGAAGCAGGGCGTAACTTGTTACTGGGGATGCAGGCTGTTCTTCTTGCTTGATGGAGATTGTGTATTCAAAATGTGCCTTCTCAAAAACCTGCTCAAGGGTTGCCTGCTTCGTACGGAGGATTATCTCATCGTCCGTTTCCTCAACTCCCCTCACTTCACGAAGGAACCCCCTCTCGTACCCAGAAACGATTATGTCTTCTTTATCCAGAGTTATCAAGTCTTCGTTCCCATCTGCCGGGAAAACCACATCATCCCCAAGGAGCCTTGCCTGTGCCGCCTGATCATCTGGAATCACGTGCACATTCTCCGATACCACAATCTCTTGGCTCTGGTCGGTTTGGCCAGCATCCGGATTGGGGGCTGGGGAAGAACAGGAGGCTGCTATCGCACCCAGGACCATGCCTGCAAAGAGCAGGCCCTTCCTCCCAAAGCCGGATGTTCCAGGTTTGGATACGATTGCCGCAGAGAATGTCAAAATAGCATTCAGAAATCTGTCTTTTAGGAAGTTCGCCAGATTATAAAAGCGGCTGTGCTTCTCTGGCTCCATTATGGATGTGGAGGGGAAAGATGCGCACCTTCTTGGGACTGCACGGATGGAATTTACCCTGCCAATGCTCGTAGGTCCAGACGGCATGGATAAAATGTGTTAGAGAATGTTTTTAAAGGGATATAAAAAAGGAAAAAATAAAATAAAGAAGGAATTCCAGGCTCACTCGACTACCAGCGAGATTACGTTTGCCTGAGATTCGTGGAGGATTGTCTTGTCAAGGTCATTCTCGTAGTTGTACCAGACAATCAGCCTTCCGCGGAACTCCTGGTTCGGGGCCAGCTGCAATTCGTTGTCGTCTGCATTGTAGCAGGCGATGCCAGTATCATGTGCGTTGGGGTCTCCGCTGAAGGTCATGTACGAACCCGTGGGGACCAAGTGCCCATCATCACCGGGAACGACATGCACATGGGAATTACTAGAGTCCACTTCGGAAGTCTGCGCGGTAGTGCAGAACACCCTCTTGATCTCTATGCTCTTCCCAAGCTTATTCCAGATGCGGACGTTCATCATGACCTCGCCCTGGTCGTTTAGGTAAACCTGTGGCTGGGGCTCGCTGCAAGAGAAGCCCTGCTGCTGGAACAGGCACAGCTCAGGAGCGCTAAACGGATTAAGGTAGATGAGAGCGGCAATCACGATTATGATTGCAAGTATCGCCCACCCGTACGTCATTAGGTACTCCATGGCGGCTTGCCCTTTTTTCATTTTCATATTTCATTACACCTCTTCTAGAAGAACATACTCGCAAACATCGACTCCAGGGCCGAAGACACCAGGAAATATACCGCATAAGAGGCTCCCAGCATGAGCGGGAAGAACTTTATGCCCTGGGTTTTCGAGCCGGCCTGGACTATTCCAAGCAGGAGCGAACCTATAAGCGAAGTAACAAATACCAGCGCCATGCTGAACCAGAAGAATTCATCCGTGCTCACCGATGGCGCAGAGGGGGTTATCAGGAAGCTGGTGAATACCCCTGCAGAGGAGTCCAGTCCCCCTGCGGGCATGTATGCAAACGCGCTTGCCAATACCGCAATGAGGGTTTTGGAGACAGAAAACAGGAAAGGCGCTCCGACTGCGGAAGCGAACACCAGGAAAATGATGTAGACTAGGAGGGTGGAGGCGATGTCCTTCTTGTGCATTGCAACGTCGCGAGCATCCTGCGCGGTCTCCTCCAGGATTTCCGCGGTTTCACCCCCTGTTGCAAGGGCCTGCTTTAGGAGCAGGAGGGTCCTGTGCAGCACGCGGGAATTGAAGCGCATATCCAGCCTGTCAAGGGATTTCTCAATTGCCTCCCCGGAGAATGCGTTCTTTACGACCCTGCGGACTTCTATTGAAAAGAGGCCGTATTCTGGCTTTGCCGCATACCACATTGCCTGGTCTATTGTCATCCCGGAGCGGATATTGGCGGCCATCAGGGTCAGGAAGTCCGGAAGGACCTCTTCTACCGCGGATTTCCTCGCTTCCGTCTGGAGCAGGATTACCGCCCAGAACGCAAGGAAGGTTGCCCCGAAAGTGACCACTATTGCGGCTATTAGGCTCAGGATTATGAGCGCGAAATCAGGAAGCATCATCCCTGGAGATAGCGCGTATATGAACCTTGGCACTGCGGAGATGTGCAGGAATATCAAGAACACGAAAAGCGATGCCAGGGCTCCCACTATGAGGAAGAAGCCCACAAAGGATTCTGCGGGAATCGTGACTCCCGCCCCGCTTAGGGCGCGCTCAATTGCCTTGATTTTCTTCCTTGAGAGAAGCCTCCCGATTGTTTCGTAAAAACCCATTAGCGTGTTCATTTTCATCCCTCAGAATGCATACTTCGGCCTTGAGCTCTCCACTATTGAAAGGAACATGAACTGTATTACAGATACCATCAGCAAAAACAGCAGGAGCACAAACGCGTTGAGCTCAAACCTCCCAGAACCCAGGAAGGAGAACAGTATTATCGCAAATGCGAGCCCCAATGAGGGGAAGATTATGCCGAAAATCATGTAGAACATTATTAGCGGGTTGAGCTTCTGCCCATAAGCTTTTAGCTCAATTACCTGCTCCTTGAAAATCTGGTTTAGGACCACTTCAAGGGCGTCTGCGACATCGCCTCCGGAACCCACGGCGTTTGCAAGCTGTATCATTACCCTCCTGAATGCGGGAGAAGGGTTTACCTGCACGATTTCGCGCATTGCCTGGGAAATCGGCATTCCGAGGGTGACTTTTTCCACGATTTTGCTAAACTCCCTGCTCACTTCCCCATATCCGCGGGAAACCCCGACCATCGCATCAAAGAGGGGCATCCCGGAGCGGATTCCTATTAGGAGGTGCCTGACCGCGAAAACGAGCTCATAGTCTATCGCCCTCTTCCTCTTTAGCACCATGACTGTGGGGTACATCATCAGGTAGAAGAAAACGATTATCGCAAAAAGCGGGAAAACCAGGAGCGAGAGGATAGTTTCCATCTGGAGAGCGTGCAGCACCGAGAAGGATAATATTGTGAGCGCAAACGCCGCAAATAGTGCGGAGAGCACAACCTTGTCCATGAACCTCTCGGGGGTTTCCGCCATTCCCCCCAAGACCATCTGCTTCCTTACTGCCGGGAAATAGGGGAGCAGGTATTCTGAGATGGAGCGCAGTGCGCTCCTTGAAGCGTAGTTCCTTGCCGGAAGGGCAACGGGAGTCACTTGTTGTTTCTGGTTCATGTGTATTCACCGCTTTGGGGGCGGATTATTTGCCCCCGAATGTCTTGTTTATGGAATCTTCGTCCACGCCCAGCTCCTTTGCCATGAGCCTGCGGGCACTTGATAGGGCCTGGGCGCGGGTAATCTCGCCCCTTGCGTATCTCTCGTAGGTGCGCGAATCCCTTGCCTGGAGGAAGTTGAATACCGTTTCCTCCGAAGCGTTTGCCACCTGCGAGAGCTTCTGTGCCGCGGGGTCTCCCGCGGACTCAAAGAGCACCGCGCGGGTGGATTCTATCTGGGAGTGGATTTGCTCCCCAATCGTGTTCTTTAGCGAGGAAAACTCGCGTGAGTATTTGTCTTCCAGGCTGGCTGCGAGCTTGGAAGAATCCTTGGTTGCCTGCCCGCGCTCATCCAGCTTTTCTAGTTCGGAAACGTGCTTTTTGGCAAGGAAATCCTGGTATTTGTCCACAAGCAAATCAAGCCCCTGCTCCAAATCCACCATGCTCTTGGAGAATGCCTCAAATGCGGGCTCGCGGTGCTCTATTGCGCGCTTTGCGTCCATTGCGGAAACGAGCATCTTCTTGTTTTCCTCATAGATTTCCTGGACCTTGTCAAGGGCTTCCTTGAATTCATAATCCTGCTCGCTGCGGAGGGCAGAATACATTGAGCCTTCCGGGAGGCCGCCGCTCTTGGCCTTGGCTCCCTTGCCTCCCTTGGTGAGGAGCTCTTTTAGCATGACTATTTCCTTCTTGATTTCCGCGCGGCGGTTCATTGAGCGCTCCTTGAAGAGTTCCCTTGTTAGTTCCAGCATGCGCTTCTTGGTTTCGGCAGAATCCACTTTCTTGGTCTTCTTCCCGGTCATCTGGGCGCCAACCTGCACTTCCAGCCTGGAGATTGCGGCTTCCGCCTTCTCTATTGGGGATTCGGACAAGAATGCGGGAACGGGTATGCGAATTGTCGGGGTTATGCCCATCTCCTTGGCGGAAGGTTTTGCAGAAGTTGAGGGCATCTCATCTGGAAGCTCCTCAAACCCGAAGGGCACACCTGCCGCTGCGGATTCTTCCGTAGGTTCTGGGGGCTTGGGGGGCTCCGGCTCCTTTGCCTCCTGCAAAGGTGCTGGCTCGCCCCCGCTCTCTAAGGGGATTTCCCAGCTTTCTTCTTCCTCCTTTGCTTCTGCGGGAGCCTCTCCCTCTTCTGCTGAAGGCTCCTCAAACGGGAGTTCCATCTCATCTTCCCCAACGGTCTTCTGGGGCTCTTCTTCCCCTGCCTCCGCGGGAATCTCGGGAGGCTTGGGCTCCTCTTCGGGCTCTGGCCCGTAAGCAGGCTCTTCGCGCTCAGCCCCGCTAGAAGTGATTGGGAGGCGCTTTGAGACTTCAAGCTCCTCTTTTGCCTGGGGGGTTGGGGCGGAAATCTGGGCGGCTTCCTTTGCGCCCTTGATTGCGATTTTCTGCATCTCCTGCTCCACTTCCGCGACCTTCTTTGCCGAAGGGGCTGCCGCAGAGGGCGCTCCCCCCCTGCCTCCAAGGCCCATGTCCATGCTTGAGGCGCTAATTATCTTTTCTAGGCGCATATACTGGCTGATTATGTCTTTATACTCCATTTCGCTTATGTCCGGGGGCGAGAGCTCAAGGGGGCGCTTGGCCTCCTGCATTTGTGCCTTTGGGGGAACGTATTCCTTTGCGTTCTGCTCAACCCGGTACACTTCATCCGTTGCCGTGCGAAAATCCATTTTGCTGCCTCAGAACTCCCATTTGGCTTTCCTTTTTACCGCACCGAGAACCTCTTCTGGGTCCCGGTAGTAATGGGAAACTATCGAACCTACCTCGTTGACGGCTTCGTAGCCGTGCTTGACCATCCAGTTGAGGACGGACACCTTCTCCAATATTTCCGCATCTATCTCCCTGGGGGTAAGCCCGGAGTAGAGTTCGATCGTGTTTGCAATTGAGCTGAGGTTGCCGGATTTCACGGTCACATCGCGCTTGGAGTCCCAGCGGTAGATGGTGTTTAGCTTGCCCATCTTCTGCACTTCCGCAAACTCAAGGGTCCTGCGCACGTTCTTCCTCCTCTGGCGGTACTGGACGACCACGCCCGCAAGTGCATCCAGGTTCTCCTCCGGCACGTTGATTGGCGGGTTCACCAGCCTGCTGATTGTCTGCTGGGCGTTATCCGCGTGGAGGGTTGCGTATACCGAGTGCCCGGTGTGCATCGCCTCAAAGAGCACTTCCGCTTCCCTCTGCCTCCTGACTTCTCCGACAACTATGCGGTCGGGCCTCTGGCGCAGCGCATTGACCATCAGGTCAAGCATGGAGACTTCACCCTTGCCTTCGGGGTTTGGCTCCCTTGTGACCATGGGCACCCAGTGCAGGAATGAAGGAAGCGTAAGCTCCCTTGTGTCCTCAATTGAGATTATCCTCTGGTTTGCCGGGATTAGCCCGGAGAGGGCGTTTAGGAACGAGGTTTTTCCGCTTCCGGTCCCTCCTGCGACTACCAATGAGAGTTCGCTCTGCACGCACAGCCAGATTGTGGCGGCGACCTCGGGGCTTATCGTCTTGCCCCGAATCAGGTTGGTAATCGTCCAGGGGTTTCTTGAGAACCTCCTGATTGTAAGCGTGTTTCCGTAGTTGGAAACCGGGAACAGGGTTGCATTTACACGGTCCCCGCTTGGGAGGTGCGCATCAAGCAGCGGAGAGAGGATGTTTATCTGCCTTCCCACCTTCCTTGCAACGAGTGCCGCATAATCGTAGATGCGCTCCTCGTTTTTTAGGCGGAGGTTGGTCTTGCACCAGCCGTATTTCTTGTGGTAAACCCAGACCGGGTCCCGGGAGTTGTTGACAACGACTTCTTCTAGGAAGTCATCGTGGAGGGGGGTTTCCAGTTCCCCTAGGCCCAGGGTGTTCTGGATTAGGTAGGACGCTAGAATCCTCATCTTGGATTCCGGGAGCTGGGCAAAGTTCCTGCCCAATACGCGCATGGCCGAATCCTGGAATTTCGCCTTGACCATCTGCTGCTTCTTTGGGTCGAGGATTTCGGTTATGTCGAGTTTCACATCCGAAATCAGCTCTGCCCGGAGCTTGGTTTCCAAAAGGAGCTTGGTGCCTCCCGCGATTCCGGGGATTGAAATTGAGTAGATGGGCACGAAATCCTCCTTCCGGAGTATGGAGATTTCAACCGGGATTGCCTCGCTTAGGAAAGTGTATGAATCAAGGACCTTGTGCCTGGAGGCGGGCCTCTCTGCAATGGGCTCAAACTCCTGTGTGCGCTCAACCATTGCCGCAACTTCAAGCTCTTTTGGAATTTCTGCTTTCTCAGAAGGGCTTGGGGGCGCAGCGCCCACTGATGGCGAGGGCACTCCTTCATCCTCATCATCGTCTTCCCCATCATCCCCGCCTTCCTCTTCCGAATCTTCAAGCGGGGGGACGCCCTCGTCTTCTATGCGGGGGAAGTCTTCTTTCCTGCTGGAGGGTTCCAATGCAGGCATTTCATCATCTTCGGGCTCATCTGCGGGAACCTCCCGTTCCCTCATGGCCCGGGATTCCTTGATTTTCTTGACTATTTCCTCTACGGTCTTCTTTGAGGCAGGCTTGCTGCCCGGTTTTTTGGATGATTTCTTGCTCCTGGCCATTGATTCACCATCAGTCGGATTCCCATAACTTACGTATTAGGCTTTTTAATTCCTTCCTTTTGCGCTCGAAGTCCTGCTGCTCTTCGGTAGTTAGCGCCGCTTTTTCCTTTGTTTTGCCCGCTTCCAAACCCCCCTTTTTGGCAGGGGCTCCCTGCCCCCCTTCGCGGAGGGATATTAGCTTGGCTTCCTTTGATAGCAGCTTTACGTTTTTCTCTATCATGCTGGAGCGCGAGTGCAAATCGGATATTAGCCTGCGGATTTTCTGGAGCTCCTCCCTCTTCTTGCGGAGCTGCTCCACTAGTTCAAGCGCCTCCTTGGCGGTTTGCGGGGAAACGGACTTGGATAGCTCCTGCGCCTTGTCCCTGCCCGCCTTCTCGGCCTCCTCAATTTCCTTTTTTATCTGGGCGCTCTCCTTGCGGATTTTCGCAAGCTGGGCGAGGTATGCATCTATTGAGGTCTTTGCCTTTGCCTTTATCTTCTGGAATGTTGAGTAGGTGGAGGTTTCCTCCTCTATTGAGGAGAGGACCTCTTCCGCATCGGATGAGAGCTGCTCGCGGGCGCCCTCAATTTCATCCTTCATCGCCTCAAGCTCCTCCATGAGGTCGCCAATTGAGAGGACGCTGCCTTCTACTCCAGAGAGCAGGGATTCCATCTTGCGGAACTCGGAGGCCATGCGGCCCTCCTCTTTCTCAAGCGCGTCCATGCGCTTTAGGATTTCCCCCTTTGAGGGGACCTTGTCTAGGACATCGTGGGCGATGCGGATTGTTTCCGCGTACTGACCTGCCACTTCAAGGTCGTCTTTTATGTGCTTCTCAAGTGCGGGCAGCTCCTTTTTGAGCGATTCCAGTTTCGCGTATTCGGCTTCCAGCTCCTTCTTGGCGCGTGCGGCGCCGCTTGAGAGCTGTTTTATGTGGGGCATGGCCTCTTTTATCATGTCCGCGTTTGCCTTGAACTCCGAAATCATCGAGCCAAGGGTTTCGGATTCCTTGCGCACGCGGGCGAAATCCTTGCGCATGGCCTCAAAGTCGGATTTTACGCTCCCTACGTCCACCTTGCCGCCGGAGCCTTTCTTGCCCCCCAGGGTTTCCACGCGCTTTGCAAGCTCGTCTAGCTTTGCGCCTAGTTCGGCTATGTGCTCTTTTGACTTTGCAATTGAGCCCATCTTGTCCTTGGCGCCGGATTTCCCGAAATCCCTGGACGCGCCCTTTAATTGGGCCTCAAGTTCCTGCAGGGATTCCTCCATGTCATCCAGCTTGGAATTGAACCCCTCCATCTTCTCCAGCGATGCGCGGGAGGCTTCCTCCTTTGCGCCCCTGGCGGTTTCAATCTGCTTGGATAGCTCGTCTAGTTTCTCAAAGTCCTTGGAGAACTTGTCCGAGATTTTATCAAGAACGTCCGAGTATGCCTGGAGTTCGCTCTTGCCGGTTTCCTGGATTTCCTCAAGCGTTGAGATGTCGGTTTCAAGCTGGCCCTTGCGCCTCTGGAAAACCTGTTTCTTGGTTTCTATTTCCTCGGCTGTCGGGGGGACCCAGACGAAATGGACTTTTGTGAGCTGGTAGTCTATCTTTATTATGCCTTCTTCCTCGAGAATGTGCGCCCAGTCCTCCACGGTTGCCTGCGGGAGGCCCAGGAGTTCGGAGGCCATTAGGAGCTCCACTTTCCCCCTCTCCTTTACGAGGCGTATGAGTGAATCTACACCCGTGCTTATTAGGAGGTCCTCCATTTCCATGCGTGCTAATCCTGCATTTTGTATTTAAAAGATTTCGGTCATCCCGGCTTTGTAGAAAGGATGCCTGGCCCCCTTGTTTTGGGTTTAGGGTTTTGGGCTCTGGAGGGAGCGCACAACCCGCAACGCAAAACCCGAAACTGCCCTGATGCCCCATCCCAAACATGTTTTCTACAGCGCCGGCCATCCCCATGGCCGGCGGGGGCGGGAAGGAGGGTGCTGGAGATGGTTGCGCGCTGCGGGCGGGGCGTTTCCGCGGCGGGAAGGGAGAATACGGGTTAATAAAGATTATGGGGAATGTTATGCGTAAACTCGCAAGAGCAGCAGGAGAAAACGAAAAAAATGGCAGGCGACAAGGAACTCGCAAGGGAAATCCGGAAGGTTGAGAAAAACAGCCTCCAGAAATTCAAGAACCAGAACATAATACTCAAGAAATTCAAGAAAGACGGGCTAAAAGTATACCGCTCAGTTAGGAAAAGCGGCATCAGCGTAAAGGAGCTCCTTGAGAAAACCGGCATGGAGAAAAAAGACGTCCTTGAGATACTAGGCTTCTTTGAGAAAAAAGGGATGATTGAGGACGTGGGCGAAGCCAAAGAGGAAGAGCCCGCGAAGAAGGCGCCTGCAAAAGAGGAAAAAGAGGGGGAGAAGGAGGCGCCCGGGAAGAAGGAAGAGGAGAAGCCTGAGCCGGAGGAAGAGGAGGAGCCAAAACCCAAGAAGGGCAAGCCCAAGGAGCCAACCCCCATAACGATTGCTCCCGAAGAGGAAATAGCTCCGGAGGAGGAAGAGGAGATAACGCCCATTGGAGACGACTCCGAAATCAGCCCTGAAATGGAATTCGGGGTGGAAGAGGCCGCAGAGAAAGAGGAGGAAGGGGAGCCCAAGGAGGGGGAAACCAAGGAGCCCGCCGAAGAGGAAAAGCCCAAGGAGGGGAAGCAAGAGGAGGAGCCTGAGCCTGCTGCAAAGGAGGAGGAGGCTCCCGCGGCGGAAGAAGACGAGCTAATGCCACTTGATTTCGGCGAGGAGGAAGCCGCGCCGGAAGAGCCTGCCGAAGAGGAAGAGGAGGAAAAGCCCAAGAAGGGGAAGCAAAAGGAGGAGCCTGGGGAGGAGGAATTCGGCACTTCCGAGAGGGAGATTGCGCCAGATAGCGGGGAAGGCCCCGGTGAGGAATCCTCAGAAGAAGACGAAGAGGACATTTTCCTTACCCCCGGAGAGAAGAAGATAAAAGCAAAATACGGGGAGAAGGGAATCAAGGTATATAACTTAATAGACGGGCAGAGGACCGCAGAAGAGATTATGCGCTCAACCGGGGTAACCGAGAAAACGCTAATTGAGATGCTCGATTTCATGGAGAAAGAGGGCATAATCAAGCTTGAGCACCCGGGGGCGAAAAAGCCGTCTTCCGGGCCATCGGCGCCCGCATCCTCCGCTGCGGCCACTGCCAAAGCGGACATCGGCTTTGCGCCGATGCTAGAAGAGCAGAGCACCCCCGACAAGCCGCTTGGGGGAGAGGAAGGGAAGGCATTTACCCTCACAGTGCCAAACAAGGTCGGGGGCGGGATGATAAAGGAGCTCCAGGCAAAGACCAACCTTATGCTAAAATACAAGCAGCCGGGTGTAAAGGTGCTTGAATTAATCAACGGGAGCCGGGACGCGGTGGAGCTTTCCATAAAAACCGGGCTGCCCCTCTATACTGTTTGCGAGATACTGGATGTTTTGCAGCGCGACGGGGTTGTGAAACTAGAGCCCGCCGCGCGCCCCGAAATCCAGAGGAAATACGGGGAAGACGGGTATTCTGTTTACAAGAGATACGGCAGGGAGGGCGTAATGCTCTACCAGCTAATCGGCAAGGACATGGACCTTCGTGAGATGGCGAGGCAGACCTCCAAGGACACCGAAAAAGTCGTGCAAATCTTCATGTTCATACACAAGCTCCTGGGAATCGAACTGCCAATTGATGAGGACGTGCTCCTTGAGGGGCTAAAAGAAGGAAGCGCCTGAGTGGCGGGTTCCGCAGAAGGCTTGCAACGAGCATGCTATTATCCAGGAGCTAGATTCTTGAAAGCGAGATTCCCTCTATTTCATCCGGGGTCGCCTCCTCCCTTAACTCCGGCTGTTCTTCCTTCATCATGAAGAGTTCTAAGAGCCTTGGCTTTGAGTGCTTTTTGTTGAGCGAGACTAGGAGCAGCTCTTTTGGGGTTTTGAAAGAATGGGAATCGAATGCGCTTTTTATGTTGGTTTTCGCAGAGAGCCAAAGAAGGAATTCCGCTTCCTCTTTCTTTGCGATGTTCCTCCCCTCTCTTATTGCGGCACTTGAGAGCGCCTCGGCCAGATTGAGCTCTTCTAGGCAATTTACCTTTTTGGGGTTTATGAGGAGGATTCCCTCCCCTTTTGCCTTTTTTTCAAGCTCTTGTGCGCTTAAATCCGAGGAGCCAAAAACCGCGAGCATGGATGGATTGGGAAGGGGCAGGTATTAAAATATTACTATCCTATAAATGAAGCTTACTATTCATAGAATCAGGTGGAATTGGAATGGACGAATATCATGAAGCTCGCAAAAAGAAGGTCTCCTCCGGCAGCGGGGGAAGAAAGGGCCGCTACAGGGACAAGAAGCTCTCTCACATGGGAGGCGTGTTCTCCGCTACCAAGGTGGCAGAAGAAGGGCGCAAGGAAACCATGAGGAAGCGCGGCGGAACCACCCGCCCGAGAATCAAGAGGGCGGCGTACGTGAACGTGGTCGTTGAGGGCAAGAGCCAGAAGGCGAAAATCGAGGGCGTAATAGAGAGCCACAACCCGCACTACGCGAGGCAGAACATAATTACCAAGGGCGCAATCCTCAACACTTCGCTGGGAAAAGTCCGCGTAACCAACCGCGTGGGCCAGGACGGCCTCGTAAACGGCGTTCTCGTAAATTGAATTCTTTTCTCCTTTTCCCAGAGGGAGTTTTCTTTTCTCCCCTTTTTTCGGATTTTTCCGTTTTCCATTTTTTGGCCAGTTGCACGGTTTTTCTTCTGCGATTGGTGGGGTGTCAGTAGGGCCCATCCCCGGTTTTCCTAACGCTGATTGCGATTAATGGGAGATACCTGATTCTCGCATCATTGCGTATGTTGAGGAGCCCTATCTGGAGCCCGGTTGAATTGCGGCCCTCATCCACCCGCGTTATGGGGGCAATGAGCACGCCCTTGCTTAGGGTTTGCGCGCTTGCATGAAGGGCTGATACGGATAGCCCCGTAAGGTTTGCGATTTTGGAGACTGCGGAGAGCGCCATTCCCTTTGCATCGTTTATGCGCAAGAATGCGCCCAATGCCACCCCCCTGAGCTTCTCGACAAAGGAAAATATGGAAATTTTTAGCCCCCTTGCCGCAATCCAGACGAAATCTATTACTCCGAAGGAAACCCCGTCCTGGTAGTCCACTGCATTTGTCAATCCTAAGGTTACTCCCTTCTGCCCCCTAAACCGGGTGCCGCCTTTTGTGCAATAGGCAATCTGGTTAGAATCCTGGTTTACAAGCCCGATATTTATCCCGAACTGGTTTGCGATATTTAGGGCTCCTATGTTGATGCCCCTCTGCTTTGGAAAGACATTGAGGGCTCCGATGGATATTCCATTCTGGGATGCGCTGCTGTGCCTCCCGCACTGGAATACGCCAAGATTGATGCCCGACTGCGCCCTATAAACTATTGAGCCAAGGGACATGTTGAGGCCAAAGGTGCTCCTGCGCGTTGAAGCCAGTGCGGCATTCACCCCATACTGGCTTCCGGCGTGCCGCCCCTGGTGGCTTGAAACGGAAACTGCGGAGAGGTTTATGCCTGCCTGCGTTTTTGCCTGGCACTCTGCGAGCCCATGGAAATTGATGCCCGCAAGCCTCCTTGTTCCCTCCGGATTACTCTTTTTTGAGCCCCAATTGATTCCGTAGCTGCCCCTTCCTAGTTTAAAGTTGAGCCTGCCGCGCTTTAGGCCGGGCTTCTGCCTGCCTGCGGGGATGGGGATTGGGCGATTGGCTTCGCTCATGGTTAAAACCTGCCGCGAAGTTTATTTAAATGCATGAATGAGCCTGCCGCTGCAGGCAGCAGCGGGATACTGCCTTAAAAAAACTTTGAGGCAGACTATACCAGAAGGTGGTTCAAATTACAGATGATTCTAATGCTCATGGATGCTGCGGATGTGCCTGCGGAAGCAGCGGGAAAGAGGAAGCGGCAGCAGGGGAAGCGGGAAGCGTGGGTGGGGGCGCAAGCGGTTCTGTAGGCGGCTCCGGGGGAGGTTCCGGAAACGGGGAGGGGAAGACCCAGACGCCTGCGGACAAGAGAATACTAATTACCTCCGCGCTTCCGTACGTAAATAACGTGCCGCACCTTGGAAACATCGTGGGCTGTGTGCTCAGTGCCGACGTTTATGCCAGATATTGCAGGCTAAAAGGATACGAAACCCTCTACATCTGCGGAACCGACGAATACGGGACTGCAACCGAAATCAAGGCCCGCGAAGAGGGGCTAACGCCCAAGGAAATCTGCGACAAGTACCACGCAATACACAAGGGCGTCTATGAGTGGTTCGGGATTTCCTTTGATTATTTTGGGAGGACGTCCACGCCCAAGCACGCGGAGATAACGCAATCAATATTCATGGGGCTCTACGATAATGGCTACATTGAAGAAGAGGAAGTGGAGCAGCTCTACGATGCGGAAGCGAAGATGTTCCTTGCAGACCGCTACGTTGAGGGGACCTGCCCCAAGTGCTCATACGAAGGCGCGCGCGGGGACCAGTGCGAAAAATGCGGAACGCTCCTTTCCCCCACCGAACTCCTGAATCCTGTTAGCAAGGTTACAAAGAGCACGCCAATAAAGAAGAAGACAAAGCACCTCTTTATCAGCCTCCCAAAAATAGAAGGGGAGCTAAAAGAGTGGATTGCAAAAGCATCCGTGGAGGGCTGCTGGGATGAGAATGCGGTTGCGATTACCAAAGGATGGTTGAACGAGGGGCTGCGCAAGAGGGCGATTACGCGCGATTTGGAGTGGGGAGTCCCCGTTCCCCTTGAAGGGTTTGAGGGGAAAAAGTTCTACGTGTGGTTTGATGCGCCAATAGGCTACATCTCCATTACCGCAAACTGCGTTCCGGATTGGGAAAAATGGTGGAAGAACCCAGATGATGTTGCGCTATACCAGTTCATGGGAAAAGACAACGTCCCCTTCCACACGGTCGTTTTCCCTTCAAGCCTGATTGGGAGCAGGCAGGGCTGGACGCTCCTGCATCATATTAGCACGACCGAGTTCCTAAACTATGAAGGCGGGAAGTTCTCCAAATCGCGGAATACGGGGGTATTCGGGAACGGCGCGATGGAATCGGGCGTTAGTGCCGATGTGTGGAGATACTACCTCATTAGGAACAGGCCCGAGAATGCGGACACTAATTTCGCGTGGCAGGATTTCGGGGAGAAAAACAACAACGAACTGGTTGCGAACCTTGGGAATCTTGTCAATCGGACGCTTGTGTTCATAAAGAACAACTTTGAGGGGAGGGTGCCTCCAGGGGGCGAGCTAACTCCGGGGGATATCGTATTCCTCAATTCGCAAAAAGAAGTTATCTCTCAGGTGGACTGCGCGCTGGATTCTGTGAAGCTAAAGGAGGGCTTGCAGCACATCCTTGAATTCTGCAAGAACGCAAACAGGTATTTCCAGGAGAATGCGCCATGGGTTCTCGTAAAGGAGGATAGGGAGCGTGCGGCAACCGTGCTGTATGTCCTTGCAAACCAGGTCCGGGACATAGGAATCCTATGCTCGCCGTATTTGCCGGAAACTTCCGCGAAGATTGCGGGAATGCTCAATGGCAAAGGTGGGGAACCTGCCCCCGGATGCGGGGGCGGAGAATCCTCCTGCGGATGGGAAGAAGCCGGGAAGCTTGGGCTCGATTCAGGCTCTGCAATCGGGGAGCCGCAGATACTCTTTAGGAAGATTGAGGATAAGGAGATTGCGCAACTCAAAGAGAGGTTCTCAGGCGGAAGCGGAAGTGGGGAATCCAAGGATGCCGCGGAGAAGAAGGTTGGCTTTTCCGACTTGGATTTGGAAGTGGGAGAAGTCCTCTCGGTTGAGAACCATCCGGATGCGGACAGGCTGTATGTTGAGAAGGTGCGCATGGGGGGTGAAGAAATACAGGTCGTTTCCGGCCTTGCGGGAGAAGTGGAAAAAGAGGAGCTCCTTGGGAAGAAGGTTATTATCGTAAAGAACCTCGCCCCTGCGAAACTGCGCGGGGTGGAGTCGCAGGGAATGCTATTGGTGGTTGAAGGGAAAGAGGGGGAAGTGGAGGTGCTAGAGGGAACTGCTGTGGGCGATAAGATTTACCTTGAAGGGGAATCTCCCGGTTCTGCGCAGAAAAAGCAGATTACTTTCAAGGAGTTCTCCAAGGTCAAGCTCTCCGCAAAAGGGGGAAGCATACTGCACGGGGAGAAAAAGCTCATGTGCGCTGGCAGTGAACTAAAAGCATCCAAAGTGCAGGATGGAAAAGTCTGCTAACCCCAAGGCCAAAACCCGGCGGCAGCTTCCCAAAAAAGGAGAGGGTTGATAATTGCAGGAATAGCGGAAGCCATTGGAAAGTGGGAAAAGGAAAATAAGGAAATAAAAAGAAAAGAGGGGTGCGGGTAAAAATTACCCGCAGGACCCGGATGCCGCAGACGCCGCTTCCGAAAGCTCGGTAGTGCAGTCTTCAGGCTCGGTCTCGAATGCGCTGCAGATTGCGGTCTTGAAAGCCTCGGAGCTCCTGCTTCCGGAATAATCAACCCCGTTTATCAGGAGTCCGGGCGAACCGAACTGCTGCATGGAGAAAGTGAGGCCTTTTTCGTGCGCGAGAATGCCAAACTTCTCCGCCTCAAAGTTGTCCTCGATTTCCTGCGCATCTATCCCAAGGGATTCCGCGGTGGTCTTCCAGCAGGTTTCGATGTCCGCGCCGGTGCCAAAGCACTGGGTGTTCACCGCAACTGCGTATTGTGCCCACATCGCTTCCCCGTAGCGGTTGTAGACCATCTTCTCGCGAATGCCCTGGTCAAGCTCGTATTTGCCGTGCATTGAGCAGTAGGTCACATTCCCGGAGTCCACATAGCATTCGGGGTTCTCCGCGCTGTATGAGGGGTGGATTGTCTCATCGTAGATTATGTAGACCGGCTCAAACGCAATGCCGTCTGCTAAGAGGGTTACCGCGTCCACTAGCCCGTTCTCCGCCTGGTTGCCGTAGGGGCAGTTGCTCATTACAAAGAGCATGACCTGCGGCTCCGCGGAAGTCGGGTAGCCTTCGGGCTCCGGTTCCGCCTCAAGCCCGGATTCGTATTCGGCCATGGCCTCGGAAACTTCCGCAACCATCTGGTCGTAGACTACCGCGCTGGGGTAGAGGTATTCATAGTCTTTGGAGACTATTATGGGGACCTCCTGCCCGCTCACGTTGTAGTAGATCGCGAGGTGGGAGCCCATGTCCTCATACCTTGAGTAGAGCACGTCCGCTTCCTCTCCGGTGTTGAGGAAGAAGGTATCGGAGAGCAGTTCGCCTATTTCCTGCGCCTTTGCCTCGTTGATATGGAATTCCTCCTCCACAATCTCCCCGGTCCCGGGGGCGGTTTCCGCTGGGACGAGCGCGGGGTATGCCACGTACATTACGAGCAGGCCCACTAGCAGCCCAAGGATTCCGGCCATCAGGGCCTTGTTCCCGTCAATGCAAAAGGAGCAGCCGCAAGGTTCTGCGGCATCCTTCTGCTCATTCTTGTCAGCCATTTTGCTCACCATTGAATTAGATGTTTAAGCAGGTGGATTAAAGATAAAGGAATTTATAAGTGTATGGGTGGGATTCCCGGCCTGCGAAAAGGGGCAAATAGAAGAGAGTAAGCCGGGGGCGGGCAAATAAAAGGGGATTGCGGGGAAAAAGGATTCGCCCCGCGCATCCTATCCGGATTGGAAAAAAGGGTGGGAAGGGGCTACTGTTTCCAGCCCCTAAATGCCATCGCTTCTTCCACTCTCTCGCGCGCAACACTCATTGCGGACTTGCGGGTGTCGTTGTCTTGCTGCGCCCTCTCCATCATGATTTTGGTGTTCGCGGAGATTTTTTCTGTGACCACCTTGAACATCGTGTCCGGGCTCCAGCCCATGGTTTCACAATAGGAGGAGATTACGCCTCCCGCGTTTGCGACGAAATCCGGAAGGACCACCACTCCCTTGTCCATTAGCGCCTTCTCAATTTCGTATTTGGCCGGGAGGTTCGCCGCTTCCGCAACGTATTTCGCCTTCACGTTTGCCACGTTTCCCGCGTGGATTACGTCCGGGCGGGCCCCTGGGATTAGGATGTCAACTGGTAGTTCAAAGAGGGCTGCCGCCTCCTTCTTCTCTCCTTCGTGCGCGGTTACGGTGCGCTGCTCCATCTTGGTCTTTAGGAGCGCTTCGTATTCCAGGCTGGATTCGGAAAGGATTGTCCCCTTCGAATCGGAGACTGCGACCACTTTTGCGCCCCATTCTTCCAGAAACTTGTGCGCAAACGTCCCCACGTTCCCATATCCTTCTATTGCAACGGTCTTGCCCTCCAGGGACTCGCCCTTGAATTCCACTGCAACTTTTGTGCAGAGCGCAACCCCGTATCCGGTTGAGCCTAGTTCGTGCGGGAGGCCGCCCATCTGGGAGGGCTTTCCGGTTGTCACCCTGCCATCTTGGAGCTCGTCTGCGATGTAGGCCATTTCCCTCTCTGTCATGTTCATGTCCGGCCCTGCGATGTAGTGCTTTGGAAGCACTTCGGAAATCTTCCTTGCGAATGCGCGGACCACCGCCTCCTTCTGCTGCGGAGTCATGGCACGCGGGTCCGCCTTTATGCCGCTTTTTGCGCCGCCAAAGGGAATGTCCGCCATTGCATTCTTCCAGGTCATTGCGCGAGCCAGGCCGCGCACTTCCGCGGTCGTGAGGTCCGGGACCATGCGGATTCCCCCCTTTCCAGGCCCCCTTGCGGTATTGTCTATTACCGCAACGCCGTGCATATTGGTTTTCTGGTCATATACTTCTATGATTCTCTCTGGCCCAGTCTCATCAACATCATACATGTAAAAACACCCTTGGGGGGACTTTATTGGATAATCAATATAAATCCGTGCGCTGCTGCTGCGGTAGGGCTTGTCCCTATGCGACCATTCCCTCGGTCTTATACGGGACTTCCCTGCCGCCATCTTCGCCGAGCCTTATGAAGAAGAATGCGACTGCCGCCGAGAAGAGCATCATTGCCGCGCGCAGGAGGAAAACGTAGGAGAACGAGATTTCGGCCAGGATTCCGGCTACGAATATTGCTGCTATTGCGCCTAGGAGGTCAAAATACCCGAAAATGGAAACGTCCCTCCCCTTGTTCTCCTTGTGGGCGAGGATTGAGCTTATCTTTACCGTGGACACTCCGTATAATGGGTAGAGGAGGTTCTCGGCCACCATGAGGGTGAAGAAGACTTCCCAGGACTGGAGGAAGGCCGCGGCAATCCAGATTGAGCCGTTTATGAGCGCTCCCGCAACGAGCGTGTTCATTGAGCCCCAGCGGTCCGCCACCTTTCCCAGGAAGACCGAGGAGATTCCCCATACGCCCAGGAAGATTGAGCAGTAAAAGCCTATTTCCGCGGCGCTAAACGAATACTGGTGGGCCAAAAAGAGGTAGATTGCATAGCCGTAGATTATGCTCCTCTGCCCCCCGTTCATGAAGCACACGATTGCGTTTGCAATCCCGTTTCTCGTTTTTAGGATGTCCAGGGAGAGTTCATGCTTCTTCTTTTCGGATTTTGCTTCCCTGAAGGTGAGGGTTGATGCCGCAAGCACTATGCAGGCAAAAGAGATTAGGAGGAAGACCGTGTCCGGGCCCAACGAATCGAAGATTGTTCCGGCAAGGAAGTGCGCGGAAGCGAATGCGATTGCAAATGAAGCTGTGTAATAGCCCAGGTGCTTGCCCCGCTCGTGCTTTTTTGTGAGGTCGGTTATGCGGGTAATAAACAGGTTCCAGATTGTTGCCGAGGAGAACTTCGCTCCCGCCTGCGAGAAAACGTAGGTAAAAACGGACTTTAAGGGAACCAGGGCGAATATGCTTAGTGAATATAGCACGCTTGTGGATGCGAGGAGCCTCTTCCTTCCCACAACGTCGCTGTGGGCGCCTATCCCTATGCCTATTGCCCCGCTAATTAGCGTTGCGATTCCCAGGATTATGCCTATGTTGGAGATGCTGTACCCTATTGAATCCAGGAAGAGGGGCACCGACACCGAGCCCGCCCCCGCAATCAGGCCGTATATGATTGCCGAGAGGTAGGTCTTCTTCAATTCGTCCATTGCAGTTGGGAAATGGACGTTTGTATTTTTAGAACCCGCGGATTTTTTGGGAGTTGGGACAAAGCCTGTTTATAAACTTATATGGGCACAATTCACTACTATTTACCCTATTGTTCTCAGTAAGCCCCTCACGGGCAGGCTGGGGGCTAGAATCAATAGGATGCAAAGGTGCAGGAACATGAACGAACAAATTGACGGAATGATAAGTGATTTCGCGTTATATCCATGGAAAGGGCCGCAGAGGGAGCAAATCCTAAGAAATGCGGAGGCCGTTGAGGAGAGGCTGTTTGAACTCCTGGAGATGGATGATGCGGAATTCGCCCGCAGCAAGCCTGCGGGGGTACACCGCAAGGAGGACGTTGCAAACATCATCATGCGGCTCTTTGACTCCCGCGAGAACGGTGCGCTCTACGAGCCGCCTTCCACTCTTGCCATAATTGACCGCAGCCAGTCCATAGATTATGACTCCGCAACCAGGATAATCCAACGGCTCAGGAAGTGGAATATGCAGGATGAGAAACATAATTTTCAGTCTGTAGGCCACAAGCTGGGGAACGCCGTGGAATACCTGGAGATTGCGCACACCCAGGAAGTGTGCATCGAACTTTTGAGGGATTTGATACTTACCGGAATCAGGCACCCCCCCGATTTGAGGAAGAGGATAGATATTGTTCTTGGGCCGGCGCATGATTCTTATGGGAAACCCCTTGAATTCCCAATAATAATGTGCATATCCAATGAGGATATACGAAAAGCGATACTCAAAGGGGACGAAGCGGTTTTTGGCAGGGCCGTTGTGAATATCTCAAACCAGATGAGGGAGTGGGGGGTATTGCCCACGCGAAGGGCGTATTATGCTCCGCAGCCTTCATTGGGCAGCGTATTAGGAAAAATAGGGGGATTGGAATACGAGTCCGGGGAAGCGGCGGAGAAAATTTTGTATCTGTGGAGCATCCAGGATGAGAGAGGGAGGAAAAGGTTCATTGAATCCGCAGCAGAATCCGTGCTGGCAAGGATTGGGAAGCCGGGGGCATCCGAGGGGGATAGGAGGGAACTGCGCGGAATACTAGAATCCCTTGCAGGAGAGGTCGGTGATGTGAAGGTTCTAAGATGCATGAAGCAAGTTGGTTGCAGCCTGCCTGAATCCGCAATTAAATGCATAGAAGAGGGTGCGGGCATTTCCAAGCCGATTGGCGGTGGAAGGAGGAAGCTGCGCAGGGAGCTCGTGCAATTGCCCGATGGGGATAGCAGGTGGGAAGTTGGCCGGAAGAAGGGAAAGCACGGAATGACGCAGAGTGAAAAGAGGGAAATGCGCACTCTGGAAAAAGAAGGGTTTGGGGGCTTAGAGCCAGATGGCCGCATTGACATGATAATATCCGATTGCAACAATGCCGCCAAGGCGGCAGGGGCAAGAGAGGAAGCACTGGCAAATGCGCGCAAGATGGAGGATAGGATGTTTGCCCTCCTCAACATGGATGATGCGGAATTCTCGCGCAATGCCCCTAATGGGATAAAGGTCAAGGCAACTATCGTCTACATACTCCTAAGGCTCACGGATGCTAGGGGAAACGACAGGTTTGCCACAGAAAACAGGGCATTACTTGAAACCGAGACATCACAGGTTGTGGATTATGAGTCCGCAATGCGGATTGCCAGGAGGCTTAGGGAATGGGATTCTGGCCCAAATGGCAGGAACGCATTGTCGGATGTGATAACCAACGTGGAAGCATACCGCAAAGCCGCAAGGGAGATGCCGCAGAGGATTCGCAGGAAGGAATCCGGGGCATTGATGCCGCAAAATCCCGCGGGTGCGCAAGCGAGGCTCCAGATTAGGAAGTAGGGAAAAGAACCCTGCTCCGGATTAATCGTACCTTAGGGCTTCAATCGGCGGAATCTTGGCGGCGTTGCGGGCGGGAATCAGCCCCGCAACCATCCCCACTAGTATCGCAAAGAGGACCGAGCCCACTGCAACCTCCGCAGAAAGATAGGGGATTACCCCGAAATAGGGGATTATGCCTATTACCACCATCCCTATCCCAAGGCCGATTAGCCCCCCAACTCCTCCAATCAATCCCGCTTCAACTAAGAAGATGGCGAGAATCTGGAAGGATTTTGCGCCAAGCGATTTTAGGATTCCTATTTCCTTTGTGCGCTCAATTACGCCCATGAACATGGTGTTTGCAATTCCTATTCCCCCCACAACTGCGGAAATCAGGCCGATTAGGAAAAGCGAGCCTGTAAGCAGGCCGGTTATGGTGTCCATCATCTCGTTTATCGTTTTGGAGGTCATAACCGAGAAATCCGCGTCCTCCACCGTGGTCCTGTGGGCGGAGGCTAATTGCTCTTCAATCCGCTCTGCAACCTCCTCAACGTCTGCGCCTTCTACTGTGGAAATCATGATGCCCCCTATTTCGCCTTCTGCAATGGTGTCTCCCATAATCAGGTCCTTGTCATCAAAGGGAACATATATTGCCGCATCGTCGGTGCTGGACATGGAGGCCCCTATTTTCTTGGCAATTCCCACTACGCGGAATTTCTCTCCGGCTATATGGAGGTAGCTGTTCACTTTAACCTTGTCTTTTCCGAACATCTCGTTTGCCGCATCGTTCATGAGGAAGGCAACCTTGCTCTCGCCTTCTTGTATGTAGCGCCCCTCTTCTATTTCATACTGGTCGGGGAACATCTCAAAGATGTTGGCGGAGGAGGGGTAAACCAGGCCCGCTAGCTCCTTGTCTTTAAACCGCAGCGAAACCCTCCCGTAGATGAATTTGGATATGTCGTCTATTCCCGGGACCTTTTTTATGTAATCTATGTCGCGCTCAAAAAGCTTGCCCGCAGAGCCCATCGAAGGCCCCACGCTCCCCAAGTCCTCTATGCTCATCGGGTAGACTATAATCATGTTGGAGCCAAAGGCTTCCATCTGGTCGTAGATGTCCTTTTTCACGCCTTCTCCTACCGAAACGAGCACGACTATCGTTGCGATGCCTATTATGATTCCTATTATCGTTAGCCAGGAGCGCAATTGCCTGCGCTGGAGGTTCAGGAATCCATAGCGGAAGATGTCGCTGCTTTTCATGTTATTCGTACCTCAGCGCTTCTATTGCCGGCTTCAGCGATGCCTCCTTTGCGGGGAAAGAGCCTGCGAAAACCCCTATCGCAACGGAAAATGCGAATGCGAAAACGGTCACTTCCACTGATATGACCGCATCAAAGCCCAGGAGGCTTATTACCTGTAGCAGGAGGCCGCCTATTACCATCCCGCCTATTCCCCCTGAGAGCCCGATTAATGCGGACTCCATTAGGAAGAGGTCCTGTATCTGGTTGGATGTCGCCCCAAGGGATTTTAGCACCCCGATTTCCCTTGTGCGCTCAAGGACGCTCATGAACATCGTGTTGGAAATCCCTATTGCGCCAACTACCAGGGAGATGCCGGAAACGATTGAGAGGAAGAGCGTCAATGCCCCCAGGATGCTGTCGACCTGCTCTTGAATGAAGCGGGCGCTCACTATCCCGAAATCCTTCTCGTCTTCTGTGACCTTGCGGTGCTGCATTAGCATCCATTCTATGTTGTCCTCCACCTCAACTGGGTCATAGCCCTCTGCAACCTTTACGCGTATTGCCGAGAGTTCCCTGTTTGCTATGGTGTTGCCCGCAATCCTGCGCGCATCCTCGATTGGGAGGACCATGATTGAATCCATGTTCGAGTAGCTGCTTCCGGTTTCAGTTAGGATGCCCACCACCCTGAACTTCTCTCCGCTTATCTCGAAAACGGAATTGACGTCCAGGGGGTCGTCGAAGGTGTCCGTCGCGGCCTTGGCGCCTAAGAGCACGGCCTTGCGGTCGCCGGGTTCTAGGAACCTCCCCTCTTCGAGTTCCAGGGTTACCATAGCATCCAGGTAATTGTCCAGCTCCACCCCATAGATGCTGCCCCCTACTTCCTCATCCTTGTATTTCATCACGGCACTTGTGGTAATGGTGTTGGAAACCGTATCCACTCCTTCAACCCTGCTTATTACCTGCGCGTCCTTTTCAAACAGCTTGCCTACTGTGGAGCGGAACTGCGAAGGGACCGTGAGGTCAGAGGAGGTGGAGATGGAGGTGATTATGAGGAGGTCGGGCCCGAACATTTCCAGCTCTTCTGAAACGCTGTGCTTGAGCCCGTCGGCTATCCCCACTAGCACCACCACCGCGGAAATCCCCACTACTATGCCCAGCAGGGTAAGCCAGGTGCGAAGCCCCCTGTGCTTTAGGTGGACGAACGAATAATTGAAGAGGTCAAAAAAGTTCATGCCTTTTTCCTCTTCTTAAACCACCAGTACAGGGCGCCGCCTATTATTAATAGCCCAAAGAGCAGCGGGATTGCCGAGCCTTCCTCCTGCGGGGGCGAGACTACCGCTATGTTCGCTTCCGTTTCAACGGTAACCCACTTGCTCGAAGCGTCGCGGAAAGTGACGTTCACGGTTGCGGGGTAGGTTCCAGGCTCCACGCATCCTACGCGGACCTTGTACTGGACGCTGCTAAAGTCGTCGCTCTCAAGCCCCCCTATGTATTGCTGGGGCTGTATTGTGAGCAGTGTCAATGCATCGCTTGCAAACTCAACCGTCGTGCCCTCTATGTCGTATGAGCCAAGGTTGGATACGGTCACCGAAATCGTGTGCTCGCCTCCTGCCTGGAGCGGCGCGGGCTTGGCTTCCAGGAAAACGCCCACTCTCGCATCCAAGACCACTTCAAGGGGAACGGTAATCGTTCCGGTGCGGTCTTTTCCCGCCTCAACCCATTTGAGGCTGAGGACCACGTTCTGGGTTCCCGGCTGGAGTTCCGCCACAAGCGGGACTTCAAGGGATTTTACCTCTCCCGCGCCCACGCTGCCCACCTTGAACTCGTTTAGGCCCCTAAAGCGCACCGACTCGTTTGAGAAGGTAAAGCGGAGGTCCGAAACCGCGTTTCCCTCGTTGGTAAAGGTAAGTTTCAGCGACTCGTCCTCTCCGGTCACTATCGGGGCTTGCTGGACGAAAACGAAATTGCCCTCCGCCTTTTTTACGGTGATGGGAATCTCCTTGGTCTCGTTCATCTGCGTTCCAAGCTCGTTCTGGTATTCCAGGTATATCCGGAGCTTGGTTGCGCCTTCGGTTGCACCCCTTGCATCCAGTGTTGCGGCCACCGATTCGGATTCGCCTAGTTCCGCCACATACAGCTGGTCTGCGTTGAGGAACCCGATTCCGCTATTTAGGATTGTCACTTTAAGCTTCTGTGCCTTGCCCCCATCGTTGGTGAAGGTGAATACCTCCTGTGTGAGGTCCTCTACGCTCTCTTCTGAGAGGGATATTGAGATTACGGGCTCTTCGACCACCTGCACGGGCAGGGTCGCGGTCTTCTCAAAGGTTTCCTTGCTGGATTTGAGCGTCCCGTCACTCCCAAGGTAATACTCCGCGGTGCGGCCTATTGCGCGCACGCTTACCGTATAGTACCCGCTGGGGATTGTATCCTCTGCGGTAAATGGCACCGAGACCACTACGGATGAGGAAGCTTCCACGTCCCCTACCGCAAACGTCCTGTCTATGCCCAAAGCCGTTGCGGAACCAACCGTAACCGAAACGCTTTCTACCGCGTCGGTAGTGCCGGTGTTCGCAATCGTGATTTCGAGCACACCCGATGCCCCAGGCTCTATTACGCTGGGGGTAAGCGTGTAATCGCTGATGCTAATGCCGGCAAACGCCATTCCAAAGACCAAAAGCGCAAAAAGCGCGTAGCGAAGTTCCATTTTTATCATTCACCTTGTAGTGCATTTTTCCTTCTTTTCGTTATCGTAATACCTGTCTCCCCGGTGGTCGCCCAAGTGCTTTTCCACCCTGCCATCTCGTATGTGCACCTGCTCTTTTGCGTGGCGGGCAATGTCCGGGTCGTGCGTAACTATTATTAGCGTCCTGCCTTCCTTGTGCAATTTGTCGAAGAGCTTCACCACTTCCTCGCCCGTCTTGGAATCCAGGTTTCCGGTGGGCTCGTCTGCGAGGATTAGTTCGGGGTCGTTTACCAGGGCGCGTGCCATTGCGACGCGCTGGCGCTGCCCTCCTGAGAGCTCGCTTGGAAGGTGGTGGAGGCGCTCTCCCATCCCCAGCCCTTCTAGTGTCCTTGCGGCTTTCTCCTCCCGCTCTTGCCGCGAAACGCCCTGTATCATCATGGGAAGCGCCACGTTCTCGAGTGCGGTAAGGGATGGGACGAGATTGAAGACCTGGAAAACGAACCCGATTTTCTTTCCGCGCATCGTGGCTCGCTCGTTCTCCGATAGCCTGGAGACGGGAGTGCCGTCTATGAATATCTCCCCGCCCGTGGGAACGTCAAGCAGGCCCAGCATGTGCAGCAGGGTGCTCTTCCCGCTTCCAGAAGGCCCCACTATGCTCATGTAATCGTTGTCGTCTACTATGAGGTTGAAGCCGCAGAGCGCGTGGACCTCCTCCTCCCCCATCTTGTACACCTTGGAAACGTTCCGAAGCTCAAGCACGGGGGCGTCTTTTTTTCCTGCCACATTTTCACTTCCTTGAGATATCCCTGAGGAATTCCCCCCACCTCATTTTCGAGAGAATCCGGTTGGTCACTTTCAATACGAGCTTTCCCTTTGCGGTTATCGAATACTGCTTGCTTTCCCTCTTTCCCTTTTTAAGGATTTTTGAGCGCAGCAGCCCATCTTCCTCCATAGCGGATAAGAGGGGATAAATGCGCGAAGGCGTTGCGGAGGGGCCGTGGTGATCGCTCTTCAGCAGCTTCATGAGCTCATAGCCGGTCATTGGCTCCCGGTTCATTATCCAGAGCACAAACGTCATCGCCATCTTGTGCAGCATCTTCTCCGGGCTCTTCTCCCTGCCGGAGCAGAAGCCCTTGAAGAGGGGCTTTATAGAAGGCGGGATTTGCTTTTCGAGCTTGCCGAAGGAAGCCATGGATATATCCATATTTGGATATATTTAAAAATAGACCTGTTTAGCACATGGAATATATCCGCTTAAGGATTGCCTCCACGCTTTTTTCAGGGTACGAATAGGAAACATCCACTATCCTCTTGTTCGTTTTTATGAGGGAAGAAAGGCTTATGGGCGTTCCCGAGACCACTATTTCCGCAGGAGAGTTGTTTATGGAGTTCTGGAGTTCTGCGACCTGCTTCTTCCCATAGCCCATTGCGGGGAGCACCTCCCTTAGGTGGGGGTATGCCGCGAATACCTTCTTTAGCGAGCCTTCTGCGTACTTTTGGGGGTTTATCGGCTTTGCTCCCGCGCGCCTTGCAGCTAAGAGGCCTGCTCCGTATTCCATTCCCCCGTGGGTAAGGGTGGGGCCGTCTTCTACGATTAGCACTTTCTTTCCCTTGATTCCCCTTGGGCGGGAAACTTCAATGTTGGCTTTGAGGATATTTGCTTTGGGATTTAGCTCCCGCGCTAGTTCCTGCAACTGCCTTGCGCCCCTGGGATTCTGTGAATGCTTGCTAATTAGGATTAAATCCGCCATGCGGAAATTCACTTCCCCAGGATAATAGGTTGAAGCGTGCGTTGGGCGCAGGGCATCCGCAACGCACACGTGGAAATCCGGGAAGAAAAACGGGTAGTCGTTGTTTCCCCCGTCCCACATTATTATATCGGCTTCCTTTTCCGCCTCTTTTATTATGCGGTGGTAGTCCACCCCCGCAAAGAGGATGGCGCCGTTTCGCATGTGCCCTTCGTATTCCTCGCGCTCTTCGATTGTGCACTTGTATTTGTCCAGGTCTTCTAGGCGGGAGAATCTCTGCACCGCCTGGGCTTTTAGGTCGCCATAGGGCATGGGGTGGCGGATTACCGCGAGCCTTGCGCCTTTTTCCACGAGCTTTTTCGAGATTAATTTTGAGAGGGGGGACTTTCCGGCCCCGGTGCGGGTTGCGCAGATTGCGAATACGGGCTTTTTGCTTTTTATGCACGTGTCATTGGGGCCTAGGAGGGAAAACGATGCGCCTGCGGCCATTGCGCGGCAAGCCATGTGCATAACGTATTCATGGGAAACGTCCGAATAGGAAAAGAAAACCTCGTCTATCCTCTTGGAGTTTATGAGGGATTCGAGCTTTTCTTCAGGATATATGGGGATTCCCTTGGGGTAAAGCCTCCCAGCAAGGCAAGGAGGATACTTCCTGCCAGCTATTCCGGGGATTTGGGCGGCGGTGAAGCACACCACCTCATACTCTTTGTTGTTGCGGAAAAACGAGTTGAAATTGTGGAAATCCCTTCCGGCTGCACCCATTATGAGCGCCCTGCGCCTGTTGCCTTTGCCCGCCATGCTAGGAGCTACTGCGATTGGGTTATTAACGCTTACTGGAGCGTTGGGGAATCCTTGCCTCTTAGGGTGGGGGATATCCCAAGCGCATCAAGGTGCATGGCGGCAGAGGAAATCATCTGCTTGCGTATCCTCTCATCCTGCGGGCCCTGCTCCCTCGCCTCAAGCTCCTCCTTCCAGATTTGGAGGAGGGGGCCGCTCTCGGGGATTTCCATTAGGCGATACCCTTCGCTCTTTGGGTGTTCAATCATTGTGGGAAGCAGGATTCCGGCAGCATGGATTCGCGAGAAGAGGGCAACCTGCCCCTCCCTTGTGAGAATCTCCTGGGCCTGGTCCATGGCAGAGAGGCGCGCTTCCTGCGTGAACCCGATTCCGAATAGTATCCCGTATGCTATTATACTGGTGTGCTCTTCTGGCACTAGGAGGGTGCCCCCCTCTAGAAGCCCGGAATCGCCTAGTATCCGCGTAGAGGCAGCCGCCATGAAAGAGCTGAACTTCTTGGAGGTTTCAAGCTCCGTGGGAGCGCCTCTTGCGGCATCCTGCTCAAGGTTGCCTGCGAAGAACTCAACTGCATTGTATACCGATTCCTCACCGGGCGGGAACGTGAGCAGCCACTTGTAGGACTGCACGATTAATGAAGATGCGCGGGCTGAAACTGCGTCTTGTTCGCGGCTGCAGCAGAGCTCCACCATCGAGGAAAACGTTTTGCGGGGGGCATGGGGCATGAGCATATAAAGCGAAGCGAGCATTCCCTTTGCAACGCGCATATTGCCTGAGTGCTGGATTAGGGAAAATGCGGAGGTTATGAACTCTTCTAGCGCATCCTTCATCTCAGCCTTTTTCGATTTTCCAGCATCCTTTAGGAAGGAGTCCCAGGAGAAGCAGGAGACTGCAATGCGCTCTGCCGTTTCCATGTTATCTGGGTGCATGAACCGTGCGGTGTAGGCGTTTGCTTTCAGCTGCTCCTCATTTAGCAGCAGGGGAACCCTTACGCGGTGGGCATTTGCAAAAGGCCGGATGCCATCCCTCCTTGCCTTGGGGGGCTGCATCTTTTTAGGGGGTGCCTCGCGCACTTTGCGCGTCTTTTCGCTCATGCATTAAAATGTGGAAGAACATGTTTTTAAACGTTGCTTTTTGTGGATTATCTCCGATATTCAGTTGAACGAATGGAGTGTTGTCTGCACGCGCCCGTTTATCTTTATGAAAGGAAGGGCGCGCGGGAGTATTGCCCCATGCCTCTTTAGGTCGGTGAGGCCCTTGAGCTTTTCTTTTGAGCGTGCAATCGATTTCGCGGTTTTGGGGCCGATTCCGGGGACCCGCAAGAGGTCCCCTTCCTCGGCACCGTTTATTTCCAGGGGCCGTTCAAAAAAAGTCCTGGCTATGGCGGTCTTCGGGTCAAGGTTCTCCAGGAAGTCACCCTCAAATGCGAGGTGCGCCTCCTCCCTTGAATATCCATACACCCTGTAGAGCCAATCCAGCTGGTAGAGGCGGTTCTGCCTCCACAGGGGCGCTGCGGGAACATCCTCAAGCGGAGTCCCTTCAAGCGGCTTGAATGCCGAATAATACATCCGGTTTAGCCCAATGTGGTCGTATTCCGAGGCTGCGAGGGAGAAGATTTCCCTGTCCGACTCCCCGTTTACCCCGACCATTACCTGGGACGTGTGGGACACAGTCCGAAGGCGACAAGAGCCATCGGCTTCGGACTGTGCGGGACTCCGGGGAGGGGTACAAGGTGTGCCCCCGGAGTGCCCTTGAGCGTGATTGCGGGTGGATTCCCGCTCTTGATTGCAGGAGGGGCCCCATTCGGAAGCCTTCCCGCTTTTTGCAGAATTCACGATTCCCCGCACCCATGCCTGCCTCTTTAGTATGTCGTTGCGGAAATCCTTGTTGGAGGCGATTTCGGATAGGTGCGAAGGGGAAACGGTTTCCAGGTTTATTGATACCCGGTTGGCCAGGGATGCCGCCCTCTTTACCTGGTCCATGGAAGAGCCGGGGAGGATTTTGAGGTGCATATAACCCCTGTAACCCTCCTTTGTGCGAAGGATGTGCGCAGCTTCCAATATCCCCTCCATGCTGTTTATCGGGTCCACAATTGCAGAGCTCAAAAACAGCCCTTCTGCTGCGCGGCGCCTGTATAATAGCATGAATACGTGGGCGAGTTCTTCCGGGGTGTAAGCGTAATCCTGCTGCCCCCTTGAGCATTTGGAGTTCACGCAATAGCGGCAATCCATCTTGCAGGAATTGGCCATCAGGGTTTTGAAAAGCGTGCATTTGCCCCTTGGGGTTTTAGCTTGATAGAGGGGGAGTGTGCCCCCTCTTAGCCCCAGGCGGACGCTTTTTAGGCTCTCCTCCTGCTCCATGTCGAATGAGGACAATTCGGAGAGCTTGCGCACCTTTTCCATGGGGACCATACGGATTGGGGGCGCAGAGGAGCCTTTTTAAGCGATTGAGGGGGTGGCTTTCCGCTCTTCCGCTATGCTCCCCCCACTTTGGCCTGCCATTCTTCTCTTCGCCCCTGCCCATTCCCCTTTTCCCGCGGCTATCCTTTCCCCTCCTGGCAGCTACTCCTCTTTTTCCCTTCCCCTTCTCCTTCCCCTGTGGAACGCAAAGTAGAGCACCGCAACTGCCGCAAGCGCAAATAGGAACACCCATCCGCCTGAAATCTTGGTTTCCTCGTTTATCACTACGTTGGGGATTATTCCCCCCTCAGTGTCTCCTTCTAGGAACGGGAATGGCTGGGTTACCTGCTCGGTTTCTGGCTCCTGCTCCTGTGGCACTTCCGCTTCGCCAACTGATTCACCTGCCTGCTTGCCTCCGGAGCCTCCGTTGCCCCCGCTGCTTCCGCCAGGGCCTCCGGGTATGCTCTCTTTCCTGCATACTCCGCTGTCGCAGTAGAAGCCGTTCTGGCAGTCGGCGTTGGCCTTGCATTTCCAGGGCACGCACTTGTAGTTTTCGCACACCTTGCCTGAACCGCAATTGGAATTGCTTGTGCATTCTGGGGGGATGCAAACGTAGTTTGAGCAGGTTCCGCCTGCACCGCAGGCAGAGTCATTTAGGCACTGCGGGGGCACGCATTCATAGTTCTCGCATGAATATCCTGCCCCAAAGGAATCGCAGTCGGAATCCTGCGTGCATTCTGGGGGCACGCATTCGCCTTCTTCACATGAGTACCCTGCGCCGCAGTCCGAAGCGGAATTGCACTCGTATCCAACGCACGAGCAGCCCTCGCAGTTGTAGAATGGGGCGCTGCCCGAGCAATCGGAAGAGGTTGCACACGAACCCGAAGGAAGCACGCACTCATGGCCGCTGCAGATGTAACATTCCGGGCAGTCCGAGGAAGTCATGCACGAATAATCCTCATCATCCCCTCCTGTGGAAGTGGGAGTTTCATATGCGAAGATTCCGTATATGCTTCCTGGCAGCATTGCATACTGGGTTAGCGTATTGGAAAAGACATTAGGGGTGTCGTTTAGGAGCGTCCAGCCGGAAGCGTTGTACTTCCAGAGCTCAAAGTCCGATTCAGTGTATCCGGATGATTCCGAATCTTCCCAGCTCCACTCTATGCTGGTTATGTTGGGGCTCCCGGAAGCGGTTGAAATGTTGAGGAACTTGTTCTCGAAACTGCTCCGCGAGGAAGGGGAGCTTCCCGGGGTGGCACTCCAGTTTATCCTGTATGCGCCTGCCCCGTTGGAATCGGTGAGCGAGAGGGCGGAATAATCCACGGACTCACCGCCATAGGGAAGGAAGCTGACAGTATCCAGCACGTACTTGCTGCTCGAAGAGTATACGCCATACTGGTCGCCGTAGATGCTGTAGTTGGCCAGCCTGTTCCCGTAACTAGAGACCATGTAAAGCCCGTAATCCGAATTGTTGCAGATGAAGCTTTCGGTAAAGTTGTTGTCGTGGCTCTGGAGCGCGAAAATCCCGTAAGTGTTGTTGGACACCGAGGTATCGTATACCGTGTTGTTGGAAGAGCTGGACTGGAGCCAGATTCCGCACATTGCGTTATCATAAAGCGTGTTGCCGCTTACCCTGTTGCGCATTGAATTCGAGTTGAGTTCTATTCCGCTGGTGCTATCATATACCGTATTGCCGGTAAGGTTGCATTCGGAGGATGAGAAGAGGTATATCCCGGAACCAGAAGTGTTGTAGACGGTATTGTTGGAAATCGTGTTGTTGGAGCTAAGCGAGATGTAGAAGCTCGGGTCGGAATTGTTGTATAGCACGTTGTTGGAGAGGTTGTTGTGCATAGACAGCGTGCTGAGGGCAATCCCTGCTGAGAAATGGCTGTGCACGGTGTTGCCCGTTACGTTGTTGCCCACGCTTGAATACAGGTATATCCCATCCTGGGAGTTGTTGTGCACGGTGTTGTTGGTTATCGAATTGTTCTGGGAAGCATACACGTATATCCCATACCGCCCATCCGACATGCTTGAATTCCGTATTGTGCCTGCGGCGGTGCGGTATAGCTGCACCCCGTTTTCATAGCCATGGATATCCGGGCAGTTTTGTATCGCCACTCCGGTGTAATCTATCGTGGAAGAGCCGTTTACGGCTATTCCTACCGCATCGGAAGTGCCGTTGTTGGTTATGGTAAAGCCCTTGCAATCTAGGGTTACGCCCAAAGAGGCGATTATTATGCACGCGGCGGTAGTCCCCGCCACGGTGGAGAGCGGGTTCGGGGCGCCGCTGAGGTTGGAGGAGAGGTTGTAAGTGCCCGGGGAGGAGATAACTTCGCAGTCCACGGAAACGTTTTCGAATATCGCATATGTGCTTGAAGGGGACATTGCATACTGCGTTAGCGTATTGGCGGAAGTGTCAGGAGTGTTGTTTAGGAGCGTCCAACCCGAAGCATTGTACTTCCAGAGTTCAAGCATTGCTTCCACATATCCGGAAGTCTCCGAATCCTGCCAGTGCCAGGTTATTGTATCTATGCTTGGGCTGCCGCCCGCAGCGGATATCGTGAGGTACTTGTTTTCGAATGAACTCCTGTCGCTGGGGGAAGAGCCGGGGGATTCGCCCCACCCTATCGCATATTCCTCCGAGGAGGTGTCCATGATGTCGCCTATTGAAAGGTTGGTGTAATTCACCTGGGAGCCGGACGGGTTTAGGAAGAGGAACGACTCCAGCGTGTAGTTGCTGCCTATTACGCAGAACTCATCCCCATTGTTGTATGCAGTGTCGTTTATGAGCGTGTTCCCGTAGCCGGTATACAGGTAGAACCCACGGTGGGTGTTGTTGTATGCGGTGTTGTTGGTCAGGGTGTTGTCGCTTGAGGCTATGCTGAAACCGTCCTCGTTTTCGTAGGCGGTGTTCCCCCACAGGGTGGTGTTGTGGGAATCTGCACCGACCGTGAAACCATACCTGTTGCCGTAGGCGGTGTTATTGATTAGGGTTGTGCCCTCGTTATCGCGGTAGACGTAAAACCCGTAATAGATGTGGTCGTAGGCAGTATTGTTTACGAAAACGTTTCCCTGCGAATAGGGGTCAACGTAGAACCCGTAATAGTTGCCATAGGCTATGTTGTTGGTCAGGTTGTTGTCCCCGCCATGGTCCATGACGACTGCATGCCAGCTATTGTTCCTTATGGTGTTGTTCTCGATGCTGTTGTTGGAGGCATAGCCAAGCTCTATGCCCACATAGTTTCCATAGAGGAGGTTCCCTTCGAAAGTATTGTATTCGCAGTTGCTGCCCAGATTAAAGGCCGAAAACGCGCCGCTTGTGTTGCATAGGGTGTTGTTGGTAATGATGTTGTTATCGGAGTTCCCCCCAATGTACAACGCATGGTCGGTGTTGTTGTGGAACGTGTTGTTGGAAACTACGGTGCCAGAGCAGCTCTGGGACATCGAAAGCCCGTAGTGCGAGGTGTTGAATATCGTGTTGTTCAACACGGCTCCCCCCGAGAGGTATCTCAGGGAGATACCCTGGTGGTAATATGCAATCCTGCAGTTGCGGATTGTCACCGTGCTTGTGGAAGTCAGGTTCCTCGCTATCCCTGCAGCATCGGAAACCCCTGTGTTGCTAATTGAGTGGCCATGGCAGTCTATGACTACGTTGTCAGCCTGGATTGCCAGGCACGCCTGATCTATCTGCGATATTCCGGTTATTGCTATTGGCGCCCCCGTAAGGTCGGTTGTAAGGTCATACGTGTCAGAAGAGGTAATCGCCTGGCACGTGCTGACATCCACCGCAAAGGAGAGGGAGAATGCGAAAAATGCCAACAATACTGCCAATTTAACGAAATTCTTGCACATACCAAATGGATTGCAGACAACGGATATAAATGTTGTGATGGGTGCCCTCAGAGAAGCGGGGGTGGGGCGATTGCGCCCAATGCCGGGATGCCCCTGCGCCCGCACGCCCCGTTTCCTAGGAAGCGGGAGGCGCAGGCGGAATGCCGATTGCAGGGGGGCGCCCCGCTTGCCGTGTGCCCCTGCTGCCATGCGCTCAGCGTGCCGGCGGCGCTCTGCCTCCCCGGTTCAGGCTTACCCGAGGGTGGAATTGACGATACTAATGTGTTCGGAGCTATAGATGTATATTCCGGACCCCGTCGAGTTTGCGGTTGTTACATTCCTGATTTCCGAGTGGTCTGCGCCGTGGAAGTAAATGCCTACCTCATAGCCTGCAATAAACGCGCAGTCCCGCGTGTTCTCTCCGTAATCCCTGAGTATCACTCCTGCAGCGTTGGGGGTGCCATCGTTTATTATGCTATGGCCATTGCAGTCTATGGTTGCCCATGCGTAGGGGGCCAGGCACACATCTAAAACGCCCATTGACGGGTCAAGCTCAAAAGGGGCGCCATATATGTCGTTTACCAGGGTGTAATTCGCTATGGAGTTTAATTGCATGCATGATGTGATGCCACTTAGGAACATGTCGTTTGAGCAGGTTTCGTTCCCATCCAGCGTCCCGTCGTTGGGAGTCACGCAGGTGTACCATTTGTCCGAAAGCTCTGTTTCTTCTGGCACGATTATGTCCGTCCGGTTCTCATAGAGTGCCTGGATCTGCTCCGCGCTCAGGGCGCGGTTGAAAATCACCACGTCATCTATTGTCGCATTGGCGTTCTGCGCCTTGTCAGGGTCGGCCCCGATTACCGTTTCCGTGTAGGTAATTGTCTGAGTCAGGGGCAGCCCGTCCCCTCCCGCATATTCCCCATCAACGTAGAAGGTTACCATGTCATCGGAAGCGTGCACTGCGTTCAGCAGGTGCCATTCCCCGTCTGCCACATCAACAGACGTGTGGTAGGTTTCCACGTATCCTGAGAAGGAGAAATATCCCGTACCTTCTTCCACGAATATGCTCCTTGCGCCAAGCGGGGTGTTGCTCCCCCAGGACAAGACGAAGTGGTCGCGGCTCTTGTCCGAAGTGTTGAACCAGGCGGACATCGTATATCCTCTTGGCAGGTTAAGCAAAGAGTCGGAAGCCGTGATGTAATCGTCCCCGTCAAAATGGTAGGCTCCGTACCCGTCGTGCCCTCCGGTTGCGTTCCAGGTCGCCCCGACCACGGTCCCGTTGTAGGAGTGGTTGGAGTAGTCCTTTGTGTACTCCGGGCAGCTTCCGCCTTCAAAGGGCATATTGAGGGCGGTTATGGAACTAGTCGGCGCATTGGGGCCCTTGTAATTGTTGCCATAATACCAGTTGGTTATGTTCTTTATCCTGTTCCCGTTGGGGTCATAGGAATCCATGTACAATGTCAGGTTTTCCAAAGATGAGTTGGTTGCGTTGGTTGTGTTCAATGTCACGTTCCCCACCCCTGGAGGCAGGTTGTTGTCAAAAATCCCATAAACGCCTTCTGGCTCCAAATCATAGAGCGTGAGGACGTTGTTGGCCGTGTCCGGGGTGTCGTTCAAGAGTGTCCAGCCCCCCGTGGAATTGAGGTGGTGGAGGTTGAGCGTTTCCTCCTTGTAGCACAATGACTCCGAACAGCTCCAGCTCCAGTTCAATTCATCTATTGATGGCGTTCCGCCAATTGTGGTGATGTTGATGAATTTCTGTGCAAAGCTCGTGCCCGCAATCGCGACGCCGGGGTTTGCGCTCCAGCTAACCATGTAAGCCCCGGAAAGCGTTACGGCATCAGCCACGCTGAGGTTCGTGTAATTGGTAAATGTTCCATCCGGGGTAAAGTAATTGGTGAGCATCGTGTAGTTGCTGTTGCCCACATGGAAATCGTAGCCGTTGCCAAAGAAGATGTTGCCTTCCAGGCGGATTCCGGTCGCACCATCAAGCATTATCCCTTTTGTGCTGTTGTGGGAGATGCATCCTGTGAGGTTTATCCCAGAGGAGGCATAGACTGCTATTGCCTCGGTTGAATTGTAGGCGCTCGTATTTTCCGCCGCCCCCTGCTGCACGTTCTGGAAATAGATTCCCTTTTCATAGCTGGAAATTGAGGGGCAGTTAGTAATCAATGCCCCGGTTGCATTTACCAGTATGCCCGCAGAATCCGGGGTGTTGTTTGCGTCCATTGAGTAGCCGCTGCAGTTTAGCGTAACTTCGCCATGGTTGATTATCACGCACGCGCTTGAGATTCCGGATACCCCGCTTACGTCTTCTGCTCCGTAGATGCCGCCCTCTAGCTCAAAGGTTCCCGCCTCATCTAAGACCATGCATCCTGGCACGAGGTTGGTTATGCTCTTGTTCTCGGTGTATGCTATCTCAAGCGTTGTTTCAATATCGTGGGCCTCGCTCCAGCAGGAGAGGTTTGACCCCAGGGGCGTATAATCCTCCACGCTGAAAGTCTGGTTCCACACAACCTTGTTCTGGTATGTGCTGTTTGTAACGTTGAATTCCCCTATTGGGACCCCGTTTATGGCCAGGCCCATGCTTGCGGTGAATTCTTCGTCCACAGATGAGTCATAGCTCACAGAGCAGGTAACATCCACCACGTCTATGTACAGCGTGGAAGGAGATAGGGCCATTGACGTCCTGGCAAGAGTGGATTCGGGGTATTCCTCGTTTCCAACCACATAATCCTGCAGGAATTCCGCCATCGTCCAGTTTGCGCTCCTTGTTACGTTGCTCTCGCGGTACTCATCAAAGGCCCCTCTCCAGGCCCTATTCTGGTATATGTAATCGTTGCCGATGTGCACCCCCGGGTAGCCGTTGTTCACGGCTGAGTTGGCCTGGGTTGCGACCAGGCTCCCGTTTACGAACATTGCGCTTCCGTATCCTGAGAAGTTCTGGGATACCGACCAGAGCATCCATGAGTTCCATTTCCCGGTCATGCTCGTGTCGCCGCTTGGCTGTGACTCAACTATTACATCCGCCATGCGCGCGTTTGCTATAATGTTCTGGGGATATAGTTTCACGCTCCACCCCCAAAGGCCCGTGCGGTCCGTGTAGGCGCTGACCAGGGAGAAGATTGTATTGCCCACATATTGGGAGGAGTTTGCGATTGCCCATATGCTAAATGATGCGTTCCCGTCCGCCCATTCGTACGTATTGGGGAATTCCACGTATGTTACCGAGTTGGCGTAGAGCCGGACTCCGTTTCCCCATATGCCATCTTCCATGTAGCCTGTCCCGTTGTAGCTTCCGTTTGCGTGGCAGGAGCTGTCGAACATGCTTCCCGAATAAATAGGCTCTTCGAAGTGGTAAACCCTCGTGAAATTGTTGCTCCAGACGTTGCAGGTGTCCTGCCCGTCTTCTGCTCCGGGGTTCCCGTAGTATACGTAGACGCAGTTTAGCGCGGGGGAAGGCTCAAGGGTCGCTCTTGCGTAAATGTCGGTGTTGCCCTGGTTGCAATATTCCATCTCGAATGGGACCTCCCCGCTCTCATCGCAGCTTACTACGCGGAGGTCGCCGCAGTCTGACTGCATCTTAGAATCGCCAATCAGGGTGGCGGTGTCCAGCTGGAAATGCGCGGGATAATCATTCAGGGTTTCCTCCACTCCGGAAGTGAGGTTTACCCTGACTTTGTAGAGCCAACTGCTATCCCACCATGCCCACCTCTCAATGCGGGCATTGTCAACTACCGCAAAGAGGTCCACTACCGCGGCGGGGTCGTCTTTTACGAAATCAATCCTCACTTCCACGGGGCCGTGGCCGAACCTTCCGGGCTCCTCTTTCCACACTTCCCGCATTTCCATGTGCGTTTCGTATCCGGTGATTATCCTTGCAGTCCTGGTGCCTGTTGATTCGGTGCACTCGAGGGAGGTCTCGTTTCTGCCATCCTCCTCGATTGTCGTGTTTGCGCATTCTTCATAAGTGTATTCTTCTTCAACGAATTCGTAGATTGGCTCTTTTATTTCAACGGGTTCTATGCTTTTGTAATATGTTCCTGCGTACGTTGCGTGGAGGTTGCTTGCGGCCCCGCTAATTCCCATTGCGGATTCTGCGGAAACGCTAAGATAAAGGGAGCAGGTAAGGATTCCGCAGTCGGTCAGGTAATTGAGGCCGCCGCGCTTTTCCATTGAATTCCTGATTTCAACGGTTGCCATCTTGGAAGAATCGTGCCAGATTTCCGCAACCTTGTCGTTGTCCCTGTACGAAACTTCCCTATGTCCCATCCCGGCTGAAAAAACCGCCCCAAAAAGCACCAGAATTCCAAGCAAAACCAATCCTTTGTTCATTGTCTTCACCATATGCTGCAATATGCTAGCATTCCCATCAAATCCGCTGCCGCCTCTCCCGTTAAATGCGCATTTTATGCAAATGCCCATTATGCGGCGGTTCGGACCCACACCCGTTGCAATAGCAGGATAACAAGGCAAAAATATATAAACTTTATTGAGGCTGCGGCTGCAAAAAAGCTGGAGGAGCCCCTTGGGGCCCAAGAATAAGAAAAAGGATATGGGCAGGGAGAAATTCCCCCTGCGCCTACTCTTCCCGCCTTCCCTTGTTCCTAGTTTGCAGGAAGTAGAATGCTCCCACAAGAATCAGGAGGAACAGGAATATCCACCATCCTGAAACCTTTAGTTCCTCGCTAACCTGGATTGCGGGCATTATGCCGCTTCCGGCTTCCCCTTCAAGGAACGGGAACGCATATTCCACCTGTTCCGTTCCGGGGCCCTCTTCTTCAGGTTGGGGAACTTCCGCTTCCCCGGTTCCTCCGGGTGTTCCCGAGGGAGTTCCTCCGCTGCTGCTTCCCGGGCCTCCGGGGATGCTCTCTTTCTTGCACGCCCCCTTGTCGCAGTAGAAGCCATTCTGGCAGTCTGCGTTGGCCTTGCACTTCCATGGGACGCACACGTAGTTCTCGCACATCTCCCCGGATTTGCAGTTGGAATCCACCGTGCATTCTGGAGGAGTACATTCGTAGTTTGAGCAGGTTGCTCCTGCTGTGCAGTCGGAATCTTCAAGGCACTCCGGGGGAGTGCACTCGTAATTCTCGCACGAATATCCCGCATCGCAGTCCGAATCCTGCGTGCATTCTGGCGGGACGCACGCCCCGTTTTCACAGGAGTATCCCGCGCCGCAATCAGAATCAACGTTGCATTGGTGCCCTACACAGGAGCACTCCTCGCAGGTGTAGAACGGGTATCCTCCTGAGCAATCCGAGGCAGTTGCGCATGAGCCCGAAGGAAGCACGCACTCGTGGCCGCTGCAGATGTAGCAGTCGGGGCATTCGGACGAGGAGAGGCATTCGTAGTCCTCCACATCAGTGCCTCCGGATTCATTCGAGGGGGTTTGGAGGATTCCGTATATGCTTGAGGGTACCAGGTCTCCCTGGGTAAACAGGTTGGATGAAGTGTCCGGAGTTTCGTTGAGGAGCGTCCAGTTGGAGCCGTTGTACCTCCATAATTCAAAGGTGTCCTCATCGTAGCCTGAGAGTTCGGCCTGGAGCCAGGACCAGGAAATCGTGTCTATGCTGGGGCTTCCCGCAACGGTCGTTATGTTGATGAACTTGCCCGCAAAGGAAGCCTTCCCGCTCGGGAAGGTTGAGGGGGAATCGCTCCAGTTTATGCTGTACTGCTCCGTCACATTCAATATGTCCTCTGCCGAGAGCACCGTGTAGTCTGCCTGTGCCCCGGTTGGTCCGCGCAGTTCATTTTCCACCATCGTGTAGTTGCTGTCACGCAGATATACCGCCTGAAGGTTTGCATAGAGGATGTTGCTGGATAGGGTAACGTTGGGGCAACGATACATGGAGATACCAGGATAATCCGGGCTGTAGTGTATTGTATTGCCCTCAACTGTAACGTTTGTACAGCGGTAGAGGTAGATACCCTCGTTGGAACCATTGTATATAGTATTATTGGCAATCGTTGTTTCCACGCCATAATACATGGATATCCCATCGTCGCCGCAATCATACACCACATTGTCTGCAACGAGCGTTTCCATAACGGTGTCGAAATAGAATCCCTCGTAATCCAACGAACCATACACCATGTTGCCAGTTATGGTGTTGTTGTCGGAATCGGCAATGGATACCGACGTATAGTCCTGGCAGTTGCGCACGGTATTGTTTGCCAGAGTATTGTTGTCCGAGTGGCTGACGAATATGACTCCGCCATCTACATTAAGGTGCAGGTCATTGTCATAAAAGTAGCTATATCCTGTAGAATGCACGTATAATCCTTCAGAATTATCCCGAGCCTGGTTCTCCCAGACCCTATTACCTACGCCCCCTTCCAGAAAAAATCCATCGTAATTACCATAGACTGTGTTATTTGTAATATTGGTGTAATTGCAACCAGTGTCCAGATATATCCCTACATCATTATTGTCATACGCGAAGTTTCCCCACACCAGGTTGTGTGCCGAACCAATAAAGTAAATCCCCTCTTCGTTGTCGTACACGAAGTTCCCGCGCAGGACATTGTATGTTGAGCCGGTAAAGTATATGCTGTCTTCATTCCCATAAACCGTGTTATTGGTGAGGTTGTTCCATCCAGAGTACGTGTGCAGGTATATCCCATACGTGTTGGTATGGTTGCGCACGGTGTTGTTTAGGAGAGTGTTGTTGGAGAAAGCACTAAGATTCATCCCGCAATCGGTATTATTGTATATCGTATTAGACTCGAATCTCTCCCATGACACGTTATTGGCATAGACTCCCGCATATGCATTGTCCCAGAGCAGGTTCCGGGTGAAGTTGTTGTGGGAAACCCTGTTTAGCTCAACCCCGACTGTGGAGTTCCAGACACTGTTGTTTATTATCATGTTGTAATCGGAATCGTAATACATGGCAATGCCCCCATACGTGGAGCAGTTGTGCACCATGTTCTCTGCCACTGTGCAGTAGCTTGAATTTTCAAGGAGTATGCCCATGGTCCCGATTGCATATGCTGTGGTGTTAGCAACGAAAGTGGAGTTGGACTTGTAGATATATGCCCCATAATCCACGTCATAGAACGTGCTGTTGGTCAGGTTGGTGCCGGAAGTGTAGATAAGGTATACGCCTACCGCAGCGCTGTTGTGGGCGCTTACGTTTTGTATGCTGCCATTGGCAGTGTGGTTGAGTATTACCTGGGAGAAGTATCCGTCTATTGAAGGGCAGTTCTTGATTGTTATGTTGGTGTATGTGCTGGAAGCCGTGCCGTTTGCGGCTATTCCCGCTGCATCGGATGTGCCGTTGTTGGAAATGTTGTACCCGTTGCAGTCAATTGAAACGTCGCTCGCCTGGATTAGTATGCACGCCTCAGCGACCTGGTCGATTCCGGTTACGCTAATTCCTGCGCCACTCAGGTTGGAGGTCAGGACGTATTCGCCGGAGGCGTTAATCGTGGTGTTGCACGAGGAAACGTCTATCGCAAACGATGCCGAGAACGCCAGAAACAGCAAAATTGCTGCGGTAAATGCGTAGTTTTTGCACATACTTCGGGATTTGGAGGCAATCTATAAAAACGTTTGGTTTGTTGCACTCTGCAGGGAAGTGTTTTGCGAACCTAAATAAAGTTTCCCCTGAATTACTTGAACCATGTTCCTTTCGGATGTTGACATAAAGAAGGCGATAAAGAAGGGGGAATTGAAAATCTCGCCCCTTGAGCCTGGGCAAATCGGGCAGGCAAGCGTGGACTTGAGCCTGGGCAGCGTGTTCTGGTTCTTCAAGGAGAAATACCTGAATTCCGTGGTGGATTTGGGCAAGGTGGATTTCAAGAGTGCCACAAAAAAGGTGGTGGCGGACTCCGTGGTTTTAGGCGAGGGAGAGATGTGCCTGGGAGTAAGCAGGGAAAAGCTCACGCTTGCGCCGAACCTGATGGGAAGGTTGGAGGGGCGCAGCAGGTATGCGAGGATGGGGCTGGGAGTGCACGTCACCTCTGCGGTCGTACAGCCGGGAAGCAGCAACCACCAGGTTTTCGAGATTGTCAATAATGCGCCGTTTACGATTGTTCTGAATTCGGGAATGAGGATTAGCCAGGTCGTTTTCTCTCGGCTTGAATCTCCTACTTCCAAACCTTATGCCAAACACGGAAAAATAGCAAGGAAGCAGTAAGCCGGCAACATAGAGGCAGCAAGGAAAAACAAAATGCAGGGAGGGACCGGAGTTCCCCCCAGTATTCAAGGGGGAAGCTTCCGGCCCCAAGGATGCTGCAGCCTGATGCGGGCTCAATACCTATCCAGGTAGGCGTCTATCTCCCAGGGGGATACCTGGAGGCGGTACGAGTCCCACTCGCAGCTCTTTGCCTCAATGAATTTTGAGGTTGCGTGCTTGCCGAGGGCACCTGTAACCACCGCGTCCTCCTTCATGCAGGCAATTGCCTCGCCAAGGGAGCCGGGCAGGGTTTCCACCTTCCTCTCTTTTAGCATCTTGCCATCGAAATGGTAGATGTTCTCTTCAATTGGTTCGGGCGGGGACATCTTCTTGCTTATGCCATCAAGCCCGGCGTGCAGCATCGCGGCAAACGCGAGATACGGGTTGCAGGCGGGGTCCGGGCAGCGAAGCTCGCAGCGGGCGGACTGCGTTTTCCCATTGGAATAGCGGGGGATGCGGATTAGGGCGGAGCGGTTCACCCTTCCCCAGCAGACGTAAACAGGGGCCTCGTATCCCGGGACTAAGCGCTTATAAGAATTCACGGTAGGAGACAAGATTGCAGAGAGCGCCCTTGCATGGGATAGCTGCCCTGCTATGAACCCGTATGCGGTTTCCGATAAAGAATACTTGTCGGATTCGTCCACGAATGCATTCGTTCCGTCTTTGAAGAGGCTCTGGTGCACGTGCATCCCGGAGCCGTTTATTCCCGCAATCGGCTTGGGCATGAAGGTTGCGTGGAGCCCGTGCTTTTGCGCAACCGCCTTGGCGACGAATTTCACCGTGGTCGCGTTGTCCGCGGAAGTTAGCGCGTCTGCATACTTGAAATCTATTTCATGCTGGCCAAGCGCCACTTCGTGGTGGCTTGCCTCTAAGTCTATGTTGAAGTTCTTTAGCGCAAGCCCCATTTCCTTTCTTATGTGGAAGGCATCATCTGCGGTGAAATCGAAATAGCCGCCCTTGTCATGCGGCAGGGGGAGGAGCTTCCCGTTTTCCTTGCGCAGAAGGAAGAATTCAAGCTCCGGCCCGGTATTATATTCAAAGCCCTGCTCTTTTGCGGCAGCCATTGCCCTCTTTAGGATTCCGCGCGGGTCGCCTTCAAAAGGAGTCCCGTCCGGGCGGTAAACGTCGCAGATGAAGCGGGCGGTCACTCCCCCCTCCGAGCTCTGCCAGGGCAAAATCGCGTAGGTGGATGTGTCCGGCTTGAGGTACATGTCGCTCTCGTGTATCCTCGTGAACCCCTCAATTGAGGAGCCGTCAAACCAGGTCCCGTATTCAAGGGAATTCTGGAGATGCCCCACGGGGATTGTGAGGGACTTCACCGTTCCCATCAGGTCCGTGAACTGCAGGTTCACGAAATCCACGTTGTCCTTTTCCGCCCGCTCTAGTATCTCATCTTGCATTGTTCGCACCCTTTTGTTTGTGATTGGGGTGGAAATTTGGAAGTATTTATTATTTTTCTCAAATTTTCCAGACAAAGATTAGGAAGATTAATAAACTTTTATCACAAATGTTTGGGATTGTGCGGTGAGTTTATATGGAAAGCAAACACGTGGAGCTAAAAGAACAGGACAGGCTGATACTCTTGGAACTGCGGAAGAACTGCAGGCGCTCTTATAGGGAGCTTGCAGCGGAAATCGGGATGAGCCCGGCCGCAGTAATAGAGAGGATAAAGAAGCTTGAGGGCCGCGGGGTGATTGAGGGCTATTCTGCGAGAATCAACTACCTAAAGCTCGGTTTTGAATTCATGGCGGTAACCCAGATAGCAATTTCAGGGGACATGCTCAAAGTGCAGGAGAAAATGGCGAAATTGCGCGGGGTTGCGGCGGTTTACGACACCACCGGAAAATACGACGCGGTTGCGATACTAATATGCCGGAGCAGGGGGGAATTGTCCGCCCTTGTAAAAAAGCTACTTGCAATAGAGGGAGTGGACAAGACGAATACGAATATCGTGCTGAACGTTGTCAAGCGCCTTGACGAGTTTGAGGGGATATGAAACGCGCAAGCATGGGGGGCGCCTCCCCCCTTCGCGTGCGGCTGCGGGCAGGATAATAAAGATGCCCCGTTGGGGGGGCTTTTGGAGGCTTCACTTTCCCGCACTGGCTCCTCCCAGGAGGAACTTCCAGGCGAAGTAGAGCACCGCCACCCCGATTCCCGCTCCAAGGAGCAGTTCGATTGGGGAGGGCATTCCGGCCCCGGTTTCTTCACCGGCTCCGGGCTCTCCGGTTCCAGCGCCCGGGACTTCCTGGGATTGCCCCCGCTCATTGCCTCCGGTGGTGCCCCCCTGTGGGGATTTGTTTTCCACGCAGGCATAATCGCTGCATTCTTCATTCTGTGCGCACTCCGAATCCGTTGTGCATTCGGGCAGGATGCATGCATAATCCACGCAGGATTCGCCTTCCCCCGTGCAGTCGGAATCCCTGGTGCACTCGGGAGGCACGCATCCGCACGATTCGCACACTTCCCCCTCGCCTGCACACTCCGAATCGGACAAGCAAACCCCGCTTGGGAGAACGCACTCACCCCCAATGCATTCTTCGCATCCTCCACAGTCTTGGTCCGAGGCGCATTCTGGCTCAATGTAAATTTCAACGCACTCGTAATCCTCGCATTCGTATCCCTCATTGCAATCGGAATCAGATATGCATTCGGGAGGGACGCATTCGCAGGATATGCATAAGTATCCGGCTCCGGTGCAGCCCGAAACGGAGCGGCACGCCCCGCTTGGGAGGATGCATTCGCCCCGACTGCATTCCTCGCAGGTTCCGCAGTCGGAATCGGATTCGCACTCAGGCTCAGGCCCGTTGCCGCCATCGTCCGTGTCTCCCCAGAAATAAGTTCCGAGCATCCCATAAACCCCCGCAGTGCTTATTGAAGAGTAGTTGAGTTCATTGGAGGCAGTGTTGCTGGTTGCATTGAGGTCCACCCAGCTTATTACGTACCTCCACAAGTCGAAAGTGGACTCATCGTAATCGTTCTGCTCCGGGTTTCCCCAGGCCCAGGTTAATGAATCTATTGTCGGGGAGCCGGTTATGTAGGTTACGTTGATTAGCCTGTTCTGGACTGCGGTTCCGCCTGGATAGTTGGTGTTGGGAGACGAAACCTTCGCGATTGTATATGCAGTGCTGGAGTCGAGCCGGTCGCTGATTGTCACGTTCGGGTAATCCGAGGAATCAAGGAGCATTGCGGTAAAGTAAACCTCCCTTGCCGTACCGTCGGTACCCGCGTATATCTCCGCTAAGCCGTTGCCATAAACGCGGTCGTTGGTGGAGGAGACGTTGTCCGAGAGGTTTGCGACTATGCCGTAATACTCGTTTCCGTAAACCGTGTTGTTGGCCAGCGTTATGTCCGCGCTGTAGGATGAGTCGGAATACTCAATCCTTATCCCCGCAAAGGCGGGGTATGGGAACCAGTCAAAATTGAAAAACGGGTCGTCCGCGATTACTTCGGAATCCGAATCCCCGTTGGAATATACCCTGTTGTTGGAAACGGTTACGTTGAAGGAGGAATATACCCCGATTCCCTCCATTCCGTTTCCGGAGGCGGTGTTCGAATCCACTGTTATGTTGGATGACTCGTAATCCACGTTTATGCCCGAAAACTCGTTGTCCGAGGCGGTGTTGGACGAAATCGTGCTGTCCCTTGCCGGCCACAGGTAGATGCCGTGCTCCCCGTTGCCGTTTGCGGTGTTCCCTATTATGGAGAGGTTGTTGCTGTAGGGGTACGAATACGCGTAAATCCCATCTGCCGCATTGCCGCTTGCAGAACTGTTGTAGAGCCAGATGTTGTGGCAGTAATAGTAGTGGAAACCGAAAAAGTTGGAATCGGACGTGGACGAGCTTATGTTGATGTTGTAAGCGGAGTATAAGTCAACGCCGTTGTTCCTGTGCGTGCTGGAGCCGGAAACGGTCATCCCGCTTATGTTGGAATAGTTGGCGCCACACAGGATTACCTGCGATGATTCGAAATCGCTCCATTCCACCGGCACGTTGGTGAAGTTTATGGGGAGGCCTCCGGAACCCGTGACGTTGGTGATGTTCAGCTGGTCGCAGATTATGTTGAAGGCTTCGGAATAGGGGCTGATGCCCACGTCCCTGTGGGCGTTTTCCTGGGCTACGCTGTTTACCAGGGTAAATGCGCAGTAGTTTATCCTGAATCCGCAGGATGCATTGTAAGAGTAGCTCGAGTTTACGATGAGGTTGTCTGAGAACATGCTGAATAGGCCTCCTCCTCCCCCTATCAGGGTTACGTTCTGCACCGTGCTGTCGTCCGCATTGCAGAGCATGAGTTCTGCCGCCTCGAAATCGCTGAGGTCCACCGCTTCATCGTGGTAGTGGTAGATGGGCCTTCCGTCCCCGGTATTGTTCTCAATCGTGTTGTCACAGCTTGAAGCATAATAGTATTCCATGGAGAGGTAGTGGCCTTCACGGCTGTCGAGGGGGCAATAGGCGAGGCTGGTTATTGTATTGTTCACTATCAGGTTGTGCACGAAACCCTCGGCTAAGGCGATTCCGCGGTAAACGTCGTAAATCGTGTTGTTGGCAATCGTGTTGTAGAGGTAGTCCTCCATCGCATAGTGGAAGTCTATTCCCGCAGTCGCATTGTAGAAGTTATTGTAGATGAAAGTGTTGTTGATTGACCCCCTTACTTCTAGGGCCTGCTGGGTGGCATTGCAGAATGTGTTGTTTATTATGAGGGTGTCACCGGAATAGTCGAAGCCGAACGCCTCGTGGGAGGAGTTGCAGGCCGTGGTGTTGGAGATAGTGGAGTTGCCCATCTGGCGGATGTACAGCGTATCCGTGGAGGAGTTGAAGATTGTGAGGTTGTCCAGGTGGGAATATGATAGGTATCTTGCATATACGTTGTAGTTGAAGCCCGAAACCTGGCAGTTCTTTATTGTGAGGTTGGTCTTGGCTGGGGAGTAGATGTAGATTCCGTAGCCGCTTCCCGTGCCCGTGATTGTGTTCCCCTGGCAGTCAAAGACCTTGTTGGAGAAGCCGCTGGGATTGCTTATGCAGGTTGCGCCTGGCGAAGAAAGGGAGGAGTTCAGGTAAACGGTAGTGTAGGTTGCGTTGTTGAGCGCGTCCTCGCAGTCGTCGCAGGTAGTGTTGCAGTAGAGGGCTCCCCCATACTCATAGTAAGAGAATGAAGCTGCGCTCATGATTAGTGCAACCATGAGCACCAAAAAGGGAGGTATATTGCATTTTTGCATGGGGGGGACTTTCAGGCAAATTATAAAAAGCATTCAGTGGCAGTTCCCTCCAGCAGGGAGGCGTAGGGAGCACCGGGAAGGCAGGCGGAATTTCGCTCTTTGCCGAAATTCCCCTAATAAGGATTTTAATAGTTGGGTGCGATTTGGGCAAAAACACAAGGTGAACCAATGCTTGAGATACGGCTTCATGGAAGAGGCGGGCAGGGAGCGGTCACAGCAGGCGAACTGCTTGCAAAGACCGCGGGAAAAGAAGGCAAGTGGTCCCAGTCTTTCCCCAAGTTCGGGGTTGAGAGGAGGGGCGCACCCGTGCAGAGCTACTGCCGGATTGATTCGGAGAGAATCAGGATACACCAGGAGCTCTACGAGCCGGACCTGGTAGTCGTCATGGACGCTAGCCTAATTGGCGCGGTGGATGTGGCAGCGGGGCTCAAGAAGGGCGGCAAGATTATAGTAAATACGAAAGCGGAGCCTGGTTCGCTGGGGCTGGAAGGCGATTTCAGCGTATATACTGTGGATGCGACTTCGGTTGCGCTAGACAAACTCGGCAGGCCGATTGTGAATACGGCGATGCTTGGCGCATTCGTTAAAGTTACCGGGGCCGTGGGGCTTGAGGGGCTCCTAGAAGAAGTGAAAGAGCACTTCGGGGAGAAATTGGGGGAGAAGAACGTGGAAGCCGTAAAGGCGTGCTATGAACAGGTGAAAGAATGAAACCGGCAAACGGAAAACCCGGAACGAGCATGGAGAACAAGACCGGCTCCTGGAGGACGCAGATGCCGGTTGTGGACAAGGAGAAATGCATCAAGTGCGGGCAATGCGCGATGAACTGCCCCGATGGGTGCATATTCGTGACCCCCAACGGAGCACAGCCCAACTACGAATACTGCAAGGGCTGCGGAATCTGCTCGCAGGTGTGCCCGGTAAAATGCATAAAGATGGTTACGGAGGAGAAGTGATTTTCATGAAGAAGACTATTGAAGGCAGCTTTGCCGTGGCGGAAGTCGTGCGCGATTGCTCTCCCGATGTTGTTGCGTGCTTCCCGATTACGCCCTCCACGCACATTGCCGAGGAATTGGACAAGATGTACGCAAACGGGGAGATAAAAAGCTACACGGCTGTTGAGAGCGAGTTCTCCGCTATTTCAATGATTGTTGGGGCAAGCGCTGCCGGTGCGCGCGCTTTTACCACGACCGACTCGCAGGGGCTGGCGCTCATGCACGAGGTGATTTTTGCGGCTTCGGGAATGAGGCTGCCCATGGTCATTGTGAATGCGAACCGCTCCCTTAGCGCGCCTTTGAGCATCTGGAACGACCACCAGGACTCGGTTTCCGAGAGGGATTCGGGCTGGATACAGCTTTACTGCAAGAACAACCAGGAGGTCGTGGATACCGTTCCGCAGGCATTCAAGATATCAGAAGACACGAACATCCCGGTGATGGTGTGCATGGACGGATTCTACCTTACGCACTTAGTTGAGCAGATAGACGTTCCGCAGAGGGACATGATTTCCGGCTACCTTCCCCCAAGGAAGGCTTTGTATAAACTGGACCCGGAGAACCCGATTACGATGGGGATGTATGCGCTGCCCGCAACATACCAGGGATTCAGGATTGATTTGCATGAGGACGTAATTGCTTCTGCGAAGAACATCAAAGAAGAGATGGAAGCCTGGGCAAAGGTTTCCGGGCGCTCTTATGGAAACGGGCTCTGGGAGGAGATTGGGCTCTCCGATGCGGAAGTCGTTTTCATCGGCATGGGAAGCGTGATGGAGAACGCGGAACTTGCAATTGAGAAGATGAGAAAAGATGGCAAGAAAGCGGGAATCCTGCGCATTAGGTGCTACAGGCCTTTCCCCTCAGAAGCGGTAAAGGCCCTTGCGGGAAAGAAAGCGGTCGTGTTTGAGAAGGCCCTGAGCATGGGAGCGGATGCGCCGCTCTACTCGGAACTTTGCACCTGCGCAAAGGAAGCCGGGGTGGACTGCGAGCTCTCCTCTATTATCGGGGGGCTCGGCGGAAAGGACGTGACCGTTGCGGACATTGAGGCGATGCTTTCGGAAGCGGAAGCCGGCGTGGTGAAGAAAGTGTGGGGTGACTAAAATGAGCGGCGTATTTGAAAACAAGGAACTCTTCAAGAGCGGGCACACCGCGTGCGCAGGATGTGCGGTCGCCACGGGATTCAGGCACATAATGCGTGCCGTTGGGAAAGACTGCGTAATCGTGAATGCAACCGGGTGCAGTGAAATCTTTACCAGCGCATATCCTAAGAGCGCATGGGAAGTCCCGTATGTGCACTGCGTATTTGAGAACGCGGCTCCGGTGGCTGCCGGGGTAGTGGAAGCCCTGCGTGCCATGGGCAACGACCACACGAAAGTGGTCGTGCTAGCCGGAGACGGCGCTTCCTATGATATCGGCTTTGGGCACCTATCCGGGATGCTAGAGCGCGGGCACGACGTCCTGTATATCTCCTATGACAATGAGGCATACATGAACACGGGCGTGCAGAGGAGCGGGGCAACCCCGTGGAAAGCGTATACGACTACTTCGCAGGTTGGGAGCAAAATCCGCGGGAAACTGCAGAACAAGAAGCCCATGACCGAGATTGTCGCAGCACACGGGATTCCATATGTTGCAAGCTCAACTAGCGCGCATTATACGGATTTGGAGATGAAAGTAAAGAAGGCGCTCTCTATTAGGGGGCCCAAGTTCCTAAACGTGTTATGTACGTGCGTGCCGGGGTGGGGAACCGACCCATCACTGAGCATACAGTATTTGAAAGACGCTGTGGATACTCATGTCTGGCCCCTGCTTGAGATTGAGAATGGGTATCTCAAGATGAACATGAAGCCGGAGAAGAAGCCCGTGGAAACTTACCTTAAGGGGCAAAAGAGGTTCAAGCACCTTACCCCCGAAGACGTTTCCGAAATCCAGAAAATGGTAGATGAGCGCTGGGAAGGCTGGGTATGGCGGGAGAAAGTCGATACCGAGCGCAAAAAGGAGCTTGGGGAATAGTTTTCCCCGCTCCCTTTTGGCCTCCCGCCCCCCCCTTTAATTTTATCTTTCATTCGTTTTCTTTTTTGGTGCTTAGCAGGTTTGCCTTGCTCTCACGAAACCGGGCACGCCCCTCTTCTCCATCCTTCTTTTTGGGCGGTTGAACCTTTTTTCCAGCCCGGGGCGGTTCTTTTCCATCCAGTAAAGGGTTTCCCCCATGGACATATTGAACCTCTTCCTAGTGTAGATGACATCGGAAATCTGCGAAATTGTTTCCCTGTGCTGGGCAGCTATTGACCTATCGCGCTTTGCTGCGTTAAGGCCCCGCAGGAAAACGTGCAGTTCCGGCTTGGGGGACCTAATTGAGAGCATGAAGAAAGCGTCGATTGCGGCATTTGCGGCCGTATCTCCTATGCCCCGCATCGCAAGCAGTATGCTGAGGGGGGTTACGGAAGTCCTGTCTCCGCGGAAGGCGAGCACGTCGCAGGCGCGCAGGTGGACCCTCTCGTCCTCTTCCCGCATGAGGAAGCGGTGCAATACCGGCAGGAGTTCTGTCGGGAGGAACTCTTCCGGGTCAAGCAGGTACGAAAAATCTTTTGGGTCCGCGCGCAGGAGCCTGCATAGCACGGACATCTCCCTGTCAAATAGGCTGACGAACTCCACTATCGCTTCTGATGCAAGTTTTTTCCTAATTTGCAGCGGCACTAAAGGGTCGCTTATCGTTTCCAGCTTCCTTGTTTCCGAGGATCCATAATTATGCGGATTATCCATTTCAACCGGTCCTCCTGTTTTTGCGGATATTACCGCTTGGCCGTTCCCATGCAGGCCATCTGCCTTGCGGCCATCCTCCTTTTTGGGCCTTCGATGCGCCCGGAGAGTTCAGGCTTGTTCCTTGCTACCCACCTCATTAGTTCGGGGGTATCGGGGCATTTCTTTTTCTGCGCGAGTACGGAGAGGACTCTCTCCAATGGCTTTCCGTAATAGCGGGAGATTTCCTTTTGGGACCTTGCAGCCTGCACCCTCTTTGAGAAAACGTCCACGTCCTTGGGGCGCGCATTTACCGCTAGTGCCGAGATGGCGTCGATTGCGGCGTTTGCCGCCCTGCTGCCTGCACTCTCGTCCCTGCTGATTATGAGGATGAGGGAGCTAATTGAATCCCTGCAGCCGCAGAAAGAGAGCAGGTCCGAAACCCTTACTAGGACGTCGGGTTCATTCTCGGTTAGGGCAACCTTGTGCAGTATGCTGCGCACTTCGTGCAGTTTGTTCCTGGTGGCCGCACCACCCATCAAATCGGAAAGGTCTTCGCCCTGCGCGCGCAGCAGCCTGCATATCACCAGGGTTTCTAGGTCCAGCTTTGAAGTTGCAAAATCGTCTTCGAGCAGCAGGGAGGCACTCGTTTCCCTCTCCCTCAGGGATTTAGAAGAATCCCTTGCATTGTCCACAAACTCCCCATAATCCTCTATGAACTCATCATCCATCGCAATCCGTCTCCATTAAGTTGTTAGAAGACAAGATATGTGGAAGAACTTTTTTAAATAGGTAGCATCCTTCCCCTTCAGAGGAGCTTGAGCTGCCCCAAAATCGAATCGATTTTCCCCTCTTCTGCGGGGCCTACTGCGAAAGCGGTTATGCTGCCTGCTGGAATCTGGGTGTGCCCGGCATCGCGGATTAGGGCGGGCTTGAGCCCCGCTTCCTTGCACCGCATGAAGAATTCAAGCAGTTCCTCTTCCGAGGATGCTTTGAGCACTATTTTTTTCTGGCCGGATAAATCCCATGCCTTCTTTTCAACCTCTCCGGCTTTGGAATAAGCAACCAGGGCGGCGTGGGAGCCCTGCGCAACCAGCTTCCCCTTGCCCATCCCAAGGTCGGTGCGCAGCACGATTGCCTGTTTGTATGAAAACATGTGTTGGATTAGGAAGCAAAAGAAGAAAAAGGGGTGGGGCAGGGGATTCCTGCCTTCAATGGCGGCTATCCATCTCTGGGGCAAGCTGCCGCAGCGCGGAGAGCTTTGCTCACAGTTGAGGGGCGAGCGCAGTCACGCCAAGGAGCACCATGAGCATCCCCACAAAGAACGCTATTGCCATGAAGATTAATGCCTGGACCAGCATGATTGAGAGAACTGATACTATCGCCCCGGAAGCCTCAAGCTTGTGGATGGACTTCATCCCATAATACATAAGGTAGACCCCGTAAATCCCAAGGAGGAGGGAAAAGAGGCCTATTGGGATTTCCAGGATGGGGGCAAGGTAGCTTAGGAGCCCTAGGATTGAATCTGCGACCATTAGCGCCCCGCTAAATAGCATTATTAGCCAGAACTGGCTTGGGAAATCGGCTTTCCCGTTGAATGCGTTTTTCGCAACCCAGTTGCCCGCATACTGCGCGGCGTAGGTTGCCGCAATCCCCCATATTAGCCCGAAAATGGAGATTAGGAGGAATGCTGCAAAGGAGAAGGCTCCGGAAACGGCGAATCCCAGGTAGTTGCTTACCGCGGTGTCCATCCCGTCGCGGAATATTCCTATTGCAAGGACGATTAATGAGAGGGTGAAGGTTGCCGCCCATGCTAGGGCGTAAACTTTCAGCCCGTCTTTGGGGGAACTCTTTTTCTCTTTTGAGAACTTGTCTATGTTTTCCGGGAGCAGGGACAGGAACATCTTCCTGCAGGTTTCCTCAATCATTTGACCACCTTTGGGATTGGGCAGCAAGATTAATAAGCGGGGGGGTAAGCGCGTTCCTGCGGGCAGGGTTTATGGGAGGTTGGCTTCCAGGGGGGTTTTGCGGAATGCCGCCCTCAATTGGTTTTTAAAGGTGGAATGCAAAAGATGCGCTTATGCTTGAGCAGCTTCGGATGGCGGCGGCGCACATACGCGAGATTGAGGATTCGCGCGCTAAGGCCGCAGCAAGGGTAAAAGAATCCGGGAAGCTGCCGGGGGGTTCGCTTGAGCCGGAATTCATACTGCCCGTTGACGCTTCCAAAAGGGTGGAGGGGAAGGTTTCCGCAGTGGATGGGGGGATACTCTCCTATGAGATGCACGGGGCGGACCTGTTGATTGCGAAGGCGGTTTCATCCACTTTTACATATTCTTCTGGAAGAGTAGTTTCGCATACCTACTTCCCGCGGGCTTTCCCCCAGCCGGAATACCGCGTGGAAACCGGGCTTGATGAACGCGAACTCCTCTGGCACAAGTCGCTTGTCCGCCTTGAGCTTGAGATTGGGAACGCGCTTGAGACGGCGAAGAAGGAGAAGCCATCGTATTTGCTCCTAGATGGCTCATTGTGCCCGCTTGCATCGGACAGGCCGGCAGAGGAATCCAAGCTTTTCCCCAAATACATGGGGCTTTTGAATTTGTATAAGGAACTCTATTCCTATTGCATGGAGAATTCCATTGTCCTTGCGGGCATAATAAAGGATTCGCGCTCCAGGCGGTTTGTTGAGATGCTGCCCCCCGGAGCCGGGGAGCGCTCTTCTGATACCGTATTCCTGAACCACCTTCTTGGCGGGGGGGAGAGGACATTTGCATTCCGGTATTCGGATTCTCCGCAGAAAAACAACGTTCTGCGGGAGCTTGGGGCGTGGGGGGAGAAAATATGCGCCCTTTATTCCAAGCCGGTTGCGGGAGACAGGCCAGTCAGGATGGAATTCTTGAACGGGCAGGCGGGCTTTTCCGGGATTGCGGATACATTGTCCTCGCTTTGCGCGATAAACCGCTTTTACGCTTATCCCGCGGTATTAATTGATGCGGATTTGCGCGCAATGATGGACCCAAACGAGCTTGAGAGGGCGAAGAAATCGCTGTCCCTCTTTGCAGGGCCCACGCTCCTGGACCTAAAGAGGAACTCACGTCCGTTTAGGTGAAAAGAGGATTTTTCGGGCTCCCTCCGCAGGCGTGGGAGGTTTGCAGCGCTGGTGCCGCATTCCCACTAAAAGGCGGTTTTGTGCAAAAATGGGCGTAGTTTGTCCCAAAATGTGGTATTAAAAGGGTTTCCCTACCCAAATAGGTTTGATGTGTGGGAGTGTTAGTCATATTCATCCAAAAGGCGTTATACGGAAATCCCCGGCAGAGGAGCTAGCAAGGGTCCATATCCTAGCCAAGCTTGCGGATGAGGGGGTAGCCTCAAGGAGGTTTACGATTGCAGTGTCCGGCCTCAGCTCCTTGGTTGAGCGCGGCTGCGAAGCCGAAGTGCGCGAGTGCGCAATCTGGGGGCTTATGAACACCCTTCTTGGGAACCCGCGCTGCATAAACGACGGCAGCATCCGCGTTATCGTGCGCGCAATAGGGGATTCCGACGACTCGGTAAGCACCACCGCAGAAAGCGCTGCGATGGTCCTGGCGAAGGATTTCGTGGAGCGGGCAGTCCCCATACTGCTAGAAGAGATTAGCGACTCCGGAGAGAAGGAAGCCGCAAACAAGATGCGCTCCACTGTGAGCACCATCTTCCAGCTTTCATCAACCAAGGAGAAGGCGAAGCTTGAAGCGATAATCCGCCGCTACGGGATGGACCTGGAGGGGGGGCTAAAATCGGTTAGGATGCGCAGGGACATCCCCATGCCCCCGAAGAAGGCTTCTCCCCATAAGATGCTCCGCAGGACCGGGAGCGACTAGGCAAACCTGCTTCTAATCAAAAGGAAAAAAGGAAAATTGGGGCTGCAGCGTTTATGCCGCAGCCTTTGCATTTAGCTCATTCTGCACCAGATACTGCACAATCGGGAAGAACACTAGCCATGCAATAAATAGCACGAGCTGGCTGTGCTTCTTGTTCATGAGCTTCTCCGCTTCACCTGAGTACTTCCAGAGGAAATAGAGGTTCACAAACGGGATGAATAGCGCAATGGTCCAGACGATTGGGTTAACCTCGGACTTGTTCACTTCCCCGAGTTCCTTGGTCGTGCTATAGAACCAGTATAGCGCATATATCCCGAACGTGATGAAGCTTGCCACTATCACGAAAAGGGGGTTTCTCTTTTTGACCGCCAATATATCACCGCTTAACGCTTCCTTCGCAAGCTATTAAAATATTCGGGTTAATGCCTAGACTCCAAAGCTCAACAGCAACAGACGGGAGATGATGGCTTGCAGCACTTGATGAAAGGTAAAACAGCCAATAGTGCCAACCTTCGATTGGAAGATGCCATGGGGGCCTCCAACATCTTAATGGAAGTATGCACCAGCAAAAAGGCGGAAAGCAAAGAAAGAATAATCCGAAACATACGCGAGTGGATGGAAAATAACAAATTCGAAGGCATCCGGGACAAGGAACTAGACGTTTCCATCTTGATATATGTCAACAAACAAAGATACGCATGGCAAGACGTGGACAATATCTCAAAAGTAGTTCTGGATGCCATTTCAAACGATAGGAAAAAGACGAAATCGAACTATTTGATAGATGATGACAGGCAAGTCATCAGGCTGCTCGCATACAAATTAATGCGCGAAGAGATTCCGGGCATGGATACTGATGAAGTACGGCTCTCCTTCCGTGTGCACAACCCCTCCAAACAGATGGTTTTGGTGGATAGCGAATACATCTGACCTACCTCATGGAGTAGTGCGGAAATGCGGAAAGCCCCCCTCTTAATCGCTTTTTATGTGTCCTCCTGCAAGCCACTTGCCATAAGCATTAAAAAAGGTTTGTTAAACATGTTAAACATGACGAATTTCTTCGCGGTGCGGAATCTGGATGATGCAACAAAGGAGTTTATTTCCAACTATGCAAGGGAGCACAAGCTGAGCATGGCAGAAGCAATGCGCGAGATTGCCCTTCTTGCCCAGAAAAAAATGCAGGAGAAAAAGGGCAAGCGCTCTACCAGCGTGTTTAGTGCATATGAGAAGATAAAATTCTCCAGCGGAAACCCGAATCTCAGCAGGGAAATAGATACGGTTTTGTATGGGAAGCGCAAAGGTGGGCATGATGAGGGTGCTTGATAGTTCGTTCCTTGTTGCGCTTTTTGATGAGAGCGATTCGCTGCATGGGAGGGCTATTGAGGAAATGCGGAAGTATGAAGAGGAAGATGGCTACTTTACGGTAAGTGAATCCATTCTGGGGGAAACCGCGACCGTAATCTTATACCACGCTGGATTGAAACAGGCCTCTGCCTTCCTGGATTATGCAAAAGAGAATTTTGGCATCTTCCCGATTGAGAGCAAGCACGAGATTTCCTGCATAATCTCGATTTTCAAGAAACAGAGGCACCAGCTTAGTTATGCGGATTGTACCGTAATCTACCTTTGCAGGAGAATGGGGTGCGGGGCAGCTACCTACGACAAGAACATGATTAAGGAACTTGGGGAAACACCATAAGTGCATCCCATTACGCTGGTTGGTGCCCATTTAGGGGCACAACGGAAAGGCACCCTCTCCTCCTGTTTTAAAGGCCACATGCAGATGATAAGATTATAAGCATATGTACATCTAATGTATATCTGTGATACAATGAATATACACTTGCAATTGAGGGGCGTCATGGAAAGAATCGTGGAAAGAGCAATAGAAAGGGGATATGCAACCTCCAAAACAGAAGTTGTGCGCATGGCACTGGCAAATCTCGACAAGGAGCTGGGGCTATCCGAAGAAGCGGAATACCGCCTTCTAGCAGAGCGTTCGTTCAGGGAAGTCTGGGATAACCCAGCAGATGAGAAAGCATCAAAATTTTATGAGGGCAAAGAAGTATGAACTGCAGGGAGGTGTGGCTAGTGGACGTGAGCTTTATAGATTCCTCTGGAAGCAAAGTCCGTCCGGCCTTGATAATTTCAGGCAAGAGATACAACAATAGCCACCCGGACGTCATTATCTGTTCAATCACGAGCAACAGCAGCCACGATTGTTTTTTGGAGATAGGCAAGATGGACTTGACACTTGGAAGCGTATGTCCAGGCAGCGGAGTAAGGCATGATACAATCAGAAGGGTTGCCAAAACAGAATTAATACGGAGAGTTGCAAAGGTTTCCAGGGAATACGGGGACGGGGTTGTGAGGGGGATATCCTCGATACTGGGGTAATTCGGAAAGCCGGAAACCTCCCCTCGAATTGTTTATAAATGCCTATAGACAATCTTTATTGTATGAATGGCCTTGGAACCGTAATTTCAACCGAGGATTCCCCCACTACCCTGGAGTATTCCTTTGTTTTGGAGGAGAAGTCCCCGGTCAAGAAAGGCCAGTTCGTGCAGACTACTTCCGAGGAGGGGATTGTTTTCGGCTACGTTGCCGAGATTACCCGTGCCAACCGCTACTTTGAGCGTGCCGAATCGGTTGCGGAGTATGAGAAAGAAGCCCCGGTTTCCTCGCATTTTCCCATAAAGAGTTGGGAGTATGCGGTTGCGCAGGTCCGTGTTCTTGGGCGCATGGAAAAGATGGGGGAGCGCTTTATGCAGCAGAGGGTTTCCCTTCCCCCTTCGCCTGGGACTCCGGTTGTGAGCGCGGATGAATCCCTGCTTAAGGATTTCGTCGGGTTTATGGATAACGGACTCATGCTTGGGAAACTGCAGAACCATGATGTTGAGGCTCGCATTGATTTGACGCGGCTCTTCCAGAAGCACCTTGCCATCCTTGCCCAGTCCGGTGCGGGGAAGTCGCACCTTGCTTCTGTAATGCTTGAGGAACTGCTTGATAGGCGTTTGGAGGATGGGCGGATTGCCACAGTCATAATTGATATTCATGGGGAGTATTCGGGCTTTAAGCGGGACCCTTCGTATGGGAGGCGCGTCCGGGTTGTTAATGGCTCGGAGATTTGCATTCCTTTTAGGCAGCTCACCCCTGGGATGTTTTCTTCATGGTTCCCGGAGGTTTCGGGAGTCGGGAGGAACGAGCTTGGGAAAATCCTGCGGGAGATGTCTTCCCAGGAGAAAAATGAAAGGAGGCTCTTTGGGATTACCGACCTGATTAAGCGGGTGGAAGGAAGCAGCATCCGCAAGAACGTGCAGGAGCCGATTCTTCGTGCCCTTTATGAATTGAAATCCATTAACCTCATTTCGCAGTCCAAGGAGAGCCCTGCATTTAGGAAGCAGGTTATCCCAGGCGAGATGCTCGTCCTTGATTTGTCCGATTTGGAGGATATGCGCAAGAAGAAACTGATTGTTTCTTATGCGGCTAACCGGTTGTTCAAGCTTCGGATGAAGGGGCAGGTCCCTCCCGTGTTTTTGCTCGTTGAGGAGGCGCACAACTTTGCCCCTGAGAAGGCGAAGATGGCGCACAACCCATCCAAATCCATAATTGAGAAGATTGCGCGCGAGGGGAGGAAATTCGGGATTTGCCTGGGGGTTGTTTCGCAGAGGCCGGTTAATCTTTCTACTACTACCCTTAGCCAATGTAATACCCACGTATTACTACGAGTTACCAACCCGAATGACCTAAAGCACATTGAAGAGTCTGCGGAGGGGATTGATTCGCGGATGGCGCGCTCAATTACTTCCTTGAAGGTCGGGGAGGGCATAATCGTTGGGGAGGCTGTGCGGTATCCAATCTTTGTGGAGATTCGGGACAGGAAGTCGCGGAAGTTTGAAAAGGGGAAGCCTTTGCACTTGCAGGCGATTGAATACGAAAGTGCTGCTTCCAAAACGGATGAGGAAGACGAGGAGGAGTTGGAAGCTTTCTTGTGACATTCAATCCTACAATAGTCTTATTTTGACCGGTCTTGCTTATGAGTTCGCGGAGGCGTTTGTTTTGTTTCAATCCTACAATAGTCTTATTTTGACGGCTATGGCATACCTATCCAAATCAATAATGAAGCTTGTTTCAATCCTACAATAGTCTTATTTTGACGCCAGATTTTGCCCTGAAATATCTCCTACTCCTGCCATGTTTCAATCCTACAATAGTCTTATTTTGACCCCTCTAACACCTGCACGGTCTGCTTGTCTATTCCAGTTTCAATCCTACAATAGTCTTATTTTGACCGAGCATTGGCTTAATGGCCTTGCGCGCAAAGATTTGTTTCAATCCTACAATAGTCTTATTTTGACTTTATCCACTACCCCATAAAAGGCGCCGGTTTTGAAGAGTTTCAATCCTACAATAGTCTTATTTTGACACCCCCCGGAAGCCTTCAAGCATGGGGGGAACAAGGGGTTTCAATCCTACAATAGTCTTATTTTGACCTTTCCGGGCAATCCGCTCTTACGGGAGTTGCCACGTTTCAATCCTACAATAGTCTTATTTTGACAGGCGAGAGGTGCTGCGGGGCTTCAGAGCGTCCCTGTGTTTCAATCCTACAATAGTCTTATTTTGACATCAACGAGATTGGATGATACGGTAGTGTTGATGTCTATGTTTCAATCCTACAATAGTCTTATTTTGACTTTTTTTTGATTTTCTGGAGCATGTTATAGATAGTGTTTCAATCCTACAATAGTCTTATTTTGACTTGCACATATTTACACCTTGTTCCTCGCTTTGTTTTCGTTGTTTCAATCCTACAATAGTCTTATTTTGACAGGCCGTTTTCACGGAGGGTCTGCGTCTGACACACACCCAACTTTGGCATGTTTGCTTCCGCGAAACGCCGATAATGAAAAAACACGGCGTGACTCGCGATGGTCATAAAATCGTATCCTCCGGGCTGCCCTTTTTCATACCCATGACCTCCCTCGATACAAAGCGTTTATCAGAAAGGATATAAATTATTATGCTATCGTCTGGACTCTGAACAAACTCCGCCAACCTTGATTTGACTTCCAAAAAGCGCGAGTTGGTCAGTTCTCCCTCAAAAAGCGAATTCTGCACCCAAGTAAGTTGCGTACGCAGATAACCCTTAACCTTGTTTACCCGCTCAATCGAGATATCATAGGCGATTACGACGTACAAGCTACCACCAGATAACAAACGGCTTATACTCCTTAGCGCCAACAAGATGCTTGGTAAGCTTATATGCCTCAAGGCGGATAAGCCGTTGGTAGGAAACATTTCTCCGCAAAGAACGGTGCTTGATAGTGGTGCGGAGTTTCTCTTCATAATATTTGAGAAAGGTCTTTTTTCCCCGCTCGGTAAAAAGCACTCCGTTGAGGTCGTCGCGGAAGTCGTTTTTCTGGATGATGCGCTTGTTAATCAGGAAAAAGATAAGGCGGTCTACAATCAGGGGCTTAAAAATCTCGCTAATGTCTAGGGAAAGCGAAAACCTGCGCTCTCCTGGCTCATGCAGGTAAGAAATGGTGGGATTCAACTGGGTATTATATAATTCGCTAAGCACAGTGCTATACAGCAGGGAATTCCCAAAGCTTATCATAGCGTTTACTTCGTTCTCCGGGGGCTGGCGGGTCCGTTTTTCATATTTTAAGTCCCCCTTGAGTATGTTATCGAAACACCCGTAATACTCAATCCTTGAACGCGCCTCCACATTCATGAGGGAGGTGATGTCCTTTGCTTTTTCCACTTCGGAAGAAAGTTCGAAGAGGGCAGCATTTTTCCCTTCTAGTTTATACTCCGCAATCGTCCTGCGCATATTATCTATGGAACCAACGACGAAAGAGCGGGCCAGGTTCATGCGCAAGTCATGGAAAAGGTAATGCTCGGCCTGGCGGATTGCAAGTTCCCCGGAAATCAATGTTTCCCTGGGGTAATAGCTGCCGTCATAAAACCCATAATAATTGAAGCAGTGCAGCATGATTCCGTACTTTGAGAGCAGGTGCAGTGCCTGAGAGGTCACACTTACCGAACCGTGGCAGCTTATCTGCTGTATGTTTTCAACAGGGACCGGGGTCCTGCCCTGAGAATTCGTAAAATAGAGCGTATTCTCGTCCCTCTCAAGCTTTCCGTCTGTTATGATGTGGTAATTTGCCTTCAAATATATCACCTAAATCCGCAACATAATCAAAATACTCATCCGCACCGGCATCCATCTCCCGGGAAACCAGGCCAAAGCGGGCATCTTTGATTCCTGCCAAAGCGGAATTCTCTTCGAGTGCCCGGCGTATCTTCAGTGCCTCGCCCCTGGATATGTGCGACCATTTGCACTCCCACGCACAATTTTCCGCTCCCAGCGTTACCAGGTCTATCTCCCTGCCCTTACTCCACCACCCACCGATCTCTGAAAAATCAAGCTTGTTTTTGCCCGCGTTGGAGACTAGGTACTCTTTTGCAAGCCGCTCAAACTCCAAACCTGAGTAAGAATCAAGATTCTTCTTTATGTTCTCCATCAATAAATCATACCTTCCGATTTCAAGGCTGCTGAGATTGGGGCGCACGAACCTGAACCAGAAGCGGAAAAGCGGGCTTTTGAGCGCGTATCTGGTGTCCCGGGTTTTTGACCGCATTATCGGGAGTTTCCGCTCGACAAGCTCGTGGTAATCGCACAGATCCCGCATGAAGGGGCTCAGGGAGGTAACCGAAAGCCCGGAATAAGAGGCAATCTCGCTTAACTTCGTGTGCCCGGTTGCTATTGCCTCCATTATAGAGTAGTAATTTGCGCCTCTCTTGCCGAACTCCGCGCGGAGGACGTCCTGGACTTCCTCCTGGAAAGCGGCATTTTTTGAAAAAAAGAGGGTCCTGAGGAGCTCGTTTATGGGTTTTGCGCCTATTGAGAAATCCTCCAGAGCGGAAAGGTATTTTGGGTACCCCCCAAACACGAAGTAGAATCCAGCCATCTCTTTATCTTCTTTGTAGCCCATCTTCTTTAGCCCGTCAATGCAATCACGGAACCCGAGGGGGGAGAGGAAAAGCTTGGATTTTATCCTTCCATATAAAGCGGCGTGAGTGTCCTCAAACAACTCTTTCATCATGCCGGTTGAGGAGCCGAGGAAGATTAGGAGCTTTCCCTTATTCTCGTTGCTGTCTATGAGGTTTTGCAGGGTGCCGAAGACCGAGCTGTTGGCATTCTGGAAATTCTGGAATTCGTCAAATATGACTGCCTCGAAGGGGCTTTCTTCTATTAAGTACTTGAGGATTTTGTCCCAGCTCTCCAGCGAGAGCATTTCAGCTTTCTTGTCTTTTTTGCGTATTTCGTTTGCCGCTTCAGAGGCGAGGACCGGGCTGCTCTTGGTTTCGTTTACGAAGAAATAGAAGGATTCTTTTCCTTCCATGAACCTCTTTATCAGTGTGGTCTTTCCCACCCTCCTCGGGCCATAGATCACGATTGGGAACAGCTTTTTCTTGCTGTGGGAGAGCATCTCCTCCAGCCAGCTTAGCTCGTTTTTTCTTCCTATGAACATCTTTCCACCTTAATATTGTATTTTACTATTATAGTAATTTACAATACTATTTAAAAATCTTATTCCGACCAGCACAACTCATAATATGCGCATTTGGGGCAAAATGGCTTCCTTTCCGGGCTTGGGGGCTTTGGGAGGGAAACTATGGCTTCTATGCGCTCTGTGGCTTCTCCTATGGCCTTTTCTTCGCTCTCCGTGAGTTCCAGGCGCTTCCTCTGCCTTATTGTGGGGTAATCTATTACGATTGTTGCGTTTATGCCCTTCTTTTTGAGTGTGTATAGGTAGTATAATGCCTGCATTTCGTGGGATTTCTCCATTTTCGGGGATTTTTTTACTTCGTGGAGCTCCACCCCGTTGTTTGTGCGGATAAAATCAATCGCGATTCCTTCTATGACGATGTTTTTGCGCTCCCTTTTGTAGGTGTTTTTATCTATGAATCTTCCCGTTGCGACTAGGTCGGAATTCTGCTCCATCTGCATGTGGTGGGAGAAATACCAGAGTTTGGTTGGGCAGATGAAGAGGTATGCGACTTGGGTTCCTGTTATTGCCATGTCGATATCACCCATTAGAAAAAACCATCGTGTTCTTTGAATCCAGAAGATAGGTCATAAACGTCTCTCCAATTATCCAAAAACAGTATGGGTTCGGGTTTCCCCCACTCCTCTCTGGCCCTCCTCCGGTTAACAGTAAATTTAGCAAGAATCGTGCTGAACGCCGCCAACCGAATCAACCCATCCCTATTCCCAACATCCTTAATTCGCTGGTACTCCTCCCAAACTTGTTCTCCTTTGACTACTGCTCCAGATACCGCTGAGGGGATAAGGTTCAGTTCGGATTTAGAAAAATTCACATCGGAGATGGGAACATCTACTGGGATAAAACATGTGATGAGACCGTCATCTTTTATTACTTGAAAATCTTTTAGTTTGTATAAACATATCGTATTAGCAGCTTTCGTTTCAGTCCTCCCTAACACATCAACTCCAGATGCTGAGCGGTTTTTTTCTTGTATTGTCATAACGAGCTGATTGTAATACGCGGCATAATCACGCTTCCCCAGAATAGTCGGAACATCGCTCCAGATTCGCTTCAGGGTGTCCCACCTCCGCCCTCCGCCATAGATAAACTGAGCATCTTGCTTTTCAGAACGATGCAAATTCACCACAAATAACGAGGATTTTGGTTTTGATGCATTGCGATTGACTCTGCCAGCAACCTGTTCAATAGAATCTAAAATGGCAAAGTCCCGGATACCTGCATCAAAATCCGCATCCACTCCGGCTTCGATGCACTGTGTGGAAACTACAATTAAGTTTCCCTCAGAATATTTAGCTTCGGAGATTACGCTCTTTTTGATATGCTGAAGAAGCTGAGAGTTTAGCAAGCGAACCTTGAAGGTTTCAGTTCCCACGTTGGTTTCAAAAGTTGGATTTTGAGTAAGGATTTCAAAAACCTCTCTGGAACGGCGAATGGTGTTAACCACAATAAGAAGTTTGGTGGGGGAATCACGGATAGATAGGATTTCTCCAACGAGGTCCCGCAATTCTTCCACAGTAGTTACTTCTGGCTTGAATATTATATCTGTCCTACCCATGAAACAGGGATGCTTTGGATATTCCTTGTAGTCCAGCAATTCTGCGAAGCCACATTGTTTCTCAGTAAAACCTATGCGGTCAACGCGGGGTAGTGTTGCAGACATTAGAATGATGTAACAGTTATTTGCTTTCGCAAAAGAATCTAACAGAAATTCCAGATATGTCCAGTGTACATCATCAATGCTTTGTATTTCATCTAGGACAATTACGCTATTTGATATGTTACACAATTTATAATTAGCTTTTTTCCTCGAACTACCCAAAGCTTCCAGGAAATTCACGCTACTTGTAATAGAAATCTTCCCGTTTAGGAATAAACGCTGGTCCTTTTCTTTTTCATAATCTTCATTCTCTTCCCCCCATTCTGCAAGAGAATGGACCTCTAGGATATCTCCGGGTTTTGCCCCGATTGAATCACGGATAACTTGAGCGTTTTGCTCAATCAGGTTAACGAATGGAAAAACGAAAATTGCGTGCCTGAGATGATTATCCATTTCCAGCGCCCTGAGCGCAAGGTTAATTGCGCAGTTAGTCTTCCCAGAACCCGTGGGGGCTTCTAAGTAAAATAAACGTTTGCCTTGTTTGAGCCCTTCTTCCAGATTGTCCTGTGTTTCCAGCAAAATTTTAGCCCTTACCTTATTTAGGTCCATTAATTCTTTTGGAGATGCAGATGAGATTTCTTCCCGCATTGCATTTAGAGAACGGGAATGCTTTGTAGAAGAGAAAAACATGCGCCATCTTTTAACATCCTCCTTGCCGATTGACCAAGTATCCTGCGTGGAACCCCCAGACGCCTCAAGAGTTGCAGATGAATCGGAGAGAATCAGCGCGGAATATAATGTTTTGTAAAGTGGAAACAATTTTGTCCGGTTGGAGGACGCAAGCATTTCTCCCTGCTCCCTCCAGAAGTTAGTTACCGAATTTATCTTTGAAGAATCGACATCCCATCCTGCGACACTAGCAACTTTCGCAGCGTACCTTGCAAATTCTAATGTAGGCCTCTTATCACAATCAGGAACCCCCCAAGCATAGGTATGGTGACCCGAGATAACTGTGGTAAGAATCAGCATCTGAAAAAAATCCTCGTCTTCCTTGATCGTACCCAGTTTATCCCAAAACAAAAACTGGAAAAGAACCCACCCCAATTCAGAATGATTTGAATCCTTTTTCTCCCATCCCGGGCATAATCGGTTCCCCATCTTTTCTTCCTGGAAGGTAGGATTTAGCTTGCCCAAATCGTGCAAGCAAACGATATCAAAAAGGAACTCTTTGATTTTCTCGTGATCTCCGGTAAAAGCTTCTTTTATCTGGGAATCCACCAGCGGTTCCAATCCACTCTCGCACAGAGTAATAAAGCGATTTTTAGTACGGAACGTGTGCTCCTCCAATGTTTCTTTAGCCCCCGCGGGGGTTGTGTGCGCTAAATATTGTCCTACCGAATGGGCAGGAACAGTAGGGGTCGGAAATTCATTAAAATTTTTCATTACGGACCTCAGAATGCAAAAACGGTCTTTGTGCTATTCCCGGAAAGAGACAGAAAAGCGCCCAACTCCAAGTCGGCTTCCTTGCGGTGGATTGATCCGTCCCTAAAGCAAAAACGTTTAATTTTGTGGCGGTGATATTGATCCAAACCATAAGAATACTCTTCCAGCATGGTAAACGTATATGGAATCCCGCTACTGCCCCGCGTATTCACAAAACCAGAGGGAGGGTAAATACTTTCGCATTCACAAATGGTTTCTGTGTACTCCTCCACTTCATATGTCCCCAAAAAATCCATATTACAAATGAACTCGTTCTTACCCAAATATGGGCGGAAAACCGAAGTTCTATTCCTAAGATGTTTTTCAAGTTTGGTAAAGTATTCATCCTCTGAATCAGAAATAACAACTAGCCTATAACTGGGATTAATCAAAACTTGCTCGGTTAATATCCATGGGCCATCCACATTACCATATCCATGAAAATTAATAAATTTAACAAAAGTTTTTCTAAGTGGGGAGGGGTGAGAGCGGGTATTTTTTTGCAACAACGGAGTTATCGCAACTTTAAAATGTTGGAGACTTGATAAAAATTCTGGGCGTTTTTTTCCATGTTTGTATCCTTCCAAACCCAAAATAGCCCCACAAATTCCTAACACCGCACTCTTGGGAATAAAATTGAATGTAAGTGCGGGGTCCTGTCTGTCCGGACGTCTGAACATTCCGAAATCCGCACTTACCACAAATTCAAGCGCCCTCATTCTGTCGCCCCGAGAAAATCATCCTATTGAACTGAGCGTGTGTATGTTGAAAGTTTTCGCTCCTGCGGGAAGTCCTTCCAAAGTCACAAACGAAGGTTCATAATAAACCTCAATATTCTTTATCCCGTACTCACTCAGCATGTTTGCAACTCGTTTTAGGCCCACCATGGTCATCCCATGCTCTACACGAATATCCAAAAGATCTTTCATTAAAGGAAGGGTATTGTGCTCATCGCTTTCCACATAGAGCATAAACTCTGATTCGGAACCAATCTTGGCGCTACTATTAACGTACGAAACACCTTTACACAATGCTTCCTTGAACCAAACAACGTCTTCATTAGTAAGCTTGGGCTGTCGCAATGTCTTGGGATTAATCACATAATCAAATGCTAGATGAGCCTCCTGTGCTTTGCTTTCGTTTCCAAGAGTTCTTGCCGCATCTTTTTCTTTTTTGTTTGAATTTAAAAATGGCGATAGAATCTGATTAGAGTACTTTTGGTTCTCTTGAGCTTTGTTTACCCCATAAGTTATCTGGATAGGACCAGTTATGGAAACGCTACACTCAGACTCTGCAAAAGTGGCCCCGAATGCCCGGACGTCCCAACAAGAAAGAAGATTGGTTTCTGCACCCAAACTATCCTTTTTAACGGGTCCCTTTCCAAACACGGATTTGTAATTTCCCCCGAGAGTCAACGCATTTAGTTTATCGTCATTTCTCCTCCAAAAGAACACATTTTTGTCTCCTTTTATATCATGGATATACCTGCGAATGCAATACTTTAATGACTTATCCGTGGCATAGAACGTCCCATACTCATCGGGAAGTTGTCTGGGCTCGTGTGCAAAATTCGCATTAAATAAACTGTTTTTGGTTTTAAGCAAAAACACACCATATCCAAATTTTTCATAGTTTCCGGTCATTTTTTCACCTCAAAATAGCCCGCATAAAAGTATGGCTTAAGCAAATCAAAACGAGTTACGGAGTAGTTAGAATCCAATGCGTCGGTTATTAGTTTCCTTTTGTCCTCTGAGCAGTCTATATCAGAAAATTTATGATGGAACTTATCTAAAAGCCGCGCTAGCACGGATTTCGCTCCGTCCACGTGGGGTTTATCCAAAGCAAGTGAAAGCAGAGCATGTTTATTCCCTGCTTCAGACAACTCGGTAACAACCCTAAATGCTTCTCCCAGTTTTCTAGCATTTTCCTGATCCTCTTTTGGTATTTCCATTGTTTTCCACCTCAAAACATCAAGTAACTTTAATGCGGAAAAGATTTTAGCGGAACAAAGTGGTGCAGGGTTCTTTGTGCTACATAATTCCTGCTTAACACTCAAATCTAAAAGCGTAAAACGCAACGGCCTCGCCTATCCCCACAGCAAGCTATGGGGCATTACGGCTCGGCGAAATCAACCAGTTTCAATTGTTCTCCT
>JAFGCC010000024.1 GCA_016932815.1 Microcaldota archaeon | reverse complement strand
GCTTACCAGTTCTATTCCTGCGATGAATGCTCCTGCAACGGCTATGACTGCATCTACGATGATGACTGCGAGGAGGGATATACCTGCGAAGAAGGCGAATGCATCCCGCCCGAATGCCTTTGGGATTCCGACTGCGAATCCCACGGGGAAGGATATTCGTGCACCGATTACGTTTGCACGCCTCCGGAATGCCTTTTGGATTCGGATTGCGGCGCAGGATATGCGTGCATGAACTACACCTGCATCCCTCCCGAATGCTTTAGCGATGCGGACTGCCCCTCCGGAGAAATGTGCGAAAACTACAATTGCGTGCCCTGGGGATGCAGGAGCAACTCGGACTGCAATGGCGGATTCTACTGCGATGATGGAGTCTGCAAGAAAGAAAGCATTCCCGGAGGGCCAGGCAGCAGCAGCGGAGGCTCTTCGGGAGGCTCCGGAACTCCATCCGGGCAGGGAGGGGAAGCGGAAGTGCCCTCTGAGGAAGAAGGGCCAGGGACCGAGCAGGTCGCGCAGGCATTCCCGTTCCTAGAAGGCGACAGCTCAGGAGGCATAATCCCCGAAATAGTATTCAGCGAGGAAACCAGGGTTTCAAGCGGATGGATAATCATCTTCCTCCTCGTAATCGTTGCGGCTATTTACTTCCTGCATCATAAGAAGAGGGAGAGGCGGGAGGAAGAGTAGCCCTCCCTGCGTTTATCCTGCGAATGTGGACTGCGGCTCCACCGGGCCCATTTATTGAGGTGGGGCACCAGAACCTTTTTATCCGTTCCCCCTAAATCCATATCATGTATAAAAGTACCGTGGGCATGGCCCTGTTTTTCATATTAATGTGCGGCGTTTCCTTCTCAATAGATGTTTCTTCCTGCTGGCAAATCAACTCCAGCGGGGAATACGTGCTTACGCAGAACCTCTCCGGGGCGGGCATAGCGGTTCCGCAATTGCAGTATGCCTCCCAGGCTTGCATAGTAATCTCCTCTGAAAACGTGAGTTTCAGTTGTGCTGGCTACAACATTAGCAACGACGGGACGGGCAATGCCGCAGGGATTCTCGTAAACGGCTCGCTTTCAATAAACTACACCAACGTGACAATCAGGGACTGCCCGCAAATCTGGGGATACAAGTTTGGGGTTTATATCTACAACAACTCCGGCACCACAGTAAGGAATGTCACATCTTACAATAATACTGACGGAATTTTCCTATACCACTCCGATTACAATAACGTAAGCAACAATACGCTATACAATAATACGAATCAGGGAATTTACTTGGAATATGGCTCCCACAACAGGTTTGAAAACAACACTCTTTTCAACCATACTAACTACGCCGAGGCATTCAGCTTCACAACGGGCGGCTCGGACAACGTAGTGCACAACAACACCATCTACGGCAATTACCTGGGCTTAATCATCTACGGTGGCACGCTCAACAACATAACCAACAACACGTTCTATGGCAACGAGTATGCAATAGAACTAGACGCTGGGCCCAACCGGGTAGCGGGAAACACAGTGCAGGGCAGCGCATATGGAATTTACGTGTACGGCGACGAGAATACCGTTGATTACAATACAATATATGATTGCGAATTAGCCATTTACCTGTTGGTCGCCCTCAGCAACAATATTACCGGCAATACGGTCTATAATAATAGCGATATGGGGATATTCCTAGATGGTAGTGATTGGGAGAATGTCTTGGCTAATAATACTGCATACAATAACTCTGTTGGGATCTACCTGTCCTACTCGGACTACAGTGCCCTGATGGGCAACGCCGCATACAACAACACCGCAAACGGAATCTATGTTGAACGCTCAGATGAGTGCCTGCTTGAGGACAACACCGCAGAAAACAACACGGAATTGGGCATCGGCATCTATCGCTCGGATTACTGCAACCTCACAAACAACACGGCATACAACAACACCTACGGAATTTCCCTCAACTACAGCGTCGATTACAACATACTCATTAACAACACGGCATACAAGAACGCAAATACGGGAATCCACCTAATTGACACCGATTACACCTCCCTCACAAACAACAGCGCCTACAACAACACGCAATACGGAATATACCTTTATTCGAGCATTGCCAACAACCTCACCAACAACACAATCTACTTTGGAGGATACGGGATTTGGGCAAGCGCCAATTCCAGCCACAACAACTTCATTGGAAACACGATATACAATAATACCTACCGCGGAATCCACCTCCTTGACTGCGCCAACAGCACCGTATCGGAAAACAGGGTGCTCAACACTACGATGTCCTCCGGGATACTCCTAACTAGCTGCTCTGGCAGCAACGTAACCCGCAACGCAGCATCCGGAAATTTCCACACCGCCATCTACATCATAAGCTCAGAGCTCTGCACAATAGCCAATAACAGCATAGATGACAACCCCGGCCCGGGGATACAGTTGGAGTCTTCCTCGAATTGCAGCGTAAGCGGCAACACCGCGCGCAGCTGCAACACCGGCATAATAATCTCTGGGGGCAACAACAACATCACCAACAATACGGCTTCCTCCAACACATATTACGGATTCCAGCACTACGATGATTCATACACGCGCGCTGAATCGAACGTTGCATACGACAATGAATACGGATTTTACCTAAGCGGCAGCTCCAACAGCAACATCTCCGATTCGCATGCCTACAACAACACCCACGGGATTTACCTAGATTACGACAACTCCGACACCACCCTCCGCAATAACACGATATACAACAATAGCGTTTACGGGGTATCCCTCTTCCCCAGTTCCGGCTCCCTGCTTGCGAACCTGTCCATGTACAACAACGGGTATGATTTCTACGCAAACGGCAGCAACTACACAATCGAAACCTGCCTTTTCCTCAATTCCGCAGGGGCAATATCGGACTACACGAACCTTTCAATAGAAGACAACCAGAGCGCCACCGAAACGTACTCAATAAACTGGAGCGCCTCCCCCGGAAGCTCCCCCACGGACAAAACCTCTTTTGAAAACAAGTTCGTAAATATTACAACCCAGTTTGGCACGGCAAGCATAGACACGATTTCCTGGTTCTGGGATGAAACCGAAGCAAGCGGGCACACGGAGGCGGACTTCTCGCTCTGGAGCTACAACAGCTCCGGCGCATGGACTCTCCTAAATTCCACTCCGGACACCACCTCCAACGTTTTGAGGCAATACGGCATGAACCCAGCCAGCATTTACGGGATATTCGAGAATTCCAGTTCGGAGGAGGGAAGCACGGACGATGGCGGAAGTGATTCGGATTACGAGTGCTTTACGTCTTCGGATTGCGATGATTGTTATGTGTGCAGCGACCACGAGTGCATCCTTCCGGCAGGAACCTGCGCAAGCCCCGCAGACTGCACAGGGGCTTACCAGTTCTATTCCTGCGATGAATGCTCCTGCAACGGCTATGACTGCATCTACGATGAAGACTGCGAGGACGGATATGCTTGCGAGGAAGGCGAATGCATCCCGCCCGAATGCCTTGAGGATTCCGATTGCGATGCAGGATATGCGTGCATAGGCTACACCTGCATACCCCCTGAGTGCCTCAGCGATGCGGACTGCCCAGAAGGCCGGATATGCGAAAACTACAACTGCGTTGACTGGAAGTGCACAAGCAACGCGGACTGCGATTCCGGCTTCTACTGCGATGATGGAGTCTGCAAAAAAGAGAGCATCCCGGGAGGCCCAGGCGGCAGCAGTGGAGGCTCCTCAGGCGGAACTCCCTCCGGGCAGGGAGGGGAAGCGGAAGTGCCCTCTGAGGGCGAGCCCGAAACCGAGCAGGCCCAGCAGGCATTCCCGTTCCTAGAAGGCGACAGCTCCGGGGGAATAATCCCGGACATCGTGTTCAACGAGGAAACCAGGCTTTCAAGCGGATGGATAATCATCTTCATCCTCATACTCGTTGCGGCAATCTACTTCCTCCAGCGCAGGAAGAAGGAACGGCGGGAAAAGGAGGACTAATCCCCCCGCCATTTATCCTATAACGGGCGGAACGTTCCTTGTCCGGGGGATTCCGGATGGGCAGTATCCGGCGCCCTCCATTGCCCTCGTTGCGGCACCAGAACATTTATATCAGTTGCTTCCAAATCTAGACCTATGTGCAAAAATCACCCCATTCTCCTGGCATTCTTCTTCCTGATGCTGGCTTCGTCCCCGTTTGCAATAGGGTTCTTTTCGAGTTGTTCCAACGTTTCCAGCCCGGGGGAATACCACCTTGAGTACAACATAAGCGGGGCCAGCGAGAGCGTTTCCGGGGTTCCGGAAGTGTCTAATGCATGTTTCGTCATCTCTTCTGATGACGTGCTCTTCGACTGCGTCGGCTACGCAATACAAAACGACGGAACGGGCAATGCGGCTGGGATAGTCGTAAACGGCTCTACCACGATAAATTACACAAACGTAACCATACGCAACTGCGAAAACGTCTGGCAGTACGAAATCGGAGTCTACTTGTACAACACTTCCGGCACGACCGTGCGGAACGTTACCGTGCACAACAACACTTGGGGCGTTTATGTATCTTACTCGGATTACAACAACATTACAGACGGCTCCGCGTCCAACAACAGTGCGGAGGGCCACTACATATACCATTCCTCTTACAATCTGATTAGGAACAACACCGTACACGACCACGAGAATGTGGAAGGAATTTACCTGCTGGGCAGTGACTCCACGGGAAACACCGTGATAAACAACACGTGCTATGACAACTATGAGGGGATTGGGGTTTCTTCGGCGGTAAACAACAGCTTCTCCAACAACACCTTCTACGGCAACGAAATCAGCATACTGCTTAATGCGGCAGATCAAAACAATATGGAGGGCAATGTCTTCCACGACAATTCCTACGGCATCTACCTGGAGGCTTCCGCCAGCTACAATACTATCCTGAACAACAATTTCTCCAGCGCGAATTACGCAATCTATCTCTGGCCCGCCCACAGCAACAACATTACTGGCAACGACATATTCAACCATTCAGACGAGAGCATATTCATCTATAGTTCCGACTACAACCTCCTTGAGAACAACACCATGCGCAACAATTCGTATGGGGCATATATTGACGATTGCTATTACTCAACGCTCACAAACAACACTGCCTACGGAAACGACCTGTATGGATTCTACCTCTATGGCGCCACCCAAACCAATATGACCAACAACACGGCCTACGACAACCTGCGCGGATTCTATTTCCGCTCCGAGTCCGGCGACATAATAGTAAACTCAACCGCATACGGGAACACGGAGGCGGGCATATACTTGAGGCAATCGGATTCTACGATTTCCAACTCCACGATATACAACAACACAAATGGGCTTTACTTGTACGGCCCCTCCAACCCCCACCTATACGATTTCGCGTTCTACAACAATTATTACGACCTCTACCTCAATGCCCCAGGCTCAACCGAGTACAATGCGAGCAACCTCACATTCCTCAACCCGCAGGGAGAATACGTAAACTACACCTCAATTGACATCTACGACCATACGGACTCCAAGCAATACTCAATCAACTGGAGCGCGACACCCTCAACCGCCCCCACCGGCAAGACCTCCTTTGCAAATCGGCACATCAACATAAGCTACCAGAGCGGAACCCCGTTCATAGCCCAAATCTCCTGGCGCTGGACGGATTATGAGGCAACGAATTACGATGAAACAATATTCGAGCTCTGGAAATTCAACGGAACAGAATGGTCCCTCCTAAACAACACCCCGGATTCAAGCTCCAACAAGCTTACCCAGTACAACATGTATTTCAACGACACAAGCGTCTATGGAATCTACCTGCAGGGGATTTCCGACTGCACACCCATTACTTCTTCCGGGGACTACCTGGTGGTCGCAAACCTGAGCGGGGCCCCGAATTCGCTCTCCACGGTAGCGGGAACGACCGCCGCATGCGTAATAATCGCTTCTTCGGACGTAACCCTCAATTGCAACGGCCGCAGCATAACCAACGATGGCACCTCGCAGGCCGTGGGAATAGCCGTAAACGGTTCCACCACGATGGATTACACCAACGTGACAATTAGGAACTGCCCGAAGATTTACGGTTACGTAAACGGAATCCAGCTATACCGCACCGCCGCAGACACAATCAGGAATACGAGTGCGAGCGGAGGCAATTACGGGATATACCTATATGGCTCGCAGAACAATACGATAACCAACAACACCGTGCACAACAACTCCCAGGATGGGATATACATGCACTCAAGCTTCGGGAACAACGTGACTGCGAACACCGTGCACAGCCAGGTTGCAGCGGGGATTGCCCTTAGTTCGGTCTCAACCTACAACAACCTCTCAAACAACGTGCTGTACAACAACTCCGACCCGAGCTTCTACATCTCGCTTAGCTCCAACAACACAATCTACAATAATACCGCCTACAACACCTCAGGGGCAGGGATATACATATTCTCCTCTTCGGACTGCAACCTTACCAACAACACGGTGTATGACTGCACAAGCGGAATTGAGCTCAACTCCAATTCAATGCGCAACAACATAAGCGGCAACCGCCTCCATGACAACTCAATGAGCGGAATCTGGTTCCAGTCAAGCTCCTCAAACAACACCATATACGATACTCCGGCATACAACAACGCCTACGGGATTTTCCTGCTCCAGAGCCATGACAACAACATCAGCGCGACAGCAATCTACAACAATTCGGATTATGGGTTCTACATGGCTTCAAGTTACGGGAACAGGCTAACCAACAGCAGCCTCTACGAAAATGGGCAGGGGGTATATGCCTCTAGCAGCAGGCACGTGCTGGATACGGTCAGCTTCCTCCCAATTGGGGGGGAATCCACCGAATACTCCACCCTTTCCCTGACGGATGCAAACGGCGCGGGCGCATACAGGATAAACTGGAGCGCATCCCCCGGAAGCTCCCCCTCTTCAAGGACCAGTTTCGAGAGCAAATACGTCAACATCACAACGGCATCCGGAACCCCCAACATAACCAGTATCGAGTGGAGCTGGCAGGACTCCGAGGCATCCGGCTACGATGAATCCACCATTGAGCTTTGGAAGTACAACGCTTCCGGATGGACGCTCCTAAACGACACCCCGGACACCACTTCCAACACACTCACCCAATACTCCCTCAACCCCGCTAGCATATACGGGCTTTTCTACTCAACATCCGGAGGGGAAGAAGAGGAGGGCAATGACGCAGGGGATTATGAGTGCATCACCTCCTCAGACTGCCCGGAATGCTACATCTGCAGCGGCCATGAGTGCGTGCTTCCCGCAGGCTCCTGCGCATCCGCTTCGGACTGCTCTGGGAGCTACCCGTTCTATTCATGCGAGGATTGCTCCTGCAATGGGTATGAGTGCAACGTGGATTCGGATTGCGATGGGGAAGGATACTCCTGTGAAAGCGGGGAGTGCGTGCCCCCAGAATGCCTAAAGAACGAGGATTGCGCAGGGCTTGGCATCCTTTACTACTGCGGCAACTACGAGTGCCTCCTGGGGGAGTGCTACACGAGCGCGGACTGCCTAGCAGGATACACATGCACCAATTACTTCTGCATCCCGCCCCAATGCTTCAACGACGATGACTGCGAGCCTGGGAAGATGTGCGAAAACTACGTTTGCGTGCCAGGGGAGTGCAGGACGAACGCGGACTGCGATGAAGGATTCTACTGCGGTAACGGGGTGTGCGAAAGGGACCTAGTCCCCGGAGGCCCAGGAACAGGGGGCTCTTCCGGCGGTTCGGGAGGAAGCGGGGGAAGCGGGTCCGCACACGTACCTACTGAAGAACCGGAGCCCGGGAACGAGCAGGTCCAGCAGGCCTTCCCGTTCCTTGAGGGGGACAGCTCCGGAGGCGTAATCCCAGACCTCGTAATAAACGAGGAAACGAGGGTTTCAACCGGATGGATAGCGCTTTTCTTCATAGCGCTTGCAGGGGCCATATACTTCCTCCAGCGCAGGAGGAGGGCGAGGAAGGAGGGAGAGGAGTAATCTTCTTTTCCCACATTCTGTTTAGAGTGCCCCTGCTCCGGGGCAATCCCCTTTTTCTATTTTCCTAAAATCCCATCGAAGAGCCCCTTGGAGCCCTCCTTCTCGAAGTCCTTTAGGAGCTTTTTCTGCTTCCCGGACAATCTTTTGGGAATGGAAACGATTACGCGGACCATCTCGTCTCCCTTGTGCCCGGTGTGCACGTTCGGGATTCCTTCTCCTCTTAGCCGGAATACTGTGTGGCTCTGGGTGCCTGCGGGGATATTCAACTCCGCTTCCCCGAACAGGGTGGGAACGGTTATCTTATCACCCAATGCCGCCTGCACAAAGGAAACCGGGGATTCTATGTAGATGTCGTTTCCCGAGCGCTTGAAGTTCTTGTCCGCTTCAACTTCCACGTGCACGTACAAGTCCCCACTCCCTTTTAGCCCCTCTTCTCCCGCATTGGGGAGCCTTATGCTCATCCCATTTGCAATCCCAGCCGGGACGTCAACGGAAATCTCGTCCGTTTTTTCCACTTTCCCTTTTCCGTGGCAGGTTTTGCATGGAGTGGAAATAGTCCTGCCTTCGCCCCTGCATGAGGGGCAGGTTCCCGCGGTCTGGAACGCCATTGCTCCGAGCCTCCTGTGGACTACCACCCTCCCCCTTCCCCTGCATTGGGAACACGTTTTGATGTCTGAACCGGGCTCTGCGCGGCTTCCCCGACAGGAATCGCACAAAACCCTCCTTCTTATGCGGATGGTTTTTTTCGCCCCGGCTGCGGCTTCCTTCAAATTTATGCGTATGGAAGTCTGCAAATCCGCGCCGTAATCCCCCCTCCTCCTTCTCCCCCCGAACCCGAACAGGTCCCCGAATCCCCCGCCCCCAAAGCCCATCTGCTCAAAAATGTCTTCAAATGAGCTAAAATCCGCGCCCCTGAAAATATCCTCCTGCGAATACCTCTGCTCAAAGCCGGCGTGCCCGAACTGGTCGTATTGCGATTTTTTCTGCTCATCGCTCAATACAGCATATGCTTCGCTTATTTCCTTGAATTTTTCTTCTGCGCCCTTATCGGGATTCTTGTCCGGGTGGTATTTTAGGGCGAGTTTCCTGTATGCCTTTTTTATCTGGCTCGCACTCGCACCCTTGTCCACGCCCAGGACTTCGTAGTAATCCCTCTTGGACATAATCTACTCTCCTTTATGCTGCCCGCACGGCATCGCGCTCCCTAGGCTGGATTAGCACGGATTCGAGTTCCTTTTTGCCTATCCTGTTTTCGGGGATTGTGATTTCCACGGTTTTTTCTTCCATCTATTCTTCACCATTCAATCCTTCTTTTCCCCCTCTTCCTTTTTGGTGTACTCCCCATCTACGACGTTATCGTTTCCTCCGGAAGAGTCCCCCCCGGCTGCGCCCTGCTGGGCCTGCTGTTGAGCTGCCTGCTGGGCCTGCTCGTAGATGTGCTTTCCGGCTTCCTGCACGACCTTGGTAATCGATTCGAGTGCAGCCTTGAGCTTTTCGGTGTCCGCATCTTTGTCTTCGAGCACTTTCTTTGCGGATGCGACTTCATCCTCGATTTTCTTTTTCTCATCTGCGGAAATCTTCTCGCCAAGCTCCGAGAGCGTCTTCTCGCTTGTATAGACTATTGATTCGAGGGAGTTGCGCGCATCCACCCTCTCGCGCACTTTTTTGTCTTCCTCTGCAAACTGCTCTGCCTCTTTTACCTTTGCGTTGATTTCGCTCTCGTTCATCTTGTTTGGCGCAGTAATAGTCATCTTCTGCTCCTTGCCGGTTCCTATGTCCTTTGCCGAAACATTCAGGATTCCGTTTGCGTCTATGTCAAAAGTCACCTCAATCTGGGGCACCCCTCTTGGTGCAGGCGGTATCCCCACTAAGCTGAACTTGCCCAGCGAAGTGTTGTCCTGCGCCATAGGCCGCTCTCCCTGGAGGATGTGTATGTCCACAGCAGGCTGCATGTCCGCTGCGGTGGAGAAGACCTGACTCTTTTTGGTAGGTATCGTAGTATTCCTCTCTATTAGCTTGGTGCATACGCTTCCCATGGTTTCTATGCCCAGGGAAAGGGGCGTTACATCAAGCAGGAGGAGGTCTTTTACTTCCCCTGAGAGCACCCCTGCCTGGACTGCTGCGCCCATTGCGACACACTCCATGGGGTCAACTCCCCTCTCCACTTTCTTTCCGACTAGCTCTTCTAGGAACTTCTGCACAATCGGCATCCTCGTAGGCCCTCCAACCAGGATGATTTTATCTATCTGGAGGGGGGTTAGTTTCGCATCTTTTAGTGCCTGCTCTACAGGTGCCTTGCACCTATCCACAATCGGGCGCACCATCTCTTCTAATTTTGCGCGTGTAATTGTGTGCTGGAAGTTCTTGGGTCCATCTTTGTCTGCTGCGAGGAAAGGAAGGGATATTTCGGTCTGGGGCACAGTTGAAAGCTCTATTTTCGCTTTTTCCGCTGCCTCGTTTAGCCTCTTCATCGCCTGCGTATCCTTCCTTGCATCCACCCCGGATTCCTTTTTGAACTGCTCCACTAAATAGTCCACCAGCACCTCGTCCATGTCGGTTCCGCCTAATTCCGTGTCCCCGCTGGTTGAAACCACTTCGAACACGTTTTCCCCGAACTCCATGATTGTGACATCCAGGGTCCCGCCTCCGAGGTCAAAGACTAGGAGCTTCATGTCCTCTCCCACCTTGTCCACCCCGTATGCGAGGCATGCGGCGGTCGGCTCGTTTACTAAGCGCACAACCTCCAGCCCTGCGATTTCCCCTGCGTCCTTTGTTGCCTGCCTCTGGTTGTCGTTGAAGTATGCGGGAACCGTAATTACCGCCTTCTTTACAGGGGTTCCGAGGAAGCTTTCTGCGTCCGCCTTTATCTTTGAGAGGACCATTGCGCTTAGTTCCTGGGGCCTGTACTCTTTTCCGTAAATATTGTATTTGTGCCCGCTGCCCATCTTCCTCTTGAATGCGCTTACCGTTCCATCCGGGTTTGCGATTGCCTGCCTCTTTGCCGGCTCTCCCACTAACCTGCTTCCGTCTTTTGAAATTGAAACGTAGCTTGGGAACGATTTCCCATACTGCGATGCACCTTCTGCGCTTGGCACTATCTTAGGCTTCCCTGCTTCTAGCACCGCTGCTGCGGAGTTCGAAGTCCCCAAATCTATTCCTATTATTTTTTCGCTTGCCATTTTTCCTCACCTTTGTTTTTTGTCCAGCATTTCCCATCCCATTTTCATTCAACTTACTTTTTCGAAATAACTACCATTGACGGCCTTAGCACGATATCTCCCATCATGTACCCTTTGCGCATTACGTCCACGATTGTTCCTTCTTCGCTTTCTGCGAACTTTGTTCCAACGACCTCGTGCATGCACGGGTTGTAGAACCCTTTGGTTTCTATTTCCACCAATCCCGCGGCCAATAGCACCGAGTTTAGTTTTGAGAAGACCATCCTCACTCCCTCATCTTTCGTGTGCTTTTTCGCTTCTTCCAATTCATCTAGCACAGGAAGGAGGTCCTTTAGGAGTTGGGCTTTTCCGGAATCCGCGCGCACTTTCGATTCTCTTTCGGTCCTTTTCTGGAAGTTCTCAAATTCCGCCTGGAGCCTCTTTAGGGAGTCTTCAATCTCCGAATACTTGTTTTTTAGGAGGAGGTGCTCTTTGTGTGCTATGAGCTTTTCCTCTTCGCCCTTTTCTATGAGTTGTTCTTCCTCATGCTCAAGGAGCCCTTCTTTTTCGTGATCTATGAGCTTCTCATCTCCATGCTCCGGGGTTTTTCCCTCCTTGTGCCCTGTGGGCTCTTTTCTGGAACCCTCTTTCTTTATTAGCTCTTCAATTCCGCCCTCCTGCCCGGTTTTCCGTTCCGGGTTTTGTGTTTTGGATTCCTCTTTCAAATCCTGCTTGCTCTGCTCCGCTTCTTTTTTGCTTATAGTATCACCTGTTTTGCCTGGTTTGGGCAATTTTACAAACGTATTTCCTGTTTTTGTTGTGGAGGTTATATAAAAGTTGCTCATCGAAATTAAAAGTGTTGTTTTGTTTTTTTAGCAAATCCTTTTAAATTTGAGCAATCTAAAGTTTATCCATGAAAAGCAGTTCAGACGGAATGCCCCTCAAAAACCAAATCGTGGTTCTCCCGAAAGGCCACACTTTCAACATGAACAAGGAGATGGGGATACTGCTTGAATACTTTGGGATTAACCCCAAAAAAGACCGGCTTGCATTCAATATCTTCCTCCACGTTCTATCCAATAATCTGAAGGGCGGAGTCAAGACCAAGGACATTATGCGGGCCGAGGGGGTTACCCAGGCTGCCGCAGTTTATCATCTGAACAAGTTCATTGAGAAGGGGCTTGTAATCAAGCGCGGGACCAGATACTTCTTGCGCGGCGAATCCATTGAGGTGACCGTTGATGAATTGAAGAAGGACTTTTTGCGGAGGGCTGAGCGCATAAAGAAGATTGCAAAGAGGGTTGATGATTTTATACTGTAATTATAGAAACCTTAATTCTTGTATTTCTCTTTAAGCCCGTCAACAGTATCCGAGAGTTCTCTTTTCTCGGATTTCACATATTCCGCGACTATATCTACAAATAGGTTTAGTTTATTGGAGATGTTGTGGTATTTGCTATCCATCGTTTGGAAGTTTTGGTGCGTTTCTTCCCGCATTTTGGACATCTCTTCTCCTAGATTTTGAGTGTTCTTGGACATGCCCTTAATATCAGAAGAGACGCCCTTAAGTTCTTTGGACATTCCACCCATTGTACTATTCATATTTTTCATGTCCTTAGACATGCCCCTCATCTCCCCAGACATGCCCTGCATTGTGCCGTTCATGCCCTTCATATCAGCCGACATTTCCCCCATTGTGCCCCGCAGGCCCTTCATATCCTCAGACATGCCCTTCATGTCCCCTGACATCTCCCCCATTGTGCCCCGCAGGCCCTTCATATCCTCAGACATGCCCTTCATGTCCCCTGACATCTCCCCCATTGTGCCATTCATGCCCTTCATATCTTTGGATAGTGATTTCATGTAATATGCGGCTTCATCCATCCTCTCCCCTACACGGTCCCCGCCCCTATCAATAATGAATTCTTTATGCTCCCTGCGGCCACTTTCATTTTTTTTGGCCCTCCCCAATAAGCTGCCTGCATCTAGTGGATTGACTACATGGAAAGTATTTATCTCACTTACTCTCCGAATGAATTCTTTGAGGTTTTCTTTGGTTCCTTCTGCCGCTACTTCAACGTAATACTTAGTTAGCCCGCTAGAGTCCTCCCTGCTTTTGTTTTTGGCATAACCGGTTATCTCCAGGTCTACAGCTATATCCTCTATTGCAGAGCGGAATCCCGCCTTTTGGATTTTTTTGCCCGTGACTTCAAAAGTGATGCTGTATAGATTATCCATTTTTTGCCACCAGATTGCATATTTTTCTACGCTAACAAGCAATTTAATCCTTTGGATGCCCCCTTTCCGCTGCTGCCGGCTTTCGGGCGCATAAAGAAGATTGCGAAGAGGGTTGATGATTTTATACTATGAATCATGGGCGGCCGCCCCCTCGTAATTTGAATGTTAGTTTAAATACCTATCCGGTTGGCAACCGGATACCCTTTAAATACCCTGTCGGGCTGGCAACCGGATAGCCTCCCTGTGCCCATAATAAGATGCCCTCAACATCGGGGTAGATAGTAGCGGAATATCGGAATCCTCCTCCCCTGCCCTTTTAATCCTTTTAGGGGTAGGTTACTCCATGGCGTACCATGGGGAGGGATTTTTTGCAAATCCCCCACCTTCCAGGGAAAGGCCGCTTCTTAGGCGCCAGCGCGTGTTATTGTCCCTTGCTTCCCTTCTGTCACAGAGGGGCAGGGTTTCGAGGACTTTTCTGGATAAATTGCTATTTCTGCTAAAGGAAGAATACAGTCTGGATGAGCACATGCCGTTTTACTCTTTTTATCCATATAATTACGGGCCATTTTCCCAGTTGTTTTATTACGATTTGAGGAAGCTCAAGGATGCAGGCTGCCTGCTGGGCGAGCGGGTAACTCCCTTGGGGGTCGAGAAGGGGCAGGAGATTGATGCAGGCGTAACCGAGGCAGTGGAAGACGTGGTAAACCGGTTTGCCACAGAAGAAGAAGCCGTGAAATATGTTTATTCCAAATACCCGGAATACACGGTAAAAAGCAAATTACTTGATAGTGCGGCAGCTAGGGTGGAGCCGGGCTTTTTTACGATAGGCTACGAAGGCAAAAACATTGATTCTTTCCTGAATATTCTGATACAAAACAAGATAACCGTGTTGGCGGATGTCAGGTATAACGCTTTTAGCATGAATTTTGCCTTCACCGAATCCAAGCTAGTTGAATATCTTTCCAAGGTGGGCATCCGGTATGTGCACTTCAAATACCTTGGAATCCCAGGGGAGAAAAGGAAGGAGCTTGATAGCCCCCAGGCGTATGAGGAGTTGTTTGATGAGTATTCGCGCACAATCCTCCCTGCCAACATGGCGCATTTTAAGCGCCTTGAGGAATTGGGCAGGAAAGAGCGCGTAGCTTTATTGTGCTTTGAGAAGGATGCCACGTTTTGCCATCGGGGGGTAATTGCCCATAAGCTCGAGGGGGCGGGCTTTGAGGTGGGCAACTTATGAGGGAAAAGCTTCTCGTTCTGGCTAAAGCCGCCCCGGAAGCAAGCAGGAAATACGAAGAGCTCGTCTGCGTTGCGGGAATTACGGACAAGGGTGAGTGGAGGAGGGTTTATCCCGTTCCCTGGGAGGTTTTTTGGGGGAGCAGCGGCAAGAAGTTCAAGAAGAAGCAATGGATAGAATACGAGCTGGAAGGTGAGGGCCCTTCGGATTATCGCCCCGAGAGCCGAAAAATTAAGCCTGCTAGCATAAAGGTGCTTGGAGAGGCGAAGTTTTCCGAAATTGAAAGGCTGTTGGAGGCGAGGCTTACTACGATTGAAGACTTGATGGCGAGTGGCGCCAAGAACGTTTCTCTAGGAGTCGTTAAACCGGAAATACTGGGTTTTGCTCCCATGGACAACGCCCAGTACAGGAAAGTTCTGGAGATGGGCAAGCAGACTACTCTTGAAGGGGGCAAAGCGTACCGCCTGGAGCCGCCGGAATACAAATACCAGTACACATTCAAGGACGTGCCCAAAGAGAAGAGGCCTCACAATATGCTCTGCGAGGACTGGGAGCTTGAGAGGCTCTATAGCGGGTGCAAGAAGCGATTTGAGGATGGCAAATACCCTTCCATGGAAGTCGTGCATCAGAAGGTGGGGGAGAAGATGTTCAGTGGGGAGCGTTCAATAACCAAATACGGGCATGTTTACTTTGTGGTCGGTACGCATTTTCGGTTCGGGACGTATCTGGTAATCGGGGTTGTTTATCCTAGGAAAGCGGATGTTGAATAGAGGGATTGGTGAAGCATGCAGAGTGTTAGTAGATTGTTCTTGGAAGTAGAGGACTTAAAGAAAGTTCTTCTGAAGGGCAAAAATATTGATATTCTCCTGTATCTTGCGGAGTACAGCCCGAAAGCCAGCAGGGCGGACATTACCGAGCGTTTCGGCAAGCCTGCGCTTTCCGGGTTGAAGGAGTTGAAGCGTCTCCGATTGGTGGAGGAGGAAAACGGGTTTTTGCAGCTTACTAGCAAGGGCATTTTTCAGGTTGAAGGGTTAATGGCGATGGTTGGATGATTTCCACCCGTAACCAGGCATAAAGAAGATTGCCAAGAGGTCGATGGTTTTATACTTTGATCTTAGGTTTGTTAGATTTATCCTTCGCTATAGCGTATATGATTAATTTTTCTACGACGTTTCCCAAGCTTCTCAAATCAGTCTCGTTTACATCAACATCTCCCAATCCATGTTCTATTGAGTTTCTGGCACGTCTCATTCTCTCTAGGCACTCCTTTTCAGAACGAGACATGGGGATCGACCTGTCTGAGATGAAACTATCAATCCGTAATTTGAAAGAGGGCGAGTTTATCATAGAAAAGTGCTCTCCGAATCTTTGAAATTCCTTCTCAGTCATACTACTACTAACTAATTCAAGTATCTCATCCCTCTTCTCTTTGCTAAAAATCTTTTTTACTTTCTGATTACTAACTAGGAATTCCATCGAAGTAAAATGATCTAATAATCTGTCCTTCAATGTGCCTTCTTCCCTGGCCCTCCTCAACCAGTGGACAGCATTTATCATTTTTTCATCTTTGCGATGATACATCCCTTTAAACTCATCAGCGTATAAATCCAAAAAGCCTTCGTTGTCAGAAGTAATAACTAGGGTTTCATTAGCCTTCCTGTTCCTAGAATCCATCGCTACTCTGCAGTCGATGCCAGCAACCTCCCCATAAAACCAACCTGTGATTCGTGGCTCCGTAGCACTTAATTCTCTATCCCACTCCCTCACTTTCCCACCGACTTTGCTCAAGCTAAAATTTCGTAAATAGGATACCCAATCTAAGAAGTGGTCTATCTGTTTAATCGCATGTTGGTATGCTTCGATGAAATCTACTGCAGCCACTTCTGTGGTGGCGAAAGATGTGCCCTCTTCTATAAATGGGGCGATTTTTCCCTCCAGGAAGGTAGAGATATGTTTATTGAGTTGGCCACTAATCCTCAACTCACCAAATGTTATTTTTTTAGTGCCTAGCTTGAGGTTTTTTATAGGAACGATTATGGTAAACACGAGGATGCGCCCATCAAATGTTGTTCCAGAGATATTGGACTTCAACCCAATGCTTTTCGTTAGAGTATAGATAATGTCCTCAACAGCTTCGCATTAAACGTTACAGAGATAAGCAACTTCTTTGTTTGCTCTAGTGCGTCTGCACCACTAATCCTCAAGGTCGAGCCTTTCATTCTGGACTGCAATATGTCCCCGTTAAACAGAATGTGGTCCTTGCCATATTCGTTTGCGAAAATTTTAATGTCGTTATCGTAATTGAATGGAGGAAGGGGACCAGGATCTATCTCCATCTCAAAAACCCGGGGCTCATTTATTTTACCTGTTACAGTAAGTTTGTCATCACTGCCGTTGGCATCACATCTTACGTCTCCCACTATGAAATGCGCTTTCCCACACATGACTTGCACTCCTACTCAGTCTTATACTCCCCAGTCCATTTAATCACTTAACTAAAACGAATCAGTTTTGATACCCACACGAATTCCAAAAAATCCCCGCGCATTCTCCACCGTAGCCCGCCCAACTTCCTCCTCCGAAACCCCCTTAACTTCGGAAATATACTTCACAGCCTCAATAACCCCATCTATGTTCCGGTGTACATACGGAGCATCCGTCTCAACGACCAACTTCTCAAGAGGGATGTCCGCAATGACCTTCTTCCGGTTTTTGGAATGCAGGGAAACAATGGAAATTATTCCCCCCATTTCCACCGCGCGCTGTGCCTCTTCCAAGGTCCCGGAAAAAAAGTGCATCATAAATCCCCCCTCCCAGCCCTCGCGCTCCAAAACATCCAGGCAGGCAGTTTCCGCCTTCCGTGAGTGCAAAACCAAAGGAAGCCCCATCTTGCGGGCCAACGAAATCATGCGCAAAAACACAGCCTCCTCAAGTTCGTGCTCTTCCTGGGTTTTGCCCCAGTGGAAGTCCAGCCCGCACTCCCCAATCGCATTGGGCGAAGCAGATTCAATAAAGGAAACCCACGAATCAAGTTCAGCAGTCCCCTCCTTCAAGGCAGTCTGGGGAGCAATCCCCAAAGAGTAAGGAATCCCCAGCCCAGAAGCAATCTCATAATTTTTCATATTAGAAGAATGCGAATACCCGGAAGTAACCGGAAGGATGTCAGCAGGAAGCGAATCAAGCGTATGTTTCTTGAAGGATTCAAGGTGGCAGTGCGCGTCGATTAATGAATAAGCGCCCATGCCTATCCTTTATAAAGAGTAGGGTTATAAATCTATTGAGCTTTTTAATGCTTCTTTAAGCGGTGGATTTTATGAGCGAGAAAGTATTTGCGTCGGCAAAGGATTTGAAAGTGGGGAAATACGTCCTCATTGAGGATTTCCCATGCAGGGTAGTGAGCATGGACAAGTCCAAGCCGGGAAAGCACGGGGCGGCAAAATTGAGAATCGTCGCAGTTGACATTTTCACGGGGCAAAAAAAGAACCTCCTAACCACTACCGGTTCGGATGTCGAAGTCCCAATCATAGAGAGGAAGAACGCCCAGGTCCTCTCGATTTCGGGCGACAGCGCGCAAATCATGGACCCGCAGACATATGAAACCGTGGACATCGCAGTCCCCCCCGAACTAGTAGGCCAGGTAAACGCGGGAGACGAAGTCGAAATCATGGAAGCAATGGGCAAGAGAGTCATACTTCGCAAAAGGTGAATTTACAATGGAATTCAAGATAATAGAGAAGAAGGAGAACGCGCTCCTAGAGCGCACGGAAGTAAAAGCGGAAATCTCTTTTTCTGCGGCAACTCCCTCAACAAAAGAAATGAGGGATACAATCGTGCAGAAACTAGGATGCAACCCGGACCTGATGGTAATTAGCAAAGCCGAACCCCGCTTCGGGCAGAAGGCAATGACCGTAAGGGCGCACATCTACAAGGCTCCCGAGCAGCTAAAGAGGGTGGAAGAAGCCCACGTGCTAAAGAGCAACGGCGTAGGGCAGCAAGCGCCCAAGGAAGAGGCTCCCGCGGAAGAGAAGAAAGAGTAGGTGTCATAGATGGCTAAGAAAAAAGAAGAAGGCAAGAAGGAAAAACCGAAGAAGGAAGGCACCATAACCAAGCCCTACAAGAAGGGAAAGCACTGCCCAAAATGCGGGCCGGGCGTAAAACTTGCAGAGCACGCAAACAGGAGCTCCTGCGGAAAATGCGGCTACTACGGGAAGAAGTAGGGACCAGAAACCTCTTCTTATCCCTTTTTGTTTCATCTTTTCTTTGTTTAGCAGGGGCATTCCTGTCGATTGATTATCCACAGGCGCAATATGGGCTGATTTTCCTCCTGCTCTTATCAGCGGGCCTAATTTACGTTAAATTCGGAACAAAAGCTTTCATGGTTTCTGCGCTCTCCACAATAGCGTACGGATTCCTATGGGGAATGCCGCACATAAGCACGTTGTTTTTGCACATGAGCTTCCTCTCAATGGCAGCCTACTTCCTCTGGCCGCAGAGGGACAAGCTAATCCAAGGATGCGGAAGCCCCCTAAAGAGGGTTCTCCTGGGAGTCGGGCTATTCATATTGATGGTGGCGGCAGCACTCTGCGCGAATTTAGTTGCCATCCACTTTGGCTTCTCAGACCAGGCAAAGGTGGTGGAGGTCGTTTCCACCCTTCCCCTATACCTGATAATCTTGAGTTTTACAATAGCCCCGATAAGCGAAGAGCTCTTATTCCGCGCATTAATGGTCCCAAGAATCGGGGTCCCAATCTCTACACTCCTCTTTATGATGGTCCACTCCGCATACGGCTCCGGAGTTGAGTTCATAGGCGCATTCTTCCTGGGCTTCGTGCTCGCAAACGCCTACTACTACCTTGAGGACCCGGTTCCCTGCATAATCGCGCACGCGCTATTCAACGCGCTCTCAATCTCGATTATGTTTTGGGTGATTGGCTGATTTGCTTAGGAATTGAGAGCACGGCGCACACCCTGGGTGTGGGGATAGTAAAAAACGGGAACGTGCTCTCAAACGAAAACGACACATACAAGCCCAAGAACGAGGGGATTGTGCCCAGGAAGGCAGCAGACCACCACGCGGAAGTGTTTGGGGAAGTTCTCAAAAGGAGCCTGGATTCCGCGGGAGTTTCTCTGGATGAAGTAGGCTTGTTCTCCTTTGCGCAGGGCCCTGGTATTGGCTCCCCGCTGCAGGTAGGATGCACAGCCGCACGAGCACTCGCAATAAAATGCGAAAAACCCCTAATAGGCGTAAACCACCCGTATGCGCACATAAAAATCGCAGAGGAATACAGCGGAATAAAAAATCCCCTAATCCTGTATGTGAGTGGGGGAAACACCCAAATCCTAATAGAAGAAAAAGGCAGGTTCCGCGTTCTAGGAGAAACCCTGGACATAGGAATAGGGAACCTATACGACACGTTCCTGAGGGCCGCAAAGCTGGAATACGCGCACGGCTCCATGCTAGAAGAAATAGCAAAAGGGGGAAAATACGTTCCCCTGCCCTACACCGTAAAGGGGACTAACCTCTCTTTTACGGGCCTGCAGACTGCGGCAATCCGTGCCTTAGGGGAACACCCGCTAAAAGACGTAACCTACTCCTTAGTCGAAACCTCGCTTTCAATGTGCCTCGAAGCCCTGGAGCGCTCCTTATTCTTAACAAAAAGAAAAGGGATAATTTCCTGCGGCGGAGTAGCCCAGAACAAGCGCTTAAAGGAAATGCTCAAAACCCTAGCAGAAGAAGACGGCGTCCAATACGGGGGCGCACCCGATGAATTCAACAGGGACAATGGCGCAATGATTGCATACGCGGGAGAGCTCCTCTACAAAAAGAGGGGCACAAAACCAGTAAAGGAATGGAAGACTGAGCCGAACCAGAGGATAGACTCCTTTGCAATCTGAACCGGGGTGGAGAGCGCCGCATTTGCCCAGCCGAAATCTCCCAGCCATCTGCTTCCCGCAGCCGCCTCCGAAGTCACCACAAATGCACATTTTCCACCTCCGCAGATAATAATAAAAATGTTGATTGATAGGGGAAACCGATGCTTTTCCTAAAACGGCTAATGATTTTGATGTTTTATGCATCACTTCCACTCCTTATTCCCTTTGGGTACAGCATCTTCCTAAACGATGGGGCGTGGGCGACAATTGGATTCACGATTTTAGTGATGGCGCTGCCCGCAGTGCCCCAGCTCCTCCAGCACATATACGAGAACATAAGGAATTTCGTGCTGGCACTCGTGCAGCAGGATACCGCATTCACGTTTGCAAGGCTGGTGGACCTGGAGAAAATGAGGGAGGAAGTGTCCGAACTAACCCTCGGCCAAATCCTCGCACTAGTCTCCGCGGCATGGCTCATAATCCCCGCGGTTTCCGCAATCCCCTACCTCGCCTACGGGATGGGGCCCGTTGATGCATTCTTTGAGAGCCTATCCGGATGGACTTCCACCGGGCTCTCGGCAATCCCGGTCCTAGATGGGCTTCCCTCCAGCATACTCTTATACCGCAGCGTAACCCAGTGGGTTGGGGGGTTGGGAATCGTAATCTTGATGCTCACGGTAATGAAGGGAAGGGAGGCAAAGCACTTCCTAAAAGCCGAAGGCAGGACATCCGAAGAAGTGGGAATCAGCAAGGCCGCAGGAAGCATCTGGGGAACCTACCTCATGATTACCACAATCGGCATCGTGCTCTTAATCGTGTCCGGGATAGACCCAATAAATTCGGTGAACCTCACTTTTTCCGGAGTTTCAAGCGGGGGGTTCTTCCCGTTTGATTCCTTTGCTTTCAACGACCTGCAGAAAACCTCGCTTACCGTCCTGATGTTCTGCGGCGCAACGAGCTTCCTGATCTACCGGAAACTGGCCGCAGGGAAGGTGCGCGAAGCCCTGCTGGATGAGGAATTGATTTTCTACGTCCTAATAGCCGCCCTAGCAATCATGCTAATCTGGTTTGTTTCCCAGGAGGACGTGTACAATACTCTCCTAACCTCAATATCGTCTATATCCTCCACGGGCTTTGAGGTGGGGGACCTCCCGATTCTCCACGCGTTCCCGATTTACATCCTCATAGTGCTGATGCTAATGGGGGGAATGATGGGCTCAACATGCGGAGGAATCAAGCTATGGAGGATACTAGTTGTCCTAAAATCCATATTCCGCAACGTAAAATCCGCCTTCCTGCCCGCAGGGACCGTGCAGGTCGTAAAAATCAACGGGAAGGCAATAGCCGAAGAATCGATCGTGGAGAGCTCCACATTCATTTTCGCGTACATGATTATCTTTCTCTTTGGCTGCGGAGTGTTCATAGCCGCCGACTACGGGATAGAGGATTCGATGTTCATGATAGCATCCGCAATGGGAAACGTCGGGCTTGCAATAATCCCAATCCCCCTGATGGGGCAGGAAGCGAAGATTTTTTTAATTATCCTGATGTATTTAGGCCGTATCGAGATTTTCCCGAGCCTTGCATTGATACGGTTCCTTACTAAGAGGTAGCGTGGGACGGGGCGGCAAAGCCCCAAAAAAAGGGAGGAAATGCCCGGGGCAAAACCCCCGGGAAGAAAGGCTTTAAGGCAAAAAAAGAGGAGAAAAAATGAGGATATTGATTTTCGGAGCAGGAAGGGTGGGGCTTAACCTGGCTAAGTTCCTGGAGAAAAAGCACGAGGTAATCGTGCTCGACCGCGACAAAGACGTGTGCGACCGCATAGCAAGCGAATCGGATTTGCAGGTAATCTGCGGGGACACAACAGACCCGGACAGGCTAGACCAGCTCAAGCTGGGAACCGCGGATTTCGTTTTCGCGGTAACCGGGCACGAGGAGGCGAACTTCCTCGTTTCGCTCTATGCAAAACATGCAAGGGCGAAGAGGGTAGTGTGCAGGGCATCCGAAGCCAAATACTCAAGGCTCATGGAGAGGCTTGAAGTGGAGCCGCTCCTTCCGGAATCCACTCTTGCGCGCGAACTGGCGAACATGGTCATGCACCCGGTAATCAGCCAGCTGCTGGACCCGCGCTTTTCGCAGATAGAGATGCTCGAGAAGGAAGTCACGGGAGGGATGGTGAACAAGAGCGTTGCGGAGGCCTCAGAGAGCCAGAAATTCACGATTGCCGCAGTCTATGACGGCAGGGACTTCCAGCCCGCAGAGCCTTCGTTCATCCTGCAGAAGGGAATGAAAATCGTGGTGGTAAAGCACAACAGGAAGTAATCCTCCGAGAATAGCAGCTTTAAAAATGCTTCTATAGAAGGTTATTCCGATTTGAATCTAGGTGAAATACATGGGTGAAAAAAGGCCATTTGACATACTGAACAATTCGCTAAACAACACCGTTGTTATCGGGCTCAAGGGGGGAGTGACCTTCCGCGGGACCCTCTCTGCATATGATGTGCACATGAACCTCGTCTTGGACAAGGCGGAACTCCTTGAAAACGACGAAGTGAAGAAGGGAATCGGCACCTGCCTCCTGCGCGGGGACAGCGTGGTCTACATCTCCCCTTCCTAGGTTTTTGTTTTTGATTCTCGGGCTTGTAGCTCAGTAGTAGAGCGCTCCCTTGGCAAATGCACCTGCATTATCAGCAGGAGCAATCCAAACTGGGAGAGGCCGGGGGTGCGACTCCCCCCAAGTCCATTCACCATGTGGGGGCATAGTGTGTAGCTCGGATGTCGCGTGCAGCCCCGTTTTTCCCTTTACCTATAATCCCATATATCTGCTGCACGCGGGAGCTACACACTATGGGGAAGCGTCCCCCCTCCTGGTGGGACCAACCCCCCTCTTAATTAGTAACTCCTCCCGTTAACCAACCCCCGGTTATGAGCGTATTACTCTCTTAGCGGGAGCTCCTGCCTCTGGTGGAACCACCTCCCCCCATAATTCGTATTTTCGCTTGACTATTAATCCTTAATCGAACTCATCTCCATTTGGGCAGTATCGAATTCCCTGCCCCAAGGCGCACCAATTAATATATCTTATTCTCAAATATCCCACAAGCGGTGTGGCAATGGCAATGAAGGAGAGGCGCAGGCAGAAGGAAGCTTCCCTGAATATGACGCCCAAATTCGATACCGATTACGTGGAAGAGGTGCTTGAATCCGCTTACGGGAAGAATATCTCAGGCAGGATTATCGATGCGGTTGCGGAGTCGGGGAGCACGGAGAAGCTGCGTGCGTTCTCCCATATCTGCACGCTCCTGCGCGAATCGCGGGAAAATGGGGAAGAGGCATTCTCCCTCAGATACAGTTTCTTTAGGAACTACCTGAAGCCGTGGAGGAGAACCGCCGATTTTCTAGTTGAGAATGCGGAAACGATTAGCGCAGCCTGCAAACTGGGAGGGAAGAACCTGCTCCCATGGGCATTGTACGGGAAGCACATGCCTTCTCTTATCAGCAACCACCCAAAAGAGCTAATCTCCATACTCAAGGCCGCGGGAACCGGGGCGGCCTCTGCGTTTTACCTCCTGGATACGCATACCGTTGCAAAGGCATTTGAGGCGGACCCTAAAAAGGTTGCAAAAGAGTTAATCGAAATCTCGAAAATCTGCGGCAGGGGCGCAGGGCTTTTCTTTGATATAATGAACAATGGAGAACTCCCGGAAGTTTTTGCAAAGCGCCCGGAGGACACATTGAAAATCGCGGAAGCTTCAGCCTGCTGGGGCATAATCGTGGACCTCAAGGACAGGCCCTCAGAAGGGTTCTTCGACGCGCTAGTTGAGGCCGTGGACAAATATGATGCGATGGAAAAGGAGGAGGGCCATTACTATTCGCTTTGCATCAATTACTCCGGGCAGCCGGAGCCTTTTAGCAGGATTACCTATACGGATGTGAGCCAGTATCGGGAAAAATGGGAAGATGGGAGGAAGCTTGCGCGCGAAGCGGGAGTGAAAATAGAGGACCGGGAGGTGTTCCTGAATTTCGCCTATGCGCAGGATAAAATCGGGAAGGAGAAGGCGATTGCCCTGCACAGGGAATTCGGAATCGAATACTTTGCAAGATACACCCAAAAAGAGCTCGATGATGCATACGAACAAATCGGGAGGATGTCAAAGAAAACGGACAAGCGCCCCGTGCTCTTTAGGGTTTACAACAAATACGACTATAACAAGGCGTTTTATTCTTCTGATATGAGCAGGGTAGTGGAAAAAGGATACTACCAGATAATCCCCATAGAAGTGGAAACCGAAGAGGAGTTCTTCAGGATGGCCAGGAAGTTTGGCAAATATTCCAAAATAAGCGCCGTCCTCTTCGGAGGGCATGGGCAGGAAGGCAATATCCGGCTCGGCCCCGGAGAATCGGAAGAATACTACCTCGACCTCAACGACAAGAGGGAATTCGAGCTGTTGGGGAAAATCCTTGGGGAAAACCCCCTGATAATCTTGGAGGCATGCAGCACCGGGCAGAAGCTTGGGCCTAAAATGTCCTGGGCGTTTGGGGCGACGCTTTTTGCCCCCAAGGCACCCTCCTCCCTGATGGGTTTTGAGTTCGGAGATAAGGGGGAAATACTCTCCGTCAAATATTCCAAAGGAGTTGGGGCGAAGTTCGTTTTGGGAGAGGAAGTGCCAGAAGACTCAGGCTTCAGGGAAAACCCTTTCGCCAATGAAGAGTAGGGCACCGCTGGCCAATCCCCTTAATCAGCAGGGCGCACGATGAACTTCCGCGCATAATGCACGGCAAATTCCATCGCTTTTTTCGCATCATCGGTTTTCGCATATTCGCAGGAAAACGCCGCAAAAAGCGCGTCCCGCAGCCCGCGCTTGTAAAATAGCGGGCCCTCGCTTATGCGGTATTCGCTCTCGAGGAAGCAAGGACAACCTGCGCGGAAATGGGCGAAGGGCTGATTCTAGCCTGCTCGGAAACCCTCCCTATCTCGCCTTCTCTGCACACGTGTATTTCGCAAATGGCCCTCTTGCCGGAAGCGACCTCGTAATCCTCTCCGAGTTCCCCTAAAACGCGGGTAATGAATCCTGCTGGCCCCCCCTCCTTCTTTTGAATAGTATTCCTGTCCTTTTCCACGATTATTTCGTCCGCAAAGCACCCTGCAACGTAAAACCTGCCCATGTCCAATTCACCTCAATTGCACATCCGCACAAGGCGGCTTAGGTTTTCCTTTCCCTAGAGGCAATCTCTGGGATGGGGCTTTGGGGAACGACTCCCTTCCGCACCAAATATGCGCGCCCTTCTTTATAACCCTTTGCGCAGGAATCCCCGCATATCCACAGAATCTGGGACAAATGGCCCTCCCACTCTCGTTTTTGCGCCCCGGATTTGCCGAAGCATTTTTAAAATAAAACTGCGAAATGGGCTAACTTTCTTTCGAGGGTAAATATATGCACATATCGAGCATGAAACTGCGGGGATTCAAGTCCTTCAAGAAGGCGGACTTAGAGCTTCCGCCCGATTTCATCTGCCTTGCAGGCCCAAACGGGAGCGGCAAGACCAACGTGCTTGATGCGGTGCGCTTTGGCCTCGGGGAAAAATCCCTAAAATCCCTGCGCGCAAGGAAGGTGAGCGACCTAATCTGCCACAATTCCAAATACGCGGAAGTGATAATCAACTTCCAGGACGACAAGAAATACGAATTGCGCAGGGCAATCCGCGAAGACGGGAAGATAAAGTACGTGCTAAATGGGAAGACTACGACCCGCAGCGCAATCCTGGAGCTCCTAAAAAAATACAACCTGGACAATAGCGGGAGGAACATAATCGCACAGGGCGACACGCAGAGGATAGTTGAAATCAGCGGAAAAGAGCGCAGGGGGATAGTGGACGCGGTCGCCGGAATCTCCGAATTTGAGGAGAAGAAAAAGGAAGCGATGAAGGAGCTGGAAGTGGTGGAGGGGAGGATGAGGGACGCAAACCTCGTTCTTGGAGAGCGCACGGCATTCCTGCGCGAACTGGCATCTGAAAAAGAGCGCGCGCTCAAATACTCTTCATCGGTGGATACGGTAAAGCGCACAAAGGCCACCCTAATAGGAATGGAGCTTGAAAAAGCAACCCGGAGGAAGGAGAAGCTTGAGGATTCGCTCCTGGAAGCGAAAAAGGGCGTGGATGATGCAAAGGCGGGCCTTGCAAAGGTGGAATCCCAGGTAAAAGAGGAGGAAACCAAGAAGGAGAAAGTGAGCGCGGAAATAGGGGCGAAGGAGGAGCGCGAGCGCCTCCTGCGCGAAATAGAGAAAACAAAGGCAGAACTCTCCGCAAAGAAGGAGGCACTGCAAGAATCCTCCGAAGGGGTTTCAAAAGCATTATCCTCAATAGAATCGCTCAAGGGGGACATAGAAACAGAGAAGGGAATCCTGGATTCGCTCTCAAAGGAGGAGGCCGCGCTCCGGGAAAAAATGGCTCCGCTTGAGAACCTCCGCTTAGAGCACAAGGAGAGCGAAGCGGTATCCAAAATCCGCAGGGAATTATCCGCATTGGAGGCGGAGCGCTCAAGAATCCGCGAGCAGATGCTGATACTACGGGGGGAAATAGAAAAATCGCAATCATTAATCGGGGAGAAGCAGAGGGCGCTAGACGAGGAAGATGGGGGAGAGGCAGCAGACCTCACGGGGATAGAATCCGAAATAGAGGGCCTAAAAGAAAAGCTATCCGGGATAATAAGCTCCCAGGATGCCCTATTCAAGAGGGAAAAGGAGCTGAATACCGAGAATGCGGAACTTGACCGCAACCTGTTATCCCTCAGGGAAAAGGTCGCAACGCTGCGCGCGCAAACATCTGCGAGCGTGCGCAACCCCGCGCTCTCCGCGATTTCGGAACTAAAGGAATCCGGGGAGATAAACGGAATCCACGGAACGGTTGCGGACCTAATAAAGTTCAAGCCGGACTATTCAAAGGCGATTGACGCGGCGGGAGGCTCAAGGCTCCTGTATGTGGTGGTTGATTCGGCGGACGTTGCGATAAAGGCGGTCTCATACCTTAAAAAAACCGGCAGGGGAAGGGCGACATTCATCCCGCTGCGCGAAGTTTCCTGCCCAAGCGTTACTGCTGTGGGGGGAATGGGCCCGCTCCTAAATTACATTGAATTTAGCCCAAAATACTCAAAAGCGCTGGAGTTCGTTTTCGGGAACACCCTCTTAGTCGAGGATGCGAAGGAGGCAAAATCAATCGGGGTGGGAAAAGAGCGCATGGTTACAATAGACGGCGACCTCTTTGACAAGTCCGGGATAATTACGGGAGGAAAGACGAGGGGGGGAGTGGCTTCCGCAGCCCAATTGACCAAGATGGAGGCGGAACTAGAGTCCACAAAGGAGCGCAAGAGCGGGATATTAGACGACCTCTCCCAAATCCGCGAGGAAATGGGGAATTTGCGCAGGGAGAAAGTGGAGGCGGAAATCGCAATTAGAAAAAGGGAAGTGGAGCTGGATTCCTTCAGGGAAAAGATGGGCGAGCTAAAAAAGAAGCAGAAGCGCAAAGAAGAGGCGCAGCAGGAAATAGGCAAGCTCAATTCCTCGCTTGAGCATTCCGGCTCAAAGCTCTCATCATACGAAAAGAACCTCTCGGAGGCGGAAGCGAAGCTCCTGGACACGCAAAAAAAATTGGAATCCGAAATAGAGCAGGAATCAAGCGCAAACGAAATGATGGAAAAAGAGAGGGAGGAAAAAACCAAGTTCTATACATCATTGCGGGCGCAGGCGGACTCCAAAAAGCGCGAGTTTGAGGTGCGCACAGACGGCCTTGCGGACAAGGAGCGCAGGCTGGGGGGCCTAACCTCCACGCACAAGGACCTCGTTTTGCGGGAGAAAACGCTCTCCACCCAGATTTCAAGGGGCGAAGACGATTTGCACAAATTGGAGGAGCGCATGGGAGCATCCGACCGCGCAATCCGCAAGCTGATGGAGAAGATAAAGGAGTTTGAGGCAAAGCTCGTGGAGCTTGGGGGCCTGCGCGGAAAGTTCAACTCCGAGATGTCAAAGCACGAGAAAACGCTCACAGTTGCGGAAGTGGAAATCAACAACCTCGATACGCGCATAGCGGACCTTTCTGCGGAACTAGGGGAATTTGAGGGGGTAGAGCAGCTAGAAGGAAGCAGGGAGGAACTCCTGGAGAAAATGAAGGCCGCAGAATCGTTAATCAACAACCTTGGGAACGTGAACCTCGCAGCTCCCGAAATGTATCTGGAGAAGGAAAAAGAGCTTGCGGAAATGAACGAGAAAATAGAGAGGCTCCGCGTGGAAAAAGACGCGATAATAGAGATGATAAGCGGGATAGAAGAGAGGAAAAAAGAAGCGTTCTTTGACTCCTTCCATGCAGTAGACAAGGAGTTCCGCAAATTATTCAAGCTAATTGACCTGGGGGAGGGATACTTGTACCTGGATAAGCCCTCAACCCCGTTTGAATCCGGGCTGTACATAAAGCTCAAGCGCGGAAACAGGGAGCACTCCCTGGAATCCTTATCCGGAGGGGAGAAGAGCCTCGTTGCCCTAATGTTCGTATTCGCCCTGCAGTTCTACAAGCCCTCCCCGTTCTACGTCCTAGATGAGGTGGATGCGCCATTGGACAAGGTAAACACCAAGAACCTCGCAAAGCTCCTAAAAGAGCTGGCCCCCCGCTCCCAGTTCCTGGTTGTCAGCCACAACGACATAATGATGGGGATGGCAAGTGCGATGCTCGGAGTTAGCAGGGTGGACGGGGTTTCCAAAATCGTGGGAGTAAAACTGGGCAAGGGGGACAAGGGGCTAGCCGTTGAAGGGCCGGATTCGCAGAAGGTTTCCCCAGCCGCCACTTCCTAATTACAAAGCGAGGATAATGGTTCCGGCTATTGCGCAAACTATCCCCAATGCCTGGAGCCTTCCCGGCCTCTCTTTTAATACCAGGACTCCCAGCAGCACCCCGAGGACCGGGACCGCGGATGCAATCGGAGCCACAAGGTAGAGGGGCAGTTCGTTTATCGCAAGCAGGTATGCGAGGAACCCCCCCGCATCAAGCGCTCCCATGAGCGCTATCAGGGCAATGCTGGATAGTGCGGTATCCCGGATGGAGATTCCCTTGCGCGATAGCATCGGGAATATGAGGGTGCCGGTTAGAAGTTTTGCTATGGCGATTATGAACGCGGCGCCAACTACCTCCCCCGGGAGCTTGAGCAGGAAGAAGAACATCCCCCAGAACAGCATGGAAACTACGGCGTGCGCAAGGGATATGTCGAATTCCAGCTTAGCGCCCTTCTTAAGCGAAATCGCGAACACTCCCCCCATAATCAGGAGGATTGCCGCCCATTGCATAGGATTTACTGCTTCCCCCAGGAACAGCACTCCAAGGAGGATGGTTACTATGCCCCATGAGTTGCAGATTGGAGATGCCAGCGCCATTTCCCTCTCGTCCATGGCCCTGTAATATGCCGCTGTGGCAACCAGGGCTATTAAGGAGAGCAGGATTACCCACCCTATCCACTCTATGGGGAAAGAAAGGTTTTCCCCTGCAAGAAGGGATACTGCGAGCATGAATATCCCCCCAAAAAGCTGGGCCAGAACGAGGATTTTCCACCAGGATTCCTTTTTTAGGCAGAACTTGAGCCCCAAGTCGGAGAGTGCCCAGAGGTTGGGCGTAAGCAGGGCGAAAGCGATTCCCAATAGTCCCATGGGCCAATCTTGCTAAAAAATATATAAAAAGGGAAGGCAGGCAGTTCCCCGCCCGCGCAAGGAAGCGGGGGCAGGCGCCCCTAGGAGGTTTCAGGGGCTGCTTGCGCAGCTTCCATGGAGATTTCCCGAATCAGGATGACCATGTCGCCTGTAACCGTTGCGGTGGCTTTTAGCACCACGGAATCCCCTTCGGAGAATTCTTCTGCGGAGGTCAGGTTCAGCAGGCTTATGCCAATTGAGTATCCCGAAGCGCTATTGGGTATGGAAACTTCATAGTTCCTTATTGAAACGTAGTCGTATCCGAGTTCCGGGACTTCCGGGGAAGTGATGATGAGGCTTGAATTGGGGAACACTGCCCTTTCTGCGAAATCCCCTTCCACAAGCGAAGTGTCCGTGAAGTTTGCGGCAACGGTTGCGCTTGAACTGGAGATATAGGTCATGTAATCCCTCTTTAGCATCAGGGTTTCCTCCATGCCCAGTTCCGGCTCAAATATTATGTAGTCGGCGCGGGAGTAGGCAACGTTGCCTTCGCCGTATTCTGATTCAAGTTCCGCAAGCTCCAGGTTCCTCTCTTCCCATGGAACCGAGAACACATACTTGCTGGCTGCAGAATCCGAAATGGCCCCCGGGATCTCAAGCCCGACTTCGTAAGTGTAGCTTTGCGCGTTGGTTATCCCAAGAGTGCCCTTCCCGTCACTCACAATCTCTAAAATGTAGCTCACCTTGTTCCCGGCCTCTATTGCGGGCGCCATTGCAAGCTGCTCATAGCCCCCTGAGATGTTTATGGTGCTCCCGTCTGATAGGACAAGGTCGTATTCTTCTGGCAGCCCGATTTGCGCAATGGCGAGCGTGCTTATTCCCATCTCCTCAAAGCCAAGGTAAACCTCCCTGGTCTTTGCGGAATCGCGGAGGGTTATGCGGTAAACCGAATCCCCCACGTCCTCTAGGCTCAGGACTTCAGCGTTGTTTTCAATCTGGGTTAGCTGGAGCTGGGTTGGCCCCTGCACGTACAGGAATGCCCCGTATCCGTAGATGGTCACGTTCACGTTCGCGGCCCCGGAGTAATACTCCCCCGCTTCTCCCCCGGAGTTGCCCATCCAGTTGCTCATTGTCATTGCAAAAGGCTCAAGAAGGAAGAGCCCTGCAAGGAATACCACCAGGATTTTGACGATAAGCCCTTTGTCCATAAAAAACACTCCTTTGGATATGAATTGAAAACACTTTTAAAACGAACAGCCCTAATTATACCTCCATGCCCCTTTCCCACGAATAGGGCGCCTTTGATTGACGTGGTGTTAGCAATGGTAGAAAAAGGAGACTTCATACTGCTGGAACTGGAGGGAAAAGACGAAAACGGGAGGGTATTTGATTCCACTTCCGGCAAGATTGCGGAAAACCTGCACGGGAAAGAAGGCCCGCTTCTCGTAGTTTATGGGATGGACAGGCTCATCCCAGGCCTGCACAAGGCGCTCTCCGCAATGAAGAAGGATGAGCAGAAAGACGTGCACATGGGTCCGGATGAGGCATTTGGGATGCGCAAGAAGGACCTAGTCAAGATAATGCCCTCTTCCGATTTTGCAAAGCACAGGGTGAACCCCGAGCCGGGGCTCGTAGTCCACGTGGACACCGACACCGGAAGGTTATACGGGACGATAAAGAGCGTGAACGGGGGAAGGGTAATGGTTGATTTCAACCACCCGATTGCCGGGCAGGACGTGGATTACAAGATAAAGCTCGTAGACGTCTTTAGCGAGACGGGAAAGAAAGTGGAAGCCCTAATCAAATACCTCTCATTGGATGGAACCTACACCCTCTCCGATTCCGGGGAAGTGGAAGTGAAGCTCAAAAAGGGCGAGGGGCAGGATTACGAATTGCACAAGGCGATGCTCTTAGTCACTTTGCGCTCCAAGGTTGCGGGCATAAAGAAGGTTGAACTCAAAGAGGAATAAGCGCCCAGGTTACACGGGAGGGCGGGTGCCCAAAGCTCCCAAACAAGCATGAGCCTTCCAAAGGGCGGGTGCCCAAACCCCGCAACCCATGCAGGTTCTGGCACCTCCCAAACCATAGCTTAAAAAGAATGCTCGCATAGCTACACTCCAATGTGCAAAATCTGCGAAGCCGCATCCAGCAATCCCGAATACAAGCGGATTTTAGATGAGATGCAACAGCAGGATTTGCACAGGCTAGAATCCACAAACGATTTCCTTGAGATGTTCCCCTCACTCAAATCCAATTTGTACACTTCCTTGAAATGGCCTTCAAGCCTGAATAAGCCCCTATTTGAGGCAAGGGCGGCATTCGCGGTTCCGCACAACTACTTCCAGAAGCTATATCTTGGAAACGAGCCTATGGGCAACCATTTTGCGCATGGGGCAACCCGCTCGGTGTTCTTCTCAAAGGACAGGCTGGTGCTATTATCCAAGACCGTGGGGCAGGAGAACGGCCGCCCATTCCTCTCATCATTCTTATTTACGCATTTTGAGAAGAACGAGTATTCGTTCAAGTACGACGGCAACGACCTCCAAATATCGGTCGATTGCGAAAAAACCCTAAAAAACCTCATAACAAAGAAGCCTGAGAAAAAGCGCATCCGCTTCTCCTTTGTGCACCAGAAAATGGAAGGGAGGATCCTCTCTAAGCAGCAGGCCGCGCAATCTTCTTATGTAAAGAGGGTTTATGGGGCGCGCGGCAACGTTTCCTCGCTTTTTGCTTCCGCGGATTTGGAAGGATACGTGGTTTCGGTTTCGCATATGTCCCCGCACCCGTTCCTGCTGCGCTTCAATAGTGAATTCGGCTTTGGCTCAAACAGGGAGTTCCAGGAGCACGTAATGGATTATTTTGCAGAGCATTTGGGATTCAAAATCGGGGAGCGCAAGGATTCTCCTTCGGAATAGATTCGGGGAAAAGCGCATACCCAACGAGCCTGTAGAGCAGCGTTGCCGCGAACATCTCGCTTTTTGCCTGCTCCATTATGGGGGCCAGTTCCACTATGTCAAAGCCCACGATTTTCTTTTTCCTTGCAACCTCGCGGAGAAGCTCAAGCCCCCCAAACCAGCTTATTCCTCCCGGCTGGGGCGTTCCCACCCCCGGAACTTCCGAAGGGTCAAAGCCGTCCAAATCGATTGTGATGTATATGTGCTCGGCATCCCCAAGGGCTTCTAGCACCTGCGCAACATCGAATTCCCCGCCGAAAACGCGCCCCCGCCCCTTTGCAGCCTGCTCCTTTGCGCATTCTGCGCATTCTGCGCTCATGCTCCGTATTCCTACCTGGGCGTATTTGCCCACTCCTTCGCTTTCTATTATCCTGCGCATCGCGCACGCGTGCGAGTATGTGTTTCCCTGGTATTCATCGCGGAGGTCCGCGTGCGCATCTATATGCAGGATGCAGAGCCCGGGGAACCTCTTTGCGGCAGCCCGCACAGCCCCAATCGAAACGCTGTGCTCTCCGCCAAGGACAATCGGGAGTTTCCCGGAATCGAGCATCCCGGATGCCCAGGCCTCCACATCAGCGGTTACCGCTTTGGAATCTTTGCCCTCAATATTTAGCGGCCCGGAAACGTGGAATCCGTTTGGGAAATCCCCGCCGATTATGCACCTCCCTAGTTCCATGTCGTAGAGCTCGACCTCCCTGCTCCCGAACATTATGCCCTCCGGCCCTTTTGCAGCGCCCTTGCCGAAGCACACGGTCCCCTCGTAGGGGACTGGGAGGAGGCAGGCTTTCGCCTCTTCAAATCCCGCGTTCCTTCCTAGGAAATGGAGTTCCATGCCCCCTTTTCTATTAGCATACTTTTTATATTGTTTTCTCCCGTTTATGCAAGCTATGAAGGGAAAGCTTCCTGCCCCAGCCAAAAAAAGGGGCAAAAACCCGGAATCCCAGGGAGGGGATGGGGCGATTGCCGCAAAGGCCGCAAGGCGCAAGCCCCCGTTTTTGGGGCTAATCGGCGAATACTGGAAGCTCACGAGGTTTGAGCACGCGCTAATGCTCGCAGTTGCGGTAATAATTGCGGAAATAATCGTGCTTGGAACATTCCCCCCGCTTGAAACCCTTTTCTTCCTCACATTAATCGTTCCGGTATTCAGCGAGATGGGCTCTTTTGCGCTAAACGACTACATGGACGTGGAGGCAGACCGCATAAACAAGGTTAAGGGCCGCCCGCTCGTTGATGGGACAATAAAGAAGCAATCCGCATTCACCCTTTCCATGTTCTCCTTTGCAACCTCGATTGTCGCAGCGTTTTTCATAAACCTTCCAGCCCTCATAATTGCGGTCTTCTATAATCTCCTTGCAATATTATACAATACGAAACTCAAGGACCTCCCCCTTGCGGGAAACGCTTTCATTGCCACCACGATGGCGATTCCGTTTATTTTTGGGGCGTATGCATATTCGGAAGCACCTTCCATGACAATTCTCGCAATCGCATTGCTTGGGTTCATCTCCGGGCTTGCGCGCGAAATCCTAAAATCCACAGAAGACATGGTTGGGGACTCTAAGGCGAGGGGCTCGAAAACCCTCCCCCTCATAATCGGGAGGGAGCAGAGCATAACCGTTTCCGGGATGCTATTTTTGCTTTTTGTGCCCCTGACCGTTGTCCCGTTCATGATTGAGCTTTCGTTGGGGATTGTTTCCGGCGCGCTATTGTTCCTGGCCGACGTCCCGATTCTCGCAATAGCTTTCTCGCTATTTTATAGGCGGGAAGACGCGTTCCTCTCAAAGGCGCGCAAGTATTCGCTTGCAGCCCTCTTCTGCGGGCTCCTCTCCTTAATGCTTGCCTCCATGGGCTTCTGAGCACCCATATTATCTCTGTGGTGGAAATTAATCGCCCATGTAACTGCTTAAAAAGATTTCCAGCCAATAATATTCTCCAATGAAAAACCTCGCACACCTTGCGCTTGCCCTTGCACTTTCTGCCTGCACTACTCCCTCCTGCAGGAATGCGACACTGCCCGGAGCCGAGGAGCCTAAAGCAGGCAGCCCCGAACCCAGGCCGCCTGCGCGCCCGGTGCGCCTGCAGCCTATGTTTGCGGGGGATGGCAACTGCATTGTTCCCGACCTTGTGGCGAATTCGGAAATCATGCATGATGAATTGAAGCGGGAATGCGCTAATTACTGCAAGCATATGCGCGGGGATACGAGCCCGGTTCCGCGCTATGAAGGAGAAGGGAAGGAGCTTAGGGCCGGGCGCATCCACTTCTACACAAAAGCCATGGAGCGCATGTACGGCCCGAAGGTTGAGGGGAGAGTCTCTTCCTGCAATTATTCGATTGACGAATTTTCCCACGATTCCGGGAGCGCAACGGTCCATTTCAGGATTGAAGTGGAAAAAGGTTCCGGGCGCGCGGCATATTCGATTGGGCGCACAGTTTCATTCAGGTTCACCTATATTCTGGATGCAAACCAATACGATGAGGAAACGGGTACGCTTCCCGCACAGCCCGCATGGGGGCCTTCGCGGGAATTCCCCTTCGGGATAGTTCCAAAAGGGAAAAAGAAGGGCGCAGCGGGAGGGCCAAAACCCGGAGGGAAAAAGGAAGGCTCCGCAGGCAGCCCGAATCCATGGCAGAAAAAGGAAGGGGCGCCTGCGCCAAACCCGGATAAAACTCCGGGCGCAGCAGGAAAGCGGGGCGGCGTGCAGCCTACAAGCGGATTGCAGAAGCCTCCCCGTAAGTTTCTAAGGAGGGGAAATCCCCGCCCGCCCCATACCTTGCAGAGGATGCGCATTCCCCGCAGGGCGTAAAAAACATCCCCCCTAGGAGATAAAAACCTCTCCCGCAGGTGCATCCTCTTAAAAACACTTTATTGTATAGGAGCCAGATTATGAGCAACAGCCCGGGAGCCATCTCCCTGATTGCAGCCGCCGCACTTTCTATATTGTCCTGCAGGAGCGCGGGAGTCCCCGAGCCTTTGCACGCGGGAGAACAAGCCCGGAAGGAAGTGTGCATGTATTCTGTTCCATTGGCCAATGCCAGGAAAACAATGGCGGCTTCATTGGAGAAAGAGTGCAGGAGGTACTGCACCTACATTTCCGGCGGCATTCGGGAGCTTCCTTCCGGGACGGATGGAGGGGTTGCGACGGTATTCTCCGCGCTGGATTTGCTAAACAAGGCGCTCAACTACGGCCCGAAGGTTAAAGGCAGGGTGCTCTTTTGCGACTATGTGCAGGAGGAGGCAAATCCAGAAAGCTCCAGCGCAAGGGCGCTTTTTAGGATTGGGGTGGAAAACGCCTCCGGATGGACATACACAATCAAGCGGAGGGTGGCATTTTCGTTCAAGTATGCGCCTAACGAGAGTGCAAGCGCAACCGGGGTGAACATAATCCGGCTGATTCCCGTGTGGAGTTCCCACCCGGATTACCAGTTCGGGATTGTTTCCCAAGAGAAGGAGGCAGGCGTTTCCCGCGCGCCCAGAAAGAAGCGAAAAAGCGCCCCGAAGGAAAGGAAGCCGGGCCCTACCGAGGGTTTGCAGGAACCCCCCAAAAAATTCCTGCGCAGGAACCATCCCTCGCGCAGGGTGCCGGAGAACCAGCTGAGGCGTTGCGCAAGAAGGTAGCTTCCAAATGCCATTCTCCGCATCGCCCAGGGCGCCCCAGGGGAACAGGAATGCAAAAGCATCCGCTTAAAAACATTTTTCCTCACTCAGTATCTTATGAAGAATACTTCCGGGCTTGCGCCCATCATTGCGGCAGCGGCACTTTCGGTTATTTCATGCAAGGCTCCCATGGGGAGCGTATCCGTGCATTCGATGCCGGCACTCATCCTCAGGCAGAAAATGGAGGCCTCGCTTGAAAACGAATGCAGGGGCTATTGCGCTTATATGAAAGGGGATAAGGCCTCGTTCCTCTCCTATGCGGACCCGGAGCTCCTTGGAATCCTTGGGCACGCATACGGGCCCATGAAATCCGCGCAGTATGGCCCGAAGATAAAGGGGAAGGTGCTCTTCTGCTACTCTGTCCCTGAGAAGATGGATGTGGAGGGGGCTACTGCGCAGGTGCGCTTTGCAATTGGGCTTGAGAACAAGGCAGGGAAGCGCTACGTAATCAACAGGAGGGTTGCATTCTCTTTTGGATATGTGCCAAATGCAGATAGCAATCTTGAGAGCGGGCACAGCAGGACAACCCTGTTTCCGGTATGGAGCATTCCCGGAAATTCCCGCAATGGGATACTCTCAGAAGAATTGGGCAGGGACCTTGGAAAATCCAGGGGCAGGCGCAACCCCAAAGCATCCGGGGAGGGAATGCAGGCGCTCCCCAAAAAGCTAATTAGGAAGAGCATTCCCGCGCCAAGAAAACACATGGTGCGCTCAGGGGAGCTTGCAAGGGTGCGCGGGTAATTGCGCACTCCCGCCTACGCAGAGCCGCCGCATTCTTAAATTCTTTTGAGGAGAAGATATATTCATGGGTTCATGCAAAACCCCTTCTGATAACTCAACTTCCAGCCATAAAGTGAAGGCGTTCATGGTGCGCGCATGGTGCGTTGCGGCTTCGGCTGCGGCAGCCGCCCTCCTAGCGGAGAAGCTCGATTTGGCAAACCTTGCAGGAAATGGGGAGCCGGAAAAAGGGGAATCCCGGGGCACTGCCTCCGAGCGGCTCTCAAATGATATGTGGGAATCTCTCAGGCTAGAGTGCAGGAAGTATTGTGCATACCTATTAGGATCCGGGGAAAAGCGCCCCTGGGTTGCCGCGCACAAGGGAAATGCCCCCTTTCCCCAGGAACAGGCAGAAAGGCTTGAGGAATTAAACCGCATACTCTATGGGCCAAGAGCGGAGTCCCTTGATTCCTGCGGCTTCGACATCCTTGGGGTAAACGAGCGCAACTTCCTTGCGGTCGTGCAGTTTTCAGGCGCCCGCAACGACAGTTATGATGGCAAAACAATCCAGCTGAGGGTTGCATTCGAAGGCTCGTTTTCGGTATGGCTTGGGGGCGCATTCCCTGGGGCGGTAACCCCGGCGGGGCGTGGGCCAGGGGCATATCCCGTATGGAAGACTTCCGACGAGTTCGACTTCGGGGTAATATCCAGGAGGCGCTTTAGGAACATCAAGTACAAGCTGGAAAAGCCCTCAAGGGATTTCCTTATGGGCAAGCGCCTGCGGAAGAGGCCAATCGTGCCGCGGATGCCTCCAAATAAACATATAAACTCCCGTAGATAACCCTCCAGGGCCGCCTGGGCAGCCTAATGCGCTTTCTTAATTTTTTCCAGGCTAATTTAACTTATGCCCAAAGATTCATCTGCAGGAGAGCAGGATTCCGGGGAGCAAAATCCCGCCCTTCCTTCCCCTCGCAGCCTTTCTGTTGAGCTCTACTTAGGAAGGATACTTGAAGATGGCGCTAATTCGGCTGAGGATTCTCCGGAGCAGGTTTGCAGGGAGAAGAAATTCCTAATACGCAGAATTACGGTTGCGGGAATCAAGGCAATGGCCTTTACGACTGCCCTGGTTCTTGCAGTGCCCCTCCTTCTTCCTTCCTATTTGAGGGGTCCCGCAGGAGACTATTCCTCGCGCTCTGGGGGGGAGGGGAAGAATGCGGTTCCGGCATCAGCGGTTTTCGATACTAAGCTTCGTAAGGTGATGTGGAAGGAGCTGTGGATGGAGGGGGACAGGTACTGCAGGTACCTAAGCGCATCTTCAGCTGCTGCAACTGCGCCCGGAACAACCAACGCGCAGGATGATGCCCTGGGCCTTGGCGGCGGGCAGGACTTTTCCGCGATGCTAGATGGGCTCAAGGCAAGGGAATACGGGCCGCGCCCCGAAGGCAAGCCCCTTAGCTGCCAGTATAAAATCCTCGCCCTTAGCAAAGACAATTCGCAGGGCATAGCCCATTTCTTCGGGATTTTCAAGGACAAGGGCGGCAACCCGTATTTTTTCGAGAGAAAAGTTGCCTTCGAAGGCCACTACAAAATCCGGGAATACGTTTATGGTTCCGGGGAGAAGGAGATAAGGATACTCCCCTTCTGGGTAACCTCAAAGAGGTATCCTTTCGGGGTGGGCTTTGAGAGGAAATCCGGCAACCCGCAAATATCCCCTCCGGATACGCGGAACTGGTGGCAAAAGCACCTTGGCCCAAAGCCATTTGAGGAAGTGAATGCCCCCCGCAAAAGGTTTCCGCAGAGGAAGGTTCCCCCTCCGAGGATGCAGCAGAAGCGCCCAATGAGGCTCCGCAGGATATAGTTGCTGCGCAGGCGCAACGCATAAAAACCAACCCGCAGATTTTCTTGCATGGGCAAAAACGATTCCGCTCCAAAGGATGCTCAAAAAAGGGAATCCTCCGGGGCAAAGAAGGGAATAAACTGGAGGGAGCACTACCTCAAGTTCGTGGGTTTTGCAGTTGCCACAATACTTGTTCTTTATCTCACGGGCATAATCAAGATAGCAGTAGATGATTATACCCTTGGGCTGCTAGTGATACTAATCCTCCTGCCCCTAATTGACCGCATACAGAAAATCAAGTTCAAGGACATTGAAGTCGTGATGGTCGACAGCTCCGAAGTGGAGGAGGCAAAGAAAAAGGCGGATGAGGCGCAGAAGGAGCAGCCCGCGGCGGCTAAAGGGAAAACCTCCAAGAAGGACAAGGCGCAGGCGCCCCAGGCGCAGGTGCACGCAAAGGGATTATACAAGATGGCGCTTCCCCCACTAGACTTTTTGCCCCAGGAATCCCCTGCGGAAGACGGGATTGCCACACTTGAAGCCAGTTTGTACGAGGAAGCCGATTCCAACCCCGGAGCGGCGGTCGTTTCCCTCTCTACGGAACTGGAAAAACAGGTTTCCAGGGTTTATTCAAAAAGCGCCAAAGCGGGAGGCTATGCGCGCTTCAGGCAGATGCTCTCGGAACTCCGCTCGCAGGGAGTATTCGGCGACTCCCTCTTTGAGGGAATAAACGCGATAATCTCAATTCGGAACAGGGTTGCGCAGGGAGAGAGGCTCAAGCCTTCGGATGCACGGGCGCTCGTTGATTCTGGCATGAAGCTCATGCGGATACTAGTTAAGATGTAAAAAGGCTGTGGGGCCGCCGAGATTTGAACTCAGATAACAAGCTCCCGAAGCTTGCAGCTTACCAGGTTGGCTCACGGCCCCGAAACGTGTGCAGGAGATTAGAGTTGAACCCATTATAAATCATGCAGTTGGGTTCACTTGAGTAATATCGCAAAAACGTTTTTCTTTGGAAACTCCCACTCATCCTTCTTCCCATTGAGTAGTCGGGATGTTCTGGGACACCCGCTTAAAAACCTGCCGGAGCATTAGTTTGTAGCATGGCGGCTCCAGCCCAAAGAGCAAACTTATGCAAGATACTGCTCAAGGACAATACGCGGATTCAGGTCGGGCAGTTCTCCAAATGGAAAGGCAGGGGGGCCAACGTGCCAGAACTCTTCCATAGGCTCTCCGGATTCAACTCCGCGCACAAAACTTCCATAAGGCTTGTTACCCCGCAGGAAGCGGAACTAATCGTAAACCCGACTGCAGCACGCCCCGGAATAACCGGGGCAATGGCGAAATCCATATTGCAGATGTCCGGGGTTTCCACGGGATATTCTTTTGAAAAAGGCAGGTTCGCAACGAATACGGTATTCGCGTATCCGGCGACAGGGGGAAAGCTTCCAGAGGAACTTTCATTTACCGATTCTTCTGGCAGCACGTTTGTTTTCCCTACCGGGGAATTCTGCGGAAAGATGTCCGCACTATTGGTTCCGGACGTTTCGATTTCGGATTTGGAGTTCAATGGCAGCGAGCTGCGGCTTAATGTGCCTAGTGAAAGGATTATCGAGTTTCCAGCGTTCCCCTCTGAGCCGCACAAATATTTTGTGCCCCAAACCGGGACTCCGCAGGATAAAAAGCAGGAGCGGATATTCCCGCTAATCAAAGCCGCGTTTAGGGCAATCGGGGGAGTAGTTGAATGCCGCTCAGGCAAGATAATCCACCGGGCAAAAGAGGCTTTTGCGGGCTTTATTGTGCGCATGGGCGCGCAGGGAGACATTGCCGCCGAGAAGGACGTGTTCATGAACGTTTCCCCGTTTGAAGCTATAGACACTGTGCTAGTCCGTGTGCCGGATTCGGACGTTAAGGCCTTCAGGGAAAACGCGGATTGAGCATCCACATTGTTTTCGGAATGCCTCCGTCATCCAGTAACGCGGAAATGGCCGCTTCGCGCACATGTTGCGGAATGCCGCCCCCTCTTTTCGTTTTTATTGTTTTCCCCCCACACTCTCTCCGATGCAATATGTATGGAGAAATCCCAGAAAGGATTAAATATTCCGGTTGCACAAGTGGAATCATGGGAATGCCCCAGGCTAAGCGCACAAGCGAATACGACGTTGTTATCGAACAGGATGAGGACGGAATATACATTGCCCATGTACCCGAACTTCCAGGATGCCATACCCAGGGGGACAGCCTCGAAGAAGTGATGGAAAATGTTTCCGAGGCAATAGCGCTTTACTTAGAGCATGCAAAAGGGAGGATTGAGAATCCCCTCAAGTTTGTAGGCGTTAGGCGGGTGCGCTCCCCAGAGAAGGCAGGGGCATGAAGCTAGTTCCCGTGGCCCCCTCTAAGCTGGCAAAAGTCCTAGGGCACGTTGGATATTTCCCAGTACGGAAGAAGGGTTCCCACGTAATCTTCGAGCACGCGGAAACTGGGAGGATAACCGTGGTGCCTTTCCATTCCACCAAGAAGGTGGGCGTGGGGCTGCTTTCCCTGATTTTGCGGGAGATTGGATTGTCCAGGGAGAACTATTTTGAGTTGCTCAAAAAATCATAAGGTGATTCGGAAAGCCAATGCCATCCCGAAGCCCAGAAATAGCCGCTTCGCGCACATGTTGCGGAATGCCGCCCTCCTTACCTTTTTAATAGCTTTATCCCAAATCCACTTCATGCTCAATGATATCATAAGGAAGCACGCGCTAAAGAACCGGAAGCAGTACGGCTCCACAAACCCCAAATCAATAATCGGCAAGGTGATTGCCGACTTTCCCGAAGCAAAAGCGGACATGGGAAAAACCATGCAGGATGCCGCTAGGATTTGCGGGGAAGTGAATGCGCTTGATGATGCGGCGCTGGAAGCCGAACTCTCCGAATACACTTTTGAGGAGAAGAAGCAGGAGGAGAAGGGCCTCGAGCTCCCCAACGCACAAGAAGGGAAGGTCATTACCCGCTTCCCCCCGGAGCCTTCCGGCTACCCGCACGTTGGGCATGCAAAGGCAATCTTCCTAAATCGCGAAGTGGCAAACGCATACAAGGGAAAAATGCTCCTTCGTTTCGACGATACGAACCCGGAGAAGGAAAAGCCCGAATACGTGGATGCGATAAAAGACGGGTTTGCATGGCTTGGGGTAAAATGGGATGGGGAGGAAACCTACACTTCAGATTGCATGGAGGATTTCTATTCATATGCGAAGAAGCTAATTGAGGCGGGCAAGGCGTATGTCTGCGACTGCAGCAGCGAGAACGTGAAAAAGAGCAGGGAAACAGGTGTTGCGTGCGCGTGCAGGAGCCTTTCCGCAGAAGAAAACCTCCAAAGATGGGAGGGGATGCTAGGCTCCAAATACGGGGCGGGAGAGGCAATCCTGCGCTACAAGCTGGACCTCCAGGCGGAGAACACCGCGATGCGCGACCCCACACTGTTTCGGATAATGCTCTTTGCGCACTATAGGCAGGGCGAAAGATACAGGGTATGGCCATCTTATGATTTTGCAGCCCCCATAATGGATTCAACCGAAGGGGTAACCCATGCGATGCGCACAAAGGAATACGAACTTAGGAACCCGCTTTATTTCGCGGTTCTTGAGGATCTGGGCCTGCGCAAGCCCGAACTAATAGAATATGCACGGCTGGCGATAAAGAACGCCCCAATTAGCAAGCGCTACATCACTCCTTTGGTAAAAGAGGGGAAGGTTGGGGGCTGGGACGACCCGCGGCTTCCCACCCTGCGCGGGCTTAGGAGGAGGGGAATCCTCCCGGAAGCAATCAAGAATTTCGTCCTCTCTTTTGGGATTTCAAAAGTGGAGAGCGAGCCGGGATGGGAGAAGCTCCTAAATGAGAACCGCAAGCTCCTGGACAAGGAGGCAAACCATTATTTCTTCGTTCCCAACCCGGTAAAGCTGGTGGTTGAGGGCGCAGAATCACGGGAAGTGGAGCTAAAGCTGCACCCCCAGAAAGAGGGCGTGCGCAAGTACAGGGTGGGAGAAACCTTCTTCGTGCCCGGAAATGAGCTTGAGGGGATGCAGGAGGGGGAGGTTTTCCGCCTCAAGGATTTGTACAACGTTGAGGTTACGAGCAAGGGGGAAGGGGAAGCGCGCGCAAAATACGCCGGAGATGAGCTTACAAAAGGGAAGAAGCTCCAATGGGTAAGTGAACCCAACGAATGCGAAGTACTCAAAGTAGGCGACCTCCTAAAAGACGGGAAATACAATCCGGAGAGCCTGGTTGCGGAAAAAGGCTACTGCGAGAAGGCGGTCCTTGAACTTAAGAAGGGGACCTTAATCCAGTTTGAGCGCTACGGCTTCTGCAGGCTCGATTCCCTTGAGCCTTTGAGGTTCATCTACACCTGTTGATTAGTATGCTAAGCCCCATTCAGAAAAGGAAAATAGAGGCGTTTGCGAAAAAATGCGCAAGCTCCAACGATATGTTCCACGATTTCTCCCACCTCCAACACGTTGCCAAAAACGCGGTAATGCTCGCAAAAAAGGAAGGGGCGGATGAGGAAGTGTGCTGGGTTTCCGCATTGCTGCATGACATCTGCAAATCCGAGAAGGGAAACCACGGCACAGAAGGCGCAAACAAGGCAAGGAAGTTCCTAAAATCAATCGGGGCTGAAGATTCCTTCATAGAGAAAGTCTATGATGCAATCTACTTCCACAACAAGGGATTCCGCAAAGGCCCGCTTGAGAGGCAGGTGCTCTGGGACGCAGACAAGCTCCAGATAGTAGGCCCATACTGGTTCTTCATGAGGCATTTGCGCTACACGCTGATGATGGAGGGGCAGGAGAAAGGGGTCCCACACTCAATTAGCGAATACAGGTTCTTTGAGGCGCGCTTCCATACAAAGAGCGCAAGGAAAATCGTGAGGGAAAAAGCGAAGCTCATGCGCCCCCTGTTTTCCGCGCTAATTAGGGAGCACAGGAAGGTGCATGGGCGTGCTTGAAGAATACGCCCCAATAGAGCACGTTGAAGAGCGCAGGGAGGCACAGTATTCGGACTATCCCCTCTCTGGAATGGTGGAGGCCGTTTTCTCTTCACGGGGCATAACTTCCCTCTACCGCCACCAGGCAGAAGGAATCATGCAGGTTGAAGCGGGAAAGAACGTGGTGGTCGCCGCACCCACAGCCGGAGGGAAGAGCGAAGTGTTCATAGTCCCGGCAGTTGATGCGGCAGTCAAGGGGGAGAACACCCTCCTTTTGTATCCCACAAAAGCCCTTGCGCGCGACCAGCACGTGCGCTTCTCAGAATTCGCGCTATATGGGGTAAGAACCGAAACATACGATGGGGATACGCCCCAGGGAAGAAGGGAGAGGATACGCGCAAACCCCCCCCAAATCCTAATCTCCAATATGGACATGCTGCATTTTATCCTCCTAAACAATGGATTGTTCTCCAAGTTCTTCTCCAGGCTAAAATACGTGGTCCTAGACGAGCTCCACATTTATTCCGGGGTGTTCGGGGCGCATGCATCCAATGTCCTCTGGAGGCTAAAGCGCCTCCTAAAAAAGAAATTCAACAGGGAAATACAGTTCATATCCACTTCCGCCACAATCGGGAACGCAAAGGAGTTCGCGGAAGCGCTCTGCGCAGAAGAGTTCGTGCTAATAGACGGGAATTCCGCTCCGCGCGCGGAATTCCACCACCTCTTAATTTCCCCAAGCGAGAGCTACTCGGTTGCATCACTGCGCATCGCAGACGAACTTGGCGCAAAGGCATTAATCTTCGGAAATTCGCACTCCCTAGTTGAGCGCATGGGGCTAATGGCTTCAAGGATGGACATCCCTTTGGCGGTTTACCGCTCAGGCTTGAGGCAGGATGCAAGAAGGCAGATTGAATCCGATTTTAGGGAAGGCAGGATAAAGCTCCTTGCAACGACCTCCGCCCTTGAATTGGGAATAGACATAGGGGATACGGATGCCGTGGTCCTTGCGGGCTTCCCCGGAACCATTACGCGGGTGCGCCAGCGCATAGGAAGATGCGGAAGGAAGGACAATCCGGGGTATGGGGTTTTCGTTGCAAAGGAAGGGCCCCTGGACCAGTATTACGTGGAGAACCCAAACGAATACCTGTATGGGGAACCTGAGAACTGCTACATAAACCCTCACAATGGGAACATCCGCAGGATGCACATCCTCTCCGCCGCAAAGGACCTGATGTTCTCCCCGGATGAGATGGAAGGGGAAATACAAAAGAGCCTAGAATCCCTGGAAGAAGAGGGGATGGTAAAGAAGTGGGGAACCTTCTACAGCGTAACAAAAGAAGGCTCGATGCGTGCGCGCCTCATGAACCTGCGCAGTGCGGGGGCATCCGTGAAAATATACAACACGCAGACCGAAAAAAGAATCGGGGAGCGCGGAATCTCCATGGCAATCAAGGAGCTCTTTGAAGGCGCAATCTACCTGCACGGGGGAAGGGCATACCTCTCAACGAAGCTGGATTTGGAGAAGATGGAAGCATGGGTTGAGCCCATGGAGCATGCAGTGGAAGAATACACCAGCGCTTCAAGCAACAGGAGCGCGGAAGTTGTGGAGGAGCTAGCTTCGCGCGAGTGCCTAGGGCACAAGCTTTCTTTTGGGAAAGTGCATATCACAGAAGAAGTTTACGGCTATTTGGTAAAGGACATCTTCGGCTCAATGAGGATTGCAGAGCACATTTTTGAGAAGCCCTACATCTATGAGTACGATACGTATGCTCTCTGGATTGATTTGGAGGGACTGGTTTATGATATCCCGGAATTCGGGAGCGGGCTGCACGCATTTGAGCACGTCTCAATTTCCATGATGCCCGCAATCACGGGCGCAGACCCCAAGGAACTGGGAGGCATTTCGTATCCTTCGGGGAGGATGTACGTTTACGATGCGGTCGAAGAAGGAAGCGGAGTAACCCAGACCGTGTTCTCCAAGTTTGAGATAATCGTGCAGATGGCAAAAGACCGGCTGGAGAAATGCCCCTGCGAGAAGGGATGCCCAAAGTGCATTTTGGACCCGATGTGCGGAAACGACAACCGGTTCCTGGACAAGGATGCGGGGAAGGAAATTGCAAAGAAACTATTGAAAGATTGAGAATGACAAGAGGGATGATTAAGAATCCAGAATGAAATTCCGGGATTCCGGAAAAGGATTTTCAGGAGTTCTCTTTAGGAGAATAATTGAGCGTTACGAGGTCTCCTTTCTGGGTTACGCTGCCGAACATCCTCATTCCGGCAAGGACAGAGCGCGCTTCCCCTGCGACCATTTCGTTTTCAAAAACGAAGTTGCTTTTTGCCGCCTTTCCTTCGCGGACTTTTTCCGCGTGCGACCAGAGCCCTTCTATTATGGCATCAAGCTCGCCCCTAAGCTGTGCTCCGGCAGGGCAGCTTGCAATCTTCTCTTTAAGGGTGTCGGAAAGCTCTTCCTGCCTGCTCCTGGGCATGTGGAATCCGGGGATTCCCGCAAGGGCACCCGCCCTTTGCGCCGCATCCTCGCGCTCTTCCAAGCTCATCTCTTTTTTTTGCATTCCTTTTTGCCCAAGAGCCATTTTCCTTCACCGATTTATCATTATTCCATTCAATTTAAATAAGGTGCGAGATTTCCTTTCCATACTTTCTCGCTTCCTCCCATGAAATTGAGTATCCCTTCGGATTTTCCCTGAAAAATACGAGAGGTATGAACCTCCAGCGGTAATGCATTCCAACCCCTTTTTTCTCCCATGCTTCAGCGGATTCGTCCCCTTTTTCCACAGCCTCCTTTTTCCTCCTCCAGGCAACGTAGGTCTCCATGTTGGTTACTTCCCCCCATTTTTTTAGGTTGTCAAACTGCTCGCGGTCTATTGAGAGCCGCTCTGCTTCCTGCGCCTTCGCTTCTATTACGTATTGCCGTATGCCCTTGAATGCGAGAACATCCGGGCTGAGCCCGGAAGTGCCGCTTCCGGCTCCCCGCATAACCATGAACCCGTGCTCGGAGAAGAACCTGATTAGTTCGCGCTCGGCCCTTGCACCTTTGTGGTAAGTTTTCACCATCCATCCACCATGCATTCCATGATTTGCCCGGTTTGGGCAAGGATTATAAACCGGAAAAGCATAAATAACCTCATGGAAACCACGGTCATAATCAAGAAAGAAGGCGACTGGTATGTTGCAAGGGCGGTGGAAGTGGACATCGTATCCCAGGGCAAAACAATCGAAGAAGCCATGCATAATATCCGTGAAGCAGTCGAACTTTATTTGGAAGACGAGGATGCGGCCGCAGGCTCCGGGGAACTAGTTATTTATCCCATGAGGGTTGGAAAGGATGCCAAAGCTTCCCCATCCCCCTGCTAGGGATGTAATCCGCCTCCTCTCCAGGCACGGATTTGAGATTGTGGGGCGCAAGGGCAGCCACATACGGATGAAAAAGGGGATCGGCAATGATGCTCTTATCGTGGTGGTTCCGGAACATAAGGAAATTGCGCCTGGGACACTTCTCAACATAATCCGTAGAAGCGGAATAAGCAAGGAACGATTCTTGGAAGAACTCTAATCTCTGCGTACTTCAGAGGAGGATTATTTCCCCTTTCTCCCCGTCCACTTCCGCTTCCATTCCTTCTTCTAGGATGGAAAAAACGTCTTCTTCCGGCTTGTCCACCATCGGGATTTCGGAGATGATTGCGCCGACTGCGATAATCGTTTCGGCTTCCAGGTTTATAATTGCGGATGGGGCAACCCCATTCTGTTTTAGCCCCAGCATCACATACGAGCCAACGGTCGAGCCTTTTCCGCGCGGGAATACCAGCACGCTTCCCTTTACGCATTTGCCTTCTAGGGGATGCCCCTTTTCAAGCACGATTCCGGTTTTGGCATCCACCCCGCCCAGGAAAGATAGTGGCTCCCTGCTGATTAGTATTTTTCCCCTCCCAATCCCTTTGGAGATTCCCCTTGCCTTTATTCCCAGTCCCCTTGTTCCCATGTCCCTTAGAATGTCCTCTTTCATGCTTCCAGAAGAGGCGTTGCTCATTTCCATAAGATTTCCTCCAGTTTTCCAAAGAGCAGTTTCTGCTTGCACATGGTGGGCAGGTAAACCGATGCCTTCCCGGAATCAATCGCGGTTTTTGAAAAGCCCATCTCCTCCAAGGGAGAAACGACCATGCACGTATCCGCAACCAGCTTCCCGCCCCCGCGCTCAATCCTTTCTGCAATCCCGCAATCCTGCGCCTCCTTTTTCACCGAGCGCCCAAGGCATATCCAAAACGGCTTTTTTACGGGTTTGCGCTCAAGCAGTTGTGCAATCTCTTCTAGCTCTTCTATCGATGCGTGCGGGCACCCGACCGTAATCAGGTCCGCCTCATCAGCCTCATTGAGCTTCGCCTTCAATTCCATAATCTGCCCCTGCGAAACAACAATCTCCTCCGCACCTTCATCCACCCTCCATTCGGGCGTAACCCCCTTTACGAAATAAAGTGGAACCGAGCCGGATGCCGCCATTGCAGCACCCAGGTACTTGAGCTTGCTCTCGCTTATTGAATGCTTCGGGCAGCCCGCCCCGCATCCTTCTTCCGTTTTGGGGCAACCTCCCCCCGCCCCGCGGGTATTTTCACCGAAAATAAACGCAGGTATCCTCCCTTTTGCCTCCCTTCCCACAAGCAGCCCCAAAAGCCCGTAATCCGCCCGATTTTCCAGCTTCCCCTCCACGCGCACAATGAGCCTGGCTACCCGGTTTTCTTCCAAATGCAGCCCGTATAGGGGCGTTGCCCCGCACAAAGCGGCGCACAAAGCCGAAGGCCCTCCTTCCCGGTTGGTACGGGCACCCAAAACCGAGTTTGCAAAGGAAACCGCGGAACTCTCGCTCCACGCAACGTGCTCGCCCTCCGCAGGCCGTATCCCGCACAAATACGGGGTGCAGGTGCACGTAGTGGAAATTCCCATAGTTGAATACGCATCCAGAATCTCAATTTGCTTTTTCGCAAAATCCTCCGGCACCCCAAGCTCCTCCCATTGCTCGGTATCCATCCCAGCCGGATTCAAAAACGAAGGGATTTCCACCCTCCCCCCCAAAGCCGCCATGTGCTTTAGGTATTCGAGCCCAGCATCCCCAATCGTCTTATAAGATACCCCCGCAATCTGCGCGGAAGTAACCTTAATCATGCGGGATGCGCCGTATATTTTTCCCAGCGCAAGGAGTATCTCCATCGCCTTCTGCTTTGCCCCCCCGTATTTTCCATGCAGCATCGCTTCTTCATCGCGGGTTAGTTCCAAGAGAATCCACCTTGCATCCAAGATACCCCTTTCTTAATTTAAATATCTATTGTGCGGGCAATCGTGCAATCGCCGTTTTGTGGCTTTTTGGCATCAATCGTGCATCATTTATAAACATTTTCTGCAAATAACTACCTTTATGCACCACGCAGAAACATCCATGCCTCCGCAGAGGGGGCCCAAAAAGGCACGCGCCAGGAAGGCGGGGCCTACGAGGGGATTTGGAAAGCGCGCCCTTTGCGCGGTGCAGGATTCGCCTGCGCAGCCGAGGCTAAAGAGCCTCTTTGACAGGAAAATTTCCAATCCCCAGAGAAGCAGGGAAGGAGCCGAGGCACTCCTTAGCCTGCACAAGGAATGGCTAATCCCAAGGGCAATCAACAAATACAAGCTGTTTTCCATGGTGGAGAAGTCGCTTCAGGGCGAGGTGCGGACGATAGTGATGTGTTCAATCCTGAATTCCGCTTATGCGTGGAAGGAAGGGGGCGTTGCGTCTTTTAGGACGTATGCCCTTGCCTGCGCAATAGAGTGCATAGGGCACGTATGCCGCCTAAATGACCCTTCGATAAGCGCAAGGACCTACCAGGGGCTGGGGGCATATTTCAAGGCCCGGAGGCGGAAGGCGGGTTATGAATTTAGCCAATTCATTGAGGATAAGGGCATCTCCGGAAAAAGCGAAGCCCTGCTCAGGAAAGCCCTGGCTGCAGTCTCCCGCAGGGGCAGGGAAATGATTGGCGCAAATGCAATATTCGATGGCACAAAAAAGTGGCTGCCGGAGGCCGGCCATCTCTCCAGGGCGCTCAGGGTGCAGCCGGGAGCGTTCCACTCCACGCCTTCCCGGGCAGGCGAGATAATGTGGGCGAAATCCCGGCTGGGGGAAATCCTCAAAGAGGTGCTAGATGAGAGGAAGCGCATGGCGATGCTGCTCCATTTTGGGGTGGAGAATGAATCCACCTGCGACCTGGTTCCGGATGACGGTTCCGGGCTGACTTTTGAGCAGATAGGGGGAATCATGGGCGTTAGCAAGCAGAGGGTAAAGCAGATGGTTGGCGAGGCATCTTCCGTACTCTCAGGGTGCAGATACGCCGGGGAGCTCAGGGAGCACCTCAAACTGCTTGCGAAGTGCCCCGGGAATTAGTGTTGGTTGCCGCATCGAGCGGGAAAACCTCGCCCATTTATAAACATTTTCTACAAAATATATCAAACTATGGCATTCCAGCAGGCACTCCGTGCCCCAAACCTGAAGGATAATCCCAGGAAAAGCCCTGCCCTCAAGCCGCTTACCATGCGTGGGACGAATGACGACCATCGGCAAACCATCCTGGATAGGAGAATAAAGAATCCGCAGAATACCGGGACTGAAGCCTGGGAAATTGCCCTGGACAAGGAGCGCAGGAAGCTAATCCGGCAGATAATCTACAAATACCATCTTGATAGGATAGTGCACAAATCCTACAGGGCGGACGTGGAGAGGATAGTGATTTACTCTCTCTACAACTCCGCTCGGACCTGGGACAAGAGCAAGGGGGAGTTTTCAACGCACGCAATAAAGTGCGGCAGGGAGTGCGTATACTGGGTAAACCTCCTAAAGAGCCAAATCTGGGTTAATTCCGGCTATTCCACAGAAGCATTCAATTTCCTTACTATGAAGGCACGGCATCCGGAAGTTACCTTCAGGGAGTTCGCGGAACAGCGGGAGTTTAGTGCGGAGAAGGCACGGAGTGTGCGCTACGCCCTGCTGGCAATACGGGCAAACAGCCTTCCATTGAGCATGGATGCGATTCCGGGGGAAAACCGCGGGTTCGCAGAGGAGGAGGGTGAGTTCTCCAGGCCTTCTAGGCCGCGCGGGGGCGAAGCCGCATTCTGCAATCCCGCCGACCTCCATTCCCATTCGGAGATGCGGATGGACTTGGGAAATGTGGCTAAGAGGGTGGAAGAAATCTCCGTGGAAGTGCTTGGGGAGCGCAATGCCAGGATACTCCTGTTGCACTATGGCGTTGGGACAGAGGATGGCGAAGAGAGAACCTATACGGAGATTGCATCCATGTTCGGTATTTCCCGCGCCCGCGCCCAGAACATAGGGAAGCATTCGGAAGAGAAGCTTGCAAACTCCATCTATGCAGGGGAGCTCAGGGAGCACCTTGGGGCTCTTGCGCAATACTCTTCACGCCTGCGCTGAGCCTTATGGGAAGCGCCTGAAACCCGGATTTTTCCTCTCCCACAGTTATCCGCTTGTAGTGACAAGCTTTTTAATTGTAATGTATGTATAAATATGGGTTATGCAAAAAGAAAAACCGCTCAAAGCGAAAAGGAACATGCGCCCCTGGGGCGCCCTCAACCCGAAATTCTCCGGCCGCCGCCTCCTCGATTCGGCGCAGGAACAGATTAACCTGACCGGAGGCAACCCGTATCTCGTTCCCCAGCGCGTAAAGCCGCGCAACCTGCCCGAAGAAATGCCCACAGATGCAGAGGGGATACGCTCACGCACAAGAAGGATGAAATGCCAGTCATTGTATTCGAAAATAAGCCCTGAAAAAATCCTCCGCAGCAATGAAGAGGCATGGAAACTGGTCCTGGATAACCTCGAGGACGTTTTCTATGCAATGCGCAGGGCAAGGGTGTTATATCCCCACAGCCCGCACGGCGAGCACTATTTTGCACTTGGAATCGACGAAGCATTCCAGGCGGCCCGCACATGGACTGGGGAGAAGAAGTTCTCAACCTACCTCCAAAACCGCATGAAGGGGTGCTGGAGGCCCATGCGGGAAACCTATGAATTAGTGCCCATGCCCTCGAAAAAATACGATGAGGGAAAAAAATATGGCAAGTGGAAGCTCCAAAACCCCCAGGGCACACCTGAGGAGTATTCAAGGGATGCAGGAATCGGCATCGGGGAAGCGGAAGATGCGGCACGCTACCATGCAATTGCGAACGCCATAGCCCGCCCAGAGTGCGCGGATGGCGATTTCAACGGAGGCGGCCCCAAAAAAGGGGACGGGGAAGAAAGGAACGGGAATGCTTCTTCCAGGCTAAAAAGCGCGCAAATGCGCGAACTCCACAATCCCCTGGATACCGAACTCCTGTTTGGCAGCAGAAAGGAGGAATCCGTTTCCGGGAGGCTCTGGGATGTGCTGGAAGCCGCCTTAACTCCGCGCCAGTTTGAAATTATGTGGATGCACTTCGAAGAAGGCCTGACATTTGAGGAGATTGGGAACCGGCTTGGAATCAGCACCCAATCTGCCCACAAAACGCATGCCATGGCCCTTGAGAGGCTGAGGAAGTCGCGAGAGCATTCGGGGGAACTGCGCTCCTGCATGGAAGCGTTCCGGTAGCCCGCGCCTAGGAAGGGGAAAAGGGGGAACACCCCCATTTATAAACATTTTATACAAACAAATACTGTCATGTCACACGCAGAAAAACTCATGCCCCCGCAGCGGGAGCCCAAGAAGGCGGCTCCGCGTTGCGCAAAACCCCCAAGAGGCTTTGGAGGACGCGCCCTTTGCGTGGCGCAGGATTTGCCCGCACAGCCTGCGGGATGCTCCCCTGCAAAGGGCAGGGGGAAGATTGTTCCCACAGAGAACCCTCTTGCCCAGGGAGGCTCCGGAGATGGCCTCGTGAGGAGCGAAGCCGAAGCGTGGAAGATTGTAGGTGAAAACCGGGGACTAATCCGGGTAATCTGCGACAAGTATGGGCTAAAGAAGGGCCTTGGGCCCGAGGACTGGCCTAAAGTAACGGAGATAGTGGAACTATCATTGGCCAAGTCCGCTTTGGGCTGGAAGGAGGAAAATGGCTCTTTTGCCACCTATGCGATTGCCTCCGCAATCGGCTGCAAGGTGCAGGTTGCCAGGCTGGGCAGCGAGTTCAGCGTGGGCCGCACCACGCTTAGGAGAACGAGGAAGTTCTTCGCGCTCAGGAGGCGCAGGCCGGGCTATACGGTAGAGGAATTCGCAAGCGAACACGATATCGGTGCGAAAGGCCTAGACTACATCCGCAAGGCAATCCGTTCCATGAATGCACGCAAGAGATTCATAGACGGCAGCAGGATTTTCAACGGGGGGCTGGATGAGGATATGGGCAGCGGCTGGAAAAGGCAGTCTGCGGGATTGCGGGATTTGGAGTTCCATAATCCATTGGACCTCCACGGGAGAACCGAGGAGGAAGCCGATTTGGGACACATCCGCGAGAGGCTGGTTTCCGCCTTAGAAGGCGTCCTCTCTCCGCAGGAGCTTGAGCTGCTCCTGATGCGCTATGGCATAGGAGAAGGCAATCCCGAGCCCATGGAGCTGGCGGAACTTGGCAGGGCATTCCCTGCCAGGAATGGAAAATCGCGGAGCAAGCAGGCCGTGAACCACCAGCTGGACAAGCTTTTTGAACGGATTTCCGGGTCGGAGTGCGCCGGGGAACTCCGCGGGCTCCTTGAGATGCTTGAATAGCCGGGCATTTTCGGATTGTAGGGGGAACACCCCCATTTATAAACATTTTCTACAAAATATCTTAGAGTATGGCAAGAGAGAGGGCGCTCCATGCTCCCAGGGCAGAAAGGCAGCCTGAAAAAAGCCGCAAAACCAATCCTCCAAACCCCCTATCGGGCAGGCCGCCAATTAGGGGCAGCATATTGGATGCAGAGGTAAAAACCAGGAGGAGGAGCGGGATTGAAGCGTGGAGGCTTGCCCAGGAAGCGGCAGATTCCCTTATCATTCCCATACTCTGCAAATACGGCCTAAACGCGATTGCGCAAATGCGCAACTCAGAAGACATGGAAAAAATCGTCTTGTATTCACTTTATCTTTCCGCACTCAAATGGGATAGCAAGGCATATTCTTACCACACCTTTGCTGTAAACTGCGGCAAGCAGTGCAAGCAATGGGCATACGAGCTGCGGGGAACGATACACGTCCCCTGGGGCACCAGGAGGCAGGCCTACAACTTCCTAAACCGGATGAGGAAGAATCCTGGATACACTATCGAGAAATTCGCAGAGGAAAACGAGCTTACGGATGAGGGAGTAAAATGCCTGCGCTCCGCCATCATCGTGCTTATCGGCACCAAGGGGCTGTTCGAGCGCCATTCGCCTTTTGAAAAGTCCCCTCCGAATTGCCCGGAAGAAGAGCGGGGGCACACCGAATGGCAGTTGGAGATGGATAACCCCCTGGACGTTAGGATGCAGGCGGAGCAGGGGCTGGACACCGTTACAATCTCGAATAGGATGAGGGAAATCTTCCTTGAAGTTTTAGGCGAGCGCAACTGCGACCTCCTGCTCCTGCGCTTTGGGATTGGCACCAAAGACGGGGAGCCCATGGGGCTAAAGGAACTAGGCCTGATGTTCGGGGTTTCCACAGGAGGGGCGCAGGGCATAGAAAAGAAATCCCTTGCGAGGCTTGCTAAGTCAGTCTATGCAGAGGAACTCAGGATGCACCTGAAGACGCTTGCCGCATATTCCCAGAAATGAGTTGGTGTTTATATGAGGCTGGCAGCTGCAACCCTGAAAAAACCCCACTCGGATACGGAGGGCACAAGCAGGAGCAAATCCCGCAGGAAGCCCAAGCCCCCCAGAAAAAGCACAATCCTGGAAGGGGAACCTCGCTGCAGGGCAAGGGGGGATGCGGAGGCATGGAACATCGCCCTTGAGAATAAGAAGCTAATTCCCGCAATAATCCGCGGCTACAACCTTGATATCCTAGCGGGAACTGCAAACAGGGAGGACGTGGAGATGACCGTGTTCTATTCGCTATTCCGCACCGCGATAAAATGGGATGGCAAGAAGAACTTCCGCCCATTCGCATTTGCCTGCGCAAAAGAATGCATATACTGGGCAGTCCAGCTGCGAAGCGGCACGGTTACAATTGCCCGCGAGAACCAGGAGCGGGTAGCCAGGCTCCTAAAGAATAGGGGGGAAAAACCGGGATACAGCTTTGCCAGGTTTGTTGAGGAAGAAAAAATCCCCGCAGGGGAGGTGCGAAGCCTCAGGAAGGCGGAAATGGCAATGCTCTCCAACCGCTTTCCAATAGACGGGCACGAGATATTCAACGGGGTATGCGCGCCAGAGGATGTGCGCGGGCCCAGGGTAACCCCTTGTGTTTGCATAGATAATTGCAGGTTAGTGGAGAACAAGATGGAATTGCAGGGCGAAGTGGAAGAACGGAGGGACATGGAGCATGCGCTTGGGAGGGTGAGGGCAATCCTCAAGGCTGCCCTAAACAAGCGGGAGTACAGGGTCCTAAATTACAGGATTCTAAGGGAAAACCCCCTCTCGCAGGAAGAGGTTGCAAAGAGGATGCGCCTTAGCTGCCAGTGGGTTTCCCACTTGGAGGGCCTGGCGCTAAAGAAGTTGTCCAAGTTCCCTTATGCACAAGAGCTTAAGGAGCATCTTGAAACTCTGATGCATTATTCTTTGAAGTGATTATCCGGATTGGGTTGATTGTATGGGGCAGGCGGCATCTGAATCAAAGCGCGAATCCCGTGGTGCAATTACCGCAAGAAGCCCCCCAAAAAGGAACTATTGCTACACCCTGCTGGACCGGGACATAAAATGCCGCATAAGGGCTCCGGATGAAGCCTGGCATATGGTAAGGGAGAACATGCACCTGGTACCTGAGATTTGCAGGAAGTATGGGCTTCATAGGAAAGTGCGCAAGGATATGCGCCCCGATGTGGAAAGCCTGGTTGCCTGCTCGCTTTTTAATTCCGCAACTTCCTGGGACGGGAGGGGCTCGGAATTTGCCCCCTATGCAATAGAATGCGCAAAGGAGTGCATCTGGTGGGTGCGCCAACTGCACAGCATGGTGCAGGTTAAGAGGGGCAATATGGGCAAGGCAATGAAATTCTTTTGCATGCGCCCTGCGGATTCGAACGTACTTTTCCGCGATTTCCTAATAGAAAGCGGAGTCCCGGAAGGCCAGGCGGATAGCATCATTTGCGCGGTGCAGGCAATCCACATAAACCGGAACATCGTGGGCGCCCACGGCCACTTCAATTCGGCAAAGGACCCAGAACCAGATGAATGCGGGAGGCTTGGGATAAAGGACTCGCGCCGCATGTGCATGGGCAGAGCGGCCCATTCTAGTCCCGTAGGGGATGAGTACTCTGACCTCTGCTCTATAAGGGGGAGGATGGAGGAAATCTTCAGGGAAGTCCTGACTCCGAGGGAATTTAGCGTGCTGATGATGACTCTCGGAGAGGAGGGGTGCAGGCATGAAGAGATAGCCAGGGAGGCCGGAGTCTCCAGGCAGATGGTCACCAAGATAATCGGGAGGGCGCGCATGAAGCTTGCAACTTCGGAGCATGCGGGGGAGCTCCGCGAATGCCTTGAACTCTTTGAGCACTACTCAACAAGCTAGCAGGTTAGGTGGATTCCCGCGGCGATTCCCTTTGCGGGTTTTGCGGAATCCGCATCATCTTTCGTTGCATGGCGCTTCCCCCACATTAGCTCATTCACTTTTTCCACAGCTTCCCTGCTTCCAAGTTCAATTAGCTCAATTCCCTTCTCCCTGCAGTATTCGCGCACATCCTCCCCGATCCGCATAACGGAGTTGTATCCCTTCCCGATAATGAGCGTGCGTATTTGCGCCTTGAGTATCGGCCCCAAATCCTCCCTGGATAAAAAGTGCCCTTTCCTCCTCCACCATTCCGGATAGACCTTCCCTCCAATCAAAATCACGTCGTTGGAATACTCCTTTCCGGAAATCACGATTCTCCCAAAGGAATACTCCTCAATCATTTGCACAACTCCGCATTCTGCGCAAGGACAATCCCGCCGGTTTCAATGTCAGCGATGCCTCCTGCGCCCAGGGTGTTTTCTGCGGGCATCCGGGCTCTGCCCCCAGCGTCAGTAATCATCCTTGTTCACTTCAAGGAATTCCACCTTCTCAAAATCCTTTGCCCGTTCAAGCGGCTTGGTTGCATCAAGCCCCATCTTTGAAGTTACGCTTGCCTCCTCGCTTCCGCAGTCGGCAGATGGGTCCAGGGAGGAGCCGCGCTCTTTCTCCTTTACAACCAAATCAACAGAAGCCTGGAAGCGCGTTGCGATTGCCCATTCCACTTCCATTGGATTATTGACATCTATATCATCATCCACTATTACCACGTGCTTTAGGGACTTGTGCCCCCTGAATGCGGCTTCTATCGCCTTCTTCCCATCCTCCCCGGATTCCTTTTGTATGGAAACGACCGCGTGCAGCCAGGAGCATCCCCCCGGAGTCACGTTTACGCCCCTGCATTTTGCAACCGCATTTACTTCGTTGAAAATCGTGGGCTCCCTGGGCATTCCCATTAGGATTTTGTGCTCAAGCCCCCCCGGGAGGAGCGCATGGAAGATGGGGTTGCTCCTATGGTATATTTTCTTTACGCGCATGACCGGCTGCTTCCTTGTCCCATCGTAGGTATTAGTCAGGTCCACAAACGGGCCTTCGGTTTCCCGCTCCTTTGTGCTTATGTGCGCAATGAATGCGTATTCGCACTCTGCGGGAATCTCAATCCCGTTCATTAGCTCGGTAGTCTCAAAGGGCATTAGGGTATTTGCAATCTCAAGCTCGTTCTGCCCAAGTTTGGAGGAAATCGCGGATGCAAGGAGCACGTTCACGGGCGCCCCGATTATTACGGCAACATCAAGCTCCCCGTCTGCGCGCTCTAGGAATTTGTGCAGGTGCCTAGGGAGTATGCGCATTACTATGCGCTCCCCATCCAAAATCATCATCCTGTGGAAAGAGCAGTTCTGCCCCAGTTCCGGGTCCTTTGCGATAACTATTGCGGAGCAGATGTATGGCCCCCCATCCCGGCTGGTGTGCGTGGGAACGGGCAGTTCCTCCAGGGAGGCGGAGGTTTCCTCCAAAACCGGCGCATTCTTCGCCTTCTTTGGCTTTGAAGGATTATCCACCGCATAGGACATCCTCTTGCGCAGTTCCTTCACTTCGCACCCTAAATATTTTGCAACCCTCTCTTTTGTGGAAAACACGTTGGAAACGCAGCGGATGCTAGAATCCTCCGCATAGCCTAGGACAGCAGTTGGCTCAAAAGCGGAGAACACCCCCGCCATCTCAAGATACTTCTTCATTGGCTGCTCTATCCTCTTTAGCTCGCCGGAAGCTTCCAGCTCCCCTATAAACTCACGGAATGGCTTCATAAGTGGTATCTTCTGCAAAACGCTTTAAAACGATTCTAGCGCGCACATGCGGGCAAGAATGCCCTGCGCTTCCGAAGTTCCCTGCCTGCAAAATCAGCGTGCGGAGGTTTTCTCCCCGCTCTCGCGCAGGATTCCAAGCAGGGTGACAAAAAGCAATGCCCTCTGCGCCCTCTTCTCGTGGAGCCCTTCAAAATAGCCCTGGAGGAGCGAGAGGGTTTTCTTGTGGTCTACTGCGAACGCTTTCCTAAGGGCGTCAGCCGCAACATTGGCCTCCCCCTGCTCGCTTGCCAGGCGGAACGCAAAAAAGAGGCGCGGCGCATCCTCGGTTTTCCTGGTTTCGTATTTTAGGATGGAAATTGCGCTCTTGCGCTCCCCCTTGGAAAATTGCGGGACCGCCTCGCAAATGCGGAATAGTTCATCGTGAGTAATCCTAAATAGCTTCTCGAATGCGTTCCTGGCCGCATCGTGCCTCCCAAGCCCTTCAAGCGCCAACGCCATGTGGAATAGCAGGTCCGTATCCTCCGGGCTAAACTGGAGCTTGCCCTTGCAAAACTCAAGCAGTTCTGCGTATTCCCTGGCTTTGTGGAGTGCCCGCAACTCCTGGAGGTATGCCATTGCACCGCCTTTTGCCTCCCATGTTTTTTAATTCTATCCGCAGAGATATTATCAGCAGCATTTGCAATATTTGCAATTCATGCTTTAGGCGGGATGTGGAAAAATGGCAGAGCGAATGGTTCCAAGGAAGGCAAGGGAGGATGCGGCGCCGCAGGCAGTTTCGGGCATGGCGCCCAAGGCTGAGTCCGCGGGGCAGAAGGAAGCGCTAAACGCGATAAAAACCAAATCCCTGGAGGATGCCTCGCCGACGGTTTTCAATTTCCTCCAGGGGAGCGCCCCGGTGGAGGAGAAATACAACCTTGTAAACGCCTTCATTTTCAAGTACGGGGCGAGCGGGGGCAAGGAGGGATTCGGGACAGGGAACCCCGCCCTGGACGAATTGCTAATGCGCGCTTCCGCCACCATCTCAACCGATTTTTCCATGAGCCTGGGGGATATTGCGAAAAAGGAGCCTGAGAGGCTTAGTTATATACAATCCCTGGCTTACGGGTTTGCAAAATGCGGGCATGCGGGATTCCGCGCCGCAGTTGACATGATTGCGGGGATGGATGCCGCAAAATCCGCATTCCATTTTCCGGGTTTCTCAAGCAGGGAAAGCTCGCTTGTTGGCCCGTTTGCGAACATGGTGTGCGCTTGCCTTGTGCAGTCTGGGAGCCTGGACCTGAAGAAGGCGGTGGAAGACGTATCCGTGGGGCTTAGGAAGCGGGAACTCTCTTCCGGCGCAAAGGCGGCGCTCGTGAATTTAATCCGGGTGGCGGACCCGCTCTCGCTCTCCGCAGTCGTAGAGGATGCGCAGATGGACGGGAACGTAAAATACCTTGCGGCATCCGCAATGCGCTCGGTTGCGTGGGCAAAAGACACCCCGGATTACCTGCATAAGGCAATCCAATCGCAGATGAAAGAACTAAGCGGGGACGCTTCGCTTGATGCCCTGGTACGGAAGGTCCTTGCCGTTTCCGGCCCTTCGCAGAGGTGAAAAAATGGCATACAAGGCCCCCATATCCAAGGAAGAAAAGCAGCTTGCAAAAACAGTGGAAACGATGCAGGCCCTCCAGAGAAACGAATTCAAGGGAGACTATATCTCCGGGGAAAACGTGGAGCAGGCAAGGGATTTTGCCGAAAAATACCTGCCCGAAATGGAGCAGATGCTAGATTCCATGCAGTCTCTTAGGAAAGCCTATGGGGGCATGGAAAAGGAATTCTCCGCCGCGATGAAGGAGATGCCCGGGACTGCCGACAAGGCCATTGTTTATGCGGGAACCGGCGCGGCGCAGGTTTTTGGAATCATAGGCTCGGTAGGCTCCATATTCAGCGACAAGATTGCAAGCCCAAAGGAAGTGGTGGTCACCCTCACCAAGGAGCGCAGGGAGTTCTTTGAAGGAATGGATGCCGCGCACAAGGAGGTAGTTGGCGACCCGAAAGCCGCAACCGAGGAAGGGAAGAAGGGCACAATCCAGGTTTTCCGCGAGGCATACTCCAAGACCTATTTTGCATTCAACGAGATGGTGGGGGCGATGCTCAAAGGCGACCAGAATCTTGCGGACCAGAAATCCGCGGAGCTTCGCGGGACCCTGGATGGCCTTAAGGAGTCTGCAGGGAAGCTTGAGGATTCCCTATACGTGCTCAATTCATACACCCATTCAATGGGGCAAATAGAGCAGCGGGTTGCCGCTCTGGCAGCGGACGTTGCGATTACGATTGTTACGGGCATGGCGGCTGCGAAGGCGGTGGACCTTGGGCTAAAGGGTATTGGCGCGTTATATTCCGCTACTTCAAGTGCGGGAAGGATGGGCATAGCCGTTGCGGAAGCCGGGGTGGAAACGGGCACTGCGGGAGCAGAAACCGCATTTGCGGCAACTCTTGCTTCAGCTTCCGAAGCGGGAGTAATGGAGGCAACCAATGCGCTCAAGGCGGGAAAGGAGCTTGAAACGGTCTATAAAACAGGCAAAACGCTAAAGAAAATCGGGGACAAGACCAAGAACGCGCTGGACCTGGACACGGCAAGAGGGGCTGCGGAAACGGATTTCGAGGACGCTAAGAAGTTTGCGCCGCCCGCTCCCGAAGGAACTAGCTTTTCCACCTTGTAAAGAGGGCATGTTCGATATCGAACTGGTCAAGGGTTTTGCCGCAAACAAAATCGATTAGCTCCCCAATCTTTTTGGGCTTTGAGTAGAATCCGGGGCACGCGGGAAGGATTACCCCTCCGGCGAGTGTTATCTTCTCCATGTTCTTTATTGCGATATAGGATAGGGGGGTTTCGCGCACTACCAATACGAGCTTCCTCCTCTCTTTTAGCATGACTTCCGCCGACCTTGAAACGAGGTTCCCGCCCACTCCGGATGCGATTTCCCCTAAAGTTTTGAGGGAGCAGGGGGCAATTATCATCCCATCCACCTTGTGCGAGCCGGATGCGGGGGGTGCGCCAACTTCCTTGCAGTCAAAATCAAATTTTGGGAGCTTCACGCCTTCCTCCTTTGCGACTGCCTCCGCGCCCGAACCCCTAATTAGCATGACTTCATGCCCTCCCTCCCGCAGCACCTCGTTTAGCCTCACTCCGTACTGGAGCCCGGATGCGCCGGTGATTGCAAGCACTATTTTCCGCTTCTTCATGGATTTAACTGCCGAAATAGGTAATTTAAATGGGGCGCACGGCATTTCCGTTTGTTGCCGTATATGCATCAATCGCCCAATCCTTTGGGATTGGGGCCCGCATCCATGTCCCTGCCCCCTTATTGTCCAGAGGCATTTGCCCATCCTGGCCGCCCTTTTCCCCCGCCGCCCACCTTTTTAATCCCTCTTTTCCAAACCTCCTGTATGCAGGTGCTCAAGTTCGGGGGAAGCGTGCTGACCAAGAAGGGAGGGTTCATGGAGGAGGATTCTGCGAACATCAAATCCCTTGCGAAAATGCTTGGGGCGAGCTGGAAGGCCGGAATCCGCGATATAATCCTGATTCACGGCGCAGGCTCATTCGGGCACCCCCTGGTAGTCAAGTACGGCCTAACGGGCAAAATAGAAACCCCTGAGCAGGAGAAGGGAGTGGAGAAAACCCACTCCGCCTGCGTTGTGCTCTGCAACATGCTAATTAATGCGCTGGAAAAGGAAGGGGTGCCCGCAGTCCCCCTGCACCCATACGATTTGGGCACGCTCAAAAACGGGCGCATAGAGGAATTTGATTCCGAAGCGGTGGAGGAGGTTCTCAAAGAAGGAAAACTTCCCGTCCTGCACGGGGACATGATGAAGGATTCGGAGCTTGGATACGGGGTGTGCTCCGGCGACCAGCTCGTTTCCTTTTTCGGCAAGGATGCGGAACGCATAATCCTTGGGACCAATGTGGACGGGGTGCTAGATGGCTCCGGGAAGCTAATAGAATCAATAACCCCCGGAAATTTTGCGGAAATCTCCTCGCATTTCAAAAAACCAGAATATGCGGACGTAACCGGGGGAATGGAGGGCAAAATCCGCGAAATAATGGAGATCGGGAAGCCCGCATACGTGGTGAATGCGCTTTTCCCAGAAAGGATTGCCGCGCTCTTGCAGGGGGAGGATGCAGCATGCACGAGGATAAATAATGCATAGGAGCCACCCTCTGCTGCCCCAATAAGAGTTTTAATGGCTTCCTCATGAAAGATCCCCCATGAAACAAATCGAGAGGGCTCCAAAGAAGGGCTCCCCAGGCAAAAGTCCCAAGGGTCCAGAGCGCCGCAGAAAAAATTACCTGCAATTAAGGGAAACCCTCAATGATTTATTGTGTAATCCGCGTACCCACCGGGCGGCAAGGGCGCTTTTTAGCGGATACTTTGATTCCCACCTCTACCCTATTGGTTTTGGCCCAAGAAGGGAACTCAAAGGGATTAAATTAGGGGGGATAACGGCCGTATTTACCGATGTGGAGAAGGCAATGGGGCATGGGAAGCCCCCCGGCAAAGAGAAGATGCGGGAATTGCAATCTTATCTTCATTTGCAAAGCTCGCAGTTGTGCGCTTGTGATGCTGCCACTTGGGGATTTATCAAAAAAGGAGGAATGGAACGCCTGGTTTTGCTCCTTGGGCGGGCAAAAGCCGAATTATCCGAAGCAAGGAAAGCGGAGGGAGGAAAAAACGCGTACGCCATACCCCTCCAGTCCGTGGATTCGCGGATAGGAGACTGCAGGCAGGGAGTCCTGATTTCAAGCGATTTCCGTGAAATGAGTTTGTTGTTCGAGGGGATTGATAAATTGTGCGATTGCTCACTGGAAGATGAGTTCGCAGAAATCAGCGAAGAGTTTTTCGATGAGTATCGCCAGTGCAGGAAGATGCAGGGAAAACTGGCGTCCCCCTAATGCCCATCCCCTCCAGAATGCGCTTATGCACACGCAAATTGGGGGAGAATTCAAACCCCACCCGTTTTAAAGTATTATGATGTAATTACTCCCGTTTTTTAGTGGGTGAACTCAATGAAGACGACTTTGAGCATAATCAAGGCAGACGTTGGAAGTTATTGCGGGCACCAGCTGTGCCACGCAAACCTGATCAAGGCGGCAGATGCGGTCCTAAAGGAAGCAAAGGCTTCGGGAACGCTCATAGACTATTACGTTGCGCATTGCGGAGATGACCTGGACTTAATCATGACGCATGACAAGGGCGAGGGAAACGAGAAGGTGCACAAGGCGGCATGGGATGCGTTCATGGACGCAACGGCCGAAGCAAAGAAGCTCAAGCTCTATGGGGCAGGCCAGGACATCCTCTCCGATGCATTCAGCGGGAACGTAAAGGGAATGGGCCCAGGGTGCGCGGAAATGGAATTCGAAGAGCGCAAGAGCGAGCCCGTAGTCTGCTTCCTAATGGACAAGACAGACCCCGGCGCATTCAACTTCCCGGTATATCGGATGTTCGCAGACCCGTTCAACACCGCAGGGCTGGTAATAGACCCGAATATGCGCAATGGGTTCAGGTTTGAAGTTTACGACATAAAAGAGCACAAGAGGGTATTCCTCAACACCCCTTCCGAGCTATACGAACTGCTAGCACTTATTGGCTCAACAAGCAGATACGTAATAAAGCGCGTTTACCCTGGGGCGGACAACAAGGTCCCGGAAACTGAGGCGGTTGCGGCAGTAAGCACCGACAAGCTCTACGAAATCGCGGGCGACTACGTTGGAAAGGACGACCCGGTTGCGATTGCGCGCGGGCAGAGCGGGCTCCCTTCCATTGGGGAGCTCGTTGAGCCCTATGCGTTCCCCCACCTGGTTTCCGGGTGGATGAGGGGCTCGCACGTTGGGCCAATTTACCCATGCAGCATGGACAATTCAATTCCCACCCGATTTGATGGGCCTACGAGGATAGTCGCTTTGGGCTTCCAGCTTGCAGAAGGCAAGCTCGTTGGCCCCAACGACATATTCGCAGACGGCGCGTATGACCGGGCACGGAGCAAGGCGCTAAAAGTTGCAGATTATATGCGCAGGCACGGGCCCTTCCAGCCGCACAGGCTTCCTCCAACGGATATGGAATACACTTCAATGCCAAAGGTCATGGAGAAGCTAAAAGGCCGCTTTGAATCCCTTAAGGAATAAGGCTGAAAAAATAAGAAAACACGGGGCACGCAGGGAAATCCCTGCCAATGCCCCTTCTTCTTTTAATTTGATTCGGGAACGCCTAGCGTGGGCCCGGCGCATACGGGTTTGCGAAAATATCCGCAACTTCCTGCGCCTCTGCAACGAGGAGCCTGTCCTCAATAGTCGGGCTCTCCCAGTTTATCCTGCGCCCCGCGAGGTTTTCAACTGCGTTTTTACTGCTTTTAACCAACGCCTCCCCTATTTCAACAACTTTCTCCCGGATATCAGCAGGCGTATCCCTGAGCAGGGCCTTCAAACTAAGCTCTTCTTCGCCTTTAAGCAGGTTTATGTAGCGGCGGTTGCTCCTTGCGATGCTATCAAGCCTGTGGATGGCGATTTTGAGGTAAGCGTCCTGCCCTTTTAGCTTGGTATCAAGCTCCCTTAGGGGGCCTCTATCGCCCTCAAGTCCCCTATCAGCCTTAACGCCACAAGGGCGGACGCTGCGGCATCCGCTTTTGATTCTGGGAAACGGCACAGGCAGTCCATGGATTCGGTTATGCCCCTATCCACGTCCAGGTCCTTTCCGCGTGCAAATGCCTCTTCAAAAATTGCAGGGCCTTCTATTTCCTCTAGGCCGGTTGAGTGGTAAATCTCCGTTTGCAGGAGGCTGCTGCGTGCCATGCGGTAGATTATTTCTTCCCTGTGCATATTGCAGGCATATTCCTGCACGGCATTAAGCAATGCCGGAACTGCCCGGTTCTCGCCCAAATTCCCAAAAAGCCAGTATATGCTTGCGGAAACCTCCGGATTGGCCGTTTCTTCTGAAATCCTAATTAGCTCTTCTACTGCTTCTTCGGATAAGGGCTCGCGCCCTTTGAGTATGATGTTGCAGATTGCATTGGCGCAGTGCGAATAAAGCGGAGCGGCAACCATCCTCTTCTCGCCAAGGGCGTTCCTCTCAAATGCCATGCGGGCATTCTCCGTTTCCCCTATTACCGTGGGGATGCACGAGGGGGGCATCTCATTGTGCAGCGGTTCATCGCCTTCTGTGTTCCTGGTGCGGTTTGCCTCCCCCCAGATGGCGGAAGCAGTCTTCCGCGCCTTCGTTTGCATCGGCTCTTCAACGGGCATGCCGGTTTCTAGCGCTTCACGGGAATTCCCATCGGGGTACCCGATAAGTGCTATCATTGCGGGGATTGCGGCCGCATCCTTGTTCCTTGCAGCTTCATAAATTGCATCGGCAATGGCCTGCGGGTTTGTTTCCCCAAGAATCCTGCGCTTCCACTCTGAGGCGGGATTGCCTGCTTCCGCATCCTTGTTGGAGGCCCTCTCTTTCCATATGCCAAACAGCGTCTTTTGCAGGGCAGTTTCCACGAGGGGAGCCGCTGCCCTCACACGTGTCTGGGGCCGTATATTAAAAAGGGGCGCCTGCGAAGGGGACCTAATAACCGGACCTGCCATTCTGTTGCTTTCCATGTTCTTCACTGGGGTTAATTAGGAAGCAAAAGCCTTTTAAATACACCTTAAATAACCACTAATGGGCACAATAGAAAGCGGAACTCCCTGCCCGCTTCGCAGGCTTGGAACCGCTTCTTTCCGCGCCTCTTTCATCCCACATGCCAGAAGACGATTCCCAGAAGGGAAAAGAGCCCGCCTATTGCAAGGTAGGTGCGCGCAATCATTGAGTGCAATTCCTCGTGGAATGCCGCAAGCGGGCGGATGGTAAAATCGTATAAGAGCCCAAGCCCGAAAACCGTGAGCCCAGGGCCCAAAAGGACCGGGGAGAGGAGCTTTAGCCCGCTAAGCCCCATAGTAATCGCAGCGAATATCCCGGCAAGGGAGAAAAGCAGCAAAATCCCGCATAGCGCATATGCGAATTCCTTTGGAACCTTCACGAAGTCCCTAAGGCGCTTTGGATGAACCTCCGCTTCACCTTCCGGTTTGGCCGCATACTTTTTTGCGCCAGCTTTAGGCTTCATGCAATTCCTATAAACGGGCAGGTTTTAATATGCTTGGAAGAGATATGGGGCGCATGTACAAGGTCCGCAAAATCACGCTTGAGGAAAAAGAAAAGATATTATCCAAAATCTACTCCCGGCCGCTCCACGAATCCAAGGCGAACATCTATGGGGCGTGCATAAAATTCTTCACAGACTCCAGGGGGGACAAGGAGATGTGGGAGGACAATTTCCACCCCATGCTAGAAGAGATACGGCCGCATGCGAGGGTAATCTCCGTAAAAAACGGCAGGGGGCTTAGGGTAAGCTACGAGCCCATCTCCAAGACCGCAATAATAGAGAACTGCACTTACTATGGGTGGATAAAATCCATCGCCCTTGGCCTCGTAGCCGAATTCTTAGAAGACTTCCGCTCCGAGCACCGCAGGTACTCCATACACGGTTCATACGTGGATTTTGGGGGCAACGGGATTGCAATGGTCGGCCCATCCGGAAGCGGCAAAACCACGCTCACCTACGGCCTCCTCCTGGAAAAATACGCGAACTTCCTAACAGACGACTGGATGTTCGTGCGGCTTGCAAACGACGTGCTGGTAAATTCCTCGGAAAAGAATTCGTACGTGCGCGCAAACATAGGCGCAGACTGGAAAGAGTATTCAAGGAAAATGAAGGACATGTGCCTAAAAGAGTGCGGGGAAAGGAGCATAATCGACGTTAGGATGCTCTTTGGCGAGCAGAGGATATTCACCCGCTCGGTAATGGGTGCGCTGGTCCTCCTAAAAAACAAGAAGGGCGAGAAGGCATTTGAAGAGCTTGATTCCGAAGAGGCGGTGGAATACCTCGTCAAAAACGATTTCTGCAACCCCCACCAATTAAGCAGGAGCCCAAGGAAAACCTGGGGGAGGAAGAAATTCTTCTCGGAGCTCTTTGAGAAGGTGCCCGTTTATTCTCTCAACATAGCCAACGAGAGCCCCGCGGAATCAGTTTCCAGAATACTTGGAATAATAGACGAGGAGTGAAGCATGGCTCCCCCATAGTGGAGAGCGATTAAATGCGTTGTAGTGACCTGGCAGAACGGAATGTTCCACACCTAAGTCAGACGCCTTATCTTTGTTCATCCATGCGCTCTAGGACCCAGTGGTCTGCATTGACCTCGTTATCCATATTGTCGCAGACCTTTTCCCGGCCTATCCTCTTGGCGAAATCATCTAGTATTTCTTTGCCAACGCTTTTGATTTCCCTGCCGGAAACAAGCGTGTAAATTCTCCCTGCGAGTATGGAAAGGGTATGGCCCTGGCCCACGGATACGACAATCCTTTTTCCCCTCTTGGTGTTGACCCGAATCACGTAGCTGCGGGAGTATCGCTTTCCGAATGCCCATACCTTTGGCGCAATCGTATCCAATGCTACGGATTCAATCTCGGAGTAGGGCACCGTTGTGCCGGTTCCCTTCCGGAATATTTTGCGCATTTTGAACTCTTTTTCAGTGAATACGAATTCCGTGGGGGCAGAGGATGCCAGGCATGCCACTCCAAGCACTGCAAATCCCAACAGGATGAGGGTGATGGGGGGATTGATGATAATCATGCTGCCCGAAAGGTTCGTGATGTTGACGAATAGGGCGACATAAAAAAGGCCGAACGCAATCAATACAAACAAGCAGGTAAAGAATATCCACTGCCGGTAGTTGGGACGGTATCTTGTTTCCATTATTGATTCGTGCTTGGATGTATTTATAACTTGCACACCTCGGGCCTCCTGGCTGGGAAAACCATATTGGATTAAAAAAGAACTTCCTGGCAGGCTTACCCAATCCGCTTGCTTTCTGCAAAGAAGCATGCCGCGCATGCACAAAGCAGGATGAATGCGCCGATGCACGTGCCGCCTTTATCATCTTCTTCCCCATCTTCTTCGAGTTCATCAAGGTATGAAGTGTATTCGTAATCCTCATCTTCCAGTTCCCCCAGGTGGTAATCGTGCGTTTCTATGTTCGTATTCTCAGGGAGGTTTTCCTGCGCCCCTTCCCCTTCGGTTTCCGGGGGCGGGGACACGGCCCCCTGCACCTCGAAAACAAACGCATCAACGGAGTTTAGCGGCTCATAGTACGCCTTGCAGGCCTCTTCTCCCGCCCAGGAGGGAATTTCAAAAGTGGATTCCTCCTCCCCGTATTGCGCGCGTATGGAAGCCGGCTCCCCGCCTGCGCAATCCATGCACGCGCTCTTGCAGCTCCCGCTTAAATTAGAAATGCACAAATGCCTCTCAACACTTGAGAGAGTCATCTTGCACTCTAGGAAAAAATGCACTCCTTCAATGGGGGCCCCGGAATCGCTTTGTGCTGTTAGCTCCAAGGTTGAATAAACAAGCGAATGCGCACAGGGAACACACAAGAGTGCGAACAACGCGGCAAGAATGATTGCGCGAACTTCCATGCAGGTTCATATGATGCGCAATTTATAAGAATTCCCCCGCCCTGCCACCTATCCTAGAGCCTCCCATGCCCATTTTCCCAAGGCCTGCCAGGGCAGCCCGGCAAAGTTATGGGATACCCCAACCGGAAGCCGCCCCTTCTCCCGCCTGGGAGGCAAAGCTTCCGCCCAAGGCATATTTATAAATATAAGTGCCTTTCTGAAATAGGTATACGATTGGTGTTTGCATGTCCCCCCAAAAAACCAAAAAAAACGCCCCGAAAACAGACATAACCCCCTCGTGGATGACTCCCCAGATGGAGCAATGGCTCTCCGGGCAACTCGGAGTGGACGTTGGAAAGAGCCTTGGGGAAATAGGCGAATTGTCTTCAAGGGCGGCTGCTGCGGAAAAAGGCAAGCTAATAGAAAAAGGGGACTCAAGCAACGAAGTGTGGAAGGCGGCAAACCTCCTTGCGTACAAATCGACGCTAGATGGCATGGTAAAGCGCCTTGATGCGATGGGAAAGATGGGGAACGAGTCGGTTGCAAAGGAATTCAGCGAGAAATTCCCCATGGCACCCGCTTCCAAATTAACGCAGTTTGCAAAATCCCTCGCGATAATGGAGAAGAAGTATACCGGAGACGCCAAATGGGTAAACAAGCCCCTCAAAAAATACTCCGAGAGCGTTCTTAGCGAAGCGGAATCCCTCTCCAAAATCAGCGCTCCCAAAGCAGAGAGGAAAGAGGCTGCGCGTGCACCCTCGGAATTCCTGCAGCCGGCAATTTCCGCAGAAGAGGAAACTGCAAAGGCATCTTCCAAAAAGCCCGCAAAAGAAGGGGGCGCCTCCATGGTGTTCACTTCCGAGCAGCTATACGAGCCTGAAAAATACCTGCGCAGCTGGCTCAAGAAAAACATGCCCGGCTATGAGGCTTTCAGGAAGAAGGCGCACGAATACACCCAGATATACAACACCGCAGGGGAAACGCTTGAATACTACTACAACAAGGCAACAATCACCTTCGAAGACCAGAAGCTGATAAAGGCCGCCCTGGATGTGCGCAAGAGCTACCTGGAAAACCTGAAGGCGCTCTATTCTAAGACCATTGAGGGCCTGCCCAAAATCAAGGCGGCATTCATGAAGAGCGTTGAGGGCCAGAGCGAGGAGAAAGAATACTCCGCCCTCTTTGACAAATGGGCATCCGAACTCAGGGGGATGGAGAAAACCAGGGACAATGCGGAGGATCTCGCACTTGCAAAGAGGATTGGATATGCTCCCAAGAAGGCCAACAGCAGCCTTGCGGCCATGCAGAAGCTTGAGACTCAGGCAAAGCAGGCATGGGCAACGGAGATGAGGCGTGCAGAAGAGCAGGTGGAAATCGGGGCGGAAACGATAAAGATGGGCATCCAGGCAATAGGGAAGGCCGGGCTCAAGATGGCGCGCGAAGAATCTTCTGGCAAGTCCGACTCCACGAGGATAGCGGGAGTGAAAAAGAAGTTTGCCGAAATCCACCAGCTCCTAGATGAGGCACGGGAAGAGGGCGAACTTACCGAAGAAGTTGCGGATGGCCTAACAGGATTCCTAAACAAGATACGCGCGGCATTCGAAAAAGAGGTTGCTTCCAGGGAAGAAAAGCCCAAGCCGGGCAGGCGCACGTGAATTTAGATGGAAGAAGTTACGTTTTGCCCCAACTGCGGATTCAAATCCGCTGATTTCTCAGTCGGGCAGAGGAGGGAATCCGCAATAGACTGGACCGGGAAAGTGCGCTGCCCAAGGTGCAATTTTTTCGGGTTCTTCCTGTCCATTTCAGAAGAGGAATATTCTAAATTGAAATTTTCCGGGAAGAAGATTCCTTCCCCGGTTGATTACTCGGACCCGGAGATTATATTGCAGCAGGAGCACAGCAATTGGCTTGCATTTATTATTGCAATTAGCGTTCTTGCGCTTCTTGCATATTTGCTTGCCACTGCTTAGGGGGAACCATCCGGATTCCCCAATTAGCAGTTGCCCAATCTTTTTTCGCCCCCTTTACGTGTTTTCATGCTTACTAATACTCTTTTGTATTTTCTTATACTTTATTATATATCATAATTTGAGAACCAACTGCTCAAACTGTGCAGGCCCGAATCCCAGGGATTCGTACATCCTCTTTGCGCCCACGTTGCATTTTGCCACGTGGATTCTTATCGAGGGAGCTTTCTTCTTTTTGAACCATTCTTTTATTTGCGCAAAGAGCTTTTTCCCGATTCCCTTTCCCCTAAACGATTCTCTTACGTAGAACTGGTCCACGTTTCCCTTTAGCCTGTTTTCGAAAACCCCTGATTCCCTTTCCGTGTGGCCTAAGACGAATCCCGCTAGTTCCTTCCCCACTTCTGCGACGAAGAAAACGCACGTTTTGTCTCGTAGTTTCTCCAAAAACTCCTTTTTTTGGATGCTCCTGAAATTCTTTTTCAATCTGAAATCCACGCTGCAGTTTTTTATTTGGTTCTTGAATAGCTCGTGCGAGAGTTCGGCCAGGTTTTCTAGGTCCGCTTTTTTAGCCTTCCTGATTTTCATGTTCTGGATGTCCCCCCGTATTATTATATACTATTTGGGGCCTTCCCGGCTAATTAGGGGCGTATTGGCTAATCCGAAACTTATTGGTTAATCCTGTCCCCGCCTGCAAGATGGGTCGTAAAATGCCTTGTTAATACTCTTTTAGAAATTCTAATAAATTCTATATCATGGGGGATTTATATGTTTCCCCACCAATATCTCCTTTATGATTGATGTCGGTGCCAAATACGATAAAATCGCCGGAGAATACCTCAAAACCAAAACCGATGATACTCTTATCTTCGCCAGGAAACTTGAAGAGCAGCTGGAACCAGGCTCAAGGATACTTGATGCTGGCTGCGGGGCCGGCATTCCAATTGCCAAATATTTGTCCGGGAAGTTCGAAGTCTTTGGAATCGATATTTCCGCAAAGCAGATTGAGCTTGCAAAGCGGTTGGTCCCCAATGCAAAATTCAAAAAAGCGGATATGCTTGAGCCCGGATTTGAAAATGAATATTTCGATGGGATTATTTGCATGTATTCGCTCATCCATGTTGATAGGAGAAAACATTTAGAAATTCTAAGAAAGTTTTATGAGCTGCTAAAAACGCCCGGTTACCTGCTAGTTTGCATGCATCTGGAAGAATCTGAGGGGGAGGAGGATTACCTGGGAACGAAAATGTTTTGGAGCGGGTACGGCCGCAAACGAAATATTGAACTTTTGAAAAAATGCGGATTTACGATTTTATGGGAAAAAGATTGGGCAAATCCCAGGGATTCCAACGACCGGCACCTTTTTTTGCTCTGCGGGAAATGAGTTACGACGTATCGTTTTATGGATTCTTATCTTTTGGGCTATTTTGTGCTGATAGGGTAGGTTCCGAGCCTTACAAAATGGGCTGAAAATGCGCTTGGAAACCTAGTGTTTTTGGCTTAGATACCGATACGGTAAACTGAAATCGGATACCGTTACTGTGTAGGTAAACCGTTGCTTGGGTTGCGTGCAGGTTTTTGGGCCTATGGTTTACTGTTATGGTGTGGAGCTGGAAAGCTGGAAGCGGGAAGCTGGGTTGCGCGGCGGGGACTGGGGGAAAGATGAGAATTCACGGCTTTTTAGCATGTTTTAGTTTACTGCTACGCGGTGATTTCTTTTTGGGTTTACTTTTACGGTAATCTCGCAGTATCTTTTCAATTCTGGATTTCTTAGTTTTCAATAGCGTGGTAATGTGATAGATATCAAGTCCCTTTTCATGAAGATCAATCACGAGGGATTCCTCAATCTCTGATATTAACGGCCGTTTATCCAAAACCTCTATATATGGGGGTATCTTACCTTCGGTTTTTATGTCCTCCCATTCTTGCACATCATCCTGAAAGAACAGGACGTGGCGGTGTATTTTTCCATCCATCCAGTCATATCCGAGCAACCTTGAGCAAATAAACAGGAGGCGCGTAATGAGGTCCCATTCGATATCCTCTTCTTTCCCCAGTAATTGTGTCTCCTGTTCTAAGTCTTCTAGATCACTAACCAGCCTATCCCTCAACCGGGGATCTAGATTAGTAACTTCTATGCATCGCATCCTTACTTTCTTCACCCACTTTAGTAATGCGTCTTTCCTCTTGGAAATCTTCATTCCATAAAGTGAAGCTAGGCCATGAACGCCTTTTTCTCCGCAGACGCTTTGTATTGCACGCTCAAAATCCCACCATCTCATTGAATTCAAGGTTATCACCCATCCTCTAAATAACTGCTGGTAATTCTAAAAGAATATCATAATCTACCCTTTACCCATTAGGGGAATAAGGTTTTTATATTATCTGGTGCAGTTAACAATGATGCGGTATGGCCTACAGTAAAGTAATTGCCCTAAACAATCTCCAACTGAACACTGAAAACTACCGTTTTGAAGCAGTTGCAAGTCAAAAGGAAGCCATGGACAAGATTATGGACAATCAGAAGGTAAAATTATACAACCTAGCGCGCGATATTGCTGAGAATGGTCTAAGTCCGATTGATAAAATACAGGTTAGCAAATGCGATTATAATCCTTCAATGTACAAGGTTCTAGAGGGAAACCGAAGGATAACATCATTAAAACTTATCCTGAACCCTGAGATGATAGATAATTAAAAAGCTCCATTTGAAGTATGCTAACAGCATCGCCTCAGAGATTGAATGTATCGTTTTTGACAATCCGGCAGAGGCAGATAAATGGATTAGGCTAAAACATACCGGAGAAAATGATGGAATAGGCACGGTACGTTGGAATAGCAGGCAGGTTAGCATATACAATGAACGTATTAAGAAGAAGCCATCCCTAGCGTTACAAGCGATGAGGATTCTGGAGCAATCTTCAGATGTTCCCAATGAGATTAAGAGTAGATTAAGCGAAGTAAAAACTACGAACATGGGCCGCTTGGTTTCAGACCCGGAGGTTAGGTCATTTTTGGGGATTGAGGTGGAAGGAGGCATTATAAAATCCACAACGTCACAAAAGGAAGTGGTTAAAGGATTAACCCAAATTGCAAGGGACTTACTCGACCCAAAATTCACGGTTAGGGACATTGATTCAAAAGAGGACAGAAAGAACTACATCGCTAAATTCAGCAAGACTTCAAAACCAGATACCAGTAAAAAGGCAACAATGCCCTGGCAGGCTCAGACAACTACACCAAAATCTACCGCTTGCGGAAGAAGCGCTGGTCGCCGCAGTTCACCTCAGAAAACCCTTATCAAGAAGGGAAATATCAGCGTAAGTAACAAGCGGCTTGCCAATATATATTCCGAGCTGTGTAAACTGGATATATCTAAGTTTACAAACGCGGTATCCGTATTGCTTAGAGTATTCGTGGAGCTTAGTTGTGACTGTTATATAGATAAATACAAACCAACTGTTACCTCAAATCCAAAAACCCCAATTTATCTGAGAAACAAGATTAATGCAGTAGTAACGGATATGGTCAATCGTAAATTTGCAGATAATACGATTTGTAAGGGGATTCGGACATCCGTTCAAGACAAGCACAACATTCTATCCATAGACACACTACATGCATATATCCATAATAGATACTATTCCCCAACACCCCAGAGTTTGATTGCTGCCTGGGACAATATTGAGGAATTTATGAAGAGAATGTGGGAAAGTATGTAGTGTGGTTCCATGGCAAGATACTCTCCACTAAGGTACCCTGGGGGCAAGGGAAAGCTCATTGCATATTTTAAGCAAATTATAAAGGATAATGGATTGTTGGATGGAGTATATGTGGAACCGTACGCTGGGGGGGCGTCGGTTGCGCTTGCATTGCTCATTGATGGGTATGTGTCCAGAGTAGTGATCAATGACATCGACCGATCCATCTACGCTTTTTGGCACTCGGTTCTAAACGAAACAGATGAGCTTTGTAATCTCATAGAAAAAACTCCCGTAACGGTTAAGAATTGGAGAATTCAGAAAGAGAAACAGGGACGCAAAAACGAATGTGGCTTGTTGGAATTAGGGTTCTCCACTTTCTTTTTGAACCGAACCAATCGCTCGGGCATCCTGTCTGCTGGAGTGATCGGTGGCTTAAAGCAGGAGGGACAGTGGAAGATTAACGCACGTTATAACAAAGAGGCATTGATAAAACGGATTAAAAAAATAGCGTCCTACAAGGACCAGATAGAGCTCCACAATCAAGATGCGATGGACTTAATAAAAACGCTCTCGCGGGTCCTTCCAGAGAAAACTCTTATCTATTTTGACCCCCCATACTATGTTAAGGGAAATAAGCTCTATTTGAATCATTATGTTCCCGAAGATCACAAAGAGATATTCTCGAAAATACGTCGCTTGAAACTACCCTATTGGATAGTAACCTATGATAATGTACTGCCCATCCAGAAGTTGTACGCCCCATTTAGACAAGAAGAGTACAAACTTGGGTATAGTGTGGCCAAATATAATGTCGGGCGGGAGATAATGATTTTTTCTGATGCACTATCGATCAAAACTAGCCCAAACTGGGGAGAGGGTGGTGGACAATCCCTCACCTTTTCGAGATAAACCTTGCCCATAACCAAGCTTAAAACCAAAGTCGTTTCTGGGCAAACTAATACTCTTTAACTCCAGTGTAATCTGAGAGGGTCCCCTTTATCTTGGCCTTGCTGAGTTTTGCATACTCAAGAATTTCCCCGGTAGTAGCCCCCTTTTTACTCATCCCATAAAAGGTGTTCTCCCCCAGAAGAACATAGCTCCAAACAGAGTCCATCCTATCTTCGGCTTTTAGCTCGTTTATCTTGTCCACCCAATCGATGGTTGCCAACCTTTTTTGCTGCACATTTATATCGCTAACATCCTTTTCGGCCTTTGTCTCAACTAAGTAAACTTTATTGCCGATTTTAACCATAAAATCTGGAAAATAATGCGAAAGTAAGCCATCTGCCCGGATATACACTATATTCGCGAAAAGGTGGAGATATTCATTTATTTTTACGAATGAGGTTACTTTCGTGTCAGAATCAATGAACTCAATAAACGCCTTTTCAAAACCCCCTTTATTTGAAGGATATGCCACTTTGGGATAAATAGATTTCGCTACATCAAGGACGTATTTTTCTCTCACGGTTAATTCCCCCACTTCAGAGAAATGTTTTTGGAGGATTGTCTGCAATGATACTGAAATCAGGAAGCTTGTGGACCTGCCCAAACTGAGCCATGGGCTTACCAAGCCAAAAGTTGAGCTTTTAGAGGAGCTTGGGAAGCGAAATGGGAAGCCGATTTCCGAGATTGCGGAGGAAATGGGGAAAACCCGGGGGATGCTTTACCAGCATTTGAAGGAGTTGAAGGAAATGGGGTATGTGGATGGGAAGTTTTACATTACGGATGCTGGGAGATTGGCGCTGTTGTGATAAACAAACCCTGATAAAGAATCCTATTGTGGAAACAACTTGATATTAACAAGTCTTGTAGGATCCCGTAACGACTCCAAAAAAGCGATTATTTTGAGAGCATATCCTCGGGTAATGGAAAATCAATTCCTCTTTGCTTCGGACTCATTAGGGTATCATCAATTTTACGGATAAAACGGTCATAGGTATCCGTTTTCAAATCCAAAAACGCCCGAGAACTTTTCCACTTATTTTCCCCCATGTCTTCTTCTACAAGTTCCTTAATATACTCGACCAAACTCATTGTCCAAATAGAAAAAAGTCGATATTGTTCGGAAGGAGCCTCACCATCTAACAAAGTATATTCATATTTATTATTGTTTATCTTAAACTTCTGTGATAAGTGTTTGGACCACCAAACATTAACATCTTCTCCAGAAGATTTCCCCACCAAATGTTCCCGTAAAGATTTTTCTTCGATTTTAGCATATTTTGGCATGTTATGTGCAACATAATTTATGCCAGCAACACAATAATACTGCCATTTGGTTAAAAAGTCCAATTTATTGGATAAAACGGAATAAACCCGATCTGTTTTCTTTTCCTGTTCGCTATACAAATCCAATTTTTTAGCATAGATATCCGCAAGAGCAGTACTAAGTCGAAATATGGCAAAACCAAATAAGATATCATCTATAAAAAAAGAGATGTCCCCAGTTTTTAGAAAAACAGAATCGGGAGTTAGGTTCAATTCATCATTTGCAAATCTATCTTTGGCAACAGAACGATAATTGAAGATCGTATTGTTGTACCGCTCATTTCCAAAAATCATACGTTTTTCATTACGAGACGAGTTAGGCTTTCCTAGTAACGCAAGATATATCTGACCAGTATGCACATTGTCTATTGTTCGATACAATCTGCCCTTTATCCGATAGTAACTTTGTTTATTTTCCCGAACAATCTTGGCTAACTGACCATCACGATGCAAGTATAATATTTTTGGGTTCTGCTGGTTGAATTCTGCATCAATATCCTTTTGGAATTCATCCTTAGAATGCTGATCCCTCGGGCTTATGGGGTTCTGCGTATTAGTGGCTTTTGTTACTTCTTTTACCAAAGCATGATCCAAAGTTTTGATAACCCGCACCGGAACATATGCCTTAGATAAGTCCCCGAGGTCATCTGCTTCTTGCATCTCTGAAAGTACATCAAATATCGCCCACGAAGTTTGGCACCCATTAACTATTTGGGGCTGAATCAAAGTTATGGCATTATCCGAAGGTTTCATTTCTCCACAGGTCATAGTTAAACCATTATTCATCACTGCGAGTTTTTGGGGGTTGGATTTTATAGTTTCCATTATACTCTTCCCAATCAATGTTTTGCTTTTCTCGGCCAATTTATATCGTAAGTTTTCTTCAAAAATACCGTCTTGGTACTTAGTAACTATTGTATGTATGTCTTCAATAGGAACCAGAAACGAAAACATTTCATAATCCTCGGTTGTAACATCAAAAAATTTCCCCTCTTTGATTCTCATACTAACTAGTTCTGGGATATCCGCAGGTGCGGAACCTCTGAGGTATGTCCATCTTTCCTTTATTTTTTTGAAATCAAAAATTTCCACCCCGTTCTGTATTGCATACTTTTTCGCGTCAGTATTGAATGTTCCGAAACCTGCAATTATCAATTTAAGTGGTTTGTCCTTTTGATGGAATTGGAATTTTTTTGCAAATTCTTGTCTTTTATGATTCCCCCTATCCGGAAAGTCCGTAATCCGTTTTTTAGCAGTAAGAATCTCTTCGACATCATCAGAACCATATTTTCCTATACCCTCTGTTTGGGGAAATTTACACTGTACTAAGGTAATAAGTTCGTGCTCATCATCACAGATTCCAATATCAAGTTTATCATCCTTACTGGCTCCAATATAATATTCATTTGCAGCACGATCCTCATCCTCGTTTAAGATATTGGAAGTAAACCAAATAGAGAACGCGTTACCCAAAGTGCCTTCCCCGTGTTCTTTTTGGACGGAGGACACTTCATCAAAAACTTTTTTAACAAACGTAAAACGCAACGGCCTCGCCTATCCCCACAGCAAGCTATGGGGCATTACGGCTCGGCGAAATCAACCAGTTTCAATTGTTCTCCT
>JAFGCC010000023.1 GCA_016932815.1 Microcaldota archaeon | reverse complement strand
TGGTTGCGCTCCAGCATGGGTATTCGCGGGTTTTATTTTTTAGTTGGCATTTTGTGGGGCTGGGCGCTGAGTTGCCGGACGGTCTAAGGCGGGAAGGCGTTGAGTTGGGAATATAAATATTTCCATGCAGAAGAATAGACCTTACTCGTTGCGCCTCAGTAGCTCAGGGGGAGAGCACTCGGCTGAAGACCGAGGTGTCGGTGGTTCAAATCCGCCCTGGGGCACATCTTTTTATTTGTTCCAAGGGCAATAACGGGCAATGCTCGAGATTGTTGCCTTCCTAATCGGGGTTGCGGCTGTCACGCTGTCCGAAACGATGGTCCCCGGGCCCGTTACCGCGGTGCTGGTAAACAAAAGCCACAAGAACAAGTATGCCGGGAGCCTGCTTACAATCGGGCACGTGATAATAGAGCTGCCCCTAATCCTCCTAATCGGGCTGGGGCTTGCCCAATTCTTAACGTTGCCGCTGCCAAAGGCGCTCATCTCGGTTGCAGGAGGGGCGATGATATTCCGCATGGGGTATTTGATGTTCGCAAACAGGCACAACTACAAGGTAAAAGAGATTGAGGATGAGAGGGGGATTCTCGCTGCGGGAATAATCGCAACATTTAGCCCGTACTTTTTCATCTGGTGGGCGACTGCGGGCTCCATACTGGTCATTTCCTCTTTGGAATTCGGGATTATGGGCTTCGTGCTCTTCATAATAGTGCACCAGCTAACGGATTTGGCTTGGTACCAGGCGCTCTCTTATAGCATATACAAGACCAACAGGTTCTGGAACGAAAAGACGTATTGGGCAATCTCGGTTGCGTGCGGGGGCTTCCTGATGCTCTTTGGGCTCTACTTCCTGTATTCTGCTGCGGGATTCCTGCTTTAGGGGGCATTGGCAGGGGAGGGCGCAGATTTTTATATGGGCGGGGCACTTAATTCCCTGCTTCAAATGATGACATGTACAACCTCTGAGCTTTGCGCCTTTGAGCGCACTGCCTTGATGACGCCAACAGCGTCTGATGGAGCCTAATGATAACGAATAATCCGGGGGAGAATTCGGTTTATAAAATCTTGGGGCTAATAGGAAAGACAGGTGTGGATATGAAAGTAATCATGGAGGAAGCTCCGGCACTAAAAGACGCAATCGAAGCGGTAGTCAATCTCGTAGAAGAAGGAGTCTTTGAAATGGAGGATGGGGGGATGGGCCTAAAGGCCATGGACCCTTCGCAAATCTCCATGGTGTCATTTAGCATGCCAAAGAACATGTTCAGCGAATACCATGCAGGCGAGCAGAAGCGCGTGGGAATGGACATTAGCAAGCTCTCAAAGGTGCTCGCAAGGGGGAACAACGGGGAGAGCGTGGAGATGAGCATAGAAGAGAACAGGCTCGCAATCACTTTCATGGGCAAAAAGAGGAAGAGGGTTTTCAAGCTCCCGCTCCTGGACTTAGGAGAAGGGCTGGAAAAAGAGCCCAAAATCGAATACAAGAACAAGGTCGTAATGTCCGCGGACACCCTTAAAGAAGTAATCAAGGATGCAAAGCTAATTAGCAGCCACATCACTTTTATCCTAAAGGAGAACAAATTAGGAGTCGAGATAAAGGGGGACGAGGGAGAAATCAAGGAGGAATTCGAAAAGGACGGCGAAGGGTTGAAGGAGATGGAGGTCAGTTCGGATGCGAAGGCCACCTACCCCTTAAGCTACCTTGAAGACATCATCAAGGCAACCAAATCTGATACGGAAATCTCGCTTTCCCTGGAAACCGACAGGCCGCTCAAAGTGGAATACTCAATAGTCGGGGCACAGGCGAAATACTTCCTTGCGCCAAGGATTGAGAGCTCCTAGAAGAAGCTATCTCCGAACCTTGTAGGCAACTGCGCATATTAGGAGGGCCACTAGGATTGCCGCAGCGGGTGCGCAAGGCGAAGAGCTCTTTGAGGCCGGCTTTTCCTGGGCTTCCCCTTCTTTTATTATTACGAGCTGGTCGTTTAGGAGCAGCCCCTGGAAAGAGAGCGTGTAGGGGACTGTGTGCGAGTAGCCTTCATCAAGCTCGGAGGTATCCAAATCATAGAAGAATTCAAGCGAATCCCCAGGCGGGATTACGATTATCCTGGTTTCTTCTGGGAGGATGTAATCCGGGAAGCGGAGGTTGTAGGTGGGAGTTACGTACTCTTGTGTGGGGTTGTAGATTACCACCTTCAAAACGTCGTCTGAGAGGACTGTGTGGGCGAAAATCTGCTGGGGGAAAGGCCGGGTTTCCTGGGTGCGCACGCTTACTGTGCTGTTGAACTTGAAGCCGTTGCCCATTGCAACTAGGCTGTCGTAAACCCCGCTCTGGTCGTTTGAATAGCTGCTTGCTATGTGCCTTGCATCAAGCGCCCCGAATTCGCGGAAAGTGGGGTCTACGGGTATCCAGATTCCGTCTATTTTGACTTCCGCCCATGCGTGCGGCTGCCACTCTTCTGCAAAGGCGTAGCCGGAAACGAAGCGGGTTTCAAATCCGGCTGCGCGGGCCATGGCTATGAAGAGGTGGGCGTATCCCACGCACACTCCCCCTCTGGAGAGGTAGGTTTCGTTTGCGGGAGCCGGGCTTCCCCAGTAGGCGAGGTCGTATTTTACGTATTCGTGCACCCAGTCGGTTAGCGAGGCTACCGCCTCAAGCTCCTTTGTGCTGCCCGAAATCGCGGAGAGGGCGGCGGATTTTATTTGGTCGTTATAGGAAACAAGCCCGCTGGAATTGAGGCTTTTCTCCGAATAAGGCGGGTCTGAGGGGGAAGAGAAGAAATACGAAGTCCTAACCAGGGCGGTTGCGGTTATGTTGGTTACTCCGGAGAACTCGTCTGCGTGGTAGACCACCTTGATTTCATCGCCGTCTTCTTCGAAAATTGCGCCTTCTGTGACATCCATCTGGATTGCCTCCTGGAAGCCGTTTAGGGCGAGGAAGGTCCCATTTAGCGTCATGTCCTTTATCGTGTTGGGGGATTCTATTCTCCATACCTTCTCAACCTGCACTACCAGCTCTCCTGTGTAGGAGGAGAAGGCCGGAAGCGTTAGCAGGAGCAGGAATAGTATGTGCTTCATCATGTTCGCAGGCTCCTAATGTGGGCTATCCTCCGCTTTACTAGCTCTTGCGTCCCTATGTCCTTGCGGTGCCAGAGGGGGCCGGATATGCAGGAGAGGGCGCCTTCTACTGCCTTCTCCGCTTCCGAGAGCTTCTGTGCGTGGGCGACCGCGGCTGCGGTGCGGGAGGTGCTTGTGAATATGCCTTTTTCGGTCTGGTAGACCGAGCCGAAATAGAGCTTGGCTCCCAAATCCCAGATTTTCTGCTCGTTGACCATTATTAATTCATCCGCCTTCCCTTTTTCCGGGTAGCCTTCGGGCACGGCGTATTTTACGACCGTGCAGTCGGGGCTGAATTCGGCCGGGACTAATTCGCCCTTGCTCATCGACAAAAAGAGCTGGGGGAGGGGGGTTTTTAGGAGGGAGAGCACGTTCATTGCCTCGGGGTCCCCGAAGCGGGCGTTGAACTCTATTACCTTTATCCCTGCCTTGGTGGCTATGAACTGGCCATATAAGACTCCGGTAAAAGGCGAGCCTTCATCGCGCATGGCAGAGAGGACTGCTTCCATTATGCTCTTTGCGGCATCTAGGTCCTTTTGCTCCAAAAAGGGCAGGAGGGCGCCTGTTGAATAGCTTCCCATCCCTCCGGTATTTGGGCCCGAATCGCCTTCGAATGCGCGCTTGTGGTCCTGCACAGGCGGCATCAGCGAGAGGGAGTTGCCATCGCAGAAGGCCTGGAGGGTAAATTCTTCGCCTTCGAGCTTTTCTTCCAGCAGGACGTTCCCGTCCTTTTCTAGGAGTTCTGCGCAGTAGGCTAGCACTTCCTCTTCGGAATTGAGGTGCTCCCCTTGTATGCGCACGCCCTTTCCCCCGGTAAGGCCAAGCGGCTTGACCACTATTGCGCCTATTTCTTTTAAGGCGTCTTTTGCCTCTTCTAGGGAGGAGCAGATTTTGAGTGCGGGGCAGCCTGGGATTTCGTTGCGCTGCATGAGGCTTCGCGCATAGCCCTTGTCCCATTCAATCCGCGCCGCCTTCTTGGTTGGGGAGGCTACGGGGATTCCGACTTCTGCAAACGTGTCGGTTACCCCGTCGGCTAGGAGGGCGTCGGGGCTTACGAATGCGACTTCTATGCTCCGCGATTTCGCCCATTGCGCAACTACGGAAGCGTCGGTCGGGTCGTGTATTAGGAATTCTTCTGAGAGTTTTGCAATCCCGGGGTGCTTCTTGGGCATTATGGAATAGAGCTTTGCGCCCTTTGAAACCTGTTCCGCTATTGCGTGCTCCCTTGCGCCTGCCCCTACTAGAAGTACTTTCATTTTCACTCACCTTTGAATAATTGGGAGAACGTTCCCATAAACGTCTTGAAGAAGCTTGCCTCCGGCTGCTTTATTATGTCAAAAGAGCGGTAGCGTGGGAAATTCCTCACTATCGCAAACGAGTAGGTGGAATCGTTCTGCTGTTTTTTGGCCATGATTAACCTACCTCCGCTTTATGTAGCCCTGCTTTATTAGCAGGTCGAGGCCCTGCTCCACCCTTCCTATGGGGATTGAGTTGATTTTGCCGAACTCGTAGATGTTTATTTCGCCATCGTGGGTGCGTATCCACTCAAAGAGGCGCTCGGAGAGCACCTCATCATCCAAGCCTTCCATCTTGGAGATTTTTTCTGTTAGTTCCTCGTTCTTGCGCTCGGATTCCACTAGGATGCGGGCGTTCTGCTCGCTTGAGCGCACTAGGTCCTTGTATTTTTTCTCAAGGGAAATGTGGCGGGCGCGGAGGCTGTTTAGTTCGGATACCGCCTCTAGCTTCTGCTTGCCAAGGGCTTCCTCAAGGGAGGTTAGGAGGCTGTAGTAGAATGGATAGACCGAGGAGACGTTGATTTGGTAATGCGTTGAGATTATGCGGAAAACGTTTAGTGAAAGCAGGCCCATCTCCAGCCCGCGCAAAAGCCTCCTTTGAGGAGAGGGGAGGACGTAGCGTATCTGGATTGCATCGGGGGCGAGCTCTATGCGGTAAAAAAGATAGGGCTTGCCGGAGAGGTCTTCTGATTCCACCCTTTCTACTATGAGCTGGTCTTTTGCGTATTGCACCTTGCTAAAGCCCAAAGAGCCCAGCATGGGGATTAACGACTTTAGGGGCTGCGTCCTCGTTGCCTTTATCTTGATTATCTCTTCCATTTTTTCAGGCCCCCTCCTCTTCGTCTCTTAGCTTGAGGTCGACTACGCCCTTTGCGGCACGCCTCCTCCGTGTTAGCGAGAACACTTCAACTATGAACTTTTCTTCTATTCCGAGCTGGCGCAGGAAGGTCATTATAGAGCTGTGGGCATAACCGAAGCGCTCAAGGAGGGAAACGAAAGTCGAGGCTTCGAGGACTCCGTCCCCGCGCTCGAATTCAACCTTTACAAGGTTTATCTGCTCGTCTGTGAGCCCCAATTCGTAAAGCATCCTTGAGAATTCCTCCCTTTCCTTTTCAACATTCATATTGCCCACCTTTATAGAATAAACGAATAGCGGCTCCTCGCCGTCTATCTTATCCAGAAGGAACGTGTGCGCCTTCTCGCTGCGCGAAGAGAAAATCATGTTCACGGCAGCGTCCCCCACTCCGAAAGCCGAGATTGCCTCGTCTATGTAGTGAGAGTAATTGAGTGAATTGCGTATGTAGTCTTTGTATTCGCGGAGCACCAGGCGCAGTATGAACATCGTGCCCACATTAGAGATTATTGTCTTGTGCATGTCGGTTGGGTTCTGCGAGGCGACTATTATGCTGAAGTTGTACTTGCGGCCTTCGCGCACTATCGTTATGACGTCGCTGCGCTCGTCGTTTGCGATTTTCCATGCCTCATCGACCACCACGAACAGGCGGATTCCCTTCTGCTCTTTTAGCTCCTCCTTGCGCATGCGCTCTTTTAGGAACTGGAGGATTGTGAGGCCGGCAAGCGAGCGCATCTCTTCGGTTGGGAGCGAGTGCAGGTCTATGCAGACCAGGCCGGATTCTGCGAGCTTTTCCATTTCGAGTGTGGATGTGCGCGCAAAGAAGTCGCTTCCTTCTACCAGAAAACGCCGAAGCAGCCTTGCTGCGTGCTTTTTCTTGTTTTTTTCCAGGACTTCTACGAGAGTTGAGAGGGTGGGGGTTTTTTCCTTTGCATAGGTTTTCTCAAGTCCCTCTTCTATGTCGTATCTTTCTTCTGGGAAATTATGGAGGTCCAAGAGTATTTCAAATGAGCTCATTATCTGCTTTGTGCGCTCTGCGACTTTTAGGCCTGCCAAATCCAGGAGGTTGAGGCTCTCTTTTCCAAGGGAGACCACTTTGCCTCCGGCCTGGCGGACCCACTTGTTGTATTCTCCTGTCCAATCCAGGATTATGGCATTTGATTCCCAGATTATTGCCGCGCGGGTTAGGAAGGTCTTTACCAGGTAGGATTTTCCCGCTCCGGTAATTCCCACTATTGCTATGTGGGAGTTGATTAGCTTGGTGTAGTCCCAGAAAACCGGGACGTTTAGCCAGCGGGTTTTCCCTATGTAGATTCCGTCTGAGGGCTCTGCCAGGAGAAGCTCCGGCGGGGGCTCTGGGGGGTGGACTAGGAAGAGGCGCTGGCTAAGCTGGCTTGTGAGGTGCTCTCTTAGCTCCACCATTCTAGAACACCTCATCCCGCAACTGCTCGGAATCCGCGGGAATGAAGTAGCTCCATTCAAAGCACTTTATCATGTCAGTATCAAGCAGTTCGGCAACGTCCGCTCCCAGGGTTGAGGAGAGGATTGTCTTTGCCTCTTTTGCCTGCCTGCGCGCTTTGGAGATTGCCTCCTCGCGGGTTACCCCGAATGCCGTAGTCTGCGCGAACGCGGTGATTTCCAGGGAGCGGTCGCCGCGGGTTATGCGCTCTAGCTGGCGGTTCCACATCGCTATTTCGCGGTCGAGGCGGACTATTTCCTCGCTGTTGGGGGGCAGCCTGCGCCTCCTGCTCTCAGCCGAGCTCCTCTTGGCTTTTATCTTGTCAATGTGCTTTGTGAGGTCCACTGCGGAAACGAGCAGGGAAATTTTGAGCACGTTCTTTAGCGAGGCCAGGGACTTTTCAAACGATTCAATCATCGAGGACTTGCCCGCATCGTCCTTGTCTATCATGCTCTCATAGAACTGGATTTCCAGGAACTTGGATGCGTAGTAGCCGCCTCCCGCGCGCTTGGTTATGCAGTCGCGCGTCGGGGGGATGTTGTAGCCTCCGCGGACTTCTATTACGTTTGCCGCGGAAGTGAAAAACGGGATTAGGATGTAGCCGTACTTCCAGAGCAGCATTGATATCGCAAAGAAGAACGATGAGATTACGGTGAAGATTATCTGCCCGCTCACAAAGGAGAAGAGGAGGCTCAGCACTCCGCCTCCGAGCACGGCAAACGTTACCATCCTGTTTGTTATCATAGCATCCCCACCGAGTAGAAGAACTCTCCACCAAAGATATCAGTAATTTCCTTTATAAATATCAGGGTTACGACCAGTGAGAAGACCGGGGCCAGCAGGACGAAGATGATGAGCGAGGAGGTTATAGAGGAAACGTGCTGGATTGATTCTGTGAGGTCGCCTGTGAAATCGGCGGTCGTCGTGTTGGTCACGTTGGTTAGCGAACTCATGTTCGTTAGCTTGCTTGCGACTACCGAGTTGTTGTTGAGGTCAATTATCGGGATTGTCGTGTAGGCGCTGTTGGAATTGACTTCTTCTAGGAATACCTGGGACTCGTTGAAATCCGGCTGGGGGAACACCAGGACCAGCGAGGGGTAGAGGAGGTAGAGCCCTATTGAGAGTGCTATTAGGAAGCCTCCGAGCTTGCGGGTTGAGAAGAACGAGCGGAAGATTAGCCCCAATGGGAAGAAGAAAGTCAGGAGCTGGGGGCCGAAGAAGGATAGGAGCTGGATGTGCATCTCGGAGAGTAAGAGGAGCTGGTGTAAGAACAGGAGCTGGCCCTCCAGGATTAATGAAACAGATGATAGGTGGGCTAGGGGCTGGACCGAGATTTCGGGGAAGTTGATTACTATGGACTGGTAGTAGCCCACCAGGTTGTGGATTGCGAGGGTCTGGGTGAGTATTCCATATACCTGCTCTGAAATTCCAGAATACACGCATTCTAGGTTTGCAAGGGCATCGCCTGCATCGCAGGCGGATTCTCCTACCATCTCGCTGCTTATCTGGGCTACTGTGAGGGTTATTGTTGCGTAGGCCCCAACTAGCGCCGCGTTGACTATTGCCTGGATTAGTTCTTCGCGGCCAAAATACTCAACCTTGTGCGAACCCAGGGCCCTTCCTATCCCTATTAGGAGCCCGGATAGGACTATTGAAAATGCTACTACCGTTCCGGCTATTGTGAGGTCCAGTGCCATTTTTTCACTTGAATAGGTTGGATGAGATTTCCTGAATCAGGTCCGCTGCACCCAATATGGCGGCTATTAGGACGCCTCCTACCACCACCCCTATTCCCACCGTCTGCCATTTGCCCCTTTTCTCTCCGGGCTGGAGCTGGGCCACCCCATATAGGAGCCCTCCGAGAATTATTAGGAGCATTGAGATTGTGGTTCCTGCGGACTTGAGGGTCTCAAGCCAGCTTGAGAGAAGCGTCTCTATATAAGCCATGGTAATCCCGAATAGCTAAAAGAAGAGAATATATATAAATGTTTAGAGGAGCCACTTAATGCATCATATGAATTGGCGGGGAACTGGGAGAGGCTGTTGCTATGGAAATAAAATTTGACCTAAAAAAAAGCGTGCAGGAGAATGCGGCTGCGTATTATGAACTGGGGAAGAGGGCGCGCAAGAAGGCCGAGGGGGTGGAGAAGGCGCTTGCCGAGACCATGAGGAAGATAAAGAAGGAGGGCAAGAAGGCGGCTGCGAGGCAGGAGAAGGATGTGCAGCCAAAAGTGCGGGTTGTGCGCGAGAGGGAATGGTATGAGGGGTTTGGCTGGAGCTTCTCCGGTTCCGGGCGGATGATGGTTTTTGGGAGGAATGCAAAGCAGAACGACTTGGTCGTTTCCAGGCACATGGTGGAGGGGGACTTGTTCTTCCATGCGGACATCAAAGGCGGGAGTGCGCTTGTGCTAAAGAAAGGGGCCAGGGAAGGGAAGGATACGGGGCTGGAAGGGGAGGATGGTACGCCCCCAAAAGAGGGGGGCGTTGTTGTGGAGGGGGAGATAAGCGCACAGGACAAGGAGGAGGCTGCAAAGATTGCGGTTTCGTTCTCGAATGCATGGGTTAGGGGATTCAGCCAGGCGGACACTTACTGCGTGGGCAAGGAGCAGTTGGGAAAGCACGCTTCCGGGGGATATGTGGGGGCCGGGGGCTTTGCGATTTTGGGCAAGAGGGAATGGTTTAGGAACGTGCCTTTGAAAATCGCCGTTGGGCTTGATTCTAAGGGCAGGGTTGCGGTGGGGGCGCCCGGGGCGAAGTGGATAAGCAAGGCGGTTCTCGTTGTTCCGGGGAAAACGGGAAAGGGGGAAACCGGGAAGGGGATTGCGAAGATTCTCGATGTTCATGAGAGCGAAGTAATCCACGTTCTTCCTTCGGGCAGTTTTTCCATAGTGGAAGAATGAGGGTGGGGGCAGGTTTGTAACCATGGTTACAACGCCCCTGCGCCGCCCGCCCAAAATAAAGATATAAAAAGGCATTATTCGTAATTAATGCTTCCTGGTGGCTAAATGGACGAAGCTAAAGAAAAGTGTGGCATAGTCGCGGTTGTTTCCAAGAAGGGGAAGCCTGCCGCGCCGGTCCTATATACCGGGCTTCTCGGAGTCCAGCACCGCGGCCAGGATGCTGCGGGCTTCGTGCTCTATGGGGATGGGGAATTCTACGAAAAAAGGGGGGCAGGGCTTGTTCTGGACGTCCTTGAGGAAAAGGACATTGCGCAGCCGCACCTTGTGGGGGCCGGGCACACCCGCTACCCCACAACCGGGACCATACGCTTCTTGGAAATCCAGCCGATAACAAAAGACGGGCTGTGCATTGCATACAACGGGCACATAACCAACTTCGGGAACCTCAAAGAGGGCTGGGAAAGCGAGGGAAACGTGTGCGGCGCAGAATGCGAGCTCGTGCACGGGATGCTGCTTGGTGAACTCCAAAAAGGGGAAGGGGTGAAGAAAGCGGTTTCCGCCATGATGGGCAGGCTTGATGGCGCATATTCAATTGTGGGAATCTGGAAGGGCGAGGTCTTCGCATTCAGGGACCCGCACGCGATACGCCCCCTGGTTTATGGGGAAAACGAGGATTACGTTGTTTTCTGCTCCGAATCCTGCGCGCTTGATTCAAATGGGATTAGGTATGCGGGGAGCGTGGGGCCCGGGCAGGTTTTCATAGTGGGCGAGGGGGGGAAGATGGAATCGGAAACGCTCAATAACAAAGGCGAGCGCAACTGCATGTTTGAATACGTTTATTTCTCAAGGCCGGATTCGACTATCAACGGGAAATCGGTTGAAAGAATAAGGAGGGAACTGGGCGCACAGCTTGTGCGCGAATCCCCGGTGGAAGCAGACGTGGTGGTGCCCGTTCCGGATACTTCAAGGAGTGCGGCGCTTGGGTATTCGCAAGAGAGCGGAATCCGCTACAGCGAAGGAATAATCAAGAACCGCTACATAGGAAGGACCTTCATAATGCCCACCCAGGAAGCCCGCGAGAAGGCCGTGCGCATGAAGGTCAATCCCATGAGGCAGGTATTCGAAGGGAGAAGGGTCGTGCTAATTGACGATAGCATCGTGAGGGGAACCACGATGAGGGAGATGATGAAGATGATACGCTCATGCAACCCGAAAGAGGTGCACCTTCGGATTACCTGCCCCCCCATAGCCTCCCCGTGCTTTTACGGGGTAAACATACCCACCTACTCAGAACTCATAATCAACAGAAAAAGCGTGGAGGAAATCCGGGAGTACATAGGGGCGGACAGCCTTTACTACCTCTCGCTAGAGGGGCTAAAGAAGGTCATTGGTGATGGGAACTGCTTTGGGTGCCTAAGCGGGCAATACCCAACGGAAGCGGCAAGGGAGCAGGCGGAAAAAGCCAAGAGGAGCTGAAAACACATGGCAGTCATAAACGTGGAAAAAAAGAAGCTTGAGAAAATGTGCGGGCACTCTGAAAAGAAAATCATAGATTGCCTAACCAACATAGGAATGCCCATTGAAGGCGGGGAGGCGGGGATTATTGAAGTTGAAATTACCCCTGACCGGCCCGACCTTTTTTGCATAGAAGGATTGTCCAGGGCAATACGCGCTTATTATGATAAAGAGAACAACGAATATTCCGCCAAGCCTTCCAAATATTCGATTGCCGTCTCCCCAAAAACCAGGAAGGTGCGCCCGGCCATCTCCGCTGCCGTGGTCAAGGGGCTAAAAATCACAGAAGAAGTGCTAGTAGACCTCATGCAGATGCAGGAGAAGCTGCACACCACAGTGGGAAGGAAGCGCAGGAAGATGGCAATTGGCATCCATGACCTAGACAAGCTTGAGGGGGAGATGGAATACTTCGTTTCCTCTGGTAAAGAAAGGTTCGTTCCCCTTGAAATGGAAGGGGAAATGGGTGTAGGGGAGGTTCTCGAAAAACACGAGAAGGGAAGGGCCTTTGCCCACTTGGTAGGCGAGGATGCCGTCCTCATAAAAGATGAAAAAGGCGTATTCTCGTTTCCCCCGATAATAAACGGGGAGAGGACGAGGGTAACCACGGAAACCAGGAATGTCCTAATAGAATCCACGGGCACCTGCGATGAAACCGTGAAGAAGGCCGTCAACATAATCGCAACCGCCCTCTCGGACAAGGGAGGGGAAGTTTACGAAGTGAAAGTGGGCGATGAAAAGCACCCGGATTTCTCATATGGGAAAGTGAAGATGGAGCTCTCGGAGGCAAACAGGGTTCTCGGGCTCAACCTGAGCGAAAAGGAAGCTTCGAAGGCACTGCTCAAGATGGGAATCAAGGTAAAAGGAGGGTATGCGCTTGTTCCCCCATACCGCGCAGACGTCATTTCATTTACGGATATTCTGGAGGATATTGCAATCGGGTATGGGTATGAGAACCTGGAGCCCACATTCCCGGAGGTGTGCACTACGGGCTCCGGGCTTGATTCAAAAGAGCCCATACACGACGCCCTTGTGGGAATGGGTTTTTTGGAGATAAAGACGTACATACTAACCAACATGGAAAAGCTTGAGGCAACCTGCAGGAATACCGATGTCCTGATGATTGAAAACTCGGCTTCCGAGGAATTCACCTGCCTCCGCACAAGCCTCATCCCGGGGCTGCTTGGATGCTTTGCAAACAACAAGATGAAGGGCCTCCCGCAGCTGTTCTACGAATTGGGGAGGGTTTACCAGAAAAAAGAGGAGAGCAGGCTATGCTTTGGGGTGATGATGGATGGCGCTTCTATTACGGACGTGCAGCCATACCTGCAGACACTGCTTAGGGAGCTGGGAAAGGAATTCGAGCTGAAAGCCGAGTCCGACCCCTGCTTCATTGGGGGAAGGTGCGCGAAAGTAATAATCGGGGGAAAAGATTGTGGGGTTATAGGGGCAATCCACCCTGCAACCCTGGAGAAATTCAACACCGGCCATGCGATAGCACTCTGCGAACTGGATGTTGAAGCCCTAATTAAGTAAAGAGTGGGAGGGGACCCCTCATTTCCACTATTCTAGCTCTTCTATTGAATCGGTGCGGATTTTGTAGCCTACCACGAACTTCTTAAAGTCAGCAAAGAAGGAATCCATAGCCCGCTCCATGTCATCTGGCACGACGAGAACCGATTTCGTGTCCCTGAAATATTGGTTGTATCCGTACTTGTTTAGGTAATAGTAAAAATTGCGTTTTAATCGGTTATAATCCTTGATTGTTGATTTTAAATCGTAAATGTATACTATCATATTGTAACCATGGTTACATATATTTTTATACAGGACAGTTACAAACAACAAACAGATAATAGTGGAAACGCACCCCCCTCTCTTTTATAAAATCATCCTGCAACAATTCAAGAATGCGCCTAGTGCCAAGGAGGTACCAACAGGAGATAATCGAATCGATTGCCTCCAACGGCAATACGCTGGTGGTCCTCCCAACCGGCCTTGGGAAGACGCTAATCGCACTTGCCCTAATTGAGCGCGCCAAAGGCAAATGCCTTTTTCTCACCCCCACAAAGCCCCTGGCCAAGCAGCATAGCTCCACAATCCCGGATATTTTAGGGGAAATAGAAGGAGGCTCCGCACTGGTTACGGGGGAATCCCCTCCGAAAAAGCGCGCGCAGCTATATGAAAACAAGGTAATCTCCTCAACCCCCCAGACGATTCGCAACGATATCCAGAAGGGGATTTTCCCAAAAGAAGAGGTTTCCCTTGCGGTTTTCGACGAAGCCCACAGGGCGGTCGGGGAGTACGCATACGTGGAAATAGCCCAAAACCTTCCCGAAACCACCCTTATCGTTGCGCTCACGGCTTCGCCAGGCGGGGACCGCACGAAGATAAAGGAGGTGCTCTCGAATTTGCACATCTCCAATATAGAAATACGCTCACAGGGCGACCCGGACGTCGCGCCGTACATGAAGAAAATGGACTACAACTGGGTCCCGGTTGAACTCTCAGACGAATACTCCAAGGCAAAAGACGAGCTCTCCATATTCGTGAAAAAATACGCGCAACTCCTCCAATCATCCGGGGTGCGGCCCCAGCTCTTCTCAAAGAAGGCCTTCCTCGCTCAGCGCCAGAGGCTCTTCAACATGAGCCACCCAAGCCGCTTCCGCCTCATATATTTGTATTCGTGCCTGCTGCATGCTCTGCACATACAGGAACTCCTGGAAACCCAGGGCAGGGTCCCGGTCTTCAAATACTTAGAGAAGCTCTCCGGAGCCGACTCCAAATCCGCGCGCGCTGTTTCCCAGAGCCCTGAGATGCGCAGGATTCTCTCGCTCCTAGAATCGGGAAATGAACATCCCAAGATGCTCAAGCTCCTCTCCCTCCTGGATTCGCTTAAAGCAAAGAAGGCAATCGTTTTCGTCCAATACCGCGCGCAAATCTCCCAGATAGTCTCCGAGCTTGGGAAGGCTGGGCACACCGCGCGCCCGTTTATGGGAAAAAGGGAGGATTTTACCAGGAAGATGCAGGAAGAGACCATGGAGGCCTTCCGCAATGGGGAGTTTGACGTCCTGGTAGCTTCCTCGATAGGAGAAGAGGGCCTGGATATTCCCGAAGTGGATTCGGTTATCTTCTATGAGCCTATCCCCAGCGAAATCCGCTCGATACAGCGGAGGGGGCGCGCAGGGCGCTTCAAGGAGGGCTCTGTCTACGTTTTAATGACCAAATCCACCCGGGACGAATATTATTACTGGGCCGCGCGCAAGAAGGAGAAGAAGATGAAGGAGATTCTCCTTTCTTTCCAGAAGGAGCTTCGGGCTGGGAAAACGCTTTCCGAAGTTCTTGCAAAAGGGGAGAAGAAGGCTTCCAAAGCCAAAGCCGCGCGGAAGGCTCCCGCCAAGGAGAAGGCAAAAAGGGGGAAAGTTCCTCCCCAAGAGGAGAGGAAAGTGGGGCAGAATTCAATTACCGATTTCTTCTAGGGCTTCCCCATCAACCCATTAACTTGCTTATGTCCACTTTCTTGAGCACAATCAATTCTTCTCCCCCCTCTTTTCTAGTGGAAACGTGGACGTAGTCTCCCTTCTTCAGTTTCAGCCGTCTAGCTTCTCTCGTAATGAATACAGATAGTCCGCTTCCGGTTTTTACAATCTTCCGTAAAGCTTCCAAGCCCCCTGGCAAACTCATAACTGGACTAGATATATTAGGCTTATAAAGTCCGTTTGTAATTATCTATCGTATCTAATCTATCTAATGTATTTATAACTTTTTCATCCAATAATCTACCATGTCGGGTAGCATGGAAGAAAGGGAATGGCCATACAGCCACAAAGACGACAAGCGAAGGTTTTCCGTATCCTGCGATAAGGATAATCTGGTTGTAGGAATCAAAAGGCAAGGGGAAACCGAAAAGAAGCCTAGAGATCGTGGGGGGAGGACCTATCCGCTGGAGTAGATGGACTCTAGGGGAATTGGAGGGAAAGGCAAAGACGGCAGCTATAGTTTTCATTATGCTGTGTTTTTTCCTTCTTTACTGCTTGTTTGAGCTTTACAAGGGGAGGATTCCCAAGGTTAAGTGGTAATTTTTCCCCTCCCAACCGAGAATATGGAAGCCGCAGCAGCCCCTATTAGTATAAACGCGCTTGAACAGCTTTCAGGCTCCGCGTATTTGCCGCACTCTTCATCATCCACGAGCCCGCCAATCCATTGCTCATCCATGGTTCCCAGGCTCCGATAAACCCTTCTCGCACTCTCAAATTGTACGTGCGCTTCCTCATCCAACCCAGCGCTGCAATATGCCTTTCCGGACATCCGATAAGCGTTTGCAGCTAGGGGGAGGGCATCCGCATATGTCGCCTTCTCAAAGCCCTCCGCATACATGTCTTCGTAATAGCTGCCCTCCAGATAGTAGGCTTCTGCAGCATCAACATACGCCCCCATTTCGTTCGAATATTTTCCGGCGTATCCATAGGCTTGGGTTACCCCGTTCCACTTATTCACTCTCTTCCCACAGTAACCCTCCGGCAAAGCGAGATGTTCATCTGCCATCTCCTTGTAGCTGGCAATTGCTTCGGCCCTCTCGGCGTCGGTTGATGGGTGTGGAGGGTAGTAGTATTCAACCCAGCAGAAAGCCTCGCAGAACATTACCGAACTGCAGTTCACATCGGACCTGTGCTCATATTCGTATTCCTCTTTCCAGCCCCATTCGTCCGAACTAAACCATTCTACGTGGTCTTGCTCAACGTATGGATTTCCCATGGGGTCGCAGTAGCTTTTGCAGTCTATGACTTCTGCGATATCTTCTGCATAAACCGAAGCCGCAAGAAGCAGCATCATAGCGAGGAATTTCTTCATGTGCACTCCAACGCGGGAATCGAATAAAAAGCTTACTGGTGCGAAGAAATCTGAAAAAGGAGTGTACTTATAGTTTGTGGGGAGGTATTGGTATTTTTGTTGCATCCTACACTCAGTTCTCCCTCTTTAGTTTGCGGTATTTTTTCCCTTCCTTCTTTCCCCCAATAAACTTCTGGGGGAGGATTCCTTCTGGGAGCTTGTCATTTGCAAGATACAAACCGATTACACCCAAAATCAGGAGCCCGGTAATCGCAAGGACCAGGATTCCGCTTTCCTCTTTCTCGAAATTTTCGAGTTTAGAAATCCCCGTTTCAAGGCTCTTTATCGCCAGGACATACTCTCCTTCGCTGCGATACGCTCTGGCCGCCTCAAGGGATCTAAGGACCGATTCCGAATCGGCTTCAGGCAGCTCTTCTTTGATATTGGCATAGAGGGCAAGGACCTCTTCCTCCAATCTCTTTCCCTCTTCCTCCAGCACCGTGTCCAGCTTCTCCATGGAGGAAATAATCTCGGTTGTCTGCAGGATTCCCTCTTCAAAGTCATCCGAAGAGGAAATCTCCTTCAATTCCTTCTTTAGCTCGCTTGGGCTTCTAGGAAAGAGGCTCTCTAGATGGGTGCCGTCGGCTGCAGAATACTCTTCTTCATATCCGATTAATAGTCCGTATGCCTGGTTCACGTATTCTCCCAATTCCAGCCTTTTCCCCTCCATGGCCGCCTCGTGTTCTTTCTCAAGTTCCCAGAGCCTCCCCTCCCCCATTTCAATTAGGTAAAATGCCTCCATCGCATCTTCAAAATCAAGGGTCCCTGCGAACTGGCTGTTTTTTGATTCAACGTCTTCTATGATTTCTTCCATTTCCAAATCATGCGCCCCAAGCTCAAGCCACCTGCTTTTGAGTTTGTTTTCAAGGGAGAGAAGCTCCTTGGAAATCTTGGTTAGCTCTTTTTTCTCCCATCCAAGGTCAACCGCTTCAAGCGGACCTACCGTCGCACCTTCTGGCACTTCCGTTTCCAGGCTATCGTGCAGTTCCCCAAGGCGAGCTTCTATTTCAGTAACGTATCCATTATCCACTCCCAGGCCCTCTGCAAAAGAAAGAGCGCTTTCGAGTTCAGTTATGCGCGAGGATATCTTCTCCCTGATTTCCGCATCTTTTTCAAGGGCATTGGTATGCTCCTTCCCCCGTTTCTCCAGAAGCCCCCGCAGTTCTTCAAGCGAAGAATATGCTTCAGGGTAGTCTCCTATGAAAGTGCTGCTTCTCGCATCCTCCAGAAGGCTTTCTTCCGATGCGGTAAGGTCCTCTTGGGAGTACTCCTGTATGGCTTCCTTTACGAAACCCTCGATGTCGCTTATCTCATAAGATACTCTTACCTTGGCATCCCTTCCCCCAACGAGATTTTTCACCTTGAAGAAAATCGTGCTGTTTCCTATCACTTTCTTGTCCTCAATCCTCTCTCCGGTGTACCCGAATATTTCCAAGTCTTCCAAATCCTTTGCCGCCTCGTTGCTTGAGAAGGTTATGTACTCTAGGTCCCTCTGGGGATGGAAAATAAAGAATAGTTCCACAGCAGTTTCGGTGCCCAAGGAACTCACGAATGCCACTTCCCTATCCACGTTGTATGCCCCATAATCGTAACTCTCAACTGCAATCTCGTGTTTTCCTTCCCCCATGCTCTTGTCCATCCCCCCTAGCGAATTGACCTCCACTTCAATGCCATTTAGGGCAACCTTGCCACCCGCTTCAAAAGGCTCTCCGAGAACCAGCCCTTCCACGGGACAATTGCAGTAGGCTTCCGCTTCCTGAAGCACGGCCGCCCCCCCATAAGCATCCCCGTATGCGGTTTCTTCGTATTCAACAATCCTGCAGACAATCTCCTCCCGCTTAAACACTATAAGCTGCGTTTCCTTCGCACCGATTTCTGAGAGGTGTATCTCTATCCCGCCCCGGTTGCCAAGGACTACGCTCACGTTTTCTGAACCTTCTAGGATATCCACTTTCCTAAAATCAAAATCGGTTGTGATATCCAGCACAACCCCCTCTGCGGAAAAAGGGAGGGGGTTTGAAGCTTCCACGTACAGATATACCTCGCTTTTTTCATCAAGCTCCACAATCCCTATCTGCTGCGAATAGCCAACCAACATCCTCTCTCCCACAAAGACGTCCTTGTTCGCTTCTATGTCCGCTCTTATCTCTTCGTACGAATCTTGGATGTCTAGGAGGCTCCCAAGCGCGCACATATAATCAAGTTCGCCACGGGTGTAGCACTCCTCCTTTTCAAACCAGGTTTCCAGATACCCAAAAGAGCCCTCCTTCATGGAAATCCAGGAGAGCAGTTCGCTTCTTTGGGCTTCCAGGTTGGGGTATTTGTATTCCGCTTTTGCAAGCACTCCCTCTCGTATGCCCTCAACTATCCCCATATAGTCCGGATCATTTGTGGCGGATAATGCAGAAAGCATCCTCTCTTCGTTTAGGACGTCTATGCCGTCTTTCTTTGCCCTATCGAGGATGCCCTCTACCAGACCCAGGTCCGTTTCCCTCTGGGCGGTTATTATGTCTTCTCCCCCCTCTGCGGATTCTATTGCAAGCTGTGCATGAAGGAGGCATTTCGAATAAGAGCCAAACCGCTCTCCCAAGGGGGAATCAACGTCATCTCCTTCTTCACATTCTTTTTTGGCCGTTTCAAGCACGCTTCTTCCGGCATCCCCGAGATTGTCTTCCACAACGGCCGCATCCACCAGCGCAAGATGCGCTTCTTTCCCCCGAGAATTTACAATCTCTTCTGCTTCCTCTAAGACTGTGCTGTCAAGGATTTCATTATATGCCCCAATCGCAGTTCCTCCATCCATTAGGCATTTTTCCATCCAGTTGGTTTCTCCTTTATGGGTATGCCCAAAACCAGCGGAAAGTGCCGCGTCATCTGCCAATTCCATTATTTCAACGAGCCTCGCGTATTCATTCCCCAACCCGAGAGCCGTTGCGCTTGCACTTTCTTCTGCGCTTTTGTAAATGTGGTCTAGCTCTTCACTTTCCAATTCTGCCATGGCTCCTTCCGCTGCCCCCCGCCTGGCGGTTATTTCCACAACGGTTTGGTCGCAGAGGAGTTCCACATCTGTGTATGCATCTTCTATTTCCACTAGTTTGTCCGCCATGATGCCGATGGCAGCATTATGTCTGAGTATACAATCATAATACCAGTCGAATCTGGGGATATCCTCGGTCATATTTGAGTAATCGCACATTACGTCAACTTCTCCCATCCCACAGTACTCTGTTCCCGCCCCCGCGTATCCTGCTCCGCATGCCCCTCCATCTATGAATTTCTGGCGCTCTGCTCCGTATTCATCGTTTATTGAGTTGAGAGTTGTTCCGCGCTCCTCTAGGGCAAGTAGAGAATAATTAACACAAAGTGTCCATTCTCCCGGGTATGTCCAAACATCCAACATTGTTTTTATGGGCACCCCTGCAGCTGGAAAATCTTCAATGGTAAGAGAGATATCGGCAGCATATTCCCGGTACTTCATAGCGTTTATTATATTCTGGTCCTTCCCCTCGGAAGAAACCAACACTCCACTAAGATTCATCTCATCCAATCCATCTTGAAAGGTCGGTATGCTTTGATTGAGGGCAAGTTCAAGTTGATCATCTATAATCTCAGTATCTATTATTGGATTTATACTGAGAAAGTAGGGATGGGATGCCATCCAGCCACTGTCCTCCCACATTCTAGGGTAATACTCAGGTGCACCGAACAGGCAGCAACTTAGTGCAACAAATCCCAGAAGGAATATGCTCCATTTTATGGAGTTCATAGTGATATCGGGTGGGGAAACATATTAATAAGATTGCATTTATCCCCAAATCACAAACACTCTGAAAGAAGTTCCCTGAGCCGGGTTTTCTCTTCATTAGAATGCCACACATAGAACAAGAGAGACAACGGGAAAAGCAAAATCAATATTGCCCACCCCCATCCAGAAACGGAATAGCGGTTTGAGATTACCGTTCCCACATCAGCAGAGTACACAAGCCTTGTTTTCGATACAGGGCTATCTTTCTCCAACAATATCTTTTCCTCATTTGAGCGTATAGATAATCCTGGGTCTAATACACACAACTCCCCAAGAGAAGAAAGGAGTTTTTTGGTTTTTTGAGTTTTTTTGATTCTTGTATTTACGTATGGAGAGTATCCTTCTTCTGCATGGTCTTGCTTGTCTTGGAGGTATAACACCATAAAAGTAACTAGGCAAAATAGGAAAGCCACTCCCCAGATAATCGCTAAATCATACTGTTGCGCAAATGCAAACCCAATGAGGGGCTGCACCAACACCACAATCCCAATAAGCAACACGAACTCAACAAATTTCCTAAGCGACATTTATCTCTCCACCTACTCTTCGGAATACAGCTTCTTAAAAAGGTTGCCCAAACCTACTTCTTCTGCACCCAGCTCCGCACAAACGAGGTAATCAGCCGAACCCCGCGAGCAGAAGGCCCCTTAGGCAAATATGCATTAGGGCTCTCCACCAAATCCACGCTTGCGATATCCAAATGAACCCATGGCAGCCCCCCGGTGAACTCCTTTATGAACATCCCGGCGGTAATCGTCCCGGCCTCCCCGTTTTCGCTCCCGAGATTCTTGACATCCGCGATGTCGCTTTTTATCATCTTGGTATATTCGTCCCAGAGGGGCAAAGGCCACACACGCTCGTAAGTTTCCTCCCCGCACCGCTCGAAGAGCTCGCTTGCAGAATCATCGGTGGACATCATGCATATTCCGTGCCTTCCCAAAACAATGTTTGCGGCCCCGGTAAGGGTTGCAACGTCCACAATCAACTCAGGCTCTTTCGAAGCGGCATAGGAAACCGCATCCGCAAGGCAGAGCCTCCCCTCCGCATCAGTATTGAGGACCTCAATCGTTTTCCCGTTGTATGCCTTGATTATATCCCCGGGATTGGTGGAGTTCCCATCCGGCATATTCTCCGCAGCACCGAAAAACAGGGTTGCACGTACGGGCACTTTCAATTCGGCAAGGGCCCGCATAACCCCCATCAGGACAAGAGCGCCGCTTTTATCGTACTTCATCGCAGCCATGCCCTTGCCGGGTTTCAGGGAAATCCCCCCAGAATCAAATGTAATGGCCTTCCCCACAAGCGCAATATGCGGCAGCTTCTTCCCCCCGTTGTACTCCATGCGCACGAATACGGGCTCCTTTGAGCTTCCCTTCCCCACCGCGATTATGCCCCCCATGCCCTTTTTTTCTAGTTCCCCCCTGCTGTAGACGCGGCAGTCCATGTCGTATTTTTTGCCAAGCAGCAATGCCTCATCAGCCATCCTTGAAGGCGTCATCACATTGGAAGGCTCAAGGTCAAGCCTGCGCACATAGTTCTGGGATTCGGCTAGCACAGTGGCTTCGCGCACCCTGCGCGACACGTCTTCATCCCCGACAACGACTAGCTCCCCCACTTCCCCATTGCCATTCTCCTCTTCATCGGTTTCTTCTTTTTTAGTCTTGTAAACATCCAACTTTAGGCTGCGCAGCACGAATCCTTCGACGAACGCGCCAACGGCTCCTTCGTAATCCTGCTCCATCTGCTCGTTTATCCACAGGGCGCAGCGGCAGCAGCCTCCCTTGGAAACCCTGGAGAACGCTTTCCCCCCGGCACTCCTGAATCCCTCGCTCTTTAGTTTTTTCTCCTCTCCCATTCCAATAAGCAGAAGCCTGGAATACTTCTTCTTGGGCAGAGGAAGCATCAGGCTTTCCCCGGGGGCCCCGGAGAAATCCTTCTGCGCCCCGCATTCTTTGAGTATTTCCGCAACCCACTCGGGGAGCCTCCCCTTTATGCAGGGAACAACGAGATAATCCGCATCCACTTCTTCAACGGGTTTTTTTTCAAAGGCAGTTTTCATTTTTCATACACCACTGCCCTGCGCACAGCCGCAATGAGCGGGGAATCGCGCAGGCGATTTAGCAATAACAGTCCGAACACACAGATAATACTTAATGCTATTGAGGCCGGGATTACGAACCCAAGGTGGGTGCTTGGGAAGCGGGGCATAGTGCCCACCCAATAATCCATGAAATCATTTAGCAGGAACCACGCAAGCGCAATGGCGGCAATCTTGAACTTGGGGCTTTTGGGCACTATTACGAATGCGCCCAGGGCCATTAGGATGTGCCCGGCAAACAGGACGTAGGTATTGAATGCCATAGGCGGCGAGAAATAATACGCGGGATACAGGAGGAAAATCATCAGCGTCCAGAGCCCGTATTTTGCAAGCCCCACAGAAACTACGAAGCGGAAGAGCTCGTTTCTCAGATTCAGCATCACGACAATTAGCATGAGCCCCACATACAGCGGGCAGTCGGGAATGAAAACCCACAGGTGCAAGGGGGCCTCAGAGAGCATCCCCGCATAAGTGAGGTACCCATAAAAGAACGATATTGAGCAGAGGAACAGGAAAACGGTTATCCCGAAATTCACTTGCCTACCCCTCCTTTTGATCTTACCACCATCGGGTTGCCGCGCGCAAAAGAGTTAGGGGGAATGTCCGAATCCACAACTGTCCCTGCGGACACGGTTGAGGAATCCCCGATTTCCACTCCCGCAAGCACAGTGGAGTTCGCGCCTATCATGCAGTTCTTCCCGATTACCACTTTGCCCGTGCGCATTTCCGCTACGAGGTATTCGTGCGCTATTATAGTGGCGTTGTACCCTATAATCGTGTTCTCCCCGATTTCTATCAATTCCGGGTAGAAGATGTCGAACATCGCGCAGAGCCCTATTGAAGCGTCTTTGCCTATTTTCATCCTGGTGAGCCTGAGCAAATCGTTCTTGAAGCCCAAGAAGGGAACGTATTTCGCAATCTCTATTACGATTAGGTTGAAGCAGACAACTAGGAAGTTCCTGTGTTCCCAGAGGTAGCGCATTGAATTGCGGCTGCCCGGAACTATCCGCGAGAGCCTCCTATTCCCCATGGCCTTCACCATTCCTGCTCCAAGTACGTTACCGCGTTCCTAAAGAGCGAGAGCCCGTGCCCGGTCGCACCGAATCCCCCATTCCAGCAGGGGTGGTTTGTGCGGTGGTTGTAGGCTTCCGGGTGCGGCATCATCCCCATCACCTGCCCGCTGCGGTCGCAGATTGCCGCGATGTCCATAACCGAGCCGTTGGGGTTCCAGGGGTATCCTCCCCCCAGGCCTCCATTGGCGTTTATGTACTGCATAACGTGCAGCTCGTTGCCCACTATCTCCTCTAGCACTTTCTTGGTTGCGGGAATGAACCTCCCTTCCCCATGCCTTATGGGCAATTCTATCTCGCTAAGTTCCCGTGTGAATATGCAAGGCGAATTCCGGTTTATTAGGAGTTTCGCCCAGCGGTCTTCAAACTTTCCGGATTCATTGTATGTGAGGGTAACCCTCTGCTCAAAGTCCGGCTCCGGAAGCAGGCCCATTTTAACTAGCACCTGGAACCCATTGCAGATTCCTAAGATTAGCTTCCCGCGGCTAATAAAATCAAGCAGCCCGTCCCCGACTTTGTAGCGGAGCTTGTTTGAGAGCACTTTGCCCGAGCCGATATCGTCACCAAACGAAAACCCCCCCGGGATTGCCATGAAGTTGTAGTCTTCTAGCATGTTCGGGTTGTCAAGCAGTTCGGTTACGTGCCGTATTTCCGCATTCCCTCCGACTGCGCCTATTGCGTGCGCGGTTTCCATCGGGCAGTTTATCCCGTATCCGTTTAGGACTAGCGCCCTGGTTTTTCCTACCATTTCAACCCTCCTCTCCATCTAGCCTTCAATTCTGATGCCTCAAGGTTCACGACTGTCTTGCCGCCCATGCGCAGCAGGACCCTCTTATCCCCCCTTACCCTGCCCACTTTCGCAGTAGCGGTTCCCTCCATGATTCTCTCGAATTTTCTCTCGTTTTCCGGGCGCACGCTGACTACGAGCCTTCCTCCGTCTTCTGCAAAGAGGAGCGCGTTTGGCTCTTCTGTTTCCCTTGCGCAAAGGGAGAGGTCTATGTCCGCCCCGCGCAGCCTGGAAATCGAGCATTCGGCAACCGCAACCGCGAGCCCGCCATCGGAAACATCATGCGCGCTCTCAACTAGGCCGGCGGCAGTTGCCTTGGAGAACGCGGAATATAGCGCAGCAGACTCTTCAAGCCGGACTTCGGGCATCCCGTTGCCCACACCCCCAAAGAGCTTGTAGTATTCGCTTCCCCCAAGTGCGCCGCGGGTTTCCCCAAGGACGTAAATGGTGTCCCCCGGCTCCTTGAAGTCCGAACTTATGGCTTCCTCGACATCCTGTATTTTTCCCACCACCGTTACAACGAGTGTGGGGTTTATCGAGTATTTCCTGCCCTTGGCATAGTAGTCGTTTTTCATGCTGTCTTTTCCCGAAATTAGCGGAACCCCATAAGCAACGGCCGCATCGTGCATCCCCTTTACGGCGCGCACAAGCTGCGCAAGCTTGTATTCGCCATCCGGGTTCTTTTCGGATTTTATCGGGTCGGGCCAGGAGAAGTTGTCCAGGCAGGAGAGGTAGCTAAACATCGCCCCGCAGGCAACCGCGTTCCTTACCGCCTCATCAAGCGCAAGCTGTGCCATGTGGTAAGAATCCTCGGTGAATTTGGGGCAGAGGCCGTGGCTGATTACTATTCCCTCCTCCCAATCCAGGTCGGGCCGGATTACTCCCGCATCGCATGGCCCGCCTCCGCACATTAGGGGCTTTATCACGCTTCCCCCCTGCACCTCGTGGTCGTACTGCCTTATTACCCATTCCTTGGAGGCGATATTGGGCGCACCCATTAGGTCCAGCAGGATTTCGTTGTAGTCGTCCCTGCCGATACTTGGTTCGGGCTGGAGCTTCTTTTCCCAGTTCGCCCTAAGCTCCATCCTCCCCATCCCTTCATGCAGGAATTCCATTTGGAGGTAGCCGACCGTTTTCTCGTTGTAGAATATGTGGAAGTACCCGCTGTCTGTGAACGTGCCTACGATTGTTGCCTCAACATCGTGCTTTCTGGATAGTTCCTGCAATTCTTCCCACCTTTCTTTGGGGACTGCGAGGCTCATCCTCTCCTGGGATTCTGAGAGCAGGATTTCCCAGGGGTTTAGCCCAGGGTATTTGAGCGGGCACTTGTCAAGGTAGATTTCGCATCCCCCGGAGAACTGTGCTAGCTCCCCTATGCTTGAAGATAGCCCCCCTGCCCCGTTGTCGGTTACCGCCTCGAAGAGTCCCTTGTCCCTTGCTTCAAGCACCAGGTCAATTACTTTCTTCTCGGTAATAGAATCCCCGATCTGGACAACGCTTGATGAGAGGCCCTTGGTTAGTTCCTGCGAAGAGAAAGTCGCCCCGTGTATCCCGTCTTTACCGATTCTTCCCCCGATCATTACCGCGAGGTATCCGGGCTCTATCCGCTTTTCCGCTGTGGGGCGCCCATCTATCTGGTTGGGCATTATCCCGACTGTTCCCGCATAAACCAGCGGGCGGGCGCTGTAGCATTTCTCAAAGGTTATAGAGCCGTTTACGGTGGGGATTCCAACCGGGTTCCCCCCATCCCGGATTCCGCGCACTACCCCTTTTGCAATCCTCCTTGGGTGCATCGCACCTTCTGGCACGTCCGCCTCATCAAGATAGCCGAAGCAGAGCATGTCCATGTTCGCAACCGGGCGCGCTCCCATTCCCGTTCCCAAGACGTCACGGTTTACCCCGAGGATTCCGGTCAGCGCTCCCCCGTATGGGTCAAGCGCGCTTGGCGCGTTGTGCGTTTCCACTTTTACCGCAATGTCCTGCTCTCGGTTGAACTTGATTATCCCCCCGTTGTCCTTGAATACGGATACCACAAAGGGCTTGCGGATTTTCTCGGTTGCCCCCCTGATGTACCTCTTGAATAACGAATCCACCTCCTCCACTTTTTCCCCGTTTTCGCAGTATTCTATTTTCGCGTTGAATATCTTGTGCTTGCAGTGCTCGCTCCAGGATTGCGCGAGGGCTTCTAGCTCAACGTCCGTTGCCTTCTCTCCTAGCCCCACGTGCCTGCGCTTTCCTAGGACACTAGGGTCCCGGTAGTAGTCGCGTATGCCCTTCATCTCGGAGAGCGAGAGGGCGAGCAGCCTTTCTTTGCTCAGCTCCCCTAGTTCCGGCTCCCCAAGCTCCAGGCTTATCTCTTCTACTTGCGGGGCGTGGTTGAGCTCCACGTTCGCCGGGAACGGCTCAAAGAGCGTGTCTGAAGGCTTGTAAATCCTCCACCTCTCAATTACCCTGTTTGCAAGGAGCTTGCCCGCAATCTTTTCTAGGGCCTCCGTATCCTCAAAGTCCCCGTCTATGTAGAATACGCGCGAATAATATACGGTGTGAGGCTCGCCTAGGATGTCCTCAATCGCCTTGGAGGCGGTTGCCCCCACGTTGTCGGTCATCCCCGGGAGGAGCCCGACTTCTATCCTCCAGGTGTCCAGGTATGCGGGCTCCCTGAACGTGTATTCTTCTGCAATTCTGTCCGTGAATAGTTCTGCACCAAGCTTTTCCACCTCTTCGTCGCTTAACTCCGCATCTATCGTGTAGGACTTGGTAATCATGAGGTCTGTAATCTTGGCCTTGCACATCGCTTCTATTTCCTTTTTTAGCGAATACGATGCGGGCTCGCGCAGGCTGCCCTTTGGCTTTACTTCAATTCTTCGCATATGCCCACCTAACTCGGGAAGCTATCTGCACCTAAATTTATAATTATACTTGGAGCGGCGCAGCCGCTTTGTAACCATGGTTACAAGAATTCCAGCAGGTTCCTCTGCCCTATTACCCTGCTCCGCTTCACGTATTCCCCAATCCCAAGCCGCAGCCTGCCCCCCACAACCTCCAGCGCATCGGAAACAGAAGAATGCATCTTCGCATTCCCAAAAGCGTCCCGCGCGTTCTCGCGGACCTGGAAAACCCCTACGGGCACCTGGTAGCCCTCATAAACCTCCCTTATCGCAACCACCCTCCCCTGCCTGCGTATCTTATCTAGGAATTCAAGCGCCGCAAGCCGCACCGCATAATACGCGCCTGCCTGCGATTCCGCGTACTTGCTGCGCCCCCCAAATGGTTCGTGCTCCACGCTTACCCTTGCGGTGCTGCCCCCAAGATTCCAAAGGGTGTTCGGGCACCAGGCTTCAAAATTCTCGAATTCCCATGCGCCCGGGGCGATAATCACCTCATAATGGTTGGAATACGATTCATGGGTAAAAACCCAGACCGCATTAACCTGCGGGTATTCGCGCACCCGCTCCATCAGGTGCTTCCCCAGCATGTCATCGGTTGCGGTTATGCTCCACCTTGTGGGGACTAGCACCCGCTTATCTGGCACGCCCAATTTCCCAACGGAGAGCACGCTCGAAATATAATAATTGTCCAGGCCCCTCCCGTGCAGCGCAACCATGGTTTCCCTCGCCTTTAGCCCCTCTTCAATTAGCGTATCGACCGCCCTTGGGATTTTCGCATTGTCGCACAGCCGCACCTTCCGCATGGGGGCACTCGCCCCAACCGGCGCAACAACGGATGAAAACCTCATATCAAATTTCGGCTTCCTAGAAAAATTTACCTCCAAATCCACGGGCTTAACTGAAAGCGCGGCTTCCTGCGTCTCCTCCACACTCCGCTTGTTCGGGCGTATGCCCCCAAACCTCCGCCCCTTTACCATCGCCGCACGGTATTCAACAACCTTCGCGTACCCCTGCTCGTAGAGTTCCCTGGCCCCAAGGTGGCTCCCAAGAGAAAGGATGGGCCCCCAGGATATGTCCGGATAGTTGGATGAGCCAACGAACGCCTCGTTGGATGGCCCGAAAATCGTTTCCTTCAATTCCCGCGTATTCCTGTGCTGGCTCCTTATCTTTTTTAGTATGGGGCAGTACCCCAGCCCGCACAGGTTCTTTGCGCCCTTGCACCTTACGCAGTAATTATCCGGCTTCATTGGCTTCCCACATGCCTTTTTGCGCTTTTGAAATTAAAATCCTTTTTGCCAAAAATCCCCCAAACAGCATGCAAAATGTGCGCTTCAATCCTCGCATCTTGGGCTAAAAAGCGCTTTTTCCCCTCAATATTTGCGTATTCTCCGTCGGTTATTGGATAACCTTTAAATATTCGCACCGCCCTAAATAACACCCCGCAGCGCAGAAGATTGGTGATTCTAAATGCAAGCAAAAACTGCCAATAAATCTCCCCGCAAGAAATCCGTGAAAAACGCCTCCCGCGTTTCAAAGCAAAAAAGCAAGAGCCCTGCAAAAAAGAAGCAATCACCCTCAACTCCTAAATCCAAATTGAAAAAATCCGTGGCCCGCAAGGCGCTGCGCAGCGCCCTTGCAAAGAGGGCAACCAGCAAGGCCGCCCCAAAGGCAAAAGCCAAGCCCAAGGCCGCAATTTCCAGGGCAAAAGCCCCAAAGAAAAGCGCTGCAAAGGTTTCCAAGAACTCTCCTATGCGCAGGGCCACCAAGAAGCTTGTGCCCAAAAAGGGCGCAAAAAAAGTCGCCGCAAAAAAGAAGGCCGCAGGCAAGAAGTCCCTTATCAAGAAAACCGCTGCAAAATCCAAGAAATCCCCCCCAAAGAAGGCGCTTAAGGCAAAGAGGCCCTCACTCAAGGACGCGGATGGGGATGTGGGCGAGGCGCCCGCAAAGCCGGTGGAAAAGAAGCTTCCCCCCCTCGACCATGGGGAGATATCCAAGCTCCTCTCAGACCGCTACACGCGCCACCTGGTAATAGATTCCGGGGGGGAATACGCGCTGGAAATAATCCGCGGATTTTCCAACAACTCCTCCGATGAGGACATGGCAAAGAAGCTCAAGATAAAAATAAGCGATGTGCGCGCAACGCTCAACAAGCTCCACTCCCTGGGAATAGTTGAATACACCCGCCACAAGGATTCTGAAACCGGATGGTTCTCATACTACTGGTACCTGAACGTTGCAAGGATAAAAGACTGGGTGTCCAAGAAGATGGACGAAGAGCACAGGAAGCTCGATTTTAGCAACGGCGAGCACTACTACTGCCCAGGCTGCGGGGGAGCGAGCATACACGATTTCGTTTCCGCATCCGATTTCGGCTTCAAGTGCCCAACCTGCGGCTCCTCACTTGACTTCCTCTCAGATGACAAGGTAAGCGAGTTCTTCCCCATGCGCTCGTTTAGGAAGCCGTTCCTCTAGAAGCGCAATTAGGAAGGCGAAGAGAATGGAAGAGATTTTTGACAACGTTTTTGAGCACGAAGGCAGAATCCTAACCCGCAACGCGGTTCCGGGCTCAAAAGTCTATGGAGAAAACCTAATCCGCATCTCCGGAACCGAATACCGCGCATGGAACCCAAGGAGGAGCAAGCTCTGCGCCGCAATAAAAAACGGCCTAAAAAACAACCCCATAAAGCGCAACTCGGTAGTCTTATACCTTGGGGCATCAACGGGCACAACCCCTTCCCATCTCTCCGACATCCTAACTTCCGGAGGGCTATATGCGGTTGAAATCTCCGCCCACTCAATGAAAACCCTCATCGCACTCTGCGAGAAGAGGAGGAACATGCTCCCAATCCTGGCCGATGCCCGCAACCCCCAAACGTATTCGGAAGTGGGGAAAGTAGACATAGTATACGAGGATGTGGCCTCCCCGGAGCAAGCCGACATACTCCTCAAAAACTGCCGCGCCTTCCTCAAAAAGGGCGGCTGCGCAATGATTGCAATCAAGTCCCAAAGCATAGACGTGACCAAGTCCCCGGAGCAGATATATGCGGAAGTGGAAAAAGAGCTCTCAAAAGAGCTTGAAGTCCTAGAGCGCGTAAACCTGGAACCTTTCGAAATGGATCATCTTTTCCTGGTCCTAAGGAAAAGGGAATAATCCGTAATCCTGCGCAGCGTTTTCACAGCGGAAAGCGGGCACCCGTAAGTCGGAACCCCATACCCATCCAATATTCTCCGGTTCTCCTTGGTGTAGTTTCCCCCAACCGCCACTACTACAATCGGCTTTTCCTTCCTGTCCGATTCCTTTACCAATACATCGATTATCCTAGAATCCACAGCAGGTGCCTGGAAGAGCACGATTACTATGACCGAATCTATGCTCTCATCCTCCATCATTATCCGCAGGGATTTCTCGTAAATGTCTGTCCCGGAATCCGCCACTATATCCAGCGGGTTGCCTATGTTCACATAGGGGGGCAGGACCTGCTTTAGCTTTTCCCTGGTTTCCTCCCCGAATTCCGCCATCTGCAATCCTTCGCTCTCAACTGCGTCCGCAGTAAGGACGCCCAGCCCCCCGCCGTCTGTGAGCACCGCAACCCTCCTCCCTTTGGGCAGCTCCTGGCTAAACATGTTAACAACGTAGAATAGCTCAACTACCGAATCAACCTCTATTACCTTGCTCTCGCGGAACACCGCGTTGTAGGCCATGTAGTCCCCCGCGAGGTTGCCCGTGTGCGATTTTGCGGCATTCCCAGCACTCTTGCTCTTGCCCGCTTTCAGCACGATTACCGGCTTTTTCACGTTCGCCTTCTCTAGCATCCTAAGGAGTTTCTTCCCGTTCTTTGTCCCCTCAAGGTACAAGAGTATCTCCTTTGTTTCAGGGTCGGCGCTTAGGTATTCCACCAAATCCGCATCGTTTATCGTGGTCCCATTCCCATAAGATACGAACTTTGAGAACCCGACATCATAATACGCAGCAAGGTCTGCAACGCATGAGCCGACCGCACCGCTTTGGGTAATAAGCGATATCCCCCCGACCTTTGGCCTCTCAAACTTGTAGAAGGGGAAGAATATGCTGTCCACCCTCTTTTTCGGGTTCATGACCCCAAGGCAGTTTGGCCCCACCATCGCCATGTTGTATTTTAGCACGATTTCCCCAAGCCGCTTTTCCAACTCAACCTCCCCAACTTCCCCGAATCCAGCGGACAAAACCACGATTCCCTTTACCCCCTTCTTCCCGCAGCTCTCCGCAACATCCGGAACGAACCTTGCCGGGATTGCGAATATCGCAAGCTCCACATTCCCGCGGATGTCCTCTATTTTTTCGTAGCATTTCAACCCCAATAGCTTCTTGTGCTTTGGGTTAATCGGATAAATCTTCTTCCCATACCCCCCATCAACCAGGTTCTTTAGGATAGTGTTCCCAAGCTTCGACGGGTTGTCCGAAGCCCCTATTACCGCAATCGACTTGGGCGCGAAAACGTACTTCAGGTTCGCTATGTCCTTCCTCATTTGCTAAACCTCACATCCACGATGTCGTAGCCCTCCTCGTCGAATATGACCGGGTTCAGGTCGAGTTCTTCCATGTCCTCTTTGGTAATCATCTGCGAGGCCTTGACCATAAGCCCATATAGTTTCTCCAGATTAATGGGCCTCATCCCCCTTATCCCCGTAATCAAAGGATGGGTGCGCAATTCGCCCACCATCTCCTTGACGTCCTGCTTGTTTATCGGGCAAATCCTTGCGGTTATGTCCCTGAAAACCTCAACGTAAACTCCCCCCATGCCCAGTATCATCATGTGCCCAAACTGCGGGTCCTTCTTCCCCCCTATTATGAGCTCAACCCCCTTTCTCGCCATCTTCTGCACGAGCACCCCGGTAACCTCTATTTTCTCGCGGTTCTCCATTATGTCCTCATAGGCGTGCCTGAGCCTCGTAGCATCGGTTATCTTTATCTTCACTCCCCCAACGTCGGTTTTGTGGCTAACCTGCGGGGAAATGAGTTTTAGCGCAACAGGGTATCCGATGCGCGCCGCAATCTCGGTAGCCTCCTTCATGTTTTTAGCAATCCCATAAGGCAGGACGGGTATCTTGTATTTTTTTAGCACCCTGAATTCCGGAAGGGTCGCCTGCTTGTCCATATCGCACACTACACCTGCAACAATTTTAAATCCTCCTAAAAAACACGGCAATTGCCGCGCATTCCTTTCTCCCGCCACGAAACCTCCCCCTCCCTATTTATCCTTTTCCAGAAAAAGCAGGTTCATGAAGCTGCATTGCCTAGGTTCAGGAAGGGAAGTGGGAAGGAGCTGCTTCCTCTTGGAAACCGACCAGCGCGTACTGCTAGATTACGGCCTCAAAATCTTCTCAAAAGGCGGGGAATCTAAAACCAACACGCTCCCAATCCCTTACCAGGGAAACCTGGATGGCGTGTTCATCTCGCATGCACACTTAGACCATAGCGGCCTGGTGCCTGAGCTATACACGCGCCCGTTCGTCCACTGGTTCGGCACGCCCCCCACAATGCAGATTTCCTCAATCCTCTGGAACGATTCGCTAAAAATCATGGAGGACAAGGCCCCATACAAGAAGGTGCACATCGCCCGCGCAGAAGCCCACTGGACGCAAATGCTCTATGGGCAGCAGCTCTCCCTTGGGGACACCGATTACAAGCTATACGATGCGGGCCACATACTAGGCTCCTCAATGCTCAAGGCAACCCACAAGGGAAAAAGCCTCTTCTACTCCGGGGATTTCAACTCAAAGGATACAAGAATGCACAAGGGCGCAGTCCCCCCCGAAGGCATTGATTACCTGATTCTAGAGAGCACCTACAGCGACCGCGAGCACCCCCCTCGCGAAGAGACCGAGCGCACGCTAATCTCACTTATTGAGGAAACGGTTGACGAAGGGGGAACCGTGCTGCTTCCCGCTTTCGCAGTCGGGAGAAGCCAGGAGCTCCTCTCAATCCTGAATGCGCGCCTGCGCGGCATCCCGGTCTACCTAGATGGGATGTCCAAGGCGGTAACCAATCTCTATTTGGACAACCCCCAATACATAAGCGACCCCCAGGATTTTGCAAAATCCTGCGATTCGGCAATGTTCGTTGAGAACACGCAGATGCGCAGGGAGGCAACGCAGGAACCCGGGGTGATAGTTTCCACAGCAGGAATGATGGAAGGCGGCCCAGCCCTTTCCTACCTGATGGGCCTCCACCCCAATTCCCGCATAATCTTTAGCGGGTACAACGTGGAAGGCACGAACGGCTGGAGGCTCCTAAACGAAGGAAAGGTATTCATAGACAAGAACGAGCTGGAAGTCTCGATTCCCGCAACCTACCTGGACCTGAGCGCGCACGCTGGAAGGAGCGAGCTCCTGGATTTCCTAAAGAAGGCAAACCCCCAGAAGGTAATCCTAAACCACGGGGACAAAACCCAGGCGTTTGCCCAGGAAATACGCGAGATGGGCTTTGATGCAATAGCCCCCGCAAACGGGGACTCAATAGAACTGCCCTAGGAAACGGCAATTCCCAACCTTCCATAAGATTGTCCCCAATCCCATTTGCAAATCCCCAAAACCGCCACTGCACGGATTCCCAAATCGCAGCAGGAATCCCCCCTCTCCCCCATTTATAAAGTATGGGATGACATATCTTCCCGATGCTTGCGAGGCTCTCCCTATTTGCATTGCTCTTTCTCTCTGCTGCCTATTGCACAGTAAGCATCGCCACAGAAGGGGGCAACGTATCCTGCGTCAACCTGAGCCAGCCCACCCCCACCCAATACTGGGCGGGAATAGCGGGATGGATGAACACTTCGGTATCCCCGGACCTCGCCTACCCGGTCCTAATCCACTTCCCCTTTAACTCAAGCATATACACCGTCTACCCTAATGGCTCGGTTTCCAATTACACGATGATTGCAAGCCTCCTCTCATCCAAGCCGGACATCCCAAGCCTCTCCTCCCCGGCTGCATCCGATTTCAATTCCACAGGGATGTTTTCCAATTTCTCCCTGTTTCTGGGAACCGATTTCACAACCTTTCTGGATAGCCCCTACAACACTTTTGCAAACCCGTTTGCAACCCTCCCCTGTACAGTGGGCAACACCACATTCTCCTGCGCATACGTGTTCCTGGCCCAGAACAGCTTCCTTGGAGTCCTCAAGTATTCGGATGCAACGCATTCCGAGCCGGTTTTCCTATCCTCAATTGACCCGCGCGCAGGGTATAACGGAAGCATGTTCGATGTCCAGTTCATGCTCCCAGCAAACGAGACCTACTTCTTCTACATCTATGAAGAAGAGGCGATAACCGCAATCTTGTATTCGCCCACCTCCACCACCTACTCCGATTCCACAATCCTCGTAAATTACAGCGCCTCCCCGGATTCCGCCCTGGATTCCTGCTGGTATTCTCTTGATGGCGCGAACTACAGCCTCTCCAACTGCACCGGGAACTTCAACCTCACACTTGCAGATGGCACCTACACGCTCACTTTCTATGCGAACTCCACTACGGGAAGGACTGCCTCTGATTCGGCCACATTCACAATAGCAACCGCTCCTGAGGATGAGGAGGGAACCGACCTCAAAGACGAGGAATTGCCCATTGAACCGTTCCCAGGATACGAATTCCCGGAAGTCTACCCAGGAGCCAATTTCACGGTTGCCCCGGATTCAATAGGGCTCTACGCAATCTACCTCTCGCCCACAGAATCCAACTTCACCGTTTCCTCCTCGGTTGCCCTCACCAACGTAGCCTGCGTGATGGAAGCGGACTTCATAGAGTACGTTTCAATCTCGCTTGAATCCAGGGAGATTGGGGAAAACGGCACGATTTTAGGGCACATACGCGTGAACATGCCGCTCTCCGCAATCCTAGAATACAGCGAAAACGGCCCCTCATTCGCGGATTCCTTCTACTGCACAGGGACGATTGCAGGCAACACGGCCCGCATAGCATCCGCACGCTCGGAAGTGGTGCTTGAGGCAGTCCCGCCGCAGGCTAGCATAAACCTACCCAACGAAACGGGCGTGCTCTTCATAGACGGGCGCATACAAATAAACATCACCCTAGCCAATACCGGGAACACCTCCCTTCGCAACCTCACAATAAACGCAACCGGCCCGGAGATGATGCAGGTAATCCTCCCCCATTTCATAGGGGAACTGCCCCCGGGAGCCAGCAGGACAGTTCCCGTTTACGTGGTAGTGGGAGATGGAGTGCCCCTCCCATCAACCGCCTCATTCCTCTTCTCCCTCTTTGAAGACGGCTTTGAGCTAGACGAAAGCCTGCTTGAACTTGACCTCAAGGCCCCAGGATTCCTTCCCCCAGGATGGTTTGCCGCAGAAGCCTGCACCTTCCCCATCCTATTCCCCTTATACACAATTCCAGAAACCCCCCCGCAGTGGATGTTCCTCCTGATGATGTCCCTTGCAACATGGTCGCTCCTCCACCGCTTTAAGCGCCTCAGCAGGAAGAAGCGCATCGCCATTGCCGCACTCCCGCTTGTGCTGGCTCTCCCAGGGCAGTGGATATTCAACCCCTGCACGATGATGAACCTGGCTGTTGCGGAATTCGCCTTCTTGGCCCTCTATGATGCGGCAAGGGAAATCCGCAGGAGGCTCTGGCTTAGGAAAAAGAAAAAGGAAATCCTAGAAAAATCCAAAAAGGGGGAACCGGAAGAAGGCAGGAAGGAAAAAGGGCAGCAGCGGCAGGGGAGGCAAACCAGGCTCACAGATGAAGATGGGGAAAACGTAATCCCGGAGGGCGAGAGGGCAAGAGGAGAAAAAGGAGGGGACAACGAAAAAGTGAAACCCCATGAAAACTCCGAAGCACGAGAGCAGCCGGAAAAGAGCATTCTCCCCCAAAAAAGGGAAGAACCCGAAAACGAAAAAGGAAAAGGGCCTACTCCCTAGTTAATATCCTGGCTCCACCTTCTTCTATTAGCACCGTGTGCTCTGCCTGCGCGACAATCCCGTCTCCAGCCTCTTTTAAGACAGGGTACGCCTTTAGGACCTGCATCCGCAGCATCTCCTTTAGCGCATTCTTTAAGAGCAGCTTTGAGCGGAATTCCTGCTGCAGCCACCTCTCTGCAAAAGGCAGCAGCCCGTAATTTGAGATTATGTGGTTTAGGACCTTCCGGGATTCCCTCATCCTAAGCTTCCCGGGCATATACAAGCTGAATATCTCCACCTGGTCGGAGTCCGAAACGAACCCCCTGCCGTTTGTCGCAAAGGGCTCTATTGCGTATATCTCGCCCTCCTGCAGCTCATACGGGTCGTCGGTCCTAATTGACGGCACGTCAATCCCGGTGTGCAGGATTCCCGTGCTTATCCTGTGGCCTGTGAGGTTTGCAATGGGCTTGTACCCATAGCCCTTTATAGTGTCCTCCACTATCCCGCCGATTTCCCCGATTGTGGCCCCGGGCTTCATTGCGGCAATGGCCTTCTTTAGCCCCTCTTCTGAGGCCTCAACAAGCTTCCCGTAGCCTCCCCCAAGGTCCATGGTATATGCGGTATCCGAGAGCGCCCCGTTTAGTTCGACCCCCAGGTCTATTTTCACAACGTCATTCTCCCCGATTGTCGCCTTGTCTCCTGATTCCGGGGTATAGTGCGCGGCAACCTCGTTAACCGAAACGTTCACCGGGAAAGCGGGCTGCGCCCCCTCGTCGCGTATCATGCCCTCTATGGTCTCGGCTATGTCCAGAAGCCCTTCTCCGATGTTTATCAGGGCCCTGCTTTCCTCCCTCACTCTCGCCCCTATCTTTCCAGCCTCTTCGAATTCTCCGATGCTGGCTTCGCCCGTTTCTTCCATGCTCCTCTTTTGCCCATGAAAGTTTAAATAGCATGGCGTGCTCCCATCCGGACCCTGCGGCGGCCAGCCCCCAACCTATTAGTGCAATAATCTTTCTAAATTTTCCTAAAACTGTTAAGCTTTATATACATTCGCATCTTAAGTTCAGTTTATGCAGAGGCATATTGTTCTAGTTGCGCTGTTGTTTCTATTTTGCACAACCCTTAATGCGCACATCGTGGTAAACTCGCTTGAATATGTGGACGTCGTTTCCGCGGCGTCTTATGCAAACGTCATAGGGGATACTTCGTATTACATCTACCCCGCCTCGTCCCTCCAGAGCGCCGTGCTCGCAGTCGGGGCGCAGGAAGTGACTCTCGTTTCCTCGGGCTCCGCCCCGGTCCACACCGGGTACAAGAACGCCTTAGAGAGCAACGGGGCCACGGTGGTTGGGGAGATGGTCTCCTCAGACCCCCTTTCGTTCAACCTAGAGCTTGCCTCTTCTGCGGCAACGCAAACATGCTCGTTTGTGCTAACCGACCCGGACTACACGTACAACTCGGTTTCCCTCTTTGGCTACGCCAAGGCGTCGGCCTCATACATCCTCTTTGCGACAAAGGACAATGCGCTTGAAGTCGCATCGTTCCTCTCAGGGGCCGCAGCAGGCTGCCCCTCGGGCGCGCTCGGGGAAATCCTAGTATACGGCTCGGTGGACTCAAGCGTCCTCTCTGCCCTCTCTTCCGAAGGCATCCTCTTTGAGCAGATTGAAACCGGGGACAAGTATTCGGACAACATAGAGCTCCTAAAGAGGTACTTTGGGAGCTACGGCTCCGAAGGCCAGATGCTCTTTGCGGATGGCACTTTCCTTGAGCCTTCAATAACCGAGGGCGCGTTCCCGGTAATGCTCGTCTCCCACACGATCCCGGAAGAATCCGAGGAATACATCGCCTCCCTAGTAGAGGATGGAAGCCTTGAAGTTGGCGTCCTAATAAAGAGCGATTACACCTCCCCGGTATACAACCTCATGAAGAACATAAACGCCCAATACCCAGAAGACGACAAGCGCTTCTCGGTTTTCGTAAAGATGGGGCAGACCTCCGCAATAGGCGGGGAGATGCAGGCCCTGGATTTCTATCCGCTGCCTGGCGTCGTGCTTGAACTGGCCCTTGAAGACGTCCAGTACAACACGGCAAAGGAGGAAGTGGAACTAATCCTCACCAACACCGGAACAGTGGCGACCTACGCCACCTCCACAATCCGCGTCTATTCAGATGGGGAGCTCGTGGCGACCGTTGGTGACGATGAGCCGGTCCTGTTAGCAAAGGGCGAAACCAGGGGAATCTCTTATCCCCTTGCAATAGAGTCGCCCGGAGCGCTGGCGGCAAACATCACCGTCTATTATAGCAGCTCCAAGATTGCCTTTGAAAACGCGCTTACCGCGTACGTGGACATGGGAATGGTGGATTTCGTAGACAGCTCAATGCTTGAGATAACCACCGCAACCTACTCCCCCGCAGCGGACACGGTTTCAATCAAGCTCACAAACCCGGGGCAGGAGGACGTGTACTTCATGGCCGAGGTCTCATATACCACGGACCTCTCAAGCTCCACGCTAAGCGCCCCGGAAGTGAAATCACTCACTCCCGGCCAGTCAACGGTGGTGCAGTTCTCCGGCCTCCTAATCTCCGAAGAGGAGCTTGATTCGCTCCAGATGAGCGCAACCGCAAGGTACGGAGGCAGGGAGGAATTCCTCGTAAACGAGGTTTCATCCGACGTTGAAATAGTGGCGGCGCCCGAACCAGAAGAAGTTGAGCAGGCTGACATGGCCCTGCCGCTCCTGGCAGTTGCCCTGGCAATCATAGTGGCCGCAATCTTCCTCTTTGGGAAGAAGAGGAAGAAAGAGGGGCCGGCAGCGCAGAAGCCTGCGGCACCCGCACCTCTGGCACCCGCACCAAAGCCAAGGCCAAAGCGCAGCGCTCCTGCCAAGAAGCCTGCCGCCAAGAAGAAAAAATAAAGGGGATTCACTTCCCCCTAATTTCCCTTTTTTCCCTTTCCCCAATTTTTAGTATGGAGAGCCCCAGCTCCCCCTTTCCCTCAAGCTCCCCCACAACATAATCTAGGAGTATTTTGCGTATCCTAAGGTATTCCCCCCTCCCGACTTCGGTGTTCCCCACCGCGTACCTCTTGCCCTTTGCATTGAAGCAGAATATCCCCCCATCCAGGTTTTCGCAGTTGTGGCAAAAGAACGAGTTCGCAGTGCTAAATGAGCTATCCACCTCAAAGCAGCAGGATAGCGAAGTGGACTCAAAGCAGTTTATGCACATCCTGCTATGAAGCATCCTGTATCTGCCCCCGAAAACGTACTCGGACTCTATTGCGGTAAACGTGCATCCTGAGTGCTTTGAATTGGTGGTGTCAAACACCTTGTATATGTCCACAGAAGAGTAGCTTATGGGATTGTCAACCAATCCCATGCTGGCCCCAAAGCGGAATTCGTGGGTAAAATATCCAATCCTCCCGGCTTCCTCCAATATCCCAGCAAGCCCCACCCCGTCTCCTATTTCCGCCTTCTTTTCCTTACCAAGGCGCAGGGCTTCTTCTCCCCCCACGAACCTCTCCTGCGGAACGTCTTTTAGCCCGGGCACAACCGAATCCACCCTGTGCGCCTCCTTCCCGTCTGCGCCCCGAACCACCTTTACCCTCACGCTCCCCCCAAGGAGCCAATCCTCGTATTTTAGCATCCCCCCAAGCTCCCTGCCCAGGACTATCTTTGAGGCAACCGCAAACGATTCCCCTATCCTCTTCGTTTTTCCCTCCCGCTCCTTTAGGCTCTCAATGTATTCTGGGACTCCATCCCCAACGCCCCCGTATTCCCGCACGATTTCAATTAATGAGGGAAAGCGCTTCTCCCTCTCAAGCTCTTCTGCAATCTCGCCCAATATTTTCTTTTTTAGCTCAACGTATCTCTCCTTTGGAAGCTCCACGTTCCCGATAACGTTCCTCGCGTTCCGCAGGTTGAAGGAAAAGAGCGTGTCCGAGCACCCTCCCATGTTGTATGAAAACAGGCAGTCGCTTGAATTGTTGCAGCAGTACCCTTCAAAGCACCGCGTTACGTCCATGCCCCACACGCACCTCATTGAGAACCTCGCAAAAGGGTGCGCGAAAAGCCCGAAGCAGTGGTCGCACTCCCTGCTCAGCGAAGTGTGCGCGCAGAAGCGGCTGTGGAACACGCTCTGCGAATCCCACACGTTCTGGCAATTCACTATGTTGTCTGAGCGCTCAACATTCAGGTTCTTCCCAAACCTCCTGTTACCGCAATAAACTACGTTCTCCCCGATGGCTTCAAGCAGGGAATCAATGTCTCTTATGCTGGCAGTATCCACCGCCTTGAATCCCAGCTTCCCAATCTCATCCTGCGAAACCAGCTTCGCCCCTTTGGGGTACCCAAGCGTGGTCACGACCTCTTTGCCGCTTATGCAAGATTTCCCTAAGTGGCAGGGAAGGGTGTATCCTCCCAGGTATTCTCCGTATCCTTCAATCCCCCCGATTTCCCTCCCGAAAATAATCCTGCACGTGCCCCTGAATGCCGCATCCATCGCCATCTTGCCGCTTTCCATGCACTATCTACGGAAGGCCCCCCGGCTTATTCCTGATGCCGGACATGTACGGCTCCCCCATAAAAGCCGCACCCTTTACCCAAGCAATCCCCTCTTCAAGCGCTTCTTGGCCCCTGATGGAATCCTTCCATCGCTTCTCGGAATCCCGCTCTGCCCACGCCCCACAAATTATAAACCCCGCCCCCTAATCCCTCCAATATGCCAAAGGCAAGGCCCCTTATAATAGAGCTTGAAGTGAGCCACCCCTGCATGAACATACACGCCCTGGATAAGATGCGCGAGGAGGAGGCGCGCACGATAATGCGGGGCATAACCGGCGTTTCAAAAAACAAGGTTTCGCACATATTCACCTTCAAGTCCTCAAACCCGAAGAAGCTAATTGAGCTCCACAAGAAGGCCCCGTTTGTAAAGCAGATGGAGATAGTCTCCCTCTCCAAGGATTCCGCTGACGTGCTAATGGCAACGGAAGCGGATGTCGGAATCTCCCACGCCCTTGCAAAGAGCAAGTGCTTTTCCCTAGAGCCCGTGGTAACCCACCATGGGGTGGACAACGTGCTCCTTTTTGCCCCTTCGTTTTCCGCGTTCCGTGAATTTCTGGAAATGCTCCCGGACGATTTTGAAATCAAAATAAAGCGCAAAAGGTACATAACAGACGGCGTTTCCGCGGGATTCTCCACTTTCTCATCGGTGGGCTTCCTGGAACTCAAGGCGGCAAGCGAACTCCTAAGCGAAAAGCAGAGGGAAATATTCAACCTCGCAGTCTCCAAGGGCTATTACGAAGTCCCCAAGAAGCTCACAATCCGCGAATTAGCCGGAATAACCGGCATAAAAGCATCCACATTGCAGGAGCACCTATCAAAAGCCGAATCCAAGCTGCTGCCCATCCTGGCTAGGATACTAAAGAACATCTAAAAAAATGGGAATCCCATCGCACAACTGCCCAGCTAGCGCTTGCGGGTAAATTCATTTCCCTCTTCTGCAAGGCTCATCCGGATTGTGGGGGCCGCGCCTTCTTCGCGTTGTGTGGCACTTGAAATCACTATGCCCTCTTTGGCAAGCTTCTCCCCAAACTCCGCAATAACCTCTGAGGATAGGGCCTCGTTGAATTCGGCGGCCCCAAAGCCCGCGAACCTCCCTATGCTAACGTCTATGAATGCCCCGTAGTTCCCCTCCCCTTTCTGCCTGGCCAGATACTCCGCCCCCTCCCCCATCTTTCCTATGGTATTGGAAACGGCCTTGCGTATGCCCTCCCGCGTCTTCTTCCAGTTGAGGTTGGGCAGCACGTACTTCCCGTCCTTTCCCTTCCTTATGTTGTCCTGGCTGACCAATGAATCGTCGATTACTGCATAGGGGCACTTGCTCTGCCTCTCCTGCTCCATGTAATAGAACGCCGAATCGAATTCCGCGTTGTTCCTAGCCTCCAAGAATTTCCTTGCGCACCTATCCTCAAAGTCCCTGATGGCCTTCCTGAAATTCTCCTCCATGGAAGAAGAAATCCTCCTTGTAGCCTCCCTCGCTTCCTCTTTTGTAATGGGGTGCCCGGCTGCCTTTTTTGCGGTTTTTTGCATAAGCGCTCACTTGATTTTTGGAGAGGGCATTTATATGCCCACTCTTCGTTCCTGCGGGCCCGACGGGATTCGAACCCGCAACCCCCTGGTTTCTCCCGCAATCAGGAGAAGGCGTCCGAAGCCAGGTACGCTATCCAGATTGCGCCACGGGCCCATACTATCTTCTTCTTTCACCTCTTAATATTGATAAACGTTCCGCACCCTCCGTATGCCCATATAAGGGTTTTCCCCCACACTTACTCCATGGAGAGCGAGAGGGCGAGAAAAAGCCTGGAAAAACTGGAATCCCGAATGGAGGATGCGCGCAGCCTGGGCTTCGAAGGAAAATACCCCCAGGTCTTCAGCCTGGCATCCCAGTACGCAAAGGATTCGCGCCATTATTTTTCAAAGCAGGACTATTTCACCTCATTTGGGTGCTCGGATTACGCATACGGCCTGCTTGACGCCCTCCTCATAATAGAAGGAAAGAAGGAGGAGTTTCCAGAATGAAGCTAAAAAAATCCCTGGGCCAGCATTTCCTAAGTTCCCCCTCCATACTAGAATTCGAGGCGACGCTTGCAAACCCAAAGGGCAAAGACGTCCTGGAAATCGGCCCCGGAGACGGGAGGCTAACCCAGTTCCTCCTCAAGAAATCCCCCAAAAGCCTAACGGCCGTGGAGATGGACCCCGTATGGGCGTCGCACCTAGAAGAGAGGTTTGCGGGAACCCCAAACTTCAAGGTAATAGAAGGGGATTTCCTGGAACTTGAGTCCAGCGATGCGCAACTCATAGTGGGAAACATCCCCTACTACATTTCCTCGCCCATACTCTTCAAAATCGCCAAAATGAAAGCGAAAACCGCAATACTAATAGTCCAGCTGGAGTTCGCAAAGAGGATGGCCGCAGAGCCAAAATCAAGCAATTATGGCCGCCTATCCGTCACCTCCCAGCTTCTTTTCGAAGTGAAACTGATAAAGAAGATAAAGAAGGGTTCCTTCAACCCCCCGCCCAGGGTGGATTCCGCCCTCATCCTGCTGCGGAGGAAGGATTTTGAGATGGAGCCAAAGCTGGAAGAATTCATAAGGGCGATTTTCTCGCACAAGAACCAGAACATAAAAAACGCCCTCTCCCACGCAGGGATAGGGGTGCCAGAAGAGCTTCCCAAAAAGCGCGCAAGGGAGCTATCAAAAGAGGAAATCCTAGAAATCTATAATTCAATCAAGGTTTCGCTTCCAGGGTGACGCTAATCTCGCCTTCGGTAGTGAGCCTTGCGGGGGTGTTGGAAGCGGGATACTCGAATACGACTTTTTCCCCGGAGGGGATGTTCTCTCGCACAAACACCAGGCTTTCCCCTCCCGCCTTGTCCTGCACCATCGCCCTCTTTAAGTTGAAAAACGGCTGCACGCTTACCACGCTGTGCCCATCTATGAGTTTTTTCTCGAAGTTGACCGAGCCAGAGCCCCTCTTTAGGAAGAAATATGCGACAATAATCAATAGCAGCAGCGTGAAGAATGCGAACGCCCCAAGGAGCGCCCATCCCCATATCCCCAAGTCGGGCAGCGTATCCAAAGCAGGCAGTTCCTCAATCATACTATCCCTATCCTTGCCCTTGAAATGAGCGATACGACCTTCACTCTCTTCCTTTTTAACTTTTCCCTGAGCGCGCGGTCGTTTGTCGCAACTATCAGCCCCTCTTTCTGCGCGTATCCTAGAATCCACTCATCCACGTTGCCATCGCTCTTGACCTCTTCGTGTTCCCTCATCCTAAGAAGCTTGAGCCCAAACCTGGCAGCCGCCCCCTCCCTCCCCTTTCCCTTGCCCAGGTTTTGCAATTCCCCAATCACTCCGCTTGGGACAACATATGAATAGGCGCCTTCGAAAACTCCTTTCATCTCTTCGAAAACGTCCAGCTTGAACTGGTATGGCACAAGCAGGAAGTTGGTATCCAGGAGTATCCTAATCAAGAGAGAATCTCCTCCACGATTTCTTCTGCCCTGAATTTGCGCAGGTCCCCGTATCCCTGCCCGGTCCCCACATAAAGTATCGGGAGCCTCGCAACCCTTGAAACCGAAATCACGGTTCCCCCCTTGGGGTCGCAGTCAAGCTTGGTTAGGACAACCCCGTCAAGCCCGATGTCATTGTTGAAAGTCGATATCTGCTCCACCATCGCGTTTCCGGCTATGCTTTCTCCCACGTATATTTTTAGTTCCGGCTTGATTACGCGGTCCATCTTCTTTAGCTGATTTATAAGGTTCACGTTGGTGTCCTGCCTGCCCGCAGTGTCTATTATGACTATGCTTATGCCGTTTGATTTTGCATGGTTTAGGGCGTCAAACGCAATTGAAGTGGGGTCTGAGCCGTACGCCCCGTGTATCACTTTTACCCCAAGCTTTCCCCCATGGTGCACAAGCTGCTCGACTGCCGCCGCCCTGAAGGTATCCGAAGCGGCAACGCATACCGAATGCCCCTCCTTCTTTAGCAGGTTCACTATTTTCGCAATCGTGGTCGTTTTCCCCGCCCCATTTGGGCCAACCACCATGATTTTGTGCGGCCCTTCCCCGGCCTTTAGCCTCTCTGAAATTTCAAATCCGGGGGTTTCCTTGAACATCCCAAGCAGGATGTCCTTTAGGCTGTCTCTAACGAAGATTGCGGTCTGCCCCCTCTTTACTTTGGAGCCGACAATCCTCTTTCTCAATTCCTCCTTGATTTCCTCTGCCACAGAAAGCGCCACATCGCTCTCTAGCATCCCAAGCTCAAGCTCGTCTAGGAGTTCTGCGATTTCCTCTTCTTTTACCTCGCTTTCTCCCCTGATTGTTTCGCTAACCGAAGCAAGGAGGCTCTTTTTCACTTTCTTTTTTAGCTCCTCCTCTTTTTTCTGCGCCTTCTCCTTGGAGGCCCCCCCCTTTGGCGCTGCGGGTGCAGACTCCTCTTTTTCCTCCGGCCCGGTTTCCTTAATTGGCGGAACCTCAGGAGTTTTCTCTGCGGGTTCCTCTTTTTTGGCAATTTCCCAGATTTCTCTTGGAGCGGCAATCCCTTCTTTCTTAGGTTCAGGCTTGGTTTCTTCCTTCTTTTTCCCCCCCCCAAACACCTGCTCTAGGAACCCCTTCTTTTTCTCGGGCTCTTTGCGCTCTTCACGCACTTCCCTGGCCTTTGGCCCCTCCCTGGGTTCTTGCTCCAGAGAAGGCTCTTCTCTTTCTCCCTCTTTTGCTTCCTGTGCAACCGCGATTTCTTCTTTTGCAGGCACAGCCTCCTCTTCCTCCTTCGGCTCCGATTTCTTTTTTACGGATTCCTGAAGAGGCTTTTCCCTAACCTCCTCTTTTTTGGGAGCTTCTTTTGGAGCACCTGCCTCCGCGGTTTTCTCTTTGGGCTCCTCTTGCTTAGGAGCCTCTTTTGCCCCCTTTTTCTGCGCAGGCTTCTTCGCACCCTCATCCTTTTTCACGGTTTTAGAGATGGCGGGCCCTTCCTTCTTTTCCGCTTCCGCCTTCTTCGGCTTTGCGGCCTTTGGAATCCCGGCTTTCTCCTCCAGAGGCTCTTCTTCTTCTGCAACTTCCAGGGGGCTGGAAGGAGCCTCTTCTATTTTTGGAGGCTGCTTAGGAGCAGCATCCTCAATTTCCTTAGTAGAAACAGTTTTTTCTTCTTCAATGGGGGGCGCAACTTCCGGTTTTTCCTCCTCTTTTCCCCCCTTGCCGCTTAGCTTCTCGACAAAGCCGGAAATCCTTTTTTTGAGGAGGTCGAACACCGGGCAGTCACCCTTCCAATTTCCTGAATTCCCCTTCGAGTTTTGCCATCTCCTTGTCTATTTTCCCAAGCTCTTCCCGCATCCTCTTTACCGCCTTCTCGGTTAGTTCAACCCTCTTGCCAATTTCCCCCCTGGCTTCTTCCAGCGTGTATTCTTTTACGTAGCCAGAGCCAATTGGCATGAGGATTCCGTTTCCCTCCAAGTCCGCGCGCACGTATGCGCCAGCCCCAATGGAGACTAGCCCTTCGCCTTTCCCAAGTTCATTTGCGGTGACAGACGAATTGTTGAGCTCCATCAAGGATGCTAGGAGCTTCTCAAGCTCTTTTTCCACCGCCTGCCTCTGCTGGTTGTAAATCCTTGCCCTAGCTAGGATTTCTTCGCGCTCCATTGCCCTCACACCTTTTCTATGTGTGTTATCTTCACGGTGGTCCTCTTGACCCCGTTCTGGGCGCCAAGCAGGGAGTAGAGAAGTTCCTTTGCGTGGTTCTCGCTCTCAGCTTCCACTTCCTTGCTAAATTCCCGGTTTTCCCGGCCCAGCTTGAATTCTCCTTTTATGCTAAATTTCATGGGTTTCACCTAGATAAATTCCAATGCTTCTTCCACCCTGCCCAGTTCAAACGGGCTGGTGGCCTCCCCCGCAAAATACCCTTTGTCATTTGCAAGGAGCCCTATGGACACGAATCCCGTGCCCATGTTTATTGTCCCGGGCATCCCCTTTACGCGGAGGATTTCTCCGATTTCCGCAATCGCCCTCTCCCCTGCGCAATAGTGTATGAGGAATCCCTTGTTGTTTGCAACGCACATCGAGCCCATTGCGCTAAAGCCCTCCAGCGAAAACGGCACAAGCTCGATTCCCAGGCACTCCTCCATGGCGACCCTCTCTTTTTCCCCGACGTTCGGGTTTATGAGGCCCCCCATGTCGTTTAGCGCCACGTTGTTTCCGTGCGCGTTGAATTTTTCCTTTGAAACGTAAACGGACAGGCCGGTTTCATCCCCAATCTTCTTTGCCTGCCCGCTTGGGGTATTTGAGGGCAACACTATCCCATTGCCATTCATCGCAGCGTAAATCCCGTTTAGGTTGTTCCCGCCTATGTTAACCCGCACTTCTTTGGTGCCCAGGCTTTCGCAGACTGCATCAACTAGGCTCTGTTTCGCATCAAGAGGGAACAGCGTGTGCTTCCCGTTTGTGCATATGAACAGCCCGATAAACGGGTTGCCGAAGTACGCGGCCCTCCTGTATTTCATCTTTATTCCTTCTTGGAATCCTTGCCCTCAGCTTCCTCCTTCGGGGCAGCGGATTCCTTTTCGCCCTCTTTGGGCGCTTCCTCTTTTTTCACGGGAGCCTCAGGCGCTTTTTCCTTGGGCTCCTCTTTCTTCTGGGCAGCAGCCTCTTTCTTCTTGGGAGCCTTCCTGGCTTTCGCATCGCCCGCTTTCTCATCTACCAGCAGGACGTTCACAACGTCTGCGCCCTTTACTGCGCGGACCTTGATTTTGCGCGGAGGCTTCTGTATGCCCCTCTTCCAGATTGCCTTGTTGACCTCCTCGCTGATGGAAACGGCCTCAAGGCCGGCTTTCATGTGCCTGGAGATGAAGGCCCTAACGATTTTTACCGCCTTCCTGCTCCTTTTAGTGCGCACGCCTTCGTAGGCTCCGCGCAGGGGGATAGTGTAAATCCTTTCTAGCTCCGCCATTCTACTCACCCACATCGCCGATCTTGTCGGTCCTCCAGTTCCTGCTCCTGTTGTTCCAGCGCACCTTCCTCTCGGTGCGGACGGTTACGAACACGGGCAGCCTCCGGTTCTGCCTGGTCTTCTTCCCAAGCCTCTTCTTCTTAGTTGGAGTTGTATTCTTGCTCATTGAAACCACTTCTTTTTCGTTTTCTTCACTTGAATGTAATCTTCGTTTCCCGCTCCCTGCCTTTTATCGCTTTTAGGAGCGCAACGAGTTCCGCTTCCGTTATCTTCCTTCCGGCTTTCTGGTAGAGGCTAAACACCTGGTTGGCCGCCACCGCATAGAGCTGGGCGTTTGCCAGCTTCACGTTCATAAGGCGCGCATACGCGCCCTCCTCTAACGTCCTTCGGAGGAGCTCTTTTACCTGCTCCTCTTTTTTGCGCCCTTCCTTTTCCGCTTCGAGGGAATCAAGCTTCTTCTTCCTTGCGGCTTCAAGCCCCTCGTCCAACGGCTACACCCCCGGGCCCATTCAGAGCTCGCTGGCACTCTTATCCAAGAGCGACTTGCCCTTGGCGGTAAGCTTCCTCCCTTCCTTCCCTTTCTCCATGAGCCCTGCTTTCTCAAGCTCCTGGAATGCCTTGCGGATTACCGAGCCGCCTGCCGGGACGTGCTTTTCCGGGCGGACGCCCCTGTTCTTCTTGCCCCCATAGTGCCTCCTCATCCTCTGCACTCCGACTTCGCTGTTCACGTAAGCCTGCCTCATGAGGGAGGCGCACCTCACATACCAGAAGTCCTCGCTCTCAGGAGGCCTCTCCGCATGTGCCCCGCTCTTGACCACTCCGGCGAATTCGGGCTTGTTTATGCCCATTGCCTTGAGCTTCTCGGCGGTTTTCGCAAGCAATGCATTTGCATCAACGTCAAATACTCTAACCATTTTTTCACCTGTTTTGTTGCTTTTTGATGAAAAAAGCAGGATACTTAGGTTCCAATATTTGGGGTATCTATCTATTTAAAGGTTATTGTTGGTCCTTTTTGCGCTCCCTGCGGTAGTATGCATACGCCCAGATGGCAAAAATCAGGAAAACGAGCAGTATCGTGCTAGGGGGTATCTCGAATCTGGAGAGTTCCCCCCACCCCTCTTCGCCGGTTCCGGGGCGGTAGAAAAGCGGGCCCCCCGCCTCTTCGCCGGTTTCGCTGATTCCCCCCCGCGTGGCCTTCCTGCTCACCAACTCCCTAGAATAAGAATACGTCCCACCGAAGAAATCCCGCACTTCGATTTCCATTAGGTGCGGCCCCCACGCCTCGTAGCTGTGGTTAACCTCGTAGAGGTGCGAGAAGGGGAACGCGCTCTCAACAAGCGGGTTCGCCCAATAAGCCCCCTCATAGCCCCCCATCACGGCTCCCGCGAAATCCTGCGCAGGGTGCGAGAAGATGTACCAGACGGACTCCAATCCCTGCTCCGAGCTCCTAACCAGGGTAAAGTTCCTTATGCGCGCCCCAGCAGTCGCATTCGCGCTCCCATTTAGGATTCTCGCCTTGTATATGCTCTTCCTAGAAAAGATTAAGTTGTCGAAATGATTGCTCAGGTACCACTGCTCGCCCAGGGCCGGGCGCACGGTGAAGAATTCGGGCCCCCCGCCCTCCACTATGAATTCCATGGTCCGGTTCCCCCTGATAGTTATCGAATCGTTTACTACGCTGGAACTTCCCTCGCAGGTTCCCCCGGGGTTGTCCAGGTATGAATATGCATAATAGAAGCTCCATTCTATCCTGACACTCAGGTTCTCGGTCCCGTTTGCGGCTTCAAGCTCGAATTCCGCAAAGGGAATCTCCACTACCGCCTCAGGCTCCACGATTACCCCCCCAATGGCGGATTCGTTTAGGACCACGACCCTCCGTGTCTGCTGCGCAAAGGTAAAATACATGACCGCACTCCAATTGTAGTCGTATATCCCGTATTCCGGGTGAGAAAAAACGTAGTCGTGCGTGCAGCCCTCCTCTTCGGTCTGGATAATAGAATCATCCGCATTGGCCTCCCCCCAGGTCCAGAGAATCCCGGTTGCGTTGGACGGAATCCTGTTGTCCACCATCGGGAAGGCAGAGAGCACCCTCATGTCCACCGCCGCAGGGGCCTCAAAAGTGAGGTTCGCTCCCGCAACCAGCCCGTCGTTTTCCATCAGGCTCTCCCCGATTTCCGCATTGTGCGAAGTGAGATTCGAGAGGGGCGGGTCCTTCCAAAGCACGCACTCGCTCCCGTTGTAAGCCTCGCATTCGGCGCAGTATCCCGCGCATGCTAGGAGCAAGAGCAGGAGAACTTCCCTCATCATAATATCTCTTCTAGTTGGCCGATTGTAGTTAGCACCACGCGGTCGTTGGATTTCTTTATCTCAAGTGCGGCCTTCTCTGCCCCCTTGAGCGCCCTCATGAATTTGCGCAAATCCTCCTCCCCATCGAAAACGAGCACGAGCTTCTTTGGGCTCTCAAAGTAGTCTGCGGATATCGTAAAAGAATCAAGCTCCATTCCCCTCTTGCCCTCCCTGAATTTTACCCCGTTTTTTACCAGGAGGTCGCGGACCTGCCTCATCAGGACGGTCTTGCGCACATCCCCCCACCCCGCAAGCTGGTAGTAGTCCCCGTACCTCTCAAAAACCCCTTTCTTCTCAAGTGTGCGCAGTATCATCTCCAAGTCCCCCTCCAAGATGTCCGCGCCGTCGGTTATGTGCCTGCGTATTTCGTATCCCAGTTCGCTTAGGGTAACCGGCACCTTCGCCCATCCGAACCTCTCTTCAATATTGTTTATGCATTCTATTATCTGGCCGGAAGTGACTTCGAGCACGTTGCGCTCCTTCCGTGCCCCCATTTCTATTTTGAGGGTATAAACCGGCCTCCTCCTCATGCTAGCAAGCACGTAGACTACGACTAGGAACGCCGCAATGAGCGGCCCGTATTTCATGTATATTTCAAGCGTCCCCTCCTTTTCCCTCTCAAAGACTATGTCCTCCTTGTATTCAAGGTACCTTATCCGGAATACGTTCTGCCCTCCCTGGAGCTTCACGGGTATCGCAACGGTGCCGTCTGTTATCGGGTACCTCTCCTCCTCCGCCCCATTTACGGAAATGTAAACGTCCCCGGTCTTTAGCGGCTCCCCGTCCACTTTTATCCCAAAGACGGTCCTTATGTCCCAGGTGCCCTCCCTGGTAATTTCAATGTCCTTTACGTGCACATAAGTTGAGCCCAGCATTCCGGAGCTATCATACACTTTTACTATGTAGTCCCCGGGCTCCTCGAATTCGTAAGTATAATAGAATGCCTTCTCAACCCCCACCCTCCCCAAATCTTCTGAGAGGAGGATTTCCCCGTTCTTTTCCACGGTGTAGAATGCCTTCCCGGTAGTGTTTCCGAGCGTGAATGAAACCGCCGCCCTCTCCCACGGGTAAACGTCCCCGTCGGTTTCCATCTCCACAGGCTCAAGGGGCAATAGAGGGGAGTCGTCTATCCCCTTGCGCTCCCCAATTGAGTAGGCGAGCCTTAGGTAGCCGCCCTCTTCTAGCGGAACGAATATCCCCCCCTCCCCGTCCGCATTGGTAAAGGTGCGGTGGGTGCTCCCCACGCTTGCCCAGCTGTTGTTTATGAGCCCGCCCTTGAACTGCTCCATCATGCCCGGAGTGTCCATGAATTCGTCTAGGGTGTGCTCCCACACTATTATGTTCTCCTTGGAATCCTCATCAAGCTGCGTGTACCAGTAGTCCTTTCTTAGGCTGCTAGACATCTTAAGGTCGGTCTTGCCGATATAAACCAGGGTGTTGAAGGTTCCCGTGGCATCCAGGGTGTCTAGCACATAGTCCGGTATCGCCCCGGTGGGCACGATGAATATAGCATCCCTCACATTCCTAGCATCGCTCCTGCCCACTATCTCAATTGTCATTCCGTATTCTTCTAGCTCTTCTAGCGAGGTCAGGAATTCGCTAAAAGAATCCATTCCTATCCCGCTCTCGCTCAAGACGACTATCTTGCTCTTTGGCTCCTCGCTTAATGCTAGCAGGTCAGCCTCGCCGCTCCCGTTCACGTTGTATATGTAGTATCCGTAATCCCCCGCCCTTCCCCTTGAGAGTATGTCTATGTATCCGTAATCCCCCCCTTCTTCCGGGAGTTCCAGCGCAGTATAAACTAACGTGCCTATCAATACGGCAAAAACGACCAGGGCAATGGGGATTAGGAGCCTTTTTATCATCTGTTCACTCCGCCGCCTTTGAGCCACTCAAGGTCATTTTTGTAGAACGCCCGTATGTCTTTTAAGCCTTCCATAAGCATCATCGGCCTCTCGAGGCTGAGCCCGAAAGCGAGAACGGGATAAACATCGCAGAGCGGCTTTGTCATCTCCGGCCTGAAAACCCCCGCGCCCCCAAGCTCCATCCATTCGCCCTTCTCTTCAAAGAATACCTCTATTTCCACGCTGGGCTCTGTGTATGGGAAGTAGCTCGGCCTGAATCTTATCTTCTCAAAGCCGAAATTGGAGTAGAACTGCTTTAGGAGCCCAAGGAGGTCCCTGAACGTTGCGCCCTCCCAGGCGACTATTCCTTCTACCTGGTGGAATTCCGCTAGGTGCTTGAAGTCCGTTGCCTCGTTGCGGAACACCCTGCCCACGGCAAAATATTTCTTCGCCTCCCTTCCCTTTAGCATGTGCAGGTGCCTCGCACTTAGCGCCGTAGTGTGCGTGCGCAGCACCCTCCTCCTAGCCTCTTTTTCGCTCCATTCGTACTTCCATCCTTTCTCGTGGCTCTCTTTTACCCTCTCAAGGAGTTTCCGGTCTTCTATTTTCTCCTCCCCTGCCAGATAGAACGTGTCAGCTAGTTCGCGCGCAGGATGGTCCTGCGGCTGGAACAATGCATCGAAGTTCCAGAATGCGCTCTCAACCATCCCCCCTTCTATCTCCTCAAAGCCCATGTCCCGAAATGCGCGCTTTATCCGGGACACCATCCTGGTCATAGGATGCACCTTCCCTATTGCCGCATCCCTGGTGGGCGCAATTGAGTATTTCCTGAACTTTGAGCTCTTCCATTTCCCGCTTGCTATAACGTCGTCGGTTAGTTCTCCTATTTCCCAGGAATCCTCCTCCTCTGCGCCTTCTTCCAGCTTTGCCGCCTCCTCCTTTCCCTTCTGCGTTATTGAAACCAGCAATTCCTTCTCGGTTTCCTCGCGCAAAAGCTTCCTCTTTTTTAGGAGCTCGATTTCCTCAGGAGCCGCCTTCTCCGGTTCGAGTGCCGCCTTCTGCAAGGCATATTCCGCAGGGGGCTCTTCCAGCTTTTCTATTTTCCCCTCTTTTATGTCTATCCAGTTGTTCTTCTTGGCCCAGATTAGCCCGATTTTCTCCTCCTCGCCAAGCTCCGAAACGGGCCTGCCCACTTTCTCCATTATCCTGATTTCCGGGAATCCCTCTTTTGCGTACTTTTCGCACTCAACCGTTCTCTGGTAGGTGCGCTTCTCCCCTTCTTTTACCGAAGCCAGGTTCTTCTCGGCAAGCCAGAATGCCGCCCTGCGCGCGGAATCCCTGTTCATTTCCAATTCTTCGATTTTCGCGCTAACTTTCTTCTCAAGCTGCTTTAGCAAATCCTTTTCCTGCTTGTGGAGTATCATTTTTTAGCCACCTTCTTTACCTTGGTCTGCAGATGCAGGTACCCCCCCACGATTATTACCGCAAGCACGATTACGGCAGGCCCCTCCGGGCCGGAAACGAGCCCTGTCATCGCGTTCCTGGTTTCCATGAAAAACTCCAGGACTTCGGTGTCCAGGCTCTCTTCGCTCTCAAATGTTATCTTGAAGTGCGCAAGCACCGTGTTCTCCCAGCTCAATTCCTTGGTCCCCCTGAGGTCCGCGGCTTCCACCTCCTCCGGGAGCGGGGAAACCTCAATTAGGGTAACCCTGCCTGGCATAATGAAAGTGAGCCTCTGGTTTTCGGATAGTATCACGTCGCCTAGTTCGCTCTGCTCAAATGCCAGGGCCTGCGTGTTGAGGGTGTACCTCGTAGTGCGCGGCTTGTAGCCATCCGCCAGGAACAGCCCGGTCGCGTTTACCGCCTCCCCCTCCTTGTTCCTATAAGCGTCTACGTGGTAGCTTATCTTTAGCTCCCCATGGCACAAGTCCGCAAGCGGGTTGCACCTTGATACGGGCTGCGGGCGCACCACCACGTCCTGCACGTCCAAGTCCCGGTTGTCCACGTGGTACCTAATGTCGCTAAGCCCGGTTAGCGAGTTCCAGCTCGCCAAATCGTTCTGGGTTAGCCCGTTGGTATATACCGAGATATGGTAATCCGTAGTTATCAATAGGTAAATGTTCTCCGTGATGTCTGCGCTCCCATCTTCGTTCACGTTCACTATCACATCCATCGCAGTAATCGTGAATGCCGCAAAAGACATCGAGAGCACCAGGACAAAGAGCAACAGGGACCTCATGCGTGGTTTTCTTCTGGTTTCTATTTAAATTTATGGATTGAATTGTTTTGCATGAAATGCCCAGTATTCCCGGCTTCCCGGTCTTACACGTGCAGATACTTAATACACCTGCTTTCTTTTTGCACACAACCGTGCGCTTCCCCGTCGCACCCTCGGTGGTGGGTTGGAAAGGTTTAAAAATTAAACAGGAGAAAGGGGTAACGGGTAGATGAGGGTCAATAACTGTGCAAAAGGTGGTGTAAAAATGAAAAAATTGTTATGGGCCATTGCCGTTATGGCGCTGTTCTGCGGAACCGCGTTCGCAATAGGCAATGCAACAGGAAGCGAAGTGTCCCAATCGGGATGGACAAACACCAATCAGTCAGCCGTGAGCATTACGACCGAAGGAGGAAACGTTTCCAACGTCGACCTCTCGACAAATACGAGTACCTCACGCTGGGCAGGTGCATACGGTAACATTACCGGTAACCTCGTCTTGGGTGAAACTGGAGCCACGAGCTTCATGTACACCTGGACGGTAAGCAGCGCCGACCTCGGTGAAGTCTGCGTAAGCCAGAACGCCGCGCCCACTTGGACGAGCTTCGCGGCAACTACGCGCGCCGAAGTGGATACCGCATTCGGTTTTGCTTCTGGTGACGACCAGGCTGCGGACTTCTTTACGGACTCCAGCGTAGTCCTCACGGTTTCCGGAACCACGCCGATAACCACCACGGGTGCAACCACCCTTGGCAGCTGGCAGTTCGGTGCAGGGGAATTCACCGGGACTCCGGGCGAATCCGACCTTGCGTTCTGCGCGAACATCAGCCAGCAGGCAACCGATTACAAGGGCCACGCGGTGGACTTTGAATTGATGTTCCCGGCCACGACAGGCCTTACGGACGTCTATTATTTCTACCTTGAGCTTGAGTGAATCGGGCTCAAGCCTTTTCGTTTTTTATCCCTTTTCTCTTTCTACTCGTTTTCTCTTGTCCAGCCTTATCCATATCCAGGTGCAATTAGCAGGGGGCTCCATTCTAGCTTCTAGCCCACCCTCTATCTCTTAGCGTGCAACCAATCCGGATTAATTAGCCTGCTTCCTCTTTTGGGGCCTAAAGCATCAAAGGAACGTCTTCGCAGTTTAGCCCGAGTTTCATGAACTTCGCTTCCTCAAGCGAAACCCACCTCGCATCCTCATGCTCAAGCCCAAGAGAGATTTCCTCGGTTCCAACTGTGCCCTTGTAAATGATGTAGACTGAGTGCTTCTGGTTTCCCTCCTTCTCGTAAGTTGCGGAGGTAATTCCCACAAATTCCGCGTTTCCCCCGTCTAACCCGGTTTCCTCTTTCAGTTCCCTCTTTGCGGCAGCCCCAGGGGTTTCCCCCCATTCCACTTTCCCCCCGGGGAACTCCCAGAGCTCTCCTTTCCTGCGCTTTAGGAGGAGGACCTTCCCTTCGTGCATGGGCACGAAATAAGCGTTTAGTTCCTGTATCTTCTTTGGTGCATTCATTCAACGCACGCCCCGTTTTCGCATCGCAGGCAGGTCCATTCGGTTTTGCGGTATTGCCCGCCTTCGCGGCAAACGTATTCCTTTACTATGTTGTTCCCCACGCACTCATCGGAGAAGAGCTCCTCTTCCTCGGATGTGCCGTCGGTGTAATGAGTAACCCTGCTAATCGTCCCGAAGGTGTATTTGTCGTCTCCCCCGTCGGTGTCAACGCATTCTGCGTAGTCAACTTCGGGCGCGGCTTCGGGCCCGCTCCCCACACTCTCCTGCCCCTCTGGTTCTTCCGGGGCTTCCTGTGCGGGCTCTTGGGGCTCTTCTGCGGCTCCCGCGCCATCATCAATATGGGATTCTTCAGGGGATTGCCCGGAATCCGAGGCTCCGCTTTCTCCGTGGGGGATTAGTTCTCCCCCGCCCAAGCCACCGCATATGCATCCGCAAATTAACATAAGGCTAACTAGCGCAGCCGCCATCCACACGTTCATGGAAGGATATTGGGGGCAAAAGGTAATAAACCTCAATCCTTCCGAACCGCGGAGGGGGGCGCCCCCTCCCTCTGAGAAACCTCCGGTTTCTTCTCGTGAGCAAAGCTCACGACAGTTTGAGGGTTCGCCTCTCTGAGGCGAGTTGGAACCGAAGGTTCCCAGACCTCC
>JAFGCC010000022.1 GCA_016932815.1 Microcaldota archaeon | reverse complement strand
GCCCATCTCAAAAACATTGAAAACGTTAAGGTCAAAGCCCACGTTTTTCTCGCCGAAGAGGAATTTTGTTTCAAAGGGCGCATCCTTCCATTTGCCCTCCAGCATTTTCCTGGTCCCATCACTTGAGCCGTTATCGGAAATGCACACCTGCAATTTGCCCTCAAAGCCCCTAGCCTCGTTGGCTATGTTCTGCAGCAGCCTGCCTAGTTCCTTCTCCCTGTTCCATGTCGGTATGCAGATAGAGAGCAGTTTCTTTTCCATGAGTTTTCACCCGCTGCCTTCGGAAGAGGGCGCATCCAGTATCCTCCTTATCCCTTCTTTTAAGGAAACCTTCGCCTCAAAGCCCAGTTTTTCCCTTGCAAGGGAGGTGTCGGCTTCGGTTTTCTGCACGTAATTCTTAATTGGGTTCTCAATGTATTCGGGCTGGATTTCCCTGCCCAGGGCTTCGCCCAATGCCTTGACCATCTCATTTATGCTCGCACTCTCGCCCCTTCCCACGTTGAAGACTCCAAAGCCCATGTTCCCCCTTAATGCAAGGAGGTTTGCCTCAACGACGTCATCCACGTAGGTAAAGTCCCTGGTCTGCTCCCCGTCCCCGTAGATTACTGGGTTCTTGCCCTCCCGCACAACCCAGAGGAACTGCGAAACGAGGTTTGCAAACCTTCCCTTGCTCTCCTCGTTGGGCCCATAAACGCTAAAGTAGCGCAGGGCGACCACCTCCACCCCATAAAGCTTGTTGTATAGCTCCGCAAGGCGCTCCATCCAGATTCTCCCTTCTGTGTAAAAGTCGGTTGCGGGTATCTGCGCGTCTTCCCTCTGGGGCGGCTCCACCCCGTTGTAAACCGAGGAAGAGGAGGCGAAAACCACCCTGCTCTTGTTTTTTTTGGCGTATTCTAGGATGCTTATGAAGTCCTCTACCACTTCCGAGAGGAGGTTGGGGTTTTCCTTGTACATGGGGCTAGAAGAATAGATTCCCTCGTGGATTATCGCGCCGAATTTCTCCCCAAGCTCCCAGAGTTTCCCGCTTCGCCCTTCAAATACCCGGATTTTCCCTTCAAGCTCCCCCAGGTTGCCCTTCTGCCCCGTGTGCAGACTGTCTATTACCGAAACCTCGTGCCCTTCTTTATGGAGTCGCTTTGCAATGTGCGAGCCTATGAAGCCGAGCCCGCCTGTGACGAGAATTTTCATGCGCATTTTATCTTCATAATGCTTTAAAAACACCCTTCAATATTAGTTTGAACAGGGTTTTCACAATGAAAAGGGCACTAGTAAGCGGAATTACCGGGCAGGACGGCTCGTACCTAGCAGAGCTCCTGCTCTCAAAGGGCTACGAGGTCCACGGGATAATCCGCCGCGCCAGCACGTTCAACACCGGGAGAATTGACCACATATTCAGGGACCTGCACGACCCGCAGGCAAAACTGTTCCTCCATTATGGGGATTTTACCGATTCCACTTCCATTTCCGGCATCCTGCGCAAGGCGGAGCCGGACGAGGTTTATCACCTGGCGGCCCAGTCGCACGTTAGGACCAGCTTCGACATCCCAGAATACACAGGGGATGTTACCGGCCTTGGGACGACCAGGCTCCTAGAAGCCCTGCGCGCATCCGATTCGGATGCGAAATTCTACCAGGCTTCAAGCAGCGAAATGTTCGGCAAGGTCGCAGAAACCCCGCAGAATGAGGAAACCCCCTTCCACCCAAGAAGCCCGTATGCGTGCGCAAAGGTCTATGCATACAGCATGACGGTCAATTACCGCGAGGCCTACGGGATGTTCGCCTCAAACGGAATCCTCTTCAACCACGAGTCGCCAAGGAGGGGGGAAACGTTCGTTACCCGCAAAATCACCCGCCGCCTAGCAGAAATCGTAGCGGGCAAGGAAAAAGAGCTTTACCTGGGCAACCTGGATGCAAAGAGGGACTGGGGCTACGCAGGGGATTTTGTGGAAGCCATGTGGGACATCCTCCAGTATAAGGAGCCTGAGGATTTCGTGATTGCAACCGGCGAAACGCATTCTGTGCGCGAGTTCCTGCAGGAAGCATTCTCCTTAGTGGGCCTAAATTGGGAGGATTACGTGAAAATAGACAAGCGCTACTTCCGCCCCGCAGAAGTCGACCTCCTCCTGGGGGATTCTTCGAAGGCAAAGAAGCTCTTGGGCTGGGAGCCAAAAGTCAAATTCAAGGAACTTGTGCGCATAATGGTTGAAGCGGACCTAAAGAGCGAGGGAGTGGATGCCAAGCTTGAAGGATAAGAGCGTCCTGATAACCGGGGCGCACGGATTCTTGGGCAGGCACGTCGTAGCAGAACTAAAAAAACACTCCCCTTCCGAAATAATCGCCCCAAAAAGGGATGAGTGCGATTTCCGCAAAAGGGAAGAAGTGGACGCCCTTCTTTCTTCCAAAATGCCCGCATTCGTAATCCATCTTGCCGGAAGGGTTGGGGGAATAGGCGAGACCAAGGCGCACCCAGGAGGCTTCTTTTTTGACAATGCGTCCATGGCGCTAAACCTTATTGATTCATCCTATCAAAACGGGGTGGAGAAGTTCGTAGGCTTGGGTTCTGTGTGCTCGTACCCCAAGTTCGCCCCAATCCCATTTAGGGAATCCGACCTCTGGGAAGGCTACCCGGAGGAAACCAACGCCCCCTACGGCCTTGCAAAGAAGATGATGATGGTGCACACGCAGGCGTATTCCGAGGAATACGGGTTCAACGGAATCCACCTCCTTGGGGTTAACCTCTATGGGCCGCATGATAATTTCCACCCAGAATCCTCGCACGTGATTGCCGGGATGATTCGCAAATTTACCGATGCAAAAGAGGCGGGGAGCAGGGAGGTGGTGTTCTGGGGAGACGGCTCTCCCACCCGCGAATTCCTATACGTGGAAGATTGCGCAAGGGGGATAGTTCTCGCAGCAGAAAAGTATGATTCGCCTGCCCCCATAAACCTGGGTTCGGGAATGGAAATCTCAATACATGAGCTGGCGCAGAAGCTGAAAACGCTTACCGGCTTCGTTGGCGAAATAACCTGGGACACTTCGCGCCCGAATGGCCAGCCGCGCAGGTGCCTGGATGTTTCATTGGCGGAAAAGGAGTTTGGCTTCAAGGCACAAGTGGGTTTCGATGAGGGGTTGAAGCGCACAGTAGAATGGTACGTGAATGCGAAAAAGGAGGGCGAAATTCAATGAACGAAGACGAATTCAAGGGTGAATTGCGCAAATACGTTTCCAAAAAATGCGATTCGTATTCAAGCGGGAAGCTCCTCCCCCTGATGATGCCGACTTTCGGGCAGGATGAAATTCTGGAAGCGTTTGATTCGATGGTGGAACTAAACGTAACAATGGGCACAAAGGTGGAAAAGCTGGAAAAGGATTTTTCCTCCTACCTCATGGGTAATGGCGGAGCCGGGAATCTCCTATATGCAAACATGGTTAATTCGGGTTCAAGTGCCAACCTGCTTGCCCTCTCGATACTCACAAACCCCGCAATAAAAAACCCGATAAGGCCCGGGGACGAAGTGCTCGTACCTTCTGTTACCTGGTCCACTTCCATTTTCCCCATAATAAACGTGGGCGCAGTTCCCGTATTGGTGGATGTGGGCGAAGACTACCTAATAGACGCAGAGAAAATGAAGGAGGCAATCTCCCCCAAAACCCGCGCGATAATGCCCGTGCACCTTCTGGGAAACGTGTGCGACATGGGCGCAGTAAGCGACCTTGCACAGGAGAAGAACCTATATGTAATCGAGGATTGCTGCGAGGCAATGGGAAGCGAATACAGGGGAAATAAGGTGGGGACGCTCTCCGACCTCTCAAGTTTTAGCACTTACTTCTCCCACCACATAACAACCGGGGAAGGCGGGTTCCTTTGCACCTCCAATTTCGATTATGCGGATTTGGCGAGAATCCTGCGCGCCCACGGTTATGTGCGCCATTCGCTCAAAAAAGGCGAATACGTTTGTGCCACTCCGGGGATTGACCCGCGCTTCCTCTTTGTGAATATGGGCTACAATTTCAGGCCCACAGACATCCAGGGCGCATTCGGAATCCACCAGCTGCCCAAGCTGGACTCCTTCATAAAAAGCAGGAGGGAAGCCGGGCTTGCCCTAAATGCCGCGCTCTCCAAGTATTTAGAATACCTGGTCCTCCCGCAGGAGAAAAAGGATACGAGGCACACCTGGTTTGCCTACCCAATCACCATCCGCGAGGGCGCACCCTTCAGGCGCGAAGAGCTAACTTCGCATCTTGAGGAAAACGGGATAGAAACCCGCCCGCTTGTTTGCGGGAATTTCGCGGAGCAGCCTGCAATGCGGCTTTTCCCCTACCGCAAAGGGGACCTCTCTTATTCCGAATACGTAATGCGCAACTCCTTCTACATAGGGATACATCCCCAGCTTGATTCGCAAACGGTTTCCAAGGTTGCGGGAGTCTTTGATTCCTTCTTCTCCAAGGTGGCAAGATGAGCAATGGGAAAAAGGAAATCCTGCTTGTGCCCCAGAAGCCGCTTCTTGGAGGAAGGCTCTTTGGGACAAAGGGAATCCGCGCAAAGGAGACCAACCGGCCCTGGATGGAATTAAGGGAAGTGATGCGCAAGAAGGGATTTGAGCTAAAAACGATAGACGAGTCTTCGGATATCTCCAAGGCCCACGCGGTAGCCTTCATAGAAACCCCCCTCCCCAACAACCCATTCTACAAGCACTGCCTAACCCATAATATGCAGGATAGGCTATACCTAATTACCTTTGAGCCTTCTGTGATACATCCTCCCAACCACGATGCGCGCTCTCATAAAAACTTCAAGAGGGTAATGACCTGGGATGAAAACCTAATAGATGCAAACCGGGAAAAATACGTAAAAGCCAATTTCACCCTTCCCATTCTGGAGGGCGAAAAGGTAATCGTTCCCCGCTCTAAATTCTCTGAGAAAAAGCTCCTCTGCCTAATCTCCTCAAACAAGTATTCGCACCGCAAAAACGAACTCTATTCCGAGAGGGTGCGCGCAATACGCTTTATGGAAAAAGAGCACCCAAAGGATTTCGACCTTTATGGGGTGGGATGGGACCAGCCCGTGCTCGCCTGGCCAATCGCCTCAATCCTCCCCTTAAACGCCGCAATACAGAAATTCTATCCCTCCCTCAAATTCCTCCCGCGCATGCGCTCCTACCCCTCCTATAGGGGCACAGTAGGCGACAAGAAGGGAACGCTTCCCAACTACAAATTCACAATAGCCTACGAGAACGAACTTGATGCAAGAGGCTACATAACCGAGAAGATTCTAGAAGCCATGCTCGGAGGCTGCGTTCCAGTTTACCTTGGCGACCCAAATATCGCCAGAATGGTCCCCAAAGAGTGCTTTGTGGACAAGAAGGAATACCCAACCTATCCGGAACTCTACGATTACCTTGCTTCCGTAGGCGAGGCGGAGCATACCGCTTACATAAACAGCATGGAAGCCTTCCTAAACGGGGAAAAAGTGCGCCCATTTACCATAACCGCGTTCATAGAGAGCTTCATGCTCATGCTGGAGATTAATTGAGTATAGCCATCAAATCCTGCCCCCACTGGGTTCTAGATGCACTTTATCAACACAGTGATCAAATCCTCTTGGGGTGGGCAAGAAACATGGCAGAGTAGTCATACCTTCCATTGGCTATCCTCAAGAGCATAACCCCGATTTCCTATAGATTGTTTAGTTTGGGTTTTTTGCCCTGAATTCTAAGATTAGCTATAAGAAACGCTTGTTACCTAGTAATATGCTCTTGATTCTAGCTAGTTGTATATAACCCCAATATTGTTGCCAGTTTGCACAACGTAATAAATGTAACAAGTATATGCTCCGAATCATAAGTTAAAATGTTCAGAAAACGCGTACTAAGGAAAGCACTTAGATCTCTTTGATAACCCTGCGATCAGGTGTTGTGTACTTGTGCGCGTGATATCTGTTCGCAAGAGCCACAATAGACTGATTTGATATAGATTGGTATTTAACAAAAAAAGTCAGTATGATAAGTGACCTATTAAGTAATTGGTCTATAATATGATGCTCAGTATGCATCTAACACATAATACTATACGCACACTACTATGTGTTAGATTTAAAAATGTATATACATAGTAATACATTGTCTGATTATTAATCAGATATTATGTTTGAAAAAAGAAAGAAATGCTCCCAAATGAAAATGAAATGGGAGCTTTTTAGCTTTCTACTTGCTCACAACAGGTGGAGAGCTATAATGGTCGTTGCAATTGCTATCGCAATTGGGAGTCCCAAGACTACGACTATTTCCATTAATCGATTCATATCCATATGAGTCACCTTCTGTACGCCCTCTAGGGGCGGCCTGGCCTCCGTTGCATAGATGCGTTTGTGCATAGAGGAACTTTAATTTGGCTTTTGCTTCTTTGTTTCGGTATCACCTTCGGCGGATTATTCAACCCGAACTAATAAAAACACAATCAGCAACACCTACGCTCTTTGACGTAAATACGCGAGATGCTTATACTAAGTTGCTCTACGCGTTCGGCAAACTACTTATCCTTCTGTATATTACGCCCTTTCCCCGAATCCTTCCACCTCAGAACGGCCATAAGTCTTCAAAGGATGGAGAGCGCATACTCCCATCCGAGAGGATTCCCGACATTATGCTTTGGAAAGCTAGGTGGTGCAACCGTTATAAATCCCTGCAGGCCTTATTTTACGCAATGAGGATAATGATTAGCGGGGCCGGAGGCTTCATAGGGAGGAATCTCGCAGAAGCCCTGGGAAAATCCCACACCGTTTTCGCCCCAAGGAGTTCCGAGCTTGACCTCCTTGATGCACAGGCGGTTGAAAAATACGTAAAATCCAATTCCCCGGATGCAATCATCCACGCCGCAAACAGGGGCGGAAACCGCGACAATACCGGAATGCAGGGGGTGGTAGAATACAACCTTAGGATGTTCTTCAACATCGCCCGCAATTCCGGTTCCGTAGGGCGCATAATCTACTTTGGCTCCGGAGCGGAGTTCGGAAAGCACCGCGCCCTGCACAAAGTTAAGGAGGAGCAGTTCGGGGAAACAATCCCCAAAGACGATTACGGCTTCTACAAGTACGTGTGCAACCTCCATGCGGAAAAATCCGATAACATAACCAACCTGAGGCTATTCGGGGTTTTCGGAAAATACGAGAACTACGAATTCCGCTTCATCTCCAATGCCATCCTAAAGAACCTCCTAGGAGAGCCAATAAGGATAAACCAGAACGTGGCTTTCGACTACCTTAACGTGGAGGACCTCCCACCAATAGTCGAGCAGTTCCTATCTAAGGAACCCAATTTCCATTCTTATAACGTAACCCCGGACGAATCCATAGACCTCCTCTCAATTGCCCGCATGGTAAACTCCATTTCGGGCAAAGAATCCCCGATAGAGGTCCTGAATCCGGGCATGAATTTTGAGTATTCCGCTGACAATTCCCGCCTAAAGAATGAATTCCCCAAAGCAGGATTCTCCGATTACCGCTCCGCAATAGGCAGCCTGTTTGAATACTACAGGGAAAACCTCGATTCCATAGACAAAGAAAGGATAATATCCGACCCCTACATCAAAGGATGCAAAACCCGGAGCTAAGCCTTCGGATTTGGAGGGGTTTTTTATTTGTTGCAGCCGATAATAGCCTAGCGGCGATATCCACAGGGGCTGCCGCAGGAGGCATTTTGGCATGGAACTAGAAGAGCGCGCAAAAAACGTGCGCAGAAGGATTATAGAAATGGTTTCAAAATCCAAGTCCTCACACGTAGGTGCGGCCCTCTCAATAGCCGACATCGTTGCCGCCCTTTATTTTTCGGCATTAAGGCGCACTACTGTGCAGGCACAAGAGCGCGACCGCTTCATACTAAGCAAGGGCCATGCGTGCGCAGCACTCTATGCCGCATTAGCAGAAGCCGGATGCATAAGCCAAGAGGAGCTAGACGGCTTCTACATAGACGGGGGGAAGCTCCCGGGGCACGCAACCTTATCCTGCGGGGCGGGAGTGGAAGCGTCCACGGGTTCTTTGGGCCACGGCCTCCCGATAGCCGCTGGGATTGCCCTTTCTGCTAGAATTGACAAGAAGGGCTTCCGCACTTTCGCCCTCTTAGGGGATGGGGAGTGTGACGAGGGCTCGGTATGGGAAGCTGCAATGTTTGCGGGCAATGCGAAGCTCGACAACCTAATAGCAATAGTAGACTACAACAAGCTCCAGGCCTTTGGCTACACAAAAGAGGTCTTGGACCTGGAGCCCCTTGCAAAGAAATGGGAGGCATTCGGCTGGGCGGCAAGGGAGATAGACGGGCACGACCTAAAAGCCCTGGATTCCGCCCTTAATTCCGTTCCCTTTGAAAAAGGAAAGCCGAGCGTAATAATCGCCCACACCACAAAGGGCAAGGGCGTTTCTTTCATGGAAGGCAGGATAGAGTGGCACTACAAGTCCCCGGATCCGGAGCAGAGGCGCAGGGCGCTGGAGGAATTGCAATGAGGAGAGCGTTCGTGGATGCCCTGCTGGATATCGCAAAAGAGGATGAGAGGGTAGTGGTCATAACCCCGGACATGGGCTTCTCGGTTTTCGAGAGGTTTCGCGAGGCATTCCCGGAGCGCATATACAATACTGGAATAGCCGAGCAGAATTCCGTGGGAATCGCTTCCGGCCTCGCGCTAAACGGGAAGGTCGTTTTCGTCTATTCAATTGTCCCCTTTGTCACCATGCGCCCCTTTGAGCAGGTTCGCATAGACGCCTGCTACCAGAACCTCCCAATAAAGCTCGTAGGTTCCGGAGGCGGGCTAACCTACGGCCCCCTTGGGCCCACCCACCACTCAATAGAGGACATAGCGCTAATGCGCGCGCTTCCCAACATGTCGGTTTTGTGCCCCGGAGACCCGATAGAGTCCGTTTTGTGCACAAAGGAGGCGCACAGGATTCCCGGGCCCGCATACATCCGCCTTGGAAAAGGCAGCGGGGAGCCCACAATCCACGAATCAACCCCGGATTTCTCCATAGGCAGGGGAATAGTGCTCAAAGAGGGAAAGGATGCCAACATAATCTCCACCGGCAATATGCTAGAGAACGCAACCCTCGCATCCGGCCTTCTCGAAAAAGAGGGCATAGGCTGCGGGGTAGTGAGCATGCCTTCTGTTAAGCCCCTTGATTTGGAGCTCGTTTCCTCGCTTTCTAGAAAAGCCCCCCTCTTTAGCCTAGAAGAGCACAGCATGATTGGGGGCCTGGGAAGCGCGGTTGCCGAATTCCTCTCAGAATCAGGGGAGCATTCATCATTTTTGCGCATAGCGCTCCCGGACCGCTTCTGCCATGAGGTTGGCTCCCAGCAATACCTGCGCAACCTATATGGCCTCTCGCCCGAAGGGATAGCAAAAAGGGTAATTTCACGCATTAAATAGTTTTCCATATACTATCCATACCGTTTATCAAGGAGGAAACGTCAATGGAAGACATGAAGGCGGTAATACTCTGCGGGGGAAAAGGGACGCGCATCAGAGAGGAGAGCGAATTCAAGCCAAAACCAATGGTAAAAGTGGGCGACCTCCCAATCCTCTGGCACATAATGAAGAACTACTCCCATTTCGGGGTAAAAGATTTCGTATTGTGCCTAGGCTACAAGGGCGAGATGATAAAGAACTTTTTCTTCAACCACGAGTGGATGAACAACGACGTTACAATCCGCCTGGGAAACAGAAATGAGGACCAAATCCACCATTCAGACGACTGGGAGGACTGGAAGATAACCTTCGCAGACACCGGGCAGGAAACCATGACGGGCGCCCGCATAAAGAAGGTGGAAAAATACCTCGGAGAAGACAATTTCTTCCTAACTTATGGGGACGGCCTCTCGGATGTTAGTATCCCTTCCCTCTTTGATTTCCACAAAAAACAGGGAACTGTGGGCACCCTTACGGCAGTCCACCCGCACTCCAAGTTCGGGATGGTAAAAGAGGCCGATTCGGGCAACGGCATAATCGAGCGCTTCGTTGAAAAGCCCGTGCTCTACGATTTCATAAACGGAGGCTTCTACTGCTTCAAAAAAGAGCTCTTTGACTACCTCCACGAAGGGGATTCGTGCACCCTGGAAACCGAGCCCCTAAACAAGCTCGTTGGGGAGAAGCAGCTCTCAATGTTCAAGCACGAGGGCTTCTGGCACGCGATGGACACTTACAAGGATTATCTTTCCCTAAATGAGATGTGGGCAAGGGGCGAGCGCCCATGGAAGGTGTGGTAATGGGAGATTTCTGGAAGGGCAAAAACGTATTCGTGACCGGCGCATCCGGAATCCTGGGCTCCCACGTCACAGAGGCGCTGGTTGCAGAAGGCGCATGCCCCACAATCCTAGTGCGCGATGGCGTCCCAACCTCCCGCCTGATTGAAACGGGAACCTCGGAGAAAGTGAACACCGTCCGCGGGGACATCGAAGACTACTGGGTAATTGAACGCGCCCTAAACGAATACGAAATAGATACGGTATTCCACCTTGGCGCGCAGACGATTGTGGGCGCTGCCAACCGCTCGCCCATGGGCACCTTCCGCGCGAACATTGAAGGGACCTGGAACGTGATGGAAGCGTGCAGGAACTCAAAGCTCGCAGAAAGGGTGGTTTTCGCCTCATCCGACAAGGCTTACGGGGACCAGGAGAAGCTTCCCTACACAGAGGATGCGCCCTTGCAGGGAAGGCACCCTTATGATGTTTCCAAGAGCTGCTCGGACCTGATTGCGCAGTCCTATTTCCACACATACAATCTTCCCGTGTGCGTTTGCCGCTGCGGGAATTTGTACGGCCCAGGGGACCTCAATTTCAACCGCATAATCCCCGGCACGATAAAATCCGTGCTGGAAGGCAAAGCCCCCATAATCCGCAGCGACGGCACTTACGTTCGCGACTACCTTTATGTGAAGGATGCGGCAAATGCCTACCTCACTCTCGCAGAGAAAATGGGCAAGAAGGAGGTGGCGGGCCAGGCATTCAACTTCTCTACTGCGAACAAGCTTTCTGTGCTTGAAGTGGTGGAGGCGGTGCTAGGGGCGATGGGCTCAGAACTCAAGCCAAAAATCCTAAACGAGGCAAAAGGCGAGATAAAAAAGCAGTACCTCTCAAGCTCAAAGGCAAAGGAGCTCCTAGGATGGGAGGCTCAATACCCTCTGGAAAAAGGGCTTTCCGAAACCATTCCCTATTACGAAACTTATATTAGGAAGCATTGCCAATAGGCTGTTGGTTTTTTATGGAAGAAAAAGAGCTAAGGGAGAAGATACTCTCCCAGGTCAAAGAATACTTTGAGTCCTGCCACAAGAGCAGGGAAGAGTTCGTGCCGGGAAAGTCCCGCATTCCGTATGCGGGCAGGGTTTACGACGAAGAGGAGATGCAGAATGCGGTATCCGCGTGCCTGGATTTCTGGCTCACTTCGGGGAGGTTCTGCGCGCAGTTCGAAACCGAATTCTCGCAAATAATGGAATCCAAATTCTGTTCCTTAACCAATTCCGGCTCAAGCGCGAACCTTCTTGCGGTCTCGGCCCTCACTTCCCCCAAGCTGGGAGAAAAACGCCTCAAAAAAGGCGACAAGGTAATAACTGCCGCAGCCGGGTTCCCCACGACCGTAAACCCGATTTTCCAAAACGGGCTAATTCCAAAATTCATAGATGCAGAGCCCGGAACCTACAACCCCACCCCGAAAATGGTCGAAGAGGCAATAGACGAAGGCACAAAAGCGATAATCCTCGCGCACACACTCGGCAACCCCTTTGATGCGCAGGAGATTTCCAGAATCGCGCATGAGAGCGGGCTCTACCTAATTGAGGACTGCTGCGACGCGGTAGGCTCAAGGCTCAACGGGCATAGCGTGGGGACTTTCGGGCAAATGGCAACTGCCAGCTTCTATCCCGCCCACCACATAACAATGGGCGAAGGGGGCGCAGTGCTCACCTCAGATGCCAACTTAAAGCGCATAATCGAATCCTTCCGCGACTGGGGCCGCGACTGCTGGTGCCCGCCCGGAAAAGACGATACGTGCGCAAAGCGCTTCTCCTGGCAGCTAGGGGAGCTCCCCTATGGCTACGACCACAAGTACATCTATTCGCACATAGGATACAACCTCAAGGTGCTGGATGTGCAGGGCGCAATAGGCCTTGCACAGCTAAAGAAGCTGCCCCTATTCATACAAAAGAGAAAGGAAAATTACGAGTTCCTGCTCTCTAGGCTCGGGAAGTTCGCTTCTTCTTTCATACTCCCGAAAACGATTGAAGGCGCGGACATCTCGCCTTTTGGCCTTCCCCTTACCGTAAAAGAGGATGCCTCTTTTACCCGCAAGGAAATCGTGGAGCACCTAGAATCCTCTGGGATAGCAACCCGCATGCTCTTTGGCGGAAACCTGACGCGCCAGCCGGCATACACCAGCGAGAACTTTGAAAAATCCGGCGACCTTGCCAATACGGACCTGATTATGAACAACACCTTCTGGATAGGGGTTTATCCGGGCATGGATGAGGCGATGCGCGAATACGTTGCATCCTGCTTTGAATCGTTCATGGGAGAGAGGGGCTGAGCGGTTATGGCAAGAAGGAAGCCTGCGCCAGCAAAGCAAAAGGCAAAGAGAGTGCGCAAGAAGCCCGAAAAGGCAAAACGGGCAGCCCCCAGGAAAAAGGAAAATACGGCTTCCACGGAGAAAGGAGGCGCAGCTTCAAATAGGGGGGAAGAGGCGCATCCGCACAGGCAAAAAACCTTCGTTTCAGCCTGCATCCCAGCATACAACGGGGAAAAATACGTGGGCGAAACAATCCGCTCGCTTCTTGCGCAGGATTACGATAACTATGAGGTAGTGCTAATAGACAATGCCTCAACGGATTCCACAGGAAAAATCGCAAAATCGTTCAAGGATTCGCGCCTGCGCTATGTGCGCTATAATACTCTTGCGCCGCACCAGGAGAACTGGGGCCGCTCTTTTGAAGCCGCAAAGGGCGAGTGCGTATGCATCTGCCACGCGGATGACACATACGAAAAGGATTACGTTTCAAAATGCGCAGCCTACCTGGACGCGCATCCTTCATCCGTTGCGGTATTCTCCGCAGCAACCACGATTTCCCCAAAAGGGGGGCGCATAGGGAAAATCCTGCGCCCCGCATCGCTGCCCAAGGTAATTTCGCACGATGAACTCGCCCTCTTCTGCGCGCACGAAGGATATTTTCCTTTGGTTTGCCCCTCTTTCTGCGTGCGGGCGGACGCTGCAAAAAAATGCGGGAATTTCAATGGAAAACTCAAGTTCGCATTTGACATGGACTATTATTTCCGCCTCCTTGAGTATGGCAGGCTCGGCTTCCTAGAAGAGCGGCTCGTAAATTACCGCCAGCACCCGGCGCAGGGCTCTGTGAACCTAAATGACACAACGGACACCCAGGCGGAATTCTTCTCAATTCTGGAGCGAGAGCTTGCAAAAGGGGGGATAAAGCTAACGCCCCCAGAGCGCAGGAAGCTCGATTCGTATAGGCGCTGGGGCCGAACGATAGACGCGGTTTCCTGCGCCCGCTTTGGGAAGATGAAGGAGGCTTTCAGGGCCTCCCGGGATTCTTTTTCCATACTAGATGCCCTAATAGGCTTCCCCTCGCCCCGCTTCCTCTTTAGGGGCGCATTCTCCTTCGCGTTCCTAATTTCCCTTTGCCTGCGCCTGGGGAAGCCGTTTGCGGATGCGGTCTTCTATTATAAGAGGATGAAGCGCGCATAAGGGAGCGCCCCAACCGTTTTAAAACCGCGTTGCAGAAGCGTTTCTGATGATGGAGCTAATAGAGGTGATGGGGAACCACCGCGTCTATGATTCGATGCGGCACGTTCTCTCATTGCTTAATTTCCCAAAAAAGCCCAGAATGGTTTCCATACACCCCGATTACTCCAACTCCAGGATATTCACGGTTTCCCAGAACAACTACGTGCATTACACGGGGATTCCCCTAAAGAAGGAAAACTTCTACGCCCTGCGCTCCCCCCTAATCTCCATAGGGACCTGGGAGGCCTTGGTGCGGGGAGTGCCCTTTTGCATAATAGAAGAATACCACCGCAGGAAAAACTACAAGAACTTCATTGCAAGAATCCTCCTCCGCCCCTTCTGTGGCCATCCGGTGCTCTCTTCAACCAAGCAGACCTGCTCCTTCCTGCGGGAATTCGGAATCAACCCAATCCTCGTTCCTCCGGCGCTGGAAAAAGGAAAAGGCGCCCAGGCAGGCAAACGCAAGCACATCCTCTTTGTGGGAAAGCTGCTCCCAAGCAAGAACCCGCAGCTATTCTTGGAGCTTGCCCGCTCCTTCCCAAAAGAGCAGTTCGTAATGATTGGAAAGGGCCCCCTATTTGCGCAAATGGAAAAAGAAGCCAAGAAGATTGCGAACATAAAGTTAATTGAGCGCGTGGATTCCCGCGAAGAATTATTCGGCTGCTACGAAAACGCGAAACTCCTCCTCCACCCCGCAACCCAGGACCCAATAGGGTTCGTGGCAATAGAGGCCCTAAGCAGGCAAACGCCCGTTATCGCTTCCAAAAACGCCGGAGCCTCCTGCTTCCTCCCAAGGGAATGGGTTGCAGAAGCCGGCAACAAGGCGGAGTGGGAGGAAAAAATGCGCAAAATCCTTGGCAATGCGGAAGAAAGCGTAAAGCTCGCGGAAAAAACCTTTGAGAGAGAGCACTTAGACATCAAAGACGAATATTTCGAAAAGGCCGCAAAAGAGCTATCTCTTGCGGTAAAAGAGCGCTGGCCCGCGCTGTTCAATGACTGATTCGTAGTATTCCTTTACCTTCTTTGCAACCTTCTCCCAGGAATGCGCCTTTGCGGTCTCTATGCAGTTTTTCCGCATTTTTTCCATGAGCTTCTCATCTTCTATCATGTCCGCAGCCCCAATTTTGAGCGCATCCGGCCTGCTGCTAACAACCCTCCCGTTGTAGCCTTCCTTCACATAATCAAGCGGCCCGCCAGCTTCATCATAAACTATTACCGGTTTCCCAAAAGCCATCGCCTCAAGCCCCACTATCCCAAAGCTCTCTTTCCTGGATGGGAAAGCCAGTACCTTCGTGGATTTCATAGCGCGCAGGGTTTCCTCGCGGGAGGGGCGTATGCGGAACTTTATCCACTTCTCGCTTGCAAGCGCTTTCACTTTCTCTTCTGCGCCCTTTTCCCCATAGCCCATAATCAGGCACTTGTACGCAATTCCGGAGAATGCCTCTATGAAGTCGAAAACCCCCTTCTGCTTGTTGAGCCTCGCAACGAGAAGTATGTCGGATTCCAGCTCCTTTGACTCTTCAACGTGCTTTAACTCTTCTATGGAAATCCCGCTCCCGATTACCCTCCCCACGCGGATTCCCCTGCCCTCCGCCTCCTTCTTGGTATACCTGCTTACCGCGATGTTCCTGGTTTTCCGCAATGCCGCTTCGTACATCGGCCCGAGTGCCAGCCCCATGGCTTTCATTTTGAGCCCCTCCTCTAACATGGGCTCATAGAACGCGTGTATGGTCGCAATCGCCCGTCTTTCGTATTTTCCCAGCCCGCAGGGAAGGGAGAACGCTATTGCGCTAGAGTGCAGGTGGATTAGGTCCGCATCGGTTTCTGCGAACACCTTCCCCAAATTGAGGAGGCTGCATCCGCGTATGTTCCCGCTGCCGCCCTGGGGGACCTTCCAGCTCCACCTCTCCACTTCCACGCCTTCTTTTTCCAGGGCGTCTGAGAGGTGGTGCACGTGCTGCTCCACACCGCCAATTGCCGGTTCGGCATGGAAGGGCCCCACCATGGCTACCTTTAGCTGCATCGCTGGATATTTGGAAGCCTGCCTTAAAAAGGTTTCAGAGGAAAAAAAGTGGTGGGAAAAATGGCTAAATATTTTGGTACCAACGGAATACGCGGGACTTTCGAGGTCCTAACCCCGCTTCTGGCCCTCAGGGCCTCCCAGGCAATAGGGGACTACTTCAATGGCGGCAACGTCCTTGTAGGGCGCGATTGCAGGCTCACAAGCCCCACCTTGCACAAGGCAGTATTGAGCGGCCTTGAGAGTGTTGGCTGCAGCGTCACCGACTTGGGGATAGTGACAACCCCCACAGCCGAATTCATGGTGGAAAAGCTCCATCCTGATGGCCTCATAATAATAACCGCCTCCCACAACCCCCCCGAATGGAACGCCCTCAAGGTTATAGACGCAAAGGGCGTTGCGCTCTCAAAAGAGCGCGGGGAGGGAATAGAGGAGGCCATAGATGCAGGGGTGCCCCTCTCCTCCTGGGACAAGGCAGGCTCCACAACCGATTATGAAACCGCAACGCAAGACCACCTCGCGGCAATCCTCTCCGAAGTGGACGTTGAGAAGATAAAAAAGCGCAGGCTCAAAGTCGTCTTAGACTGCGCAAACGGGGTTCCCGCTTTACTTGGCCCCAAGCTCTTTGAAGCCCTGGGCTGCGAGGTGATACTCCTGAATTCGGAGATGGACGGGCACTTCCCAGGGAGGCCGTCTGAGCCCCGTGAAGAGAACATCCAGGAAATGCTAAGGCTAACCCTTGACTCCAAAGCCGATTTCGGGATTGCATGGGACGGAGATGGCGACCGCATAGTGATGGCGGATTCAAAAGGCGAATTCATAATCGGCGACAGGGTTTTTGCCCTGTGCGCCCTCCTAAAGCTAAAGGAAGCGCCCGGCCCCGTGGTTACGACCGTTGCAACGAGCAAGGCCGTAGCGGATGTTGCGCAGAAGTTCGGGCAGAGAATAGACTATACGGCAGTCGGCGCGCCCTACCTATCCGAACTAGCTTCAAAAGGGGAATGCGCAATCGCGGGAGAGGAAGTGGGAGGCGTAATCTGGCCCGAAGTCTCTTTGGCAAAAGACGGCTTCCTTACCGCGGCGAAAATAGCCGAGGCAGTATGCGGGAAGCCCTTATCAGAGTGGCTTGCGGAATTCCCCTTCTACTATAATGTGAAGGGAAAGGTTCCCTGCGAGCCTTCGGAAATAGAAGCGAAGATGGATTCCATTCCCATCCCAGAGGATGCACAAGTCGTCCGCGTAGATGGAGTGCGGCTCAATTTCGAGGATTCCTGGGTGATTTTCCGCCCCTCTGGGACCGAGCCCCTAATCCGGGTGTTCGCAGAATCCACAAACGAGGAAAAAGCGAAAGAGCTCGTTGAGAAATACGAGAAACTGCTAAAGTGAGGGGATTTCCGCAAACCCCCGCGATTTCCGCAGGAGTGCTCGCGCTCTCCACCGCAGTTTCCTGGATAAGGAGGGTAAGGGAAAGCAAAGCCTAAAGCTCGCCTACCCTTCTCTGCATCTTCTTCTTGAGCCTGCGCCTTTTCTTCTTTACCCATTTCCAGCGCATGCGGCCCTTTTTCTTCCATTTCCTTGGCCTAGATCCCAATAAATCACCAAACTGATGTCTAGATTTAGCCCCCGAAACATTATAAAAGCGGGGAGGGGCGCAAAAGTGCAGAAAGGTTTAAATACTCCAAATCCCGCACTCTTTCCATGGTGAAGAACGTTTTCATAGATATCGACGATACCCTCTTCCCAACTGCGAGGTTCGCAAAGCTTGCGCGGAAAAAAGCCATCCTCGCAATGATAAAAATGGGCCTCGAAGGAAACCCAGACGAGCTCTACGAAAAGCTCTCCGCCATAATAAAGAAGCGCGGCCCCAACTATGACCACCATTTCGACGAATTATGCTCAAGGCTCAAAGTAAAAGAGCCCGCAAAATACGTTGCCGCAGCAATCGGCGCATACCACAAGGCGAAGTATTCAATCCGCCCCTATCCGGGGGTGGTTCCCGCGCTCAGGAAGCTCAAGGCTTCCGGCTACAGGCTTTATGTGGCAACCAACGGCTCGGAAGTAAAGCAATGGGACAAGCTAATCCTCCTCAATCTCCACCACTTCTTCGAAGGGGTGTTCATCTCCGAAGGGATGGGGATGGAGAAGAACACGGAATTCTTCAGGAAAGCCCTGCGCAAAATCCGCGCAAAGCCCGAAGATTGCGTGATGGTCGGGGACAAGCCCTCAATCGACCTCTTCCCCCCGAAAAAAGTGGGGATGAAAGCCGTGCGCGCCCTAATGGGGGGCAGGCACGTAAATTCCCCCGGGGAGGCGGATGCTAGTATGCACAAATTCTCCGAACTCCCCAAAATCCTCAAAAAGCTCTAGGCAAAGGAACCCTCTTTTTAATCTTTCTTAGCAAATGCTTCATTGGTGTAATAGAATGAAAAAGTTCCTCGCACTGGGCGTTCTTGCCCTTTTGCTTGTATTCTCAGGATGTACGGACTCGGGTTGCCAGTCGGATGCGCAATGCGGCTCCTGGCAGTTCTGCAACAACGAAACTCGCTTGTGCGAACCCGCCAAGGGCTTCTGCAACACTAACGAAGACTGCCCCGGCGGCACAAACCTCTGCAGCAACCAGTCCCACCTCTGCTCCGAAGGCACATACTGCGAAGCGAGCCTGGACTGCGACATGTCCTGGCAGGTCTGCTCGGTGACTGAGAACCTCTGCAAGCCCAAGGCGGGCTACTGCGTTGTGGATTCTGACTGCGACCCGGACCTTGAGCTCTGCGATGCGGCAGCCGGCCACATCTGCATCCCCAAGCCCGGAGTGTGCTTCAACGACTACGACTGCGGAGACTGGGAAAACTGCAACATCATCCTCAAAGCCTGCGAGGCGAATGAGGGCAGGTGCTCTTTTGATGCCGACTGCGAAGACTGGGAAGCCTGCGATAGTAGCTCCCACTTCTGCGTTGCAAAGGCCGGATTCTGCATAAACGATGCGGACTGCTCCAACTGGCAGAGCTGCAACGACCTCTCGCACAAGTGCGAAACCCGCGACGGGTTCTGCAACCACGATGCCGACTGCGAGACCTGGCAGTACTGCGACCGCACCGATACCGGCACTGGAAAGAGCGCCAAGGAGGCAAGCCACCTGTGCCTGCCCAAGCACGGCTACTGCGGCAATTCCGCAGACTGCGAGAACTGGGAAGTCTGCGACTTCTCAACGCACAAGTGCAGGGCGCAGGCCGGAAAGTGCAACGCCAACCAGGACTGCGCTTCCGGGGAAGCCTGCAATTTGGCAACCCACCGCTGCGAAAGCTAGTTTCTTTTCTTTTCCAAGTGGGGGAGGGGGTGCACAGCCCCAACCCCTTTTCTTTTAACTTCCCTAGAGCCAGAGCCTAATCCCGCTCCCTCCACATCTTCCTTTTTTTGTTTAGCATTTCCTTTGCAACGGAAACAAGCTGGGTGCTAACCCTCAAAGCCTCATCCGGGCTCAGTTTTATTGCCACCTGCCCCACGGTGTTCATTATGCGCACGGTCACAACCCCGTCCCTGGGGAACCCGTTCGAATTGGTGGGGGCATCGCTCTCAAGCCGCAGTATTGTGCGGTGCTGCTCCCCCTTCTCGTCTTTCCACCAGTGGATTACTTCGTCCTCTACACTCATATCCTGCCCTCTCGCACGTGGGCGTTTTGCCCGGAAGCCTATTGGTCGCACCTACTCCTGCAATTAGAACCTTTATAAACAAAAGAAGGGGGTGGCTTTCCGCAGTTCCGCAAATCCCCTATTTCCCGTTCCGCTCCCCCCGTTTCTTCCCCTCATAATACCTGTTGAAAATCGAATAGAACTGCTCCCTGAATGATTTTGAGAGGTGCCTTGAGTGTATGAGGTAGCTCACTTCCTCATCCTCCCATGGGGTAAAGAGCACGTAGTCCCCGCACACTGTGGTGTTGGTTAGGACCGGGAAATCAACATAGCACGTTTGAACAGGCCTCCTTGCCCCGGCAGCCCTCCTTAGCTTGGAAGGCAGTATCCCCTTTATCTTAAGCCCCTTCTCCCTCCTTGGCCCATCGAACTGCCTATAAAAGTTATATATTTTCATCAGCCTCTCAGGCTCATCCACTGCAAAGGAGAAAAACAGCCATTCATCCCCCTTATTGGCACTAGATAACATCTTGTAAACCAATGATTTTAGCCCCTCAAACCCGTAAGCGACTTCCGCATCGTGCTCGCCCCCGGCCTTCCCCTTCTCCCGCAAATACGGGAGCATCTTCCTCACTTCCTCTTCGTGGGCCTCAACTTCCCGCTTCTTTTCTTCCAGATAATCGACAAGCCTCTCGGGGTTGGTTGCAGAAAAATGCTTTGCCCCCTTTTTTACTATCACACTTGCAAGCCCCTTTTTTACGAGCCTCTCTAGGACCGCGTATATCTTCGATGCCGGAATCCCGGTCCTCTTAACGATTGGCCCGGTCGTGGACTGCCCGGTTTCCAGGAGCGCAGAATAAACGAGCGCCTCCCTCGGGCTCAAGCCAATCCCTTCTAGTATTTTGAGCATGGGATTATTTGCGCGGCAACTCATTTAACTATTACTCCCTGTGGGGAGGAATAACCGTTAAATAGGCGCTTCCCCCCCAAATCCAAAATGGAGAGCCCACAGGCTTATTCCCGCCTCAATACTGCATGGAAGCAGACCACCAAAGTCCTCTTTGGGCAGGAAGCCGGGGAGCTAAAAGAGCATGAGGATTGGCTCTTAGGCTACATCTCCCCCGCCCCATCAAAGCGCAAATCCTGCGCATCAGGCAGGGAGACGGTTTCCGTATCCCCCCACTATTCTGATGATGCACGCTTCCTCTCACTCGATGAAGTGGATTTCCACAAGAAATTCGAGCCCCTAAACATAAACGAAATCAAGGACATGGATTCAATAACAGAATCCCTCAGGGAGCGCTTCACCTACGCAGGCTCTGTGATACTCGAAAACTCGAAATTCGTTTCGGAGAGCTCAAACGTTTCCAACTCCTTCTACGTTTCCGATTCCGGGGTGATAGCCAATTCCAAGAACGTTGCGTATTCGCTCAACATACGATATGGGGAGAACATATTCGGGGTGAACAACTGCGGCCAGTCTAAGTTCTGCATAAGGATGGTGAATGTTGGCCCGGGAACCCGGTGCTTCGAGTGCTTCGACCTCTCAAATTCCAGCGACTGCTACTATTCTTTTGCCATAGAGGATTGTGCGGACATCATGTTCTCTTTTTGCATGAAGGCAAGGAGGAACGTAATCGGGAACCTGCAGCTCCCCCCGGATAAGTATTCTTCACTAAAGGCTAAGCTCCTCTCCGAACTAAACGAAATCCTCCGCAAAGAAAAATCCCTCCCTTCGCTTGTGGACCTAATCGGGGTTGGGGAGAATCTTTCTCCCCCAAAGGTCGAATCCGAAGAAGAATCCGGTGACATGCGCCCCATAGAGAAGGCGTTCGGGCAGGTATCCAGGGTGGTGCTGGGCAGGCAGCTCGAAGGGATTGATAACTATGCAGGCTGGCTCTCCCGCAACGTGATTATGCCCTTCAAGCTCCCTTCCGCTTCAAGCGGGAATCCCGTTTGCGTCTCCGGGCTGCCTTTTTACAAGAGCCTCCCCGCCTCCCACATAGTCCTGGAAAAAGAGGGGTTTGCAATCTCCAAAATGCTAAAGTTAGAAGAGCGCGACCTGCATTCTCTGGATACAATCTCCGAAAACCTCTGGAAGATTGCGTGGCTCACCCCGCAGGTGCATTTTGGCAACAACCTGAACTTAATCGACTGCTCGATATCCGTGGATTCACTAAACTGCTACCAGGGCTGCGTATATATCCGCAATGAATGCTGCGCATATTCATTCTGGCCGCGGAACTCCAAATACGTTTTCGGCTCGGAGAACGCCCTATCCTGCAATTCATGTATAAAATCCTTTTATTCGAGCAACCTTTCAAGGTGCTTTGAGGTGGATAGTTCCAGCAATTCCTCGGATTTGTATTTCTCGCACAACTGCGAGAACGTAAATGATTCGATGTTCACATTCAACGCGAAGAACCTGCGCTACTCAATAGGCAATGTGCAGTATCCGCGGGAGGATTACCGCAGGCTCCGCGAAACCCTCCTGGGGCAGATAACAACCGAATTGGAAGCAGAGAAAACGATTCCCTGGAGCATTTACACTCTTTCTACTCCTTCTTGATTATGTTCTTCCATTTCTTGGAGGGTTCAAGCCGTATCTTCCCCCCAAAATTGGAATCGAAGCCCCGCTCAAGCTCCCTGCCCTCCATCATCCTATCCAGCAGGATTGCAAGAGCCGCAACTTCCGAGTGCGGCTGGCTCCCAACTGCCACATTGAAGTTAGCAAGCTCATAAACTTCCGGAGGCACTTTCTCCCCCCCGACTACAACGAGCGTTTTCTCAAGTTTCGCAAGCTCCCCCTTTTTCTCCTCAACCGGCTCGCCATACATACTAGCGTGCACCACTGTGTAACCCTCCTTTTTGAGCCTCTTTATCCTCCCGATTGCCGCATTGTCGTATTCAACCGAAAAATCCCCTCCCCAGTTATCCACGATTGTGCCCACGCTTTTTTCCAGCGAGTGGTCCTTCTGCCCCGAATAAATTATGGAGGATGCCCCGAATGCGCGCGCAACCAGGCATACGTGCGTGCTAATTCTCTCATCGCGCGGGAGCCTGTGCCCGAGCCTCAGAACCACAATTTCCATGTTCTACATCTACCAACCAAAATGTTTATAAACAACCTACGCCCTAATAACAACAGGCGACGATGATATCACCGTCCCAGAGAGAGGGGAAACCCGATGACCGCCGGAGTAGCTTTTGAGTCGCCCTTATACTTCTAATTCCAGAATTCCTCCTAATAGCAGGAAACAATCCAGTAATCTGCAATCCCAGCCTCCAGAAGTCCCCAGCTTCCGCACTACTATCAAAATGATATGTTTATATATCCTTTTGATATATCATTCTATCAAGTGGGAAAATGAGTGACATACTAATCCGCTTAGACGGGGCCGTGGAAGCCACGCTCAAGCGGCTTGTGGAAGCAGGCTTCTTCAAGACAAAGGCGGAAGCGGTGCGTGCGGGAATCCTTGAACTGGGCAAAGAATACGGGGTCGTAAAATCCCAGGAAGAAATCATGGACGAGCTTGCGGTTGCGAAGATGCAGAAATTTGAAGCACAACGCAAATCCGGCAAGAGGAAAACCCTGAGCGAAGAAGAAGTGCGCAATAAATACGGGTTTTAGTAAATGGAATATTCGCTGGAATTCGATGAGGGCTGGGACCATTATTTCAAAAAGCTTGACAAAAGCATGAAGGGGCGCGTCTGGAAAAAGATTTTGCAGCTCAAGGGCAATATCCCCTCCAGGCACCTCAAGAAGGGGCTTGATTTTTACGTTTCGGAAATCGGGCAGTACCGCCTATGCTACAAGATAGATGGTAAGAAAATGGCAAAAACAATATATTTTGTCGGTACCCACAAGGAATACGAAAAATGGCTTGGGATATAAGGCGATATGTTAAATAGGTTCACCAACCCAAGAACTCCCCATGGATACAATAGGCATGGTTGTCCTCTCGATAATCCAGGGCATAACCGAGTGGCTCCCAATTTCCTCGTCCGCGCACCTTGCATTGGCGCAGCATTATTTTTTCGGCGAGCTCCCCATAATATACGACATGGGAATGCATGTGGGAACGATGCTCGCAGTTCTCCTCTATTTCAGGGACAGGATTTTTGGGATGGTTAAATCCGTCCTCACATTCAACACAAAAGACAGGGAGTTCAATACGGCGCTCCTAATAATTCTGGGCTCCATCCCAACAGCCATAATCGGCTTCTCCCTCAAGGACTTTTTCGTTTCCATGTACAATGAGCCCTTCTTCGTAGGAGTTGCCCTCCTAATTACCGCACTATTCCTCTTCTCCACTTCCAGGGCGAAAGAGTCAAACCCAGAGCCTAACAAGAAGAGTTCCATAATAATGGGAATCGCACAGGGCCTCGCAGTCGCCCCTGGGATTTCTAGGAGCGGTTCAACCATCTCCGCAGGCCTCCATTGCGGCTTAAGCTGGAAAGAGGCCGCATCCTTTTCCTTCTTATTGGCAATACCGGCGATATTCGGGGCAACCTTGTTTCTCGTATTGGAAACCCCCCTCGATTCGATTGACTATACGCTAATGGGAATAGGATTGATAGGCTCGTTCATCTCAGGCTACGCCTCAATCCACGTCCTCCTAAACGTAATTAGCAGGAAAACCTTCCCCCTCTTTGCGCTATACTGTGCAATAGTCGGGGTTCTGGCAATGATATTGGGCTCTGCGCCCTGCGCTTAAAGAAAAAGAGGATGTGAAGAGCGATACTCACTCTTCAATCTTGATGCATCTTACCGGGCAGGCGTTTGCCGCATCGGCGTTGCATTCTACGTTCTCGAGGGTTAGTTCGAAGTTGTCCCCTGCCGCGCTGGATTCTTTGAGGTGCGACTTGCCGTCTCCGCCCATCTCCCAGTATTTTGGGCACACAGCAGCGCATGCGCCGCATCCAACGCAAGTGTTCTTCTCGTGTATTACTTTTGCCATTTTCAATCCCTGAGAGCTATTCCAGCCTCATTCTTATAAGGGTTGGGGCGCACAATTTTTTTGTAACCATGGTTACAATAGCTTTCCAACATCAACTCTTTAAAACTACCTTGCCCAATTTCCCCCAATGGAGATAAGCACAATAAAGCTAATCGAGTATGCGGTCGCATTCATGGCCCTCTACATAACGATTTTCTACATCCTAGTCTATCTCCAGAACCGCAACAGGATGGGGGAGGCCCCCAAGGATACCGGCTACGAGCCCAAAGTCTCAATCCTCATCCCTGCCTACAACGAGGAAAAAAACATAGCAAGGTGCCTGGACTCCATCCTGAATTCGGATTACCCCAAGAAGAAGCTGGAAATACTGGTAATTGATGACGGCTCAAAAGACGGCACCCTAAAAGCGGCAAAAGAATACGAAAAGAGGGGGGTAACCGTCCTGCACAAGGAGAATTCGGGAAAAGCCAATTCCCTAAACTACGGGATAGAAAAAGCAAAAGGGGAACTAATAGCGACCCTGGATGCGGATTCCTACATAATGCCGGACACCATAAGGAAGATGCTCCCCCATTTTGCAGACAAGGCGGTGGCGGCGGTAACCGCGGCGGTGAAGACCGAGCCCCCAAAAAACTTCATACAGGAGCTCCAGAAAGTAGAATACATCTACACCTTATTTTCAAGGAGGTTATTATGCTTCCTTGATGCGGTCCACGTAACCCCCGGCCCGTTTTCCATGTTTAGGAGCTGGGTTTTCAAGGAGGTCGGGGGATTTGACCCCTACAACATCCTAGAAGATCAGGAGATGGCGATGCGCATCCAGTCGCACAACTACAAAATCCGCTCCTCAATGGACGCATCCGTATATACTGAAGTCCCCGCGGATTTCATCTCGCTTCTCAACCAGCGCACAAGGTGGCACCGCGGGGGGCTTCACAACGCCGCCAAATACACGAACCTAATAGGCCCTTCATATGGGGATTTGGGAATGATAGTCATGCCCCTTGGCCTTTTGGCAGTAGCCGCAATATTCGCAGTCATCTTCGTTAGCATCTACTATTATTTCTTCACAATCCATCCTGCTATTTCCGGAGCCGGGAGCATCCTCTTCCTCCTAAACCCAATCCACATAGTGGGGGCAACCATAATGATACTCACAATAGCCTGGATTTTTACCGGCCTGCAGTTTTTCAGGGGAGAAGGCCTCAAGCCCCACATGGTCCTGCTCTACATAGTAAGCTATGCATACCTGATTCTCCTCTTCTGGCTATCTGCAATATTCAAGGAACTGACGATGAAGAAGATGACCTGGGAATCCGGCTAGTTCCCGCTTATTATGCCTTCTATTTCTACTAGGCTTTGCAGCCCGGAAACCGTTTGCCCGTCTATTACGAGCGAGGGATATGAATGCACTCCGTAGCTCTCAATTAGCGCCTCAACGGCCGAGGAATCCATCTCCCCATCAAAAGAGAACACCTTCACGTTCCCGTTTTTTGCGCGCAGAGAATCAAGCACGGCCCCCTGCTCCAGTGAGCCCTCCCCCTCCCCATAGAAAAAGAGTATTAGCACCTGGCTGCCCCCGCACTGGTCCTGCATCTTGCGCAGCAGCAGGTAATTTTCAAGCTCCAAATAGAAATAGCTCTCCTTGAGTTGTGCATCGTAAACCCCCCGCACCTCTTCTAGGTACTCCAACCTGTCGCCTATTAGCTCCCTCTCGGCAGCCACGGCTTCCAGATTCTCAGAGTATATGGGGCAGAATTCGCCTATTTCCTCCTGTGCCAGCATGAGTATCCTAGAAAAATAGAGCTTATCTTCAAGGCTGGAAATCCCCCTCTCCACTTCCCCCTGCGCCTGCTCGTCTATAATCATGCCCACGTATATCCCCAGGCTGAAAACGAGTATTGTGAGTATTAGCGCTGCAAGGTAGGTGCCAATACTTATCCTTCTTTTCACTTTTTCCCTTTCCATATCCGGCATCTACCCCTTTTTCTTCCCGCACTTCCTTTTTTTATGGGCCTTGGAGCCTTCTAGTATCCCTATTTCTCCTTTCTCAAAGAGCTCGGGCTCCAAGCCCCTTAGCCTTTCTTTGGCTTTTTTCATTTTCCTGCGGTAATCCGGGATTTCACCCATTATACCTTCTCCCCGATTGCAAAGCTGGTCTTTAGTTCCGCAATCCGGATTTTCACGGTGTCTCCCCTCTGGACTCCCGGAACGAATATCACAAAGCCGTCTTTTTTAGCAATCCCGTCGCCCTTTGCGCCCACCGACTCGATTTCCACTTCAATCTCGTCGCCCACTTTCACGGGCTTGGGCAGGTCTGCGATGCTTTTTCTCCCTTCGCGGCGCCTTTCCCGGGGCCCCCCTTCCCCTTCTTCATCTTCAAGATCCTCTTCGGAGGATTCGGGTTCGTCCTCTCCGGTTTCCCCGCTCTCTTCGCTTTCGGAAGGATTGCCCTCCCCGGAGTCTCCCGGGCTGGATTCTTCTGCAGCGCTGTCCGCGGAGGCCTCCGCTGCCGCAGCTTCCTCCGGAATGCCCTGTGCGCTTTCTTCCTGCGCCCCCACCAGACTCTCTTCAACCTTCTCTTCTGATACCGCCTGTTCTTCCTTGTTTTCTTCTGACACGCATATCACCTGTCTATTGAAGAGCAGTAACCAAGAGAAAACTTATAAATACCTATAATCCATTAGCCAATCGAGGTGCCCAAAAATGAGCGAAAAAAAGAGAAGGAGAAGGGGATTTTTCGATTTCTTTGGAGGCGATGACGAGTTTTTCGAGAACATGGATGACTTTTTCCATCGCATGCATTCTGAGATGGAAGACGATTTGGAGCGCATGCGCAACATGCGGCTGCACCTAGATGATGCGGAAATACAGCGGCTCTCAGAAGACCCCAACGTGAAGGTCTATGGATACTCAATGCGCGTTGGCCCGGATGGCAAGCCGCATTTCCGGGAATTTGGCAACGTAAAGCCCCCGCGCGGCATGATTCCAGAAGAGGTGCGCGATGCGGAGCCGGAAGAAGGGCATGGCCGCGAGCCCTTAATTGACATGTTTCCCTGCGGGGACAAGACGCTGGTGGTAGCCGAGCTTCCCGGGGTGGATGAAAAGGACATCCAAATCTCCCTATCCAAGAAAACCCTTGAGATAAAGGTTGATTCGGGGGAGCGCAAGTACTACAAGAAAATAGAGCTTCCGCAGGAATTCAACAAAAGCAAGATGAAGAAAAAATACAACAACGGGGTATTGGAGCTTACTTTCTCTTGAGTGCTCAAGAGGGAATGGCCTTTGTCGCTATGGGCGCTGCACGCTCAATTAGCGCCATCTCTAGTTCCTTTATTTTATCCACAACCGGATTTGCCTCGTTGAGTTTGTACAATGTGGTTTTGCCAAAAGAGCGCGTAGGCTTTACCAACTCCATCTCCACAATCCGCTCCCAGTATCTGTAGAATGTCGCTTTTGACATTCCAGTTTCTTCGATTATCTGTTTCTTTGAATAATCAAAGAGCCTGTTTTCCAAAAGGAAATCTATTATCCGTATTATCGGGGTATCCCCGAAATACTCTATCAATACCGAGTCATCTTCCATATGTTACACACTCGTAAACGCATCTTTGCTCAAGCAGGCATGCGTTATCTAATACCATTTTTTTACCCCCATATTTTTTACCCCTATCTTTTTACCTCCCATATTCTTTTAAATGTATCCTCTCAAAGGTAACTTAAATGAACTCATCTTCTCCCCCCTCAGATGGAAAACTCAAGGCAATGATCCTGCACAAGCTTGCAAAGAAGAGGAAGTGGGGAGAAAGCCATACGGCGCTGGAAACGACCTCCAAAGGAGTTCCTTCCCACTTACGGGGCAAGATGAAAGAACTAACTGAAGAACTCGTACGTGATGGATTCATAACCCCAAAGCCCACAGGTTATGGAACCCACATCTCCCTGAGCGTATCCAGAAGCGAGGAAATAAAAGCAATAATCAAGGAGTATTTGCGCATTGAGCTTTAATCTGAGAGTTATTTCCCAAAACCCAGCGCTCTTTTTCCGGCTTCGCTAATCCTCTGCGGGCTCCAGGGCGGGTCCCACACAAGCTTTACCGAGACTTCCGAGATTCCCCCAACCCTATTCACCGCCTCCTCAACTTTGGAAACAATGAGGTTGAGCATCGGGCAGGCGGGAGTGGTAAAAGTCATCCTGACTTCCGCCTTTCCCTTGTGCACGTTGACTCCGTAGATTAGCCCCAAATCCACGACGCTGATTCCCAATTCCGGGTCCATGACCTCAGAGAGGGCGCCCATCACGTCCTCTTTATCGGCCATTATTTGGCCTTCTTGGATGCAAACGGCTTTAGGATGCGCTTTGCCTTCCTGAGTGCTGCCTGGATGCTCTTTTCGTCTTTGGAGCCTGCGCAAATCACCTTCCCGTTCTTAAAGAGGAGAAGGGATGCCTTAGGCTCGCGGAACTTCAGTATTGCTCCGGGGAACTGCTCCGGCTCGTATTCCACATCGTCAATCTCATATGCGATTGTGTATAAGTCGAGCCCCATCCCCAGGGACGCAGAAGCCACGATGTTTGTAATCTCGAATTTGGGCTTCTTCATGGTCTTGGTAATCTTTTTTGCTTTGGGCTTTAGGAGCTTGAGCGTTTTCGCAATCGTTTTTTCTATTGCGACTTTCGTCTTGCACCCTACGCAAACCACTTTGCCGTTCTTAAAAAGAAGGAGCGTTGCCTTAGGCTCATCGTACTTGAGGATTGCTCCGGGGAACTGCTCCGGCTCGTATTCTATTTCGGGTATGTCCCGCGCGAGCATGAACAAGTCCAGCTCCAAGCCCAGATTGGATGATGCCACAATGTTGGTTACCTTGTACTCTATGCCTCCTACTTTGGCCATAAGCCCCACCTTATTTAAATAAAAGAAGGAAACCTTTTTAAATGCTTTATAAATAAATCTTCAACACAGCCCTGATTCTGGCTACCCCTACTGTAAGCCGGTTTTAAAAACAGGGCTGGGCATTAAAGAAAAGGCAAAAAAGGTGAAAACATGGTTAAGCGTTCAAGAGGATTCCTCTCTGGAAGGACGAGGCAGCTAAGAAGCGGAAGGAAGCTTACAGTCTCCGACCAGGTTCGCGAGTACAAGGTGGGCAGCAACGTGGTGATTGCGCTACAGCCGCGCAGGGACGGGATGGTAGCCCCCCGCTACAACGGGAGGCACGGCAAGATTCTGGATAAGCAGGGAGAGGCGTATATAGTCAGCGTAAAAGACGGGAATGCAACCAAGAAGCTCGTAATCTCATCAATCCACCTCAAGGAGGCGGCATGATGAAGGTCAATTCGACTTCTCCCGCTTCGGTTTCAAAGGTAAAGGAGATTCTAGAAAAGCGCGCAAAGGCCGAAGAAGAGCTCGGCTACGAGCAGCAGAACGCTCTTGAGCACGGAATTGAGTTTGCGGACCTGCCTTCGAAGAAGGTGGAATCCCTGGCAGCCAAGCTGAAGAAGGAGTTTCCCTCCCTCTCAGAAGATGCTGCGCTCAAGATGGCGGAAATCCGCCCAACCGATGCGGCGCTTGTGCGCATGATTGCGGCAAGCCCCGAACTCTCCGACGAGGATACACAGAAGATACTCTCTGCCCTCAAAGGGTGAATTAAATGGAAGACTATGCATGGGTGGTTGAATACCTGTCTGCCGGCCGCGCTACGGATATGCGCAAAGAGCCTATGGTGCAGCTTGTGGGCAACCAGTTCTTCACGCTTCTTGAAGCAAGCGTGAAAAGGGACGCTTCGGTTGTAGTGGGAACCAAGATCTTCGTTGGAAAAGGCGAGCGCACAGAAGTCGAGAAAATCAAGCGCAGGATAATGTACTCAGATTTGACCAACGGCGCAAAGGAGCTCCTGCCCAATGTGATTAAGAGAATCGTGGAAGAGCAGGAAGAAAAATTCGTTAATTTCCTAAACAAGGCCGGCCCGATTTCGATGCGCGTCCACCAGCTCGACCTCTTGCCTGGAATCGGCAAGCGCAACATGGAGGAAATCCTAAAAGAGCGCGAGAAAGAGCCCTTCAAGAATTTCGCGGACCTAAAGGCAAGGGTGCACACGGTTTCAGACCCTGCAGGGCTTTTTGTGCACCGCATAATCGACGAGCTTGAAGGCCGCGAGAGGTATTACCTCTTTACCAAGCCCCAGAAAGCCACGTTCTGATTTGTTTTTTCCACGAGCCCGTGGTTCTGAACCGCAGGGGGGCAAGCCCCCCTCTCTGAGAAACCTCTGAGAAATCTGCGGATTTCTTCTCGTGAACAAAGTTCACGATCCGGTTTCTTCTCTTGGGCAGAGCCCAAGACAGTTCCGGTTCCTCCGGACTCCCCCTTAAATTTATGAGGTATTATCCTTATGAACGCAAATGCGCATGTTACTGCGCCTTCACGCACTAACATACGCTCCTTCAGGCGGAAACTTTACGAAGGCTGTCCGGTAACTGCTTAAAAATATAAGGGCTGGGTTGGTCCTGAGAAGTATGACCAACACAAAACCTCCCCAACCCAGGAT
>JAFGCC010000021.1 GCA_016932815.1 Microcaldota archaeon | reverse complement strand
GCGAAGTGGGCCGAGATGGCAATCTACAAGGACGAGATTGAGCTTGAGAGCAACGAGCCTTTCCTTGACGACTCCGACACCGAATGGAAGGTGGAACTCGGATGGTCCAACAAGGGCAACGAGAGCTCTGGCGGAACCCCTGAATACCTGAGGAACATCATCCTCTTCAACCCCGACCCTGGTGACATGGACGAGATGGAAGCAGGAGACGTGTTCATGGTGACCGACGTTGACGACTACGAGGTGTTCGACCTTACGTACAACGGAATTGATGACGAGGATGCGGAATACGACACCCTTGAACTCAAGACCGACACCACGAAGAACCTCACCATCGTGAACGGGACCGCATCTACGGACACTTGCCACATCTACTACCAGAACGCGGTAGAGATTACAACCGGTGAGGAGTTCAAGCTCGCGGCAACCTGGGAAGGATACTCTTCCTCGAGCACCAAGAGGGGTGAAAAGATCTACTACATCCCCCGCTACAATGTCTCTGCAGGAGGAACCGACTGTGGTTTCGGCTGGAACACTTCCACCGCAAACCCCTCGCCTATCATGGTGTTCAAGGACACTGACAACGACCTCTTTGCCTATGACTTCCATGACCAGGGTGCGGAATACATCGGAGTTGAGTACAGGCACGCAGGTGGACAGGGTTACGTAACCATGTACAACATCTCTGCGGCTGACGGTGGAGTCAACGACCAGATTTGGCTTGTTGAAAACGCCGGAAAGTACAACAACACCGACGTAGTGGATGCAATGGGTGTCCAGATCGAGCTCGACTTCGACCTCAAGGAGGCACTTGTGTCAAGCTCCCCAGACGAGGACTACATTGGATTCCTTTGGGGTGATGAGGACTCCGTAGACAGCAACGGCGCAATTGTTGCCAACACGCTCGGCTACGATGTCCTAGGATACACCAACGGAAGCCACTACGAGGAAGGGTTCATTTCGGCTAGGGGAACTCAGTTCTCCAGCGGCTCTGACAGCCAGTACAAGTTCAAGGTACCTGGCGAAGAGCTCATGACGACCTGGACCTTCTCCACCGTTGAGGCAGCGGGATCTTCCCCCGACACCAGCACCTTCACTCTCCACGAGGGCGAAGAGACTGCAGTCGGAACCAGCGGAGTAAAGATTAAGGTAGATGCTATAAACCAGCAGCTTACTCCGTGCACCGTTGGAACGGGCGCGGGCGCAACCCCTGCGTGCACTCCCGACATGAGCACTGTTTCCGCAGTGGTTATGCCGAACAATGCACCCAGCGTTGAGACCATCGTTCCCTACGGGCTCACGAGCAACCTCGTGTACCTCGACTCCGACAACGTGGCCCTCGACACCGGCGTAATCATTACCGTCGGTGGTGATATGGTGAACACCGTGACCATGGACGCAATCGCCGGGTCCGATGTTGACTTCGAGGCAACCCCCGTCGTAGTCAGGCAGATCGGCAACAAGATCGTAGTTGCAGGTCTGAGCGCAGAAGACACGATGGCTGCTGCAGAGCAGTTCCTCAACGAACTACAGAAGGCATAAAGGGATTAAACCCCCTTTCCCTTCTTTTTTCTTTTTCTTTTCTTCTTTATTTCTCTGCAAAGCCGCAAGGATTTGCACAACCCTTATAATTACTATCTTACAAACCATTTACCTATTATTCTGAAGGTGGAAACATGAACAAAGACACTCTTTTCCATAGGGTTTACCCCGGAGAAGGGAATTTCGTGAACGTAGTAATCGAGATTCCCATGGGTTCAAGGAACAAGTACGAATACGACAAGGAAACCGGCGCAATCGTGCTCGACCGCGTCCTCTTTAGCCCGTTTTTCTATCCCGTTGATTACGGCTTTTTGCCCCAGAGCTGGTACGATGATGACGACCCCCTTGACATCATGGTCTATACCCGCTACCCCACAGTCCCAGGCTGCGTGATGGAGGCAAAGCCGATTGGAATGCTCCGCATGAAAGACGAGAAGGGCGTTGACGATAAAATCCTCTGCGTCCCCACAAGCGACCCCCAGTTCGCAAACGTGGACGGCCTCACAGACCTCCCATCCTCGCTCCTAGAAGAAATCGCGCACTTCTTCAAGCGCTACAAGGACCTGGAAAAAGGCAAGCACACCGACGTCGTAGGCTGGTTTAGCAAGGAGGACGCAATCAAGGCGATTGAGCGCTCCTTTGTGCTATACAAGGAGAAATTCGGCGAGAACAAATAGCATGGTTTTACCGGGGCCGTGCACCGGCTGTGGCGCACCCTGCTGCAAAGAGTACCTAATTACCGTGACCTCGTTTGACGTCTCTAGGGTAGCCGCGGAAACCAGGAAGCCCCCCTGCGAGTTTGCCTCCCTAATCCCCGCGAAAATCCTGAACCTTGATGAGGATACGGTCCTCGAATGCTACGAGGGGGATTTCCGCTCGGATTTCCTGCTCGCCCTCAATTCGCACCCATGTATTTTCCTGGGTGCTAACAACCTGTGCGCAATCCACGATTTTGCCCCATACACCTGCCGCACCTACCCATTCAATGGCGCGGGAAGGATGCACAAGCGCACATTATGCGGCTCCCTGCGCCTCTTAGGTTTCCGCTTCTCTGGGCCCTCGCTTTCCGCAGGGGAGTTCTCCGCCCAGCTAAAAGAATACAAGGAGCTAGTTGGAAAATGGAACAGGATTAGGGGAACAAAGCAGGAGTGCTGGGAGTTCCTCTTTCCCCCATGCAAGGAAGAATGATGGCATCCTTTTTTGGTGGTTCTTTTGCGGCAGCTTTAAATTCCTTATGTAATATATTTTTTACATAGCGGATGCGGAGGAACAAAATGCCCGTAAGCTCGAAAACGCACACCGGAAAAAACCTGATGGTAAAATATGCATTTGCATTCTGCACCATAATTGCGGGAATGGCCCTCAACCACCTGGGGATAGGAAGTACGGATTTCATCTTCGGCTCCGTGGGAAACTGGCTAATCTACATAGGCGCCCTAACCGCCCTGCTTGCAACCGTTTCGCGCTTCCACCCAAAAGAAAAAATCGTGGATGAGAGGATGGAGAAAATAGGGTATAGGGCATATCGGATTTCCGCAATCGCATTCCTGCTGCTTGCCTTCTCGATAATGATTGCAGACGGCATATCCCCGATAGGGATGCCCTACCACCTCTTTATGAGCTACCTGATATGCTTCTACCTGATAGTGTACGCGGTCTCATACAAATGGGTTGAGCAGCAAAACTAGGCAGGTGCCCAGGGCCATGAAAACGAAGATTGCGCAATTCCGCAAGAAGCTGGGCCTAACCCAGCAGGAGCTTGCAGAGAAAGTGGAAGTAACAAGGCAGACAATAATATCGCTTGAGCAGGGGCGCTACAACCCCTCGCTGGAATTGGCCTACCGCATAACCGTGGTGCTGGGAAAGAAGCGGATAGAAGAAGTTTTCGAAGTGGAATGGGAAAGATGAGTGCACGGGGCAGGATTTGAACCTGCGTAGACACTAAGTCAGGAGGTCTTAAGCCTCCCGCATTTTCCAGGCTCTGCCACCCGTGCGCAATCTAGTTTTGGGAGAATAAAAATATAAAAAGGCAGGCTCAGCCATACATCTGCCCAAGCTGCTTCCTCTTGGTTTTCTTTGAGCTTAGGACCGCTTCCCTGGTTGCCTGCGAGAGTATCTTCGCTTCCTCCTCAAGTTCGCCCGTATCCAGCTTTATCTTGAGGATTTTGGCAACGATTTTGAGCACGTTCGCCGCAGCCTTGGGGTCCGGCTGCTCTTCAAGCGTTTCCGCCAGCAGCGAGAGCACCGGGGTTTTCGCTATTCCCGGAGTTAGCAGCAGGCCCGCAACACCTGTGGTTGCGCCCTCTTTCACCCTCTTTATCTGCCCCCTCTTCTCAAGCGAGGCAACCAGCTCCTCGCTAGTTGAAATCCCATAAACGCTCTCCTCATCCTGGTGCAGCGAGATTCCCCCAAGCGTAATTAGGAGAGGCGACTTTATCTTTTCTGCAATCTTGGATATCTCAGATGCCATCTCAGAAGACAAGGAAATGGGCGTCACGATTTCGGAGAGAACGACCACGAGGTTGTACCTGTCTGATTTGTAAACGCGCAATGGAGGCATGGGCTTGTAATCGTGTATTGCCGTAACCGGAGGCATTTTTTCGCTCCTAAAATACCCCACCATCTCCATCTCGAGGCGGTTTGCGAGATACGATGCGGCAATGCTCCCAACAAGCCCGGAAGTGGGGAAGCCAACGAGCATTGTTGCGCCCTTTATGCTTAAGGGCTTTAGTTCCTTGTACTCTATATGCATGCGCCTAATGCGGATATAAACCTTTTAAACATTCTTATGGGGGCCCGCCTGCTCCCCCCAGAACTCCCGGCAAACTGGGGCTGCGCACAAGCGCGGGGCACGATTGGCGCCCCCCTCTCCCGCGCCGGAATCCCCATTGCGCTGGCTTTTTATTAGTTTTCATACAGGTTTATCCCCATGAGCTTGAAGCGGACAAACGTATCCATGCCGATGTCTTCTGCGGGGATAATGGGCCTCTCGCCTACTTCAGACCTAGGCGGAAAGTCCATCGAACCAAAGCCGTTTGTAATCGGCGTGGTAATAATGGTCATCCTAATCCACATAGCAGGATACTTCATCTAAAGTAAGCCTTTGCGGATTTATGCACTTTCTCCCGCTCCCCCTTGGGGCACAGGATTAGCGTTCTCTTCCTCTTCTCTTCTGCCATAAACAGCGAGCGCACCAAATCCGATTCGTCAACCAACAGCCCAAGCTTCCCATTGACGCGCGCGCGAATCCGGGGTTTTTTGGATAGCACCGGAGGCAGGTCCACTAGGACATCGCAAGAGCACTCATCCGAGAGCTCCTTTGCGGCGGTTTCCGGGTCCACTATAACCCCTTCTACCGAATGCGCTTCCTTGTAGAGTTCCCTGCGCAAAAGTGCGCCCGCATACTTTTCCCCGCTTGGAGTCTCCCTCATCATGCGCAAGACCGAATCGTCTGTTCCCTCCAGGAATGCCTCGGGCTCCATCCCTTCGGAGATTGCCCCGCTTATCCCCTTATTCAGCATTGCGGATGCAATCCTCACCGTCTTGTGGAGATACACGTTGGAAAACATCATGAATCTCCCAACCAAAAGCATTTCCGCAGCCTCAAGCCCCCTCTTGCCCACAACCAGGCCCCCATCATCCATTTCCAGGGTGTGGATTACCCTGTCAGTATCCACAGTCCCATAAGAGACTCCCGTGTAGTATGCGTCCCTGTGCAGGTAATCCATCCTGTCTGCACCCACATCCGAGCAGATGATTTCGCCTGCATCCCCTGCAATCTCCGAAACCGAGAAATTCTCCCTTATGATGTCCCCGATTTCGCCTTTTGCAATTTTTTCCTTGCCTATTTCCTCATGGCTCCCAAAGAACTTCCTTATCGCCTTCTCGCTCTCGTGCGAAAAGGCGTTGTGCCCAATGTCATGCAGGAGCGCCTGCACGCGCATCTTCGCCTTCTCTTCCCCGCTTGCCCCCAGCCTCTCGCATATTAAGGATGCAAGGTGCATGGTCCCAATTGAGTGCTCAAAGCGGGTGTGCATTGCCCCAGGATAAACCAGGTGCGTCATCCCAAGCTGCTTTATCCCCCGCAGCCTCTGGAACTCCGCGGTATCCATTATCCTCCCTTCCAATCCGCCCAATTCCACGTTCCCATGGATTGCGTCGCGTATTATCATCTTATACCCTCACGTAAATGCCGCCCTTTTTCTCCACGTACTCGCCTTTTTCCGAGAGCAATTTCAAGACGGCCTTGCACCCGTCTATAGCGAGCCCGAACTTTTCTGCCACATCTTCGGGGCTAACCTCATCCCCCATCTGCGCAATGGCTTCGGAGACTTTTTGGAAATAGTTCGCTGTGACCACGTAATACTTGCCGTCGAATCCGCGCACGCCCAGTATGCTCCCTTTCTGCTTTAGCAGGTTCTCCGATAATGCCTGCGCGTCCCTGTTCCCTTCAACTATTACGTAGCCGCTTGCAAAGAGCGCACTTGTCAGTTCTGCGGAGTTTCCATTTCCCCCTCCTTTCCCCGCGCGCCCTTTCCCGGAATCGTTTATGACGTAGATTCCCTCCTTGAATTTCTTGTTGTGTATGTACGCCACTTTTCCGCTTTTTAGCAGCGCCTCAAGCGTCTTTAGCTCTTCTTTTCCCAGCACGCTCTTTAGATAGCTGGGGGAGCGCTTGCGCATTATTATTGATTCCAGTTTTGCAATCAGCTCCTCTTCCTCCCCCCTCTCCCGCTTTGCCGGGGCGCCCCCGCCCCCTAGCACGCTTGAGAGGAGGTAGTATCCCTCTTTTAGCTGGAAGAGCTCCACTTCCCCCATCTGCCTGAATTCCTCTGGCAGCCTCAGGTAGCACCCTTTTTCCTGCTTGATTATCTTTAGCTTCATTTTCCTTCACTGAATATCCTGGCGGTAAATGCCTCAATCTCAGCCCCCGCCTCTTTCCACGCATCCTTTTGCAGGCCTGCCTTGTTGCACAGGCCCTCCAGATACTCCCTAACCCCCCATCCCAGTTCCACTGGCACCTGTGGAAGGAGGAGCCCGGTCTGCCCCATGCAGCGTATTATGAGCCCGTCCCGCCCCACCTTGATTTTTTGCAGGTATTCCTCCGGCGAGGCCACCTCCACTTTGCCCGGAACGCTTAGTATGCTAAGTTCAATTTCCACTTCATCCAATTCCCCGCGAGTTAGGCTGGGGAACCTATAATCCTCAAATGCCGCGGCGCACGCGCTCTTTGCCACCGCAATCCCCAAAGGGAACACCGGAAGCGGGAAGCCTATGCAGCCTCGCAGCTGCCCATTCCTCTTTAGGGTAACGAAAACCCCCCTTGGCTCTGAGTATTTGTCCAGGTCCACCCCCTTTAAGGATGAAGGCGCTTCCCCGAATTCAAAATGGTATTCTATTGCCTCCCTTGCGGCGCCAAGGAGTTCCCTTCCCTCCTCCTCTCCGATTTCCATGCGCATTTTTCCACCCTCAGATTTATAATGGCTCTGAGGGAATGTTTCCCGTGCTTCCGCTCCTGGAAAAAATCCTCTTAGTAAAAAAGCCAACTGCCGGCCTTCCCGGCTCGCTTTTAGACGAATATGGCGGCCTTGCCAGGGAAGCGGGATTCTTAGTTGAGCCAATTGAGAAGGGCCTCCTCCTATCGGGCAAAACCGTGAAGCTTGCAATATGCGTGGAGTTTGGGAGCCGCTGGGATTTTTTCAACACGCTAACCCTCCTCCGCCAGAAGGGGGCGGACATCAAGATAGTGGTTACGAGCTCAAATTCCCGCTCAATGCCCATGGAGACAACCTACACGGTCCTAAAGAAGAAGCTCCATGAGACCGTGCGCTGGGTGCTACTAGACATAGAGGGGAAGAAGCGCCCCATGTTCCTCAATTTCAGCGCCCAGGACCTGGGATACCCCCCGTTTTCCGGGGGGGATTTCAGGGGCGCAACCCCAACGCCTTCCCAGGATGCCCAGCAAGCGCGCAGCCAGCCCGAAAAAAAGCCCGCATCCCCAGGCTCCGCAGGGGAGAGCCCATCCGGGGATTTGCGCGCAGCCCGCATTAGGGGCGGTGCGCAAAGGGAGTCCAGGGGCGCACAGGCCCCCGCTAGGAGGGTGCGGAGGAACGAGGCCGGGCAGGAACTGCGCAAGACCAAGAATTACGGCCTCCAGCCGGTTGATGCGCCTGCGCGCAGGAAGAAGATTTACGGAAAGCCCAGGCGCAAGCGGAAATAGCCCTATTTCCTTCCCAAGAACTCCCGGGCAACCGTTTTCATGTCCTCAACCGCCTGCCGGACTTCTTCTAGCGTGTTGTAGAAAGCGAACGAAAACCTTACCGCCCCAGGCAGCCTGGCAATCTCTTTTGGAAGGCCCATGAATTCCTGCCCCATCCCTTTTTTCAGGAGGAATGTCCTAAGGTTATGGAAGGCTCCGACTCCCAGCGCGTTCGCGCTTCCCATGTGGACGCAGAAGCACCCGTCCCGCACGCTGTTTCCAAGTTCATCGAGCCTGCGGGCTACTCTTCCGGGTAGTTCTTGCGTATGAAGGCCCCCACATTGAGGGCGACAATCCCCGAGCGTTTTTCAATCTCCTGCGGCCCGTATATCCGCACACCCTTGATTTTTTGCATCTGCGCAAAAAGTATCCTCCCAACGCCTTGTCGTGCGCTTCTATCCTGTCCATCCCAAGCGCGGGCTGCCGCAGGTAGTCCGCCACAAAGCCCCATTCAACTATGCCATCCAGGTTCGGCGTTCCAGGCTCAAAGCGGCCCTCGCCTTCCTCATAAACCGTATGCCTGCTTGAAACGAGTTGGACTGCTCCTCCCCCGCTTACCATATTAGTGAGTGCCTTTCCCGCATCCCTGGAGCGGTTTATGAAAACCGCCCCGATTCCCATTGGGCCATACATCTTGTGTGCGGATGCCCCTGCAAAATCCACACTCATCGCATCAAGGTCGATTGGAGTGTGCCCCGCAGACTGAGCCATGTCCAGGTAGATGTATGCATTATCCTTGCATATCTCCCTGATTTTCCCTACTGGGCTCAATACGCCAGTAAGGTTGGAAGCATGGACCAGGTTGAGCAGGATTTTCCCGCCTTTGTTTGCTTTTACCGCCTTCTCCAGGAATTCCAGGTCCAGCTCCCCTTCCCTGGTTGCCGGAACGTACTTTACGTTTGCACCCGCACGCGCAGCGAAATTCCTCGCACTCACAACCTGGGAATTGTGCTCCATCCCGGTAATTAGTAGCAGGTCCCCCGGCCCAAACGCGAATCTGGTGGCAATGAAGTTGGATGCCCCGGTCGTTCCCGCAGTAAATGCCAATTCGTAATCCTGCGCATTGAAAAACACCCTGAGTTTTTCCTTTGCCTCGTGGTATTCCCCATCCGCCTTCCGAGCTTCCATGGAGTTCTTTGAGTGGTTGCTGCCCCTAGGCTGCTCCAAAGAGCGCCAGAGCATTTTCCTCTTCACAGAAAAAGGCTCCTGGGAGGTTGCCGCATTGTCGAAGTATCTCCTTGCCCCGCATAAGGGCAGGAAATCCTCCCTGCGGAGTTTTTCGTTGTCTATTAGCCCCGGGAGCCGCCTCCCGCCAATACCCGCTGCCTGTGCTGCAGCCGTTCTGTTCCCAGTTAGCATGTTCCTCTGTGCCATATGTTCCACCAGTTCAAGAGTAGTTATAGTTTGTGGAACAAAACATATATAAATACCCTTTTTCGCTTCCAATACAGGGCGGAGTCCCCTCTCCAGCCGTATTTCTGGGACACCCACTTTTAAGCATTTCCAAACGCAAATAGTAACTCATACGATAAAACGGTGGATACGATGTCACACGCAGCCGCTTACAAAATCCAGCCCCTGCCCCGCAAAACCCCCCTGGTGCGCGGCCCAAGATTCAAGATTCTATCAAGAGGCTCCGGAGGGGGCAGGCTCCCAGGGAAAGCCAACCCCGTCCCATTTCCGCGGGCTGTTAGCGAAGCAGACTGGAGGAACGCGGTCATAGCATCCAATAAGAGGCTGCACAATCTCCTCATTGAGATTTCCAAAACCCCCGGACTGCACCCTTTGCGGGGAGCGTTCCCGTGTGCAAGCGGAACCCTCGCAGCATACGTGGAGCCGGGCACCCCCTTCAACGAGAGCAGGCTCTTTAGCAGCCAGGAGAGGGCAATCATATTCACCGAGGTTAAAGTGGACCCAATTACCAAGAGGGAAACACTGCAGAGGTACATCTTTCCCGTTCCGCAGGAGCACGCGAAAAAGGCGGATGCGGTCCTCGTTTCCGAGCACCCGGATTATTCTCTGCTGCAGGATGGGAACGAACTCTGGATTCTCCCCTCGGTTATCGATTGCGTGGGGGATTTCCCAGGAAGGAACGGCTTCTACCGCGCAGATGAAACGCACGGGATTCCCCAGGGCGGCAGGTTCTACTCATGGAATGGCGGCTCAGGATACCTCTGGAGAAAGGAAGGGGGAGCAGTCGTTTCGGTTGTGCGCGGTGAGCACGGCGCCCATTACGATTCGGTCAACATGGAGGAGACGCTTTCCACCCCCTTTGGGGCACTAATCGAAGCCCCGATGGAGAAGCCCAAGCCAGTGCCGCAAGCGCCCAAAGAACCCGAGAAGGCAGCAGTAGTCAGCGGAATCAGCCCCGAAGGCCTCTCGCAGTTGATTGAGCGCGCCCAGGGCTGTTTGGGCGAACTCTCCAAGGAAGTGGGCGAATGTGCACTAGCGGAAGTGCAGGCCCTGATAAATTCCCTAAAACAGCAGGGATAAGCGCAACCCCCAGTTTTTCGGATGCGGGAGTTTTATATCCCTTTTCCACCCTAATTAATCCATAAGGTGCATCATGAATGGCTGAAGAAGGATACTTCGTAAGGGAGATAACAAAGGAGTCCGGCAAGGAGATTGCGCATCTGGCCAGGCTCCCGGCAGATGAGCGCGAGCGCAGGAATGTGGAGAAAACCCTAATGCTCGTTGGGGTTAGTTCCCCACTGCTTGCAGTGGCTTAAATAAAGTTAAGCCGGGAAATCATGCAATGCGCAACATCCTGC
>JAFGCC010000020.1 GCA_016932815.1 Microcaldota archaeon | reverse complement strand
CCAGGTAGAGGGAGCATGAGGCTCCATCCGTTGTGTAGTTTACGGTTATGTTATTTGTGGAGTAAGTGGTATTGGAGGGGCTGGTTATGCTTACTGTGGGCGCGGTCGTGTCCACGATGAAGTAAACCGTTGAGGAGTTGCTGTTGTTGGAAGTGTCGTTCGCATATACCGTTACGTAGTGCTGTGCGTCCGTGAGCAGGGCGAGGGTCGTGTTCTCGCAGCTTGCGAGCGACTGGTTGAGCGTGCCGTCGAGGAAGAGGGAGCAGGAAACGCCATCGGTGGTGTAATTGACCGATAAGTTGTTGGTTGCGTATGTTGTGTTTGCCGGGCTCGAGATTGAGAGGACCGGGGCTGAAGTATCTATCGTGAAGTAGACCGTGTCCTCGCCGGTGTTGTTGACCGAATCGTTTGCGTAAATCGTTATGTAGTGCTGGGCCTCGGAAAGGCCATAGAGGGTCGTGTTCTCGCACGAGGATAGGGACGCGTTGAAGGCGCCGTCGAGGAATAGGGAACACGAGGCGCCATCTGTGGTGTAATTTACGCTAAGGTTGTTCGTTGCATAAGTGATGTTTGCGGGGCTGGATATGCTCACTCCCGGGGCCGAGAGGTCCACGCTGAAGTAAACGGTGTCTTCCCCGGTGTTGTTGACCGAATCGTTTGCATAAACTGTGGCATAATGCGAGCCCTCGGTGAGGTTGGAAAGCGTGGCGTTCTCGCATGAGGCGAGGGTTTGGTTAAGCTCCCCATCCAGGAAAAGGGAGCAGGAAACGCCGCTTGTTGTATAGTTAACGCTCAGGTTGTTCGTGTTGTAGGTGGAGTTTGCTGGAATGGAAATGGAAACCGGGGGCGCCGAGGTATCCGCGGTGAAGTAAACGGTTGAGGAATTGCTGTTGTTGACCGAATCGTTCGCATATATTATTATGTAATGCTGCCCCTCCGAGAGCTCCGTCAAGGTCGTGTTGGAGCAGGTCGGGAGGGCTATGTTGGATATTCCATCGCGGACGAGGAAGCAGGAGGTTGCGTCCGTGGTGTAGTTCACGGTAAAGTTGTTGGTTGCGTAGGTAATGTTTGCCGGGGATTCGATGCTGATAGTTGGGGCGATTGTATCTATCGTGAAATAAACCTCGTCGCTTCCGGTGTTGTTCACGCTGTCGTTTGCGTAGATTGTGACGTAGTGCTGCCCGTCCGTGAGGTTGGAGAGGGTTGCGTTTTCACAGCTGGATAGCGACTGGTTTATCGTTCCATCTAGGAAGAGGGCGCATGAGGCCCCGGTGCTCGTGTAATTGACGGTCAGGTTGTTGGTGGCGTACGTGGTGTTGGCGGGGCTGGAAATGGATACGGTTGGGGCTGAGAGGTCAATGCTGAAATAAACCGTGTCCTCTCCGGTGTTGTTTACGCTGTCGTTTGCATACACCGTAACGTAGTGGGAGCCCTCGGAGAGGTTTGCGAGGGTTGCATTCTCGCAGGAGGACAAGGACTGGTTGAATGTGCCATCAAGGAACAGTGAGCAGGTTGAGCCGTCCGTAGTGTAATTTACCGTGAGGTTGTTCGTGTTGTAGGTGGAGTTTGCCGGGATGGAAATGGAAACCGCCGGTGCGCTGATATCCGCGATGAAGTAAACCGTTGAGGAGTTCGTGTTGTTTACGCTGTCGTTTGCATATATTGTTATGTAGTGCTGGCCTTCGGATAATTCGGTCAGGGTGGTGTTGGAGCAGGTCGGGAGGGCTATGTTGGAGATTCCATCGCGCACTAAGAAGCACGAAGTTGCGTCCGTGGTGTAGTTCACGGTAAAGTTGTTGGTTGCGTAGGTAATGTTTGCCGGGGATTCGATGCTGAGGGCCGGGGCGAGTGTGTCCACGCTGAAGTAAACGGTGGAGGAGTTCCCATTGCCGGAGGTGTCGTTTGCGTATACAGTTACGTTGTGGGCGCCATCTGCGAGCCCGGAGATTGTTCCATTGGAGCAGTCCGAAATCGAGGTATTCGCGCTTCCTCCATCAAGGGTAAACCAGCAGGAATCAAGTTCGGTTTCGTCGCCTGCAGTATAGTTGAGGGAGACCGTGCTTGTGTTGTAAGTCGTATTGGCGGGGGAGGAAACTGAAAGGGCGGGGTTGATTCCATCTATCACTTCAATAGCGTCGGTTGCGTTGAGGGCATCGTATGAAGTGCCGCCGCAGCTAACATTCCAGGCGTGGATTCCGGTGCCCTCAAAGCCGCCGGATTTGGTGTAGTTGTAGTTCTGCCCGTTGTCTTCCATGGCCGAGGAATTGCCGTCATCGAAGGTTATGTTGCATGTTGCGCCTGCTATGTGGGCGCCGCTTGTGGAGTTGGTGTAGTTGGCGTAGAAGGCTATGTCTGCGCCCTGCGGCGCGGAACTCTCCTCATATTCGTCGTATATAGTGAGGTTCGCGTTGTAGCCGAGCCCGCCTGCGTAGCCCGTAAACCCGTAAACTATGAAGGAGAAATGGGTGGAGTTGATGCTGTAGTCGGGGTAATCGGAAGTTTCATTCTGCACCCAGGCTCCGCAGGTTCCAGCAGCAAAGTCCCACTCTGTGCAGTGGTAAATGTAATCTATCCCGGTCAGCCCGTTTAGGGGTATGCTGATTGTGGCGTTGGTAAAGTTGAAGGCCGTGGTGTTGAGGGCTACGGCTCCGGATAAGTTTCTAGCAGTTGAGGGGAGTTCCCCGGAATACTGTTCTATGAACTGCGGGGAAACGTGGAAGTCCGCGGTTGCGTTCGCCTCCCTAAGAAGGAGGGCGCTTCCGTTGGAAGTCGTGTAATTTAGCGTGTAAGGGTCATTCTGCGCCCCGGGCCTCTCGAGGTAGGGGTTGCTGGAATTTAGCGTGTCCGTTTCGAGTTCGTAGAGGTTGCGGTCGTAGACGGTTATGGAGGTGTTCTCAAGCAGGGTTTCGCCTGCGCCTGTGGCTGTGAAATTCAGGGCGGCGGTTTCGGCATCTATCCCAACGTCTGAATGGCTGCCCGAAGTTGCGGGTATTGCCTCATAGGCCGTCCCGTTTACCGTGCGGTTGTCGTCTATGTATATCTTCCAGTGTATTGCGCTGTTGGAGAAACTGCTGTTTATTATTGTCTTAGAATAATAGGTTCCGGTGCCCGTCCGCACTATGTCTCCCGGATAAGTGTGGCGGCGGATTATGGAATCCGGGGAATCCTTCCTCGCTTCGACTGTTATGTTCCCGGGGTCATAGAGCGCTCCGTCCCGGGTCACGTTGAACTCCAAGATGGCGGCATCCCCGTTTAGGTAATAGCCCGGGCTACGGGCGTTGAGTTCCCAGTTTTGGCTCTGGTAGATTGTTATTATGAGGGAGGCTTCGGATTCCACGCCCGAAGTGTGCTTTACGCAGGCAGGGTCCAGGTCGGTGAAGTTGGCTATTAGTTCCTTGGCTCCGGCTGCGTATGCGGTGTGGTCGAAAGAATAGGAGCAGTTCCCATTCGAATCGGTTTCGTTGGCTCCGAGGTATGTGCCGTTGAAATAGAAGGTGCAGTTGGCGCTAAGGCCCTCGCTGGAATTATAATAGTTGTATACTCTTGCCCTCAGGGTTGTATAGTCTGGCACGTAATTTTCCGGGTCTTCTGGCACGCTGTCCGTATAGCCCCTTATGATTTCCGTTGCGTTTAGGGGGCCTGCGTATTCAAACACGGCAACCTTCTTCACAAAGAGGTAGGCCGAAGCGTTGTTATTGGTCTCGTTGTATTCGTTTAGCGAGTCTTCCGGGTCTACTGCGATTAGGATGGACTTGTTGCCCGGCTCCGCGGCCCAGTTGAAGGAGGCAAGCGCATATCCATCTGTGATATTTAGCAGGGTGGAATTTGCGTATTCGGAATCCACATACAGGGAAACGTTCACGTTGCTGTAATTCTGGGTAAGGTCGGAGTATATTGTTGCGTTTATCTCCACTATGTCGTTCTGCCTCGGGCTTGAATCGCTGAAATTGATGGTTTCATTTATCCAGAGGTCGGTTATGCTCTCGGATAGTTGCACGGAGTTTGAGCAGGCCTCATTGCCATCTAGGGTTCCATCGTTGGGGGTAACGCAGGCGTACCATATTTCCCCAACCGAAGTTTCATTTGAAACTATTGTGCCCGTGCGGTTTTCGTAGATTGCGAGAATCTGCTCATCCGAGAGTGCGCGGCCGTATATCGCAAGCTCGTCTATTATGCCCTTAAAGTTGTATGCTGATGGGACGCTCGTCCCGTAGGTAGTCACGTCTCCCACGCGCAGGGGGCTGGATGAACCGCCTTTTGCCACTCCGTGGGGGTCACTATCACCCAGGGTGCCGTTTACGTATACCCTCGTTTCCTGCGCAACCGAATCCCAGACTCCGACTAGGTGCACCCACGTGTCCTGGGGGAGCGCTCCGGTTGACATTGAATAATACGTGCCGCAGTCACTGGCCACGATCTTGAATCCCACTTCAAGCGGGTAGGAGGAGCCTTCAACCCAGAGGTTGTAGCCTCCGCAGGGCGAGTTGGTGTCGCGGTGGTCTATGATGTTCTGCTCCCCCGTAGTGCCGTCCATGTAAACCCACACGGATACCGTTATGTCTGCCGAGTCTAGTTCGGGACTATCTTGTATCTCCAGGTAATCATTTGTGCCATCAAAGGTGTATGCTCCGTGGCCGTTGTAGCCGGAGGTTGCATTCCAGGTTGCGCTGTATACTTCTGCGTCGTTTGATTGGTTGGAGTAGTCCTTGGTGTAGGTTGCGTTTGAGCCTCCTTCAAAGGGCATGTTGAGGGCGGTTATCGAGGTTCCGTCTACGAACCAGTTGGTGATGTTGGCTATTGCGTCCCCGTTTGCATCATGGGAATCGTAGTGGATTGTAAGGTTGTCGTAAGTGAGGTTGTTTCCGGAGGATGAATTGAGGGTTAGGTTCTCGGCTACCGGGAGGTAGTTGAACCAAGATATGAAATAAACCTCGTCCGAGCCTGTGTTGTTTACGCTGTCGTTTGCGTATATTGTAACATAGTGCTGGCCGTTGGAGAGGTTGTAGAGGGTTGTGTTCCCACAGCTTGCGAGGGATTCGTTGAAGGCTCCATCTAAGAACATGGAGCATGATACTCCTTCGGTTGTGTAGTTCACGGTCAGGTTGTTCGTGGGATAGGTAGTATTTGCAGGACTTGAGATTGTTACTGTGGGCGCAGTCGTATCCACCATGAAATAGACTTCGTCTGAGCCTGTGTTGTTGACCGAATCATTTGAGTAGATTGTAACGTAGTGCTGGCCATCCGAAAGTCCGGTAAGCGTGGTGTTCTCGCAGCTTGCAAGGCTAGTGTTGAAACTGCTATCTAGGAACATTGCGCATGTTGCCCCGTCCGTTGTGTAATTCACGGTCATGTTGTTCGTGGAGTACGTGGTGTTGGCAGGAGAGGTTATCGCAACGGTTGGCGCGGTTGTGTCTATTGTAAAGTATACCTCGTCTGAGCCGGTGTTGTTTACGCTGTCGTTTGCATATATGGTTACATAGTGCTGGCCTTCTGTGAGATTGGAGAGGGTAGTGTTTTCGCAGGAAGCCAGGCTTGCGTTGAGTGCTCCGTCTAGGAACAGGGCGCATACTGCTCCATCGGTTGTGTAGTTCACGCTCATGTTGTTGGTTGCATAAGTAGTGTTAGCTGGGCTGGTTATGCTTAGCGTGGGTGCGGTTGTGTCCACTATGAAGTAGACTTCGTCTGAGCCGGTGTTGTTTACCGAATCATTGGAATAGATTGTAACGTAGTGCTGGCCATCCGCAAGCTCGGTAAGGGTGGTGTTCTCGCAGGAGGCTAGTGATTCATTGAAGGTTCCATCCAGGAACATGGAGCATGAGATGCCGTTGGTCGTATAGTTGACCGTGAGGTTGTTGGTGGGATATGTCGTATTGGCGGGGCTGGACAGGGTTATGGTTGGCGCAATTGTATCCACAATGAAATAAACTTCATCGGAACCGGTGTTGTTTACCGAATCATTTGCATAGACGGTTACATAATGCTGGCCATCTGTGAGGCTGGATATCGTAGTGTTCTCGCAGCTTGGGAGGGTAGTGTTGAAGATTCCGTTAAGGTATAATGCGCACGAGGCTCCATCCGTTGTGTAGTTGACCGTGAAGTTGTTTGTTGCGTAGGTCGTGTTTGCGGGGCTGGAAATCGCCACTGTTGGCGCCGTGGTGTCTACGCTGAAGTAAACGGTGGAGGAGTTGGCGTTGTTCGTGGTGTCGTTTACGTAAACGGTCACGTTGTGGGCACCTTCTGAGAGGCCGGAGATCGTGCCGTTGGTGCAGCTTGAAATGGAGGTGTTCCCACTTCCGCCATCCAGGGTAAACCAGCAGGAATCAAGCCCGCTGTCATCTGACGCCGTGTAATTGAGGGAAACCCAGCTTGTATTGTAAGTGGTATTGGCGGGGGAGGAGATTGAGAGGGCGGGGTTCTGGTTGTCTTGGATTTCGAGGCTGTTGCTGCAAACCTCGCTTCCGTCTTCTGTGCCGTCGTTGGGGGTTACACAGGCATACCATGTTTCCCCAACCTCGGTTTCCTGCGAAACGAGTATGCCGGTGCGGTTGTTGTAGAGTGCCCACACCTGCTCTGCAGAGAGGGTGCGGTTATAGACTGTTACCCCGGCTATTGAACCGTTCCATCCCCTGAAATTATTGGGCGTTGCGCCAATCCAGGTGGCGGCCCCATTGAAATCCAGGTCGTTTCCGCTCTTTGTCTCAGAATCCCTCTCAACCCCGTTCACGTATAGCTTCAGCGTTGTCCCATCCGAGGTCCCCACTACGTGGTACCAGGTTCCTGGAACCGCGTCCACGCTGTCATTCACGACTGTCCGCACGTCTGATTCGTCATCCTGGTGGATGAGGGCAAACTTCTTATTCGGGGACTGGCCGGTATGCTCGGGGCATATGCCAAAGAGCACATCATCGTTCCATCCGCTCTGGTCGTTGGAGAGTATGTCGAATCCATCGGGGTTGTTGTAGAGGGTGGCATCGACAGTAGAGGGGTTTACCCAGGCAGACAGCGTCCAGGATGCCATTGTGGGCAGGGCGCTTATCACGATTTTTTGGTTGATTCCGTTAAACTCGTAGGCGCCAAGGCCATCGTAGCCTCCGGTTGCGTTATAGGTTGCGCCAGCTACCGTTCCGTCGTTTGAGAAGTTGGAGTAATCCTTTGTGTAAGTGGAATTGGAGCCCCCTTCAAAGGGCATGTTGAGGACCGCTATCGGGGTGCCGTTTAGGTACCAGTTGGTGATGTTCTTGATTGCGTCATTGTCCCCGTCGTAAGAATCATAGTGGAGTGTGAGGTTCTCGGTTGAATAGTTGGTTCCAAAGGTGGAGTTGAGGGTTACGTTTTCGGTTACCGGCAGCTGGTTCCGGATTTCCAGGGTGTTGGAGCAGGTTTCGTTCCCGTCTTCGGTGCCATCGTTGGGAGTTACGCAGGCCTGCCAGATTTCCCCTATCTCCGTTTCCTGGGGAACAATCAGGTCCGTGCGGTTGTTGTAGAGGGCTGTGACCTGCCCTAAGGAGAGCTCGCGGGCATATACCCTCACGTTGTCTATCCTCCCATCAAAGTAAAAGGCCGAGCCGGACCACGCCTCCGACCTTCCCAGGTACACCTTTGCCGTGGAATTGTAAACCGGCCCGGTTGGGTTGCCGACGCTGCTTAGGAGTGAGAGTGACTGCGCGGAGCCATCTACGTAAATGCTGATTCCGGAACTGTCTGTTCCATCGTAAGTGGCAACTATGTGGTGCCACTTCCCGGTGGACATGGATGAACCGGATGCATACATGCAGGCGTAATCGGAGCCTGTGGAACTGATGCAGAAATTGGGCCTGCCAGAACTATCATATGCACCTAGCAGCCAGCTTCTGGAATTGTCTGTGTTTCTCCATTTGGTGGCGATGCCATTCGGGTTTGTTGGCTGGTAGGAATCCGCATAGAACCATGCTTCCACGCTGAATGCAGCCGAGGAGATGTTCCAGGTTCCCAGGTTCATGCCGTCACCGCTGCCGCTCCCCTGGAAGTCGTATGCGTGGGAGCCTCCGAGGCCGGAAGTGCCGTAGGGGACTGCGCCTTCTGCGGTCCCGTTGCGGCCGTAGCCCGAGTAATCGGTGGCGTTCTGGCCCCCATTTGGCTCGAAATTCAGGTTGAGGAGGGTAAGGGAAGCGCTATCCACATACCAGTTGGTGGCATTCTCTATGGAATCTCCGTTTGCGTCATGCAGGTCGTAGTGGAGGGTAAGGTTCTCGTTCGTCCGGTTGTCCCCAGACGATGTGTTGAGTGTTACGTTCTCGGCTGCTGGGGGGCTGTTTGCGACGGTTGAAAAAATGCCGTAGATGCTTGCGATGTCATGGCCATAGATTGCCAGCGTGTTGGCGGATGTGTCCGGAGTGCCGTTTAGGAGCGTCCATCCGGAGGAGTTGTACTTCCACAGTTCAAAATTGGATTCCGTATACCCCTCCGCTTCGGAATCCAGCCAGCTCCAGATAATTGAGGCGACGTTGGGGCTTCCGGCCACTTCTGAGATGTTTACGAACTTGTCTTCAAAGGGGATTCTGTTGGTGGGATTTGAGCCGGGTGTTGCGCTCCAGTTTATCGTGTATTCCTCTCCGCCGCTCTGTGCGTCTTCTATTGAGAGGGAAGTGTAGTTGGAGAAGGTGCCTGCGGGGTTTAGGATGAAGCAGGAATCCAGGATGTAGCTGGTTGATACCGCATAAAAGTCGTAGCCGTTGTTGAAAAAGGTCATATTCAAGATGCTGTTGCCGGAGCCGGAAGAAACGTGGAGGCCGTATGCGGTGTTATTGTATGCGGAGTTGTTAGAGAGGATGTTGGTTGAGCTTGAAGTGAGGTAGAAGCCTTCGGTGTTGTTGTAGGCTGTGTTGCCAGTTAGGTTGTTGTAAGAGCTGGATTCTACTATGAAACCGTAGTAGGAATTGTTGTATGCGGTGTTGTTTATCAGGCTGTTGTTGTTGGATGCAGAATGGAGGTAGAATCCCCTCTTGGTGCTGTGTGCGGTGTTGTTTGTTATTATGTTGTGGGTGGAGGAGGGCTGGACGTACAGCCCGTAATTGATGGCTCCCTGGAAGACGTTCCCGCTGAGGTTATTGTATGATGACGAGTAGAGGTAGGCGTTTGATCCCCCTCCGTAAAGTGTGTTGTTGGTTATCGAATTGTAATCAGAGTTGGCCTGCAGGTTAATTGGGTAGTAAAGGGTTGTGTAGATTATGCTGTCCGAGATGGAGTTGTGCTGCGAACCAGCGTCCAGGTAAATTGAGTAATACCCCCACAAGGTGCAGTTGGTCACGTTGTTAGATGATGAGCCATAGAGGTGGAGTGCGCGGTCGGTGGAAGCCGAGCTGTTATACACGGTCGTGTTGCGTATTGCGTCGTGTGCAGTGCGGTGGAGGTAGATTCCCCTTTCATAGGAGGAGATGTTCGGGCAGTTTTCTATTAGCACGTTGGTGTAGTTTATATCGGTTGAGCCGTTTATTAGTATTCCTGCGGCATCGGAAGTGCCGTTGTTGATGATTGTGTGCCCGTTGCAGTTCAGGGTTACGCCGCTTGAGGCAATTACTATGCACGCCTGGCTTACTTCGCTCACGCCCGAGACCGCGTTGGGGGCGCCTTCAAGGTCCGCTCCCAGCGAATAGGTTCCGGGGGAGGAGATTACTTCGCACGAAGTCATTCCGGGGGGATCCTCCTGGATTGTCACGCCGTTGCTGCACACCTGCGTCCCATCTTCTGTGCCATCGTTGGGGGTTACGCATGCGTACCAGGTGTCCCCAACCGAAGTTTCATCCGAAACGATTATGTCGGTGCGGTTTTCATAGATGGCTAGTATCTGTTCTGCTGAGAGGACGCGGCCGTATATCCTGAGGTTGTCAACCGAGCCATCTAGATAACCGTTCCATGCCAGGCCGTCAACGCCGATTCGCAAGTCGTATGAGGGGGTGTTCAATTCGGGGTAGGTCGTGTTCCAGGTGGAATTGAACTGGCCATCAATGTATGCTGCTGCCACGCCGGAGTCAAAAGTCATTGCAAGGTGATGCCAGCTTGTGTTGGACTCAGGCATATACACCGACTTGTAATTGCGGGCATAAGTTCCCGCTCCGTCGGTGGTGTACAAATCGAAGTAATACTTGCCGCTGTGGTAGCCTATCCCATAGCCCGCCGCATAGTATGATGCGGCATCGCGGAACATTGCCCCCTTGGAGACTATGGTGGTGGTTGAGGAGCCAGGGTCGTTGACGCGCACCCAGAGCTCCACCGTAAGGGTTTCGTTGATTCTAAGGTTAACCGGGTTTCCGGAACTGAGGTAGTCATTATCCCCGTCGAATTCGTATGCCCCGCTTCCGTCAAAGCCTCCGGTTGGATTCCAGGTTGCGCCGTATACGGTCGCGTCATTTGAGTTGTTTGAGTAGTCGGTTGTGGACGAGGATTCGCTGCCCCCGTTTGCTTCAAAGGGCAGGTAGAGGGCGGTTATGGAGGCGCCATCTACAAACCAGTTGGTTATGTTGGCTATTGCATCATTGTCCGTGTCGTAGGAATCGTAGTAGAGGGTGAGGTTTTCTGAGGCGGTGTTCCCCCCCTCGGAGGTGGTTAGGCTAACGTTTTCTACCACTGGGGCTGCGGAAAAAGCAAGGCCTACAAGCAACACTGCCAGTAGTAGGGTTTTGGCAGACGTTCCCAACACGTCACATAAATCAATAATAAAATATATAAAGAGTTCGGCGGCGAAACGGCGGTTGCAGGGCCTTGGGGGGCGGGAGGATGCAAATCCCGGCTGGAAGGGCGCACCAGGCGGGAAGGCGGGGCTGGAGGTGCAGGCTGCGAAAGCATTTACAAGCTGCCTGCACAATCAGTTGCACAGAAACGGTGCTTTTCTATGGGAATAATTGATTTGGATGTGCTGCTTCGGGATATGGAGCCTTCGCTGCATGAGGGCGAATGGTTCATGGCTTGCGTGCCGGAAGGTTCGCTAATGGCGGTCGCGGCACACCTTGATTGCGTAAAGTGCATATACTCGGAGGAAGAGGGGCTTACCATCCTGTTTTCCAAGGAGGCGCTAGATGGGATGGGGGAGCTGAGCGAACGGGAGGTTGTGGGGCCTTTTGCGCTAATTACCCTGAACGTGAATTCGGATTTGATGGCTGTGGGGTTCCTTGCGAAAATAACCGGGGCGATTGCCGCAGAAGGGCTTAGCATGAACGCTTTTTCGGCTTATTTCCACGACCATTTGCTCGTCCCTTATGCGGATAGGGGGGAGGCCATGGGGATATTGCGGGAGCTTTCTTCTAAAAAGCGGGAGTAGGCTGCCTGCGCATGGGGGATTTCCCGCTGCCGCCCCATTAAGCAAAGATATATATACCTCATTTAAGAGGTAAGCGCATGGGAAAGCGCGTGGACCAGGTCGTGCGGGACATAAAGTCGCTGAAGATACAGGGGGCGCGGAACGTAGCGAAGGCGGGGGTCCGCGCAATAATGTATTCGGTTGAAGATTCAAGGGCCAAAAGCGTAAACGGGGTCAAGGCGGACGTGATAAAGGCTTCGCTCAAGCTCTCATCTGCAAGGCCCACAGAGCCCATGCTGCGGAATTATCTTGATGAGACCATCGCATTTGTGACTTCCGAAATCGCCACGGTGAAAACGCGCAGCCTAAAAAAATTCAAGGAGTCGGTAATAAAGGGGGAAAACGATTATTTATCGAGGATGGAGGAGGACGTGAAGAAGCTGCGCGAATACGGGGGGATGCTGCTAACCGACGGGATGGTGGTCGTAACCCACTGCCATTCCAGCACGGTTACCGGAGTCATAAAAGAGGCGCACAGGAGGGGAATTGGGCTCAAGGTCATTGCCTGCGAAACCAGGCCGCGCTACCAGGGGAGGATTACTGCGGCAGAGCTTGTCCGCGCGGGAATAGACACGACTATTACCGTGGACATGGGAGTTACGAAATTCCTAAAGAAAGCGGACATCGTGCTAGTTGGCGCGGACGCAATCAATTCAACAGGGGACCTGATAAACAAGGTGGGGACTTCGGGCCTTGCGCACCTTGCGCACATGCACGACGTTTCTTTCTTCTCATGCGCGGAGACCTACAAGTACGACCCGCTAACGCTCTTTGGGGTAAAAGAAAAGATTGAGCAGAGGAGCGCCAGGGAGGTGTGGGATAAGCCTCCGCGGAAACTTAAAGTTTCCAATCCGGCATTTGATGTTACTGCTGCAAAATACATAAACGGATACATAACCGAAGAGGGCATAGTCTCTCCGGGTTCGCTTGCACAGATTGCGAAAAAGAAAATGGGTGAATGAAAAATGGAATCGTCAAATTCTAAGAACCACAATGGGAACGGCATTGTCATAAGCCAGGAGGAAAAGGAGAAGAGGAAGAAAAAGGAGGAGCTCTGGAAGAAGCAGAGGTACATCTGCCAGGTAAAGAAAATCGACCTTAAGACAGGAAAGAACATAGTGGTGCTAAATGAGCAGGACGCAAAGGAGAACGACATTTATGCGGGCTACCGCGTAAACCTAAAACACAAGGAGCGGGAGCTAGTCGCAATAGTGGATGTTAGCAGCGAGATGGTGGGCAAGGGGGAAATAGGGGTTTTCAGCGACGTTGCAAGCAAGCTGCACGCGGAAACCGACGACCTAATCCAGATTGTGCACATGGAAAAGCCACTGGGGATAGAATTCATAAAAAGGAAACTTGATGGCGAGAGCCTAACTAGCACCCAGATAACCACTATAATACAGGAACTAATGCGGAACCAGCTCTCCGAAATCGAGCTTGCATCCTTCATCTCCGGGGTTTATACGCGGGGAATAGGAGAAGACGAAACCATTGCGCTAACAGAAGCGATTGTGGATTCGGGGGAGAGGCTGGAGCTGGGCGTTGGGCCGGTTGCGGACAAGCACTGCATTGGGGGAGTTGCCGGAAACCGCACTACCATGGTGGTGGTCCCGATTGTGGCCGCTGCGGGAATCTACATACCAAAGAGCTCTTCGCGCGCAATTACCTCCGCTGCGGGTACTGCGGACAGCATGGAAGTATTGGCTGATGTGAACTTCAACATTGCCGAATTAAAGGAGATTACGCTAAAAGCGCACGGAGCGATGATTTGGGGAGGGGGCATGAACATCGCTGCGGCGGATGACAAGCTAATAAAGATAAGGCACCCTTTGAGCCTGGACCCGCGCGGGATGCTTCTCGCATCAATCCTCGCAAAAAAGAGTGCCGTGGGCGCGAAATACGTTGCAATTGACATACCAATCGGGAGGGGGGCGAAGATACTTGACATGCCAAAGGCGGAAGCCCTTGGGGGGGATTTCATACACATAGGAAAGCGGCTGGGAATGACGATTGAGAGCCTCATTACCGACGGCTCGGAACCCGTTGGGAACGGGATTGGCTGCGGTCTTGAATGCAGGGACGTAATAGAAGTCCTGCAGGGCGGGGGGCCTAGCGACTTGAGGAACAAGAGCGCGCTCTTAGCGGGGCGGCTCCTAGAACTAGTGGGCAAGGTTGGGGAAGGGGAGGGGCGCGATGTGGCAGAACTCATGCTGCGAAACGGCAAGGCCTGGGGGAAGATGGCCGAGATTATTGAGCTCCAGGGCGGGAACCCGAAAGTGAAGGCGGACGACTTGCCCATAGGGCAGTACAAGCACACGGTAACTAGCAGCAGGGGCGGGAAAATCAGCCACATAGACAACAAGGGCATAAACAAGATTGCCCGCATTGCGGGAGCGCCCCAGGACAAGGGAGCAGGGGTCTTCCTGCACCGCGTAAAAGGCGACAGGGTAAAAGAAGGGGACGTGCTATTTGACATTTATGCCGAGAGCGAGACCAAGCTGGAATTCGCCCTAAAGGCGGTGGACGTCTGGCAGCCTGTGGAGCTTGAGAAGTTCCTGCTTGGGACGATGCGGTGAGCAAGAAAGGTATTTAAACCCTTTTTAGCTTTTATTCTTCCCAATATGGATTAACCCTCCATAGCTCAGTGGTAGAGCGGTCGGCTGTAGCTTGAATCCTACGAAAGTAGAAACCGACAGGCCGTGTGTTCAAATCACACTGGAGGGAATTTGGGGAGCGAGCGCAAGCGCGGTTGCGGATTCCAAAATCTACATTTTTAAATATTATTTATGAAAGGGGTTGGATATGAAGAGGGCTTTATTCGCGCTTTTGCTGCTTTCGTGCGCATTCTCAGTCCAGATTATAGACTATTATGGCTCAACGTGCGTCCATTGCGCAAACACCAAGGCCATGCTTACCGAACTGGGTTCGGAATATGAAATCGAATTGATAGAGAAGGAGGTGTTTTCGGGCGCAGCCAACCGCGCGGAAATGTTCGGGGTTTATGGGGAATTCGGGCAGGACCCCAATTCCGGGGGAGTGCCCACGCTCCTAGTTGACAACAAGGCCCTGATAATAGGGGAGCTAACCGAAATACAGTGGAGGGAGCTCCTAGAAGCATGCGAAAAGGGGGAATGCCCTTCGGGGGTTTTTACGCGCGACAACATAGAAGACGGGATTTCCGGGGTTGAACGGATTGAGGAAACAGACCAATACCAGGCTCTTACACTATGGGGGCTCGTTGCGGCGGCTGCGGTTGATTCTTTGAACCCCTGCACGATTGCGGTGATGGTCATGCTCCTTAGCATCATCCTTGTTTCCGAGGGGAGGAAGAGGATGCTCCTTGCGGGAATCACTTTTACCCTTGTGGTTTTCTTCTGCTATATCCTAATGGGGCTTGGAATCCTCCAGGTCCTTGGGAACCCTGAAATTACCAATATTTTCTTTAGCATTGCCACTGTGGGGCTTTTCTTCCTTGCCCTAATGGAGCTAAATGCGTACTTTTCATACAAGCCCGGCTTCTTCGCCGTGGAGATGCCGCTTTGGGTTAGGCCTTATGCGAAGAGGGCGATTGAGGGGGCGACCTCCATTCCGGGGGTTGCGGTTGCCGCGGTGTTCTGCTCGATGTTTTTATTGCCCTGCTCTTCGGGGCCATACCTGGTCGTCCTTGCGATAATTTCAAAGGCGGTTACGCTTGATGCCATGCTCTATCTTGTGCTCTACAACGTGATTTTCGTCCTCCCGATGATTATTATTTCGGGTGCCATTTACTTCGGGTACACTACGGTCGAGAAAATCGGTGATGCGAAGGAGAAATACATACGGCAGATACACCTGTTCTCAGGGATTGTGCTGTTTTTGCTGTTTGTTTACATGGCGGCAACGCACTTCATGTGAATGCGTGCGGGGTTGCGCCCCCTGATACCTTTAATAACGTTTTGAAGAATAAATAGAACTCACACTTTTGCCCTGGTGGTGTAGTGGCTATCATTCCGGCCTGTCGAGCCGGTGACCCGGGTTCAATTCCCGGCCAGGGCGTGCGTTTTGAAGTTCAGTTCTCCGCATGGTAAGAACTGGTCCTTGATACTATTTTTAAAACGCAAGAACCAAGGAGATAAAAATGGATACGCACTTGGAGAGCTACCTAGAAATCATGGAATATCTCTATAGTCGTTGGAGCACGAAGAGTAAATTAGAAGCAATCTTTGGTGAGAAAAGAACTGACACTTTTTTGTTTTTTTGCGGAGGGGAGGGGGAGTTCAGATTTCTGCATGTATTCAACAATGAGAGCCCGTATAGGGGAATCTTCACTCTGTCTTCCAAAGGAATGCAAGAATTCCACAAACTAAAATCAATAAAGGAAGAAGAAAACAAAACATTTTATTCTCACATAGTTTCATCCACAATGGCGGCAGCCACGTTTATACTCGCTTTCGGAACAGTTGCGGACCTCATACTGCAGGGAACTTCCACTGAATACATCATTTATACTGCTCGCATACTCGCTTTCGTACTCTCCTTGTTCTTTTTAGCGATTATGTGGATATTCCTAAAGAATACTCCTGGCCTTAAAGAGAGGGACAGGCCCTATTTGAAGATTATCCCAGCGTTTATCCTAGGATGCACAATAGGTATTGCCATTGGATTTGTGATCATACTCCTAGTCTGCTTGCATATCGTAGGGTGAAAAAGAAGAAAAAGAAAAAAGTCACTCCTTTTTGGGAGGAGCAACCCTTTCAAGAGCCTTGTCCATCTGGATTTTGTAGTAGCCGCCAAGGAGGATTAGGACGCATCCTCCGAGGATATAGCCTACGCCTTCCATTTTGGCAAGCGAGTCAATGTAAGCGGACGCTCCGGTTACCAGAATCAGGACACCCGCCCCGAAAAAGAGCGTGCTATAGATTATGGGCGGGAGCATCTCGCGCAGCATCAATGCACTCCTGCGCGCAATCTCATCGACTTTCTCGTTTACCCTCCCGGTTACGTCCTCGACGAAAATTTCGAGGTACCTCTCCGATGCGGGCATTACCAGGGTTTTAAGCAAGACATCAAGCATAAGCAACACCTACTTCCTCTTCATTAGCGCACCAAGGGCGAGCCCCATCGTGAATGCTAGGGTGACATAGACCAGGGGCCTCTGCTTTATTTCGTGCTTTAGCTTCTGGACGTCCTCGTTTTCCTCAAGCTGCTCGGTAAGCTCTCCTGTGAACTTGTCGAATTCCTTGGAGAGCTTCTCCTTCTGCTGCCCCGCCTTGCGCTTTAGGAGCGCCTTATCGAACTCCACCGAAACGATGCCCTTTTTGCCTTTGGGCTTTTTCTTCGCCAATCAAACCACCTCGAAAATCGTTCGGAAGCAAGGATTTTAAGGGTTGCCCAAAGGGGAATGGCCCGCTTGGAGGGGAATTTATGGGGTGAGGGCGCAACCTTTGGGGGGGCGGGGCGGGTATGCAGCCTGCGCGGAAAATGCGGAAGAGGAATAAAGTATATAAAGAAAATAGAAGAGAGGGGAGCATGGCAAGGAAGGGGCAGGCCTCTGTTGAGCAGCTAGTAATCAGCGGGATTGCGCTGGGATTCATAGCCCTCATGTTCTTCATAGCGATGAATTACGCAAGCGACAGCACCAGGATATCGCAGGCAAAGGATGCTGTAACCAAGCTTGCCAAAGGTGCGGACTACGTTTATTCTCTGGGCCCTGGCTGCAGGGAGAGGACGCAGATAAGCCTGCCAAAGGGGGTGCAGGCGATAAACTTCTCTGGCAACAGGATACACATGAACCTGGAGCTATCAAGCGGGAATACGGACATATTCGAATACACCGATGCCCCGCTCATTGGGAGCATCAGCGAAGTGCCTGGGAGCCAGGAGGTGGTAATTTCGGCTACGAGAAGCGGGAAGGTCCGCTTCGGAGAATCCTCCCTCTCTTGCACTCCCGCATCAGTTGCGGTAAGTTTGGAGCAGTCGGAGAATGCGAGCAGCTATTTCACAATAGAGAACGTGGGGGAGGAGGCACTCTGCAACCTGACTGCCCAGATAGAAGACGGGCCGGTTTCGGACGCCGTGGTAATCGGAATGCCCCCATCAGGGCTTGATGTGGCCATGACCGCGCAGGTCTACCTGAATTTCTCTGTGCCCCTAAATAAAAGCGTGGATACTTATTCTGGTATTGCGACCGTGGAGAGCCAAGACGGCAGCGACTGCAGCACGGTGGTGACCATTTTCGTGGAAAGGTACGGTGGGCCGGACGTTTATGGCCCAATAGCCCACAGCATAAACCACACCCCGCAGAAGCCGACTGCGACAACGGAAATCCTCATTACCGCTTTCGGGAACGACTCCGGGACGGGCAACAGCAGCCTAGCAGGATGCCAGGCGGAGCTTGACAATTCCGGGATATGGAACGAGATGGACGCGGATGACGGGGCGTTTGATGAGCCCGAGGAGGCGGTCTCATATGAATTGGGCACCATAGGCTCTGGCGACCACGTTCTGGATATTAGGTGCATAGATTCTGAACTGAACGTGGGAGAGGAAACCTCGTATAATTTCTCGGTTGAAGAGAGGATGCTCTTCCTAATCTATGGGAGCGGCGCCACTTACGAGGAAGAGCTGTGGATGGAGTGGATAGACACGCACGAATCCGCGGAGGGCTTCGGGTGGGGATACGACGTGCACACCCGCGACGAGGTTGTTTCTGGGAGCGTTGACCTGCGCGAATACCGCGCAATCATAATGGCAGAATCCCCAAGCTCGGATAATGACCTGTATTGGGACCTCAAGAGCTACAAGGACGATGGGAGGTACATAGTGCTGTTCGGGCAGGCGATGCAGTATGGGCTGCCCAACCTGGACGCAAGCGAAATCCCGGGGAGCATAGATTCCACTAGCAATTCGGAAGTGAGGGCGGACCATTATGTGACAATCGGCTATACGATAGGGGAAACCCCCGCGATTACAACCGCGGCGGACAACGTGTATTACCATTCGGACTTCATCGGGACGAACATACTTGCAACATCCAGCAGCCAGATACGGGCTACAATCCTAGAAGGGCACTACATCATGACCTTCGGGGTTGAGCACGCGGACAGGCTCAATACGAATGGGAACACCTTTGCGGGCAGGGTGCTAGACTACGCTTTCATGGGAAGGGAGCAGGACTACATAGGGCCGCAGGTGATAGACCTAGACTACGAGCCGGACCCGCCTTTTGACTACGACAACGTGACCATCACGGCGATTGCGGACGACTCGGTTACGGGCAACAGCGCAATAGCGCTGTGCCAGGCACGGCTGGATGGGGGCATGTGGTACGACATGAACGCAACGGACGGCTCTTACGATGAGGTCACTGAAGAAGTGGAATACTCGTTTGAAAACCTGCAGGCGGGGCTTGAGCACACGATTTCTGTGCGCTGCTACGACACGTTTTCGAACCTGGGGGAAGAAGAGAGCGTGAGTTTCGACGTTTATGGGAACATACTAATAATTACGGACTGGCATTTCCCCTCATATTGGGAGATGATATGGACATACTGGATTGAGGAGCAGATGGTGTATGGGAACAACGAGAACTACTGGCTCTACACAATGGCGAGGGACCAGGACGTAAAGAGCGGGTATACTGACATCTCGCTATTTAAGATAGCGTTCATAGCAGGGTATTGGACGACCATGAACATGGGGAGCGCGCTTGAGCATTATACCGACGAGGACGGGGGATACGTGCTGCTAGTTGGGCCTGCCTGCTACTTTAGCTCCTGGGGCTGGGGATGGTGGTGGTGGTGGGGCCATATATACGATGACGATGACATAAACGTCATAGACAATACCCATGCTATCACCACGGGCTTCTCGCTGGGCAACCTTACCATATACGATACTGCCGGGCAGATGTGCTCGGTAAACTTCAACGGGGACAACCTCGCACAGCGCATGGGAAGCTCCGAGGAGGTGCTAGGCGAGAACAGCCACGTGCTAATCTGGGGGCCCATGGAGCCGGACCTCTTCAACAGCGCAGGGGACCTGATGACGCAGAGGACTATAGACTACTGCATAAACAGCTCCACTATAGGTGAGGATTGAACATGAGGGGGCAGGCATCCACGGAATTCCTGGTGGTGAGCGCGTTAATGCTAATGCTGTTTTCCACTTCGGTGCTGCTCTATTTCATGAACCTGAATGAGGGGAACGTTGCGAGGCAGAGGCTTGAGGCCACGCAGCTATGCCTGGAAACCTCTTCAACGCTTGGGGCTTTTGCCTCCCTTGGGGGGAATTCCACTTACACGCTCAACCTTTCGCAGAATGAGCCGTACAAGAATTACACTGTGTGGATAAACTCGCTGCAAAAAATAATCAAGGTGAATTACGGGGAATACGGGGTGGCGTGCAGGCTCCATTTCTCCAACCTGACCGATTCGAATGGCTCCACGTTCTTCCTGCTGGATAAAAACGCGACTCTAAGAAACGAATATGGGGTGGTGCGAATTGAGTAGGAAGGGGCAGATAAACAGCATAGACTTCATGATAGCTGTCCTCATATTCGCGGTAATCCTGGTGTTCCTAATCGGGTTCTGGTTCCTGAACATGGCAGAACTAAGCGAGATGATGGGGCGCGACAGGCTTGATTCCACTTCAATAGCGGTTTCGGACATGCTAATTAAGACTCCGGGGGTTCCGGAAAACTGGGAGGATGGCCCTTCCGATGTGTGGGCAATCGGGCTGGCCACTACCCAGAACGTCCTCTCCAAGGAGAAGGTTGCCAACTTTACCGCGCTTGACTACAACGAATCCAGGGAGATTATGGGGCTTGATGGGGATTATTATTTTTACATAGAGGATTTGGACGGGAACAGGCTCCATGAAGCCGGGGTGGCGGAGCTTGGGGAGGGGGTTGCGCCGGTTTTGAGGTTCGGGATTCTGGAGGGGGAAATCGTCAAGGTTGAGGTGTTCGTGCATGGCTAGGGGATTTGCGCTCACACTTGATGCGACTCTTGCGGTAATCGTGCTCATGCTGTTTGTTTCGGTTTATTCTTTCCTATCAAGCCAGGCGATGGAAGACCCGCACGTGCCATTGGTGCTTGAAAAAGAGGCCAACGACCTCCTAATCGTGCTGGACAAGCAGGAACTCCTCCCTTCCATGGACGAGGCGCTCCTGGGGGAGGCGCTAAACGAAACGCTCCCTGGGCACGTAAAATGGAACATGGAGATGGAATACTACAATTACACCGACGGGTTCGTGCTCTCTGGGAACAGCACGTTCGGTTCCGAGCGGCCAGAAGAATCCAGGGAATCGGTTGCGCAAAGGGAATTCATGGTAATTGAGAATGCAAGCGTGGTGCACTACGCTATAGCGAGGCTGAGGCTATGGGTGGAGTGAAGAAGGGGATAGTTTCCACGGTTTCCACGGTGCTGCTCGCTACTGCGTTCTTGTACCTGCTATCTTTCACCTCATCGTATTCGGACTCGGTCAAGGATGCGAACTCGCGCATAATGCACCTTGAGAAGCTGAACATGCAGTTTGACACCGAATCGTATGGGATGCAGAGGCTCGTGGAGTCCCTGGTATCCGAGATTTCATGGGAAGGGGAGAACGTGTCCTTTAGCGGGAACATGTCCAGCGCTGGCAACGGGGAATATTATGCGGCGGTTGCGAGGTTCTCGCAGTTTAGCAGGGCTTTCGGGCTTGTGGATTCCACAATAGACCTAAGCGAGGCCAGGATGCCAATCCTCCATATACGCCCCCAGAACATAACCGTGCGCTACCTGCCAGGGAAGGTGGGGTTCTACCCGCAAAACGGGAGCGGCAGCTCCGGAAAAGTCGCGTCTTATACCATACTGATTAAGGCGAACGTGCCCACTCCGGGAATACAATGGGGGGACTATTCGGAAACGTTTGTGGAGGGCCCGGACGCGGTTTATGTGCACGTGGGATTTGAAGGGACAAACGGCACGGTGTCGGCCTCCAAGTACCTATACAAGTACAACGAGAGCGAAATCATGATGCTAAACAGGTACAACCAGTCGGTTGTGGGCATACGCATAGGCTATCCTGCGGAACTTGAGGTAAATTGCAACACCGACATATATTTAAAAACTGTAATTGGATTGGATAGCCAGGGGGAAGTGGAAGTGGGGGGGGATATCATAGGGGTGGGGGAAGGAAGCTGGGGGGACAAGGTCGGGAAAGTGATGATGTATGATAGTTAGGGACATAATGCGCACGAACTTCGTTTCCTTCCAGGCAGATGACCGGCTCAAGCACATCCTAAAAGTGTTTGCGGAGAAGAAAGTCTCCTCGGCGCCGGTTTTTGATGGGGAGGATTACCTGGGAATAGTTTCCGATGCGATGCTCATCAAGTATTTCCTGCCCAAGAAATTCCTTTTCTGGAACGCCAAAAAGGAGATTCCCATAGAGAGCATAAAGAACATAATCGCGAAAAACCTTGCCAGAAAAGGGAGGATGTACCTCAAGCCCGAGCAGAAAGTGGAAAGCGTAGCGGTAAGGGTAAGCAGGGGGGATGCGTGCATACCGGTAATTGAGAACAAGAGGGTGGTGGGGATTGTGAGGAAGGAGGATTTGGTGGTAAAAGTCCTGCTCAAGCACTTTGCGAAGAAAGCGGGGGAGAAGAAAATGGGCACGGAGAGGGGGAAGGAACTGCACACGGAACTCGACAAGATACTTGAGATGGTAAATGACGGGGGGGAGGTGCCCGCCTGGAGCATAGCAAAGAAGCTGGGCATAAGCTTAAAGACCGTGGAAACGCTGGCCGAATCCCTTGAGAGGCACCACCTCGTAAAGACCAGGTATGCCTGGCTTGGGGGGATGAAACTAAGGAGGATTGAAGATGGATAGCAAGAAAGAGGCCGGGGGCAAGAAGGCGGGGGCAGCCGCCAAGGAGCAGGATGCAAGCGGGAGGAGCATGGAAAAGGAAGTGGCAAGACACAGCTACGCGCTCGAGGCGGAGGACATAGTTGCAAACGTCAACCTCATAACCGGGGGAGGGGTGCCGGAATACTCTCTTGAGGTGCCCAAGCTCGCACCCGCAACCAGGGCATTCGTAGAAGACGTGATAAAGCCAGAACTCCTAAAGAAAATAAGGATAACGACCAGCGAGGCAATCGACATAAAGATGGCCGGGCAGCTAAAGAGGAAGGTCGAGGAAACCGCGGAGAACATGATTCGCGAGAAAATGCCGCACAGCAGCCCGGAGAACCTGAACCTGATTTCCGGGACCATCATAATCGAGATGCTTGGGTTGGGGGACCTGGAATTCCTGCTAAGAGACGACTGGATTGAGGAAATCTGCGTAAATGGCGCGCAGGGGCCGGTCTGGGTTTACCACAAGCAGCATGGCTGGATGAAATCCAACATAAGAATACCAAGCGAGCAGCAGATATGGAACTATTCAAGCGCCATTGCGAGGGGAGTCGGGAGGCAGATAAACACCCAGACTCCGCTTCTGGATGCTTACCTTCCAAGCGGCGACAGGGTCAATGCCACGCTCACGCCCATATCGTCTTCCGGGAACACGATTACGATTAGGAAATTCGCGAGGAAGCCATGGACGATTACCGATTACATAAAGAGGAAGACGCTTTCTGCCGAGGTTGCAGCGCTCTTGTGGCTTGCAACGCAGTACGAATCCAACATCATCATTTCGGGAGGAACGGGAACGGGCAAAACGAGCACGCTGAACATGCTAACTGTATTCATACCCCAGAACCAGAGGGTTGTGAGCATAGAGCAGACAAAGGAAATGACGCTTCCTTCATATTTGCAATGGGTGCCCATGATAGTCAGGGAGGCCACCGGGGAGGGGAGGGGGAGTGTCAGCATGCTGGATTTGATGGTCAATTCGCTGAGGATGAGGCCCGACCGGATTATGGTCGGGGAAATCCGCAGGGCCGAAGAGGCGCAGGTGCTATTTGAGGCGATGCACACCGGGCACTCGGTCTATGCGACCTTGCACGCGGAAACCGTGCACGAGACTTTGCGCAGGCTCACCAACCCGCCCATCAACACCCCGCAGGTAATGATGGAATCGCTGCACCTAATAATCACGATGTACCGCGACCGCAGGAGCGGGATACGCAGGGTATTCGAGGTCGGGGAGATAGTCGCAACCCCCACCGGAGTCAAGGCAAACGTCATTTATAGGTGGAAAGCGGGCGAGGACAAGACGATAAAGGCGGGCAGGAGCAGGAGGATAATTGGCAGCATAAAGACTTACACTAACATGAGCGAAAAGGACATAGCAAAAGAGCTCTCAGACAGGAAGGAGGTGCTTGAGTGGCTTGTGAGGGAGAACATAAACACCGTTGACAAGGTAGGGGAGGTCATCTCGCGCTACGTGGTTGACAAGCCGGCAATGATGAAGATGGTGCGCTCAAAATGATAACTACCGTTCCGCTGCTTCCTTTTCCTTACAAGGCGATAAAGGGGCCCTGCAAGAGCCTGTACCCTATTTCCTCTAAAATCGTGAAGGCGTTCCCCTCGCTTGAAGAAGAGCTTAGGAACATGGACAGCCTGCTTAGCGCAAAAGAATACATGTCCGCATCCATTTTCATGTTCGGGTTCTACTTCTCGGTGATAACGTTCATCCTGGGGACGTGGGCTTACCGCTCCGAGGCGGTAGAGGGGCCCGAAGGCTGGGCCACCCTGGCCCTAGTCGCGTTCTCCATTTCGCTTGCATTGTTCTTGTATGCGATGATTTTCCCCAAGTGGCTATTTAGCAAGAAAAAAGTGGAGCTTGAGCGCAACCTGCTATTTGCAACCAGGCACATCATGGTGCAGGTTTCCGCGGGGGTTCCCCTCTTTGACGCCCTGGTTTCTGCGAGCGAGCAGTACGGGAATGCGGACATGGATTATGGGGAGATAAGCAAGGAGTTCAACAAGATAGTCAAGGAGGTCAGGGGGGGCAAGGAGCTTACCGAGGCGCTAGAAGAGAGTGCCATAAGGAACCCCTCGCAGTATTACCGGAGGGTCATCTGGCAGCTCTCCAATTCGCAGAAGGCGGGGACGGACGTGGGGGTTTCGCTTGAGAGCGTCGTGGAATTCTTATCCAACGAGCAGAGGATAATGATACGCGATTATGGCTCGCAGCTAAATCCGCTTGCGCTCTTTTATATGCTAATGTGCGTCATAGCCCCCTCCATGGGGCTTGTGTTCATGATGATTGCGTCCACGCTCGTCGAATTGCCGCTAAATGAGGGGACTTTCGGGGCGATGATAGTGGGGCTGCTGGTAATGCAGGTCATGTTCATAGGGATAATAAAGAACAGGAGGCCCAAGGTGGCGATATGAACATCGAGGAGAATACGCGCAGGCTGCTAATAAACTGCGACAGGGACGTCAATGCCAGGGAGTTCCTAGTCAGCATACTCCTCTTTGGGGCGGGATTCGGGGTGGGATTTGGGCTCATACTGCTCAATTACGCCCCGGAATACGCGATGCCGGGGGCGATTGCGGTTTTCGTTCTTTTTGAGATAGTAGTTTATGCTTCGCTCATATTGTCCGCCGCAAAGAGGGTCGGGCAGATAGAGGACTTGCTGCCGGATTTCCTTACTATGATGGCAAGCAACATAAGAAGCGGGCTCACCCCGGAGAGGGCGCTGCTCTTTTCTGCCAGGAAGGAATTCGGGCCGCTTGCAAAGGAAATAGACAGGGCGGCAAAATCCACGATAGTTGCGGGCACCCCCTTTAGCGATGCGATGATGGGGATGACGCAGAGGGTGCAGTCTGAGATGTTCGCAAAGACCATGAGGCTGATTGTGGAGGGGATGCGCTCCGGGGGGAACCTTGCGGACCTGCTTGAGAAAACCTCGTATGACATTAGGAAATCCGCGGCTCTGCGCAAGGAGGTTGCGGCTACGGTCTTAACTTACAAATTGTTCATGCTGGCGGCTGCGGGGATGGGCGCCCCGGTCCTTTATGCGGTTTCCTCTTTCATGATGGGAATGATCATGGACATGAAAGAGAAGATAAACATAGGCGGCTCGGAAACCTCGCAGGTTCTCCCGATGTTTACTGCCAGCAGCTCGGTCCCTGCCGACCTGGTATTCTGGTTCGCGGTTATTGCAATCGGGGTTACGGCAGTATTCGGCTCCCTGACTGCGGGAGTGATTACCAACGGCAAGGAGTCTTCGGGCTTCAAGTACGTGCCGATGATATTGGCGATATCGCTGATTATATTCATAGCCGGGAAGATGATGCTAGAAATAATCCTTACTGAATTCTTCAGCGTGTAGGCGCGTGGCGTGCCCTAGGTGCCCTAAGAGGCTGGGGGAGGGGGGAGTGTGTTGGGTTGCCCATTAGTGCCTATATCCGGTCTAAGATGGAGGCTAGCGCGTGCTCTGGGGCATCCTGCCAGGGTGGGATAGTGGGGTGGATGCGCGAAAAAGGGGTGGATTTGGAAGAGGGGGAACTGGATTGCAAAAATCATGCGGAATGAAAGGGCGGGAATGGGAAATTGAAAAAGAGAGAAAAAGAATAAAATGGAAGAGGAGCGGTTAGCTCACTCTTCCGGTTACGGTACCAGAATCCACGTATGCAAACCCGGTTGAGGTGTCGGTGTAGCTGATGACGACATCAACGCTGTAGCTGTCGCCAACGTCACCGGCCCCAGAGAGGGTACCCACGGATATGGTACTGGACCTTGCCCCGGCAGAGAGGGTGAAGGGGGTAGAGTAGGTAACGTTCTGCGTCCCAAGCGTTGCTACGATTGAGGTCACGTTTACCCCTGTCCCTGCATGGTTCTCAAACATGAGCGTCATTGCGCCCGAGCTTGCGACCCTCCAGCCGACCGGACTCATCTGGGCAAAGCCGGAGGCCTTGCTACCAAGGAATGAGCCAACATCAAATATTCCCAAGGCGAACAGTGCACCGACAACGAGTACGATGAGCAGCAATGCCCAGCCGTATGTCATCAGGAAGTCCAACCCTGCCTGTGCTTTTTTCATAACGTTAACACCGAGGGGGGCTTCTGCAATAGCTATTAAAAAGATTGCGCATGGCTCCGAGGAAAATCCGGGGCGGCTAGTGCCTAAAGTGCCTCATGCCGCTAAAGACCATCGCCATCCCGTGCTCGTCTGCGGCATCTATCACTTCCTGGTCGCGGATTGAGCCCCCAGGCTGGATTATCGAGGTTACCCCGCGGGAGGCGGCCGCATCCACTCCGTCGCGGAATGGGAAGAAGGCGTCACTCGCCATGGCACAGCCCGCAACGCTCTCCCCGTAGGATTCGGCGATGTCGGCTGCGAGGTTTGCAGCATCCACGCGCTTCATCTGCCCTGCGCCTATCCCCACGGCCTGGTTGCCGCGGGCATAAACTATGGAATTGGATTTTACGTGCTTGCAGACTGTCCATGCGTAGAGCAAATCGCGCATCTCCCCATCTGTGGGTGCGCGCTTTGTGACACTGCGCAGCGAATCCTTCTCGTATAATACGATGTCGGCATCCTGGGTGAGGAGGCCTCCTCCGGAAGTGCGGTAGGTTATGTAGGGAGTGGGCTTTGCGGGGAAGGGGCATTCCCCGAACTCTATTGCGCGCAGGTTCTTCTTAGTTGAGAAGACTTCCAGTGCGCCCTTGGAGAACGAGGGGGCTGCGACCACCTCGTAGAAGCGGGACACTATCTGCTCTGCCAAATCTTCTTCCATCCTGCGGTTTATGCAGACTATGCCCCCGAATGCCGCGTTGCTGTCAACGGAGAGGGCGCGCTTGTAGGCTTCTAGGAGGTCCGGATTGGTTGCGACTCCGCAGGGGTTGTTGTGCTTCACTATTACGACTGTGGGGTCTCCGAATTCCCTTGTCAGGCTGAGTGCGGAATCTATGTCAAGGATGTTGTTGTAGGAGAGCTGCTTCCCCTGGAGCTGCCTGGATTTTGAGACTGCGGGAGGCTTTGCCTGCGGGTCCATATAGAACGCCGCGTTCTTCTGGAAGGGGTTTTCCCCGTAGCGGAGGTCCTGGAGCTTCGCAAATGAGAGGTTGAGGAATTCGGGGGTTTTCTCTGCCGGGAAGAATTTTTCGCGCAGGTATTTTTCTATTATGATGTCGTAGCGGGAAACGTTCATGAAGGTTTCCACCGCCAGCTTCTCGCGGGTTTCGATTGATACGTCCCCGGACATTTCGATTTCGTTCATGACTTCGGCATAGCGGGCGGGGTTGGAGATTACCACCACGTTCGCGTAGTTCTTGGCCGCTGCGCGAAGCAGGGTCGGGCCCCCGATGTCTATGTTTTCTAGCGCCTCGTCTATTGTGCAATCCTCCTTTGAGGTTGCCTGCTCAAAGGGGTAGAGGTTGACCGCAACGAGGTCTATCATTCCTATTCCCAGGTTCTGGGCCTGCTCTATGTGCTCCCTCTCTTGCCTCTTTGCCAGGATTCCCCCGTGGATTTTAGGGTGCAGGGTTTTTACCCTTCCCCCCATCATCTCCGGAAAGCCCGTGAGGTCGGAAACGTCGAAGGTCTGGATGTCTGCTTCCCGCAGTGCCCTTGAGGTGCCTCCGCTTGAGACTATCCCCACTTCCTTTTGTGAGAGGAATTTTGCAAACTCTACTATTCCCTCTTTGTCATATACGCTAAGGAGCGCCCGATTCATTGGCATGATAGAAACCGTAGGGTATTAGTGAAGAAACCGCTTAAAAAAGGCATGGTTTTTTGGGGCTGGAGCGGAGAGGGGAGGGCGCGGGCATGGAAAGAGGATTGGACAAAAGGGGAAAATGGGGAAAGAGGAAAAATGAAAAGCAAAAAAAAAGAATAGGGGGGGAAGCGCTCACTTGCCCTTCTTGGGGGGGGCCTGTGGGGCTTCCTTCCTCTTTAGGAGCCTATAGGCTGCGCGGATTAGGTATGCTGCAATCCCTATTGGCAGCAGGAATCCTGCTAGGCCCACGACCACGATTATGCCGAAACTTAGCGCACCCAGGAACATCCCGAGGATTTCGCCAAGGGGCATTATCAGGTCGGTTTCCACCGCGGGCTTTGGCTCGCTAAGGTATACTGTTACCGTGGATTTTGCGGAGCGGGATTCTAGGTCCTCTGCGCGGTATTGGTAGATTTCAAGCTGCGTCTGGACGCGGGTGACTTCGCTCTCCACCATCAGGATTTCCTCCACGTCTTTTGCCTCTTCGTATAGGGCATTGAGGCGGGCGAGCTCTTCTTGCAGGTTGGAAATCCTAGTCTGCAAGTCGGTGTAATCATCGGTTACGTCCTCTAGGGTCGTGTCCATGCTCGTTATCTCGCCCAGGTTGGAGAGGCCTAAAGTGAACGAATCAAAATCGTTGGGGGAAATCTTGACCGTGAAAGAATACATCTTTGCGTAGCTGTATTCGTAGAAGCTCACGTAGGTTACTTCGCCCCGGTACTGCGAGATTAGGTCCCCCAGTTCTTCTTTCTTTTCTTCCAGGGTGCCCTCTGGCACTTCAAGGCTTATTGAGCCTTCGCGGATTACCATCTGGGAATCGGATGCCTTTTCCGAATAGCTTCCCCCATAGTCCGCCGCAGGCGCTCCGGGCGCCATCATGGCAGAGGTGGAGTATTCGTAATCCCCTCCTGAATCCCAGCTCCCCTCATTGAAATAATCTCCCGTTTCCCCTCCCCCTCCGATGCAGCCGGAAAAAAGGAGCAGGGTAGCAAGAGCCAGTGCTATGTATGCTTTCTGCATGGAGAGGGAACTGCGGCAAGCTATTAAAGCTTGTTGCACCGGCGCGGAATCTTTGGGAAAACGGGAGGTTTTGTGACACCCGTATTTAAAGATTTGTATTCATAGAATGGGACAACGCCAAGAGATTGGAGGTGCGGAACATGAACCAAAGGTGGTATGAAATCCAGTGAGCAACCAAAGAATGCATGTGCGGTTAGGGAATTTGGGAAACGCGGAAGCGGAAGGCCCAGGCGCCTTGACTGCACTTCCGTGGCCGAAATGAGGCAACTGTATCTGGGATACCCGTTTTATTCGGTCAGGGAACTTGCTGAGATTTTCGAAGTTTCGCGGATGACCGTCTGGAGGACGGTAAAAGGATGTTGATTTGAATGGAAAGAAAGAACATGGCAATTGCGCAGAAAGAAGTGCCCAGGACCCCGGTTGGGAACAGGGGGGCGAGAGTGGGCACGAACGTCATGGAAAAGCTGATGAGGGATGCTAAGCAGGGCGGCCCCGAAGGCCCAATGGGCAGGCGGAAGAAAGGGGCGGGGAAGCAGGAGGAGAATACTGCCTTTAGCGAGAAGATTAAAGAGCTTAGGATGGGCGATGATGGGGATAGCTCTCACCGCGAGTGCATATTTGCCCCATTCTAAGGGGATTCTCCGTTTTATTAACGGGCTCTCCCAAAGCGGGAGGGCATCCGCTTCTTTTTTGATTGGTTTGGGGGCAGTGTGTGTTCCAATTTAAAATGTGAGCGCGGATTTGAATGCTTGTTTTAGAGGCTGAAGAACATGGCAGGAAAGATATTGATGATTGTTGCCCCTGAGAGATTCAGGGACGAGGAACTCTTCGTGCCCAAGGAATACTTTGAAGGCAAGGGAATCAAAGTGGAGGTTGCGAGCACGAGAAAGGGGGATTGCAAAGGAGTTCTTGGGGGAGTTGCGGAATCCTCGCTCACTCTTGGGGAAGTGGATGTTGGAGAATACGATGCGGTTGTTTTCGTAGGCGGAGGGGGAACTCCGGTTATAAGGAAGGAGGAGAGGGCGCTTGAGATTGCGCGGGAAACTGTTGATGCCAAGAGGGTGCTTGCGGCAATCTGCTGGGCTCCGACCATACTCGCAAAGGCGGGAGTCCTCAAGGGGAAGAAGGCTACTGTCTGGGTGGGAGCCGACGCGGAATACGGGAAGAAGACTTCGGAAGTCCTGGAGGACTTTGGGGCGCAATACTCGGAGGAGGGGTGCGTGGTGGACGGGCGGATTGTCACTGCGGATGGGCCTGCAACCGCGAAGAGGATGGCGGCGGAAATCGTGAAGCTCCTAGGCTGAAGCGCCTTCGGTTTGGGGGGAATGTTTTTAAGGATGGAATGGGGGAGATTAAGCATGGGAATTGCGGATAGCATAAAGAGGGGGCTGCGGCACTCATCCAAGGTTTTTGAGGAAGCCGTGGATTTTGGCAAGGGCGGATTCGTTGGCGTAATCATATACCTGGCTGTGTCTTCGCTTGCAATGCTGGGGATTGCGGCGGCTGCGGGAATCGTTGCAGTAATCGCGTACGTGGGGATTAGCTTTGTTGTGCTAAGCCTTGCTCCGGGCTATTCCGTGATAGGGAACATCGGGGCAATGGCGGTTTCGGTGCTGATTGCCCTAACCGGGGTTGTTGCCGGATTCTCGTATTCCCTTGCTGCGAATTTCGGGGCGATTGAATACGTTTATTCCGGAAAAAGGGGGGGATATTTCGAGCCTTCCAACCTGGAAGTTGCGTGGAAGTGGAGCCTGTTTATCGTGGGTGCCATAGTGATATTGGCGCTTGTGGCAACAGGCGGGGTGTATGCGGCGAGGGTACTCCAGATCGGGCCGGTTGTGGGGCTTTTGCTCCTAATCGGGCTAATGGGGCTTGCGGGAGCGGGCGCGATATTGGCGATAGTGGCCCTTTATTATTCGCACCAGGAATTGGCGGTAAACAAGAGGGGCCCGCTTGAAGCGGCCAGGGCCTCTTGGAACTTATTGAAGGCGAACTTCTGGGAGTCGCTCGTTTTTGGGCTCATACTGTATGTGCTCTCGGAAATCGTGATGGGGATTCCGTACTTCTTCCTTTCCCTTGGGATGCAGGCGGGGCTGGGCATGATGGCGCTTGGCCCCCTGATGATTGGCGTGGGCGGGCTGGTGCTGGCAATCTTCGTGCTGTTGATGATTGCGCTTGGATTCATCGTGGAAGCCGGGGCGCTTATCCTGAAAGTGAAATTCTACAAAAAGATTGCAGGGGGCAAGGAAGAAGCTAAAACGAAGAAAGCCTCTTGATTCTCTCTTCTATTGGGGGGTGCGTTGCGAACATCCCCGCAACCTTCTTGCCTATCGGGTCTGCAAAATACATGGGGGCCGTGGATTCGGTGGCATTTTTTACAGGCTTGTAATGGTTGCGGATTTTATTTAGGGCGCTCTTTAGGCCATCTGGGTAGCGGGTGAGGCGGACCGCCGTTGCATCTGCTAGGTATTCGCGCTCCCTTGATATTGCAAAGCGCACGAACATTGCTATTATGGGGGCTAAGACTGCGAGGATGAGGCCCAGCACCATAATCAGCGCGGAACCTGAGCCATTGTCCCTGCGCCTTGAGCCGCCGCCCCAGAGAAAAGTGCGCAGGATTATTTCGGAGATGAACCCCACTATGCCCACCATCACGATTGTTAGCATCATAAAGCGGATGTCGTAGTTCCCGATGTGGGACATTTCATGAGCGATTACGCCTTCTAGTTCCGCGCGGCCCATAGAATCCAGGAGGCCGCGGGTGACAACTATTGCGGAGTGGCTTGGGTCCCTTCCTGTTGCAAATGCGTTTAAGGCGGAATCGTTTACGATGTAGACTTTGGGCGTGGGGACCTGCATTGCAAGGGACAGCCCTTCAACCAGGTTGAAGAGGTATGGGTTGTCCTTTTTTTCCAGGGGCTTTGCGCCGCTTAGGGCGAGGACCACATTCGAGCCAAAGAAATACGAGATTAAGGCGTAGGGGATTGCTATGAACAGCCCCAAAAAGAGGCCGTAGTAGCCTATTCCCCAGTAGTAGCCCAGGACCAGGCAAAGAGCGAGAACCAGGGCGGACATCCCTCCTAGGAGCAGGAATGAATTGCGCTTGTTGTCCTCTATTGCGTCAAAGAAGCTCTTGCCAGGCTCGGGCGGGGCGAACTCGCGGGGTGCGTGTTCGCCTGGGGCACTGCTTTTGCCCAGAGCGCCAGTATTGGAGGGGGGCATTGTAGTCCCTTCATTCATCCTAATCCGCCTAGAACTGCACCTTGGGGACCTTCTTCTCCTCTTCTCCGGTCTCAAAGTAAGGCTTCTTGGAGTGGCCAAGCATTCCCGAAATTAGCACGTAGGGGAGGACCTCCTGGGTGTTGTTGTAGTGGTAGACCGAATCGTTGTAGGCGGTCCTTGCGTATGCAATCTTGTTCTCTATCCCGGCAAGCTCTTCCTGGAGCATCATGAAATTCTTGCTCGCTTCCAGCTTGGGGTAGTTCTCGGAGACTGCGAAGAGCGACTTGAGGGCGCCGCTTAGCATGTTGCTCGCTTTTGCCTTGTCTTCAACCGAATTCGCGCCGAGCATGGCGGAGCGGGCCTTGCTTACGTTTTCAAAGATTCCCTTCTCGTGCTTTGCGTAGCCCTTAACGGTTTCTATGAGATTGGGGACGAGGTCGTTCCTCTTTTTTAGCTGTACGTCTATTTGCGCCCATGCGTTGTCCACGCGGTTCTTGAGCGTTACCAGGCGGTTGTATATCATAAATAGCGCTCCCGCAACCACGGCCGCGCCTCCTAAGAGGGCGGCACCCAAGCATATGGTTCCTCCAAGTTCAAGTGCCATGTGCGGATTTGGGAGTGTGGGCTTTTAAGGATTTCTTTTGTGCGTGCAAACAAGAATTGGGGCTATGCGGAGGGCCCTATGGAGGATTTCCTCTTCATTGAGGCGAGGGTGCCGCTTGTGAGGCTGGCAATCAGCCTTGCGGGCTTGCCGTCTAAGCTGTCTATCAGGGCGAGCATTCCCAGAACGTCGTTTGCGCCTTTGCGGTCGGTTAGGATGATTCCCTCTTTGCCGTCAAACTCAATTAGCTTTAGGGTGCGGAAGGAGAGGCCGTATTCTCCGAAGAAGCGCAGGGAGTATTTGTAGAGTGCGCGGGATAGCTCCTCTTGCGTGAAATCGCCTTTGAGGCTGAATTTTACGTAGCGCTTCTTTAGGCGCGCTGTGGGCTTTACTGCCATAGGGGAAATTAGCGGGAGGGAAGTATAAAAGGTGGATGTAACCATGGTTACAATCCCTGTGCGCGCACGGCGCTTCATCTTTATAAGAGTTTTAGTTGTAAGCTACTTTATGGCAGAGAGAATCCTCATATTATCCGGAAGCAAGAGCGACTCTAGCATCGTGGAAAAAATCACTTCCTCCTTAGATGAATTCGGGGTGGAATACAAGTGCGAGGTCGCATCCGCGCACAGGAACCCCTCCAAGGTGGAAAAACTCGTAAAGGGAACTTTTGCAGACGTTATTATCGCGGTTGCCGGGCTATCCGCTGCCCTTCCGGGGGTTGCGGCATCACACACCCTGGCTCCGGTAATAGGGGTTCCGGTTTCCGCAAAGCTAGAGGGGATGGACGCGCTCCTTAGCATCGCGCAAATGCCTCCTGGGATACCCGTTGCCGCAGTGGGCATAGACAACGGGAAGAACGCGGCCATGCTGGCTCTCCAGATTCTCGCAATAAGCGACAAGGAGCTAGAAGGCAAGCTTGTTTCCTACCGGGAAAAAATGAAGGAGTGAGCGGGTGCGCTCCTCAATTGGGGCAGGCTGCCTGCGATTCTTGCATCCATTTGGAGGCGCTTTGATTGATTGAATACCTGTATTCGCTTGGCGCAGTGGGAAGCTTCGCCCTAAACAACGTGCTATTCAAGAAGGTGCTCAACAAGGCCGAGCCGGCTGCCGCAATTGCAATGCGCGGGCTAGTAATCTCGGTGGCACTTGCAATATTCGCCTTCCTGTTTGTGGATTCTTTTTACGTGCCCGCTTCCCTCATCCCCCTTCTGCTGCTCGAAATAATAGTTGGAAGCGCGGGAATCCTCTTTTTCTTCAAGGCGCTGCAAAAAGGCCGAGCAAGCATAATAGGCGCAATCGGGCACATCTACGTAATCATCGTGGCGCTGGTGGGCATATTCCTATTCGGGGAAAGCCACACCCTCCTTCGCTGGGCGGGCGCGGCAATCGTAATGGCTGGCGGGCTGCTTGCAGCTTCTGGCGGGCTGCGCCTTGGGGAGCTGAAATGGGAAGGGGGAACCAGGATGGCGTGCGTTAGCATACTATGCTGGGGGATTTACTACTCCTACATGCGCGGGGTTGTAGATGCCCTTGGGCCGGTATATTCCTCGTTCCTCTTGGAGTCGGGAATATTCGTGTGCATCCTCTCTTATGCCCTTATAATGCGGAAGAAATTCCCCAAAGCGGAAGGTGCGCTTCTCCCCTGCGCAATAGGGGGCGGGATTGCAGGGGCAATTGGCGCTATTGCATACGCATTCTCAATTGATGCTTTGGGCGTTGTGCTAACCGCGATGATTGTGGCTGCGGTGCCGGTTGCAAATGCAATATTCGCAATGGTGTTATTAGGGGAGAAGCTGCAGAGGAGGGAATACGCATACGTCCTGCTAATTGCATTGGGGCTTGCCCTTGTCGCATCCGGATAATTTCTTCCTAGAACGCCTCGGAATCCTGCGGCACTCCGCCCCATGCCCGCCCTGCAAACCCACTTAACCCTTGCCCCCCAGAGTTAGCACCATGAAAAAGAAAAGGGGCAAAGGGGGAGCCGTGGAAGTGCGCTTTCCCCCAATACTCTCCGGGATGAAGAGGGGGCCGGCGGTGATAATACCAAAGGACATCGGGCTTGTAATCGCACATACGGGGCTGGGCAAAAAGAGCAAGGTCCTGGAAGCCGGTGCGGGCTCCGGCTTTGCAACCATAATCCTCGGGAACATCGCAAAGAGCGTTGTTTCCTATGAGAGGAACCCCCAGTTTTTCGAAATCGCCTCCAAGAACGTGGAAAAGGCAGGGCTAACGAATGTGAAATTGAAGAATGCCGACATCCTAGAGGGAATAAAAGAGAAGGAACTTGACCTCATCCTGCTGGATATGCCAGACTCCGAGAAGGTTGTTGGGGCTGCGCGCGAATCCCTCGTTGATGGAGGATTCCTTGCGGGCTTCCTTCCCAACATTGAGCAGGCAAAAGAGTTCTTCTTAGAGTGCAATGAAGCGGGCTTTTTGGAAACTTTCATGCTGGAGGCAATCGTGCGCGAATACGACGTCCGCGAATACGGGGTTCGCCCAAAACACGTCGGGCTAATGCATACTGCATACTTGGTATTCGCAAGAAAATAGGGGGCATACCAAGCTTTTAAGGAGTTTCGCTCCATTAAATTGCAAACCGTTAAATCGGGCTTATAGCTCAGCAGTAGAGCGCTCGCCTTGCAACGGCGATGGCCGGCTTTCAACTTCGCTCCCCGCGCACCCCCCCGTGCGCTCCCTCCAGCGAAGTTGGCTAAAGGGCATCGCCGCACGAACGCGAGAGGCCGGGGGTGCGAATCCCCCTAAGTCCATTTCGATTTTTCTCCGTCAAATAACCTAAGCAAAAATCGTCAAAAAACAACCTGATGCTCCGTGTCTTTTTGTTTTAGCCGGCAATCCTTCACGTTTTGACCTGCACTTGAAATCCCTCTGCAACCCACTGCAATCGCATTTCCTGTGCAAACACGCCCTCCTACACTTTGAAACTCTCCAATCCTCTTTGCATTTGTCTCTCTTGTGCAGACCCTCCCCTTCCGCACTTCACAACCCGCGAAACTATTCGCACTCCGCCAATTTCGCGGCGCAAAAAGACCAATGTTTATAAAGAGAACCTCCCGTTAATGAATAACTCCTTAACGAATAAAAGCGGGATTGGGGAGTCTGGAGTTCCCGCCGGGCTCATAACCCGGAGGTCGGTGGTTCAAATCCACCTCCCGCTATTTTCCTTTTTACCGAATCATAAACCCTCAGCCACCGGACAATTTTGAGGTTCTTGGTTTTGGGATATTGGAGATTGTGGAGTGTCTAGGCAATCCCAGACCGATATCCGCCCCGAAGCAGGATAGAGGGGGAGTGGGTTCCACTAGGAGGGGGGACGCTTCCCCCTTGCCTGGTGCGAGGAGGTCGGTGGTTCAAATCCACCTCCCGCTATCTTAGTTTATCCTCAGGCCAATCCATGGGTGGGCACTTTCCCCGCAAGGAAAGAAAAGCCCCAATATATTCATGGTGTGGTGTGCGCGGGCTATTTGGAGGTGCACTTGACTAGGGTGTGCTCATCGCTCCTGCCCGCACTCTTTCCCATAGAATCGTAGGCGAAAACCGAAACGTGGCACTTATACAGCTTGGGCGAGGTGTTGTGCGCTGCATAGAGCTTTATGGCCTTTGAAAACGAGCTTCTCCCCTCGCAGATTCCAAGGCGGAACCTCCCTTGCCCAATGCTACGGTGCTGCTCAAGGGAGAGGCCGGCTTCTGCGCGCACTTCGGCTTCCAGCCATATTGGGTGCTCCGAATTGGATTCCACCTCGATTATGAGGTCTATGCTCTTGCCAGGATAAGCCTGCAGTGTTTCAGGATAAGTGCTGAGCCTCGCTTTCATTTGCAATCCACCCGATTAGCGGGTTCTCAAAGAAGGAATTTAATGGTTGTGGATGAATAGGTTTGCGATGATACCGGAAGCGGAACTCATAAAGGGGGAGTTGCTTGTGCGCAACATGGCGCTAAGCGACGAAGTGCGCTTAACGCGAAAATCCCTCGTGCGCTGGATTGCCCTTTCACTGGGCCTGATTTCGCCGAATGAGAGCCGCACCATCCTGCTTGACGTCCTTGATGTCCTGCTCAAGGAGTTTGCGCACGAGAAGCGGCCAACCACCAGAGAAATACACGAGAAGGTGCAGAAGATGCGCAAGGAGCCCGTTTCCGAAAAAACCGTGTATTACCATTTGCAGAGGCTCGCTTCAAGGGGCCTTCTCCAGCGCGAGAAGGGGGCTTACTTCTTGTCCAAGGAAAAAGAGCGCATCCGCGATTCGGTAAAAAAAGCCTACGAGCGCGAATTCGACGAGGCTTTCGAGCGCATAGGCAAGGCCCTTGATTCGCTCTGAGAGTAGCATAATAAAGGTTTTCGGGAGAAAGAAACCCCCATGAGCAAATTCTCAGGATTCTACAAGAAGACCATAGAAGAGCGCATGGGCATCCTAAAAGAGGAGAAGGGGGTTACGGATGAAGAGGCGAAAATCCTGCTCGATTCCGGCTCGCTTGGGCTTGATACTGCAAACCGGATGATAGAAAACGTAATAGGGGTAAACCACCTTCCCATAGGCATTGCCCCCGGATTCATGATAAACGGAAAAGAGTACGAAGTGCCCATGTGCATAGAAGAGCCATCGGTCGTTGCGGCGGCCGCAAACGGGGCGAAGCTTGCGGCAAAAAGCGGAGGATTCACCGCGGACGCGGATGAACCAATAATGGTCGGGCAGGCCCAGCTAGTGGGAATAGAAGATGGCGCGCTTGGGAGGTTTGAGCAAGCCAAAGCCGAAATTTCGGTTATGGCAAAGGAACTCTGCGCCGGCATAGAGCAATACGGAGGCGGGTTCAGGGAAGTGCGCGCAAGGGAGCTGGAGACCGGAAGGGGGAAGATGCTCTTAGTGGAGTTTGACGTTGATGTTAGGGACATAATGGGGGCAAACACGATAAACACGCTCCTTGAGGGAATAGCCCCCCTCCTAGTTGAAAGAATCGGGGGAAAATCCCGCCTGAGGATTCTTACCAACCTCGCAACCAAGAGGAAAGCCCGCGCAAAGTGCGTATGGAAAAAGGAAGTGCTGGGTGAAGAAACAATAGAAGCCATACTAGACGGATACGAACTCGCCAAAAACGACATCTACCGCTGCGCAACCCACAACAAGGGCATAATGAACGGAGTGGACGCGGTGGCGGTTGCAACCGGGAACGACTGGAGGGCGGTTGAAGCGGGCATACATTCTTTTGCGTCAATGGGCGGCTACAAGCCCCTAAACAAGTACTACAAGGACGGGGAGGGAAACCTAATTGGAGAAATAGAACTTCCGCTCGCTGTGGGAACCGTTGGGGGTGCAATCTGGACCAACCCCATAGCGCAGATTTCACTCAAAATCCTTGGCGCAAAGACCGCGCGCGAGTTATCGATGGTGATGGCCGCAGTCGGGCTTGCGCAGAATTTCGCAGCCCTGCGCGCCCTTGGCACAGAAGGAATCCAGAAGGGGCACATGAAGCTCCACGCATCCAACCTCGCAGTAGTTGCGGGTGCAAGCGGAGACGAAATAGAAAAAGTCGCCGCAATGCTCATACAGGAAGGAAGATACACCGCGGAAGCGGCGAAGAAGGCTCTCGCGCAATTGCGGGGTGAATAGCCTTGCTGTCTTCTGGTGCCCACCTCTTTGGATATGGCCTAATCTTCCTGGCCTCGCTATTTACCACCTACATTTTCTCGGCTATCCTGATTCCGCGCCTGCGGCAGTTCGGGTTCACCGGAAAAGACGTAAACAAGAAGGGCAGGCCGGAAATTCCGGAAATGGGCGGAATCGCGATAGTAGTTGGATTCACGGCAGGTGTGCTCCTTGCAATCATGCTCAACACTTTTGACGGGATTGAGTTCAACATAGTATACGTACTCGCAGGGCTCCTCACAATACAGGCGCTTGCATTCATAGGGATAATAGACGACCTGCTGGATGTGCCGCAATGGGCAAAGGCATTCATTCCCTTAGCTTCCGCGGTCCCGCTGATTGCGGTAAAGGCCGCAGGCAGCACATCAATGGCGATACCCCTATTGGGAGTGGTGGATTTCGGGGTGTTCTACATCCTCCTGCTCGTTCCCGTGGGGGTTGCAGTATCATCCAACCTCACTAACATGCTAGCGGGATTCAACGGCATGGAAGCGGGGATGGGCGCGGTTATTTTCGCCTGCATGGCATTGCTCGCACTCCTGCATGGGAACGTGGAGATGCTAGTCCTCTTCCTTCCGATGCTAGGTGCGCTCCTTGGATTCCTTCCTAGGAACTGGTTCCCCGCAAAGGTGTTCCCCGGAGATGTTGGGACTCTTCCAATCGGTGCGGTCCTCGCAACCGGGGTAATCATAGGAAACTTTGAGAGTGCTGGTGCCCTCATCCTCCTGCTCTTTGTGGCGGATTTCTTCATAAAGCTGGCAAACCGCTTCCCAAGCAGCAACTGGTGGGGCGAACTAAGAGAGGATGGGAAGCTCTATCCGCTGGATGGAAAAGTGCGCAGCCTCTGCCAGTTGATTATGAAATACTCAAATGGGATAAAAGAGCAAAAGCTGGTCATGCTAATGATTGGCGCACAACTGCTCCTTGGGCTCTTAGTAGTCGCGCTCTTTGTCCAGTTCTAGGGGGGGCAGCCCCCTTGCGAGGTCTGCGACGCTGAATAGCTCGCGCATGCGCTCATAGTCTTTTACGCGCCCGATATCTATCCAGTAGCCCCTGCTGAATTTGTGCAGGGCGATTTTCTCCTTGGAAGCGAGCATCCTGGGGAAGACGTGCTTTGCGAAATCCTCTTTTTCCCCGATGTAGTCTAGCGCCTTTGGCTCAAGAAGGTACATCCCAGTGTTTATTAGGTAGTTGATTACGGGCTTCTCCCTGAAATCCTCCACGAATTTTTCATCGGAGGAATCTATTACCCCGTATTCTATTGAAATCTTGCGCTTTTTGGCCGCGATTGTGGCTATTGCCCCGGATTTGCGGTGGGTTTCCACGAACTTGGGTATGTCTATATTGGTTACGTGGTCTCCCATGAAAACGAGGAATGTCTCCTTGAATTTTTCCTTGTAAGGGTATATCGCCCCAGCGGTAAAGAGGGGGGAATCCTCCACGAAATATTCTATATTTACCCCGAATTCCGCTCCGTCTCCGAAGTGGTCCATTATTTGTTCTTTTAGGTACCCCACAGAGAGTATTATTTCGGTTATTCCGCTGTTCTTAAGATGCTCTACTGTGTATTCTAGTATGTGCCGGTTGCCCAGCCAGAGCATGGGCTTGGGGACGGTATACGTGTAAGGCCGGAGCCTTGTTCCTTCCCCTCCGCAAAGTATTACTGCTTTCATTGAATCACCATTTTATTCTCATTTCTCATATCACCATTCCGATTAATGCTCCTACTATGGAACAGATTATATTTGTTGTGCCCTTGGTCCCAAGCCCTTTCTCCTCAAACACCCCAAAGAGGGTGTCCGCAACGCTTCCGGCAAATCCGGCAAGGGCCACTAGTATTGCGGTAGTCGGGGTAATCCCAAAGAGGAAAACCGATGCGACTCCCACGAGGGCTGCGCCCAGGATTGACATCAGAGTCCCGGTAACGCTTACCGCCCCGCTGGTTCCGGGCTTGACTTCCCCAAAGCCCGCAAGAGTCAATGGGGAGCCTCCGAGCACGCCCAATTCCGAAGCGAACTTGTCGGATGCCACAGCGGAAACCGAGCAGATGAAAGGAAGCGGGCCAAGGCCCAGGAAGAACGAAGCAATCACGCTCAATGTGGGGATTAGCCCGTTTGAGAGGACGTTCTCCCAGCTGCGGTCATGCTCGTATATGCCCATCTCCTTTTTCTCCTGGTAGCCGAACTTGGTCACCATGACCGAGAGGAATAAGAAGACGAACATTAGCAGGAGCTGGGAAAAGCTCCCAAAGAGCACTATCACCGCCCCGAAAACCAGGGTCAGGACCACTCCGGGCTTGTCCAGCATTGCAACCATAAATCAATCCACCTGCACCTATCTGGGCAATAGCGTACGTATGTCTTTAGAGAGGAAGTTTTAAAGCTTCACTCTCGCGGGCAAGAGCGCCCGCGGGGCATAAAAAAGTTCGCAAACTTTTTTAGCTATTGTAAATTGCAAGTAATATCCCCAAATGTGGATGCGATTTACAATTCAACAAGAAGAAAAAGAATTAGGCCAGCGCAACGTTCCGCGCTGGCTGGCAAGGCGACCAATTTCTTTCCTCCCCAAAATACGCAGCTTCTTATAGTATTACAACACCTATTTAAATGTTTCCATTATAGGGTTTCCTTATGGGATATCGTGGATTTGCCACTGTGGAACCCATAGGGGAAATCCCTCGGAAAATGCGGGCACGCACAGATTTTTAAAGATAATCAGCCAATTCTCTTTTTGTGATATTATGGGAATTCTTGACTGGCTAAAAGGGAGCAAAAGCGCCGAATCGGCACCCGCAGCGCGGGGAGGGGCATTCAGGATTTCCTACGAATTCAACCCCCTGCGCCTAAAAGCGCACAAGGACTCCAAAATCGGGATGAACGTCACGGTGGAGAACACCTCAAACGCGAAGATGCTAACCTCCGTGGATATCGAAATCGGGAGGGGCAACAAGGTGGGATTCGACGTAACCTCAATGCAGAAGCACCACGAGGAGAGGCTTGGGGAACTCCCTCCCGGTGCAACCAAGACGTTCAGCGTCAGCGTGCACAGCGGCCCCATGACCAAGGCGGGGGATGTGCCAATGAAAATCACCGCATACTCCCATTACCTAAACTACAACAAGGTCCTGGAGCAGGCATCAAAGAGCGCAAAGCTGCGCGTCATATGAATTCTTTTGCTATCGGGATTAGGCTCCTTATGTAGCCTTCGGCTTCAAAGGGGGAGCCATGCCCAGGATAGATTTTTCGTATTTCGTAATTGGATAGCTTCTCATAGCTCTCTAGGAGGGCCTCCTTGCTGCTAGTAGGAAGCGAGAGCGATGGGAGGAAGCCTTCCCCAAAAACAGTGTCTCCGCTAAATAGCGCCTTGTGCTCTCTGATGTAGAAGCAGAGCGCGCCTTCTGCGTGCCCCGGGGTTTCTATTACCTCTATGGAGAAGCCTTCGCTTTCTAGCACCTGCCCTTCGGACAAGACTTCCCTGGGCGGGCGCCTGGGGGGCGATAACCCAAGGTGCGAACAGAGCAGAGCACTCTCAATAGAACCTTCAATCGCCTTTGCGCAGAACCCTGAGCACGCATAATCCAGGTTATGGGTATTGAGGCCGCAGACATGGTCGCAATGGGCGTGCGTTATGAGGATTAGGGGGTTTCCCGGATAGGCCACTCCTTCTGGGGAATCCACCGCGAACTTCCCTATCAGGTAACCGGTTGCGAGCGTTGCGCGCAATGCGTCCTTTGGGTCTTTGGCCTTGCCGCGGAAAACCTCTATCATTCCAGAGCCTCCCTCAAAGCCTCAATGCGCACCGAGATTTCCCTCCCCTTCTCGGTTAACCTTACTAGCTTCTTTTTTGAGCGGGGGGCTATGGAGACTATTCCCTTATCTGCTAGGAAGGAGATGAAATTGGTTATGTAAACGTAAGTGGTCTTAGTCTCCCTGGCTATCTGGGTTAGGTAAACCGGCTCCTCATGGGATTTTAGGAACAAAAAAACCGCGGCCTGTTTCTTTCGCAAGAGCAATTCCATTTTTTCAATACCTCTTTATCGTTATTTCCATCTTTGCTCCGGACTGCTCCGCCAACTCTTTTATGCCTTCTGAGTGCGCTGCGCCTACCACTATTACCGCGCTCTGCGGGTTCCTCTTTAGGAGCATTGCAAGCATGTACCTGTTGCGCGATTCCACGAAAACCTCGTATGATTTGGGGAATTTTTCCTTCATGCTAGATAGAAGCGGGCGCAGGGCTGCAGGATCCATCAGGTGCTCAAGCTTCACGCCCTTTTTGCGCCCCAGGGGGATGTCCCAGAATAGCATTCCAAGCTTTTCCCCAAGCGGGATTTTCTCTAGTTCCCTGGCGGTAAGCCTAATTGGCCTATCCAAGAGCAATACGGGCTTGTTGGAGAGTGCCGCTGCGCGGAGCGCTGCGACCATCTCCGAGCCGGGGGTTATCCTCCAGAATTTCCCCAGGGCCTGCTGGGCAAGATACAAGAATGCGGATGTGGGGTGCGAGATTGCGGTGCGAATGTCCATTCCCCTGCGCTCCCTAGCCGATAGGGAAGCTAGGCGCTCGCGGCATAGCTCCAATCCGACTACTTCGGGGTTTTCCTCCAGGATGGTCTTGTGCACAAGCTCCGCGCTTTTTTTGGAAACGTGTGCCACTGGGATGATAGTAAGCCTCATGGGCGATGTATTCTCCCCTTCGCGCTCTCCTTCCATTTTCAGCTTCCTCTTCTATTTGGAAATTATGCCTCCCATGTTTTATAAACCAGGCACGGCAAGGGTGTGCGGCTTGCCTCGCACCTTTTTGCCACGGAATAGAGCGCAACGCATCAATCATAAGATAATGCTTCTACTGCGGGAATCCTGGATGCGCTGCGGGCCGGAAGCGCCCCAGCCACTACCCCAACGAAAGTGGAGAACAGTATTGCGCCAAGCCCCACTTCAAGCTTCAGGCACGGAGTCATTATCCCAAGAGAGGTTATTAGCTGTATCACCCCGGCTCCCAGCAGCAATCCCGTTATGCCCCCGATTGCCCCGACCATTGCCGCTTCCATTATGAATAGGGCTAGTATCTGCAGGGATGTGGCGCCTATGGATTTTAGGATTCCGACTTCCTTTGTGCGCTCAACCACGCTCATGTACATGGTGTTCGCAACCCCTATGCCCCCGACTATGGCGGAAATCATCCCGATTAGCAGGAGCGCGGTGCTCAGGGTGCTGGTAACTTCCGATATCCTCTCTGATGTGGATTCGGAAGTGGTAACGCTGAAATCCGGATTGTCCTCGTCAACTCCGTGCGAGAGTGAGAGCAGGGAGGTTACGCCCTCTCCCACTTCGGTCGTGTTGGTCCCCTCGTAAACCTTGATTGTTATTTCCCCGATTTCCCCTTCGGCAAGGTCGTCTTCGCTAAAGAGGGAGTCCTTGTCTTCGAAAGGGACGTATATCGCGCTGTCTCCGGCCCCTGAGAACATAGAGCCTGTTTCCTCTAGTATCCCCACGACCTTGTAGCGCTCGTTTTCAAGGTAGATGTAGCTGTTCACTTCAACCTCATCGGAGCCGAACATGTCGTTTGCAACTCCGTAGCCTATTACCGCGACATTCTGCTCCGAATCGGAGAAATACCTCCCCTTCTCAAGCGGGTAGGAGGAGGGGAACATTGTGAATATGTTGGATTCCGTAGCGGTTACCGATGCCGCCGTTTCCTTGTCCGCAAAGGAGATTTCCACGTTTGATGAAACCGACATGGAAACGTCGCTTACCCCCATTACCCTCCTTGCCTTGGAAGCGTCCTTTTCGTAGAGCTTCCCATAATCCGAATCCACCTCCTCCATGTTGCGGAAGGCAAATCCCCCTCCGGGGGTGACTGTTACCATGTCGTCCCCAAAAGCATCCAGGCTCTCGCTTATGCTGGCACTTACCCCATCCCCTATTGAGACTAGCACAACGATTGTCGCAATGCCCAGCAGGATGCCGATTACGGTGAGCCATGAGCGAAGCTTCCTATGGAAGAGGTGCTCCACGCTGTATTCTAAAAGGTCTCCCATCCTCATGTCACTCATACCTCAATGCTTCTATTGCCGGAACCCGCGTGGCGGACCTTGCAGGATATGTGCCCGCTGCCGCGCCCACCCCCAGGGACACCCCAAAGGATATTGCCAGCATGAATTCTGAAATGTGGCCTTCATAGCCAAGAAGGGACACCGCCTGGAGCAGGAGGTATCCGGCCAGGATTCCCAGTATTCCGCCAAGCAGCCCGATAACCACCGCCTCAACGAGGAAGATGTTGCGTATCTGCGAAGATGTCGCCCCAAGCGCTTTTAGCAGCCCAATCTCCCTTGTCCTCTCAAGGACGCTCATGAACATCGTATTGGAAATGCCTATTCCGCCAACTAGGAGCGAAACGGCGGAAACCAGGCCCAGGAAAAGCGTGAGGGTTCCTAGTATCTCCGTCCTTTGCGCTTCCATTAGGACCGAGCTTGTAATCGTGAAATCCATGTCGTCTTTGCTGACTCCATGGTCCTCCATCAGGGCCTCCTCCACATCATCAACCACCGCAGTCAGGTTGTATCCATTATCTATCTTTACCTGTATCTTGCTCACTTCCTCCGAAGCTATGGAATCCCCTGCCAAGTCCCGCGCATCGTCTATGGGAATGTATATGCTGCCTCCCCCCATGCCGCCCATGCTGCTATTCTCATCTAGGATTCCTATTATCTTGAATTGCTTATCGTCTATTTCTATGCGGGAATTGAGCCCCACTTTCCCTGAGAACGTGCGCTCTATTAGGGAACTTCCCACGAGCACGGCCCCCTTGTCAGAGGAAACCAGGTACCTTCCCTCCAGCAGGTCGGACATCACGTTGGTGTCCTCATAGGTTTCCAGGTCCACGCCGGTTACCGTGCGCTCGGAGGTCTTGTCCCTGTATTCAAGCTCCACTGAAACGCTGAGGACCGGGGAAACCGTCCCCACTCCATCCACCTTCTCAATTGTCTCAACATCATCCAAATATAGCTTGTCCGCAGACATTGAGCTGCCCATTCCTGGGGGGCCTCCCTCCCTTGCGTTTCCCCCAGGGCTTATTGTGAATATGTCCGAGCCGAATTCGCCCATCTTCTCCTGGATGCTCGCATTCATGCCATCTACTATGCCCACTAGCAGTATGAACGAGGAGATGCCCACCACTATTCCCAGGAGGGTGAGCCAGGTCCGTATCCCCCTGTGCTTAAGGTGCACAAAGGAGTACTCTATTAGGTCCGAGAATTCCAACCTAGCGCCTCCATCCGAAATACCAGTAGGTGCATGCCGCAATGAGCAATACCGCGAGCATGGCAGCTAGCGAAGCGTCCATCATGCCCTGCCTACTCCTCCCGTTCATCCGGGGAATCCTCCTCGCCTTCCGGGGGCTTCCTCTTGCGGCTTTTGCGCACTTCAAACCACCAGTATCCTGCTGCGAGTATCGCAAGCCCTATGCCCACTTCGGTAAGGGGAAGCCCTGGGCTTGCCCCTCCAACAAAGGATGAAGAGGCATAGGAGGAATCCGCATCCCCCCCGCTGCCGGTTTCCTGTCCGGGGCCTGCGCCCATTCCCCCTCCGGGCATCATCATGGGCCCGGCAAAGGAAATCCCGATTACCGCAAACGCCAGCAATGCAAGCCAAAAGTTCTTCCTCATTCTTCCTCACCCTCCATAGTGCGATTTCTTCTTCCTCTTTTTCCAGAGCCAGTAGGCTCCCGCGCCTATTGCGACGGTTCCCGCTATCACGGGGATATTAAGGCCTCCCCGGCTGCCCATGCCGGATTCGGACATTGAAGAGCCAAATCCCCTTACCGTAATGGGGATTTCCCGCTCCACACTCGACCATTCTCCCGAAGCGTCCCTGAAGGAGACCGTAACCAGCACGGGGTATTCCCCTGCGGGCACGTTCTCCACGGTTATGTCGTACTGGACGCTGCTAAAATCGTCGCTCTCAAGCTCTCCCATAAACTGCTCTGCCTGTATGGTCTCCAGCGTGAAAGCCTCGCTCTCGATTCTCAGCGTGGTCCCCTGTATGTCATAGACTCCCAGGTTGGAAACCGTAACCGAGAGCGTGTTCTCCGAGTTCGCGGCCAGGGGGGTGGTCTTTGCCTCCAGGTATACGCTTATTGCGGAATCCGGAATTACCTTTATCGGTATCGTTACGCTTCCGCTCCTCTCTTCCCCGTTTTCCTCCCAGCTAAGGTCAAACTCAACGTTCTGCGTCCCAGGGTCCAAATCCGAGACGATTGAGAGCTCGAAAGTCGTGGTTTCGCCTTCTGCAAGGTCCCCTAGGGTGTATTCATTTAGCCCTTTTAGGCTCACTCCGTCGGTGCCGGAAGTGATGCTCAAATCCGAAACCGATGGCCCCACGTTGGTTAGTTCCAAATCCAGCTTGCCGTTTTCGCCTGCTAGCATCGCCCCATCCTGAACGAAGAGGAAGTTTCCTCCCCCCTTCTTTACTGTGATGGGGATTTCCATCACTTCGGCCTGTTCGGTCCCGATTTCATTGTAGTAAGTTAGCTGGAGCCTTAGCTTGGCCGCCCCGTCTTCTGCTCCGCGCGCATCCAGCGTTGCGCTCACGGTTGCTTCATCTTCTAAAGAGGCAAGGTAAACTTTCCCCATGTTGGAGAACCCTATTCCGTCGTTGAGGATTGTAACCTGTATCCTTTTTGCGTCCCCTCCGGAATTGGTGAAGACGAATTCCTCTTGTGTCAATTCATCTACGACCTTCTCGGAAATTGCAACCGAGATTACCGGCTGCTCGACAATCTGGATTGGTATTGACGCGCTTTTTTCAAACGTTTCGGTCTTGGATTTTAGCTGGTTGTTGGAGTCAAGATAATACTCCTTGGTCCTGCCCACTGCATGGACTTCAACCACGTAATAACCGCTCGTTACGTTCTCTGAGGCGGTAAAGGGCAGCGACACCACGACCGAGGATTTTGCCTCCAGGTCCCCGACTAGGAAACTGCGGTCTATTCCCAGGGTACTGGCGGATGAAACGGTTATCGCAACGTTTTCCACCGTGTCGCTATCTGCCCCATTGGAAATCGTAATCTCCAATACTCCGGAATCGCCTGGCTCCACTACCTGCGGCGAGAGCGAATAATCATCCACGCTAAGCCCCGCAAAGGAGAGCCCAAGCAGCATTACTGCAAACAACAAATAACTTCGTTTCATTTTCACACCATCGTTTTGCCTTGTTTCATTTTGGTTTGTTAGTATCCTTTGTAGTGTCACGCTCTATCCTTCCGTCTTTTATCCAGACCGTCCTCTCCCCATGCCTCGCAATAGAGGGGTCATGCGTTACTACGACCAATGTCCTGCCGTCTTTGTGCAATTTGTCAAAAAGCTTCACGACTTCCTCGCCGGTCTTGGAATCCAGGTTGCCCGTAGGCTCGTCTGCTAGGATTAGCTCCGGGTCGTTTACTAGTGCCCTGGCCATTGCGACTCTCTGCCTCTGCCCACCTGAGAGTTCGCTTGGGAGGTGGTCGAGCCTGTGCCCCATCCCAAGACTAGATAGTATTCTTGCCGCCCTCTCTTCGCGCACTTGCTTGGGAACGCCCTGTATCATCATTGGGAGGGCGACGTTCCTGATTGCGGTAAGAGAAGGAACCAGGTTGAAAACCTGGAACACGAACCCTATTTTCCTGCCGCGGATTATCGCGCGCTCATCAATTCCCATCCTTGAGATGTCCCTGCCCCCAATAAGGAGGCTTCCCCTTGTGGGGACATCCAGAAGGCCGAGCATGTGCAGCAGGGTGCTCTTCCCGCTTCCAGAAGGCCCCACAATCGTCATGTAATCGTTCTTGTGTATCTTGAGGCTAAAATCCGAGAGGGCATGCACCTTTTCCTTTCCCATGCGGTAGGTCTTCCACGCATTGCGCAGCTCCATTACCGTGCCCGCCCCTTCCCTGTCCATCTATAGCCACTCCCAAAAAGAAGATAAGAGGGGGGTTAGGATGCCTCATCCTCGCTAAATGGGCATCCGTGTGCCCCCCAAATCCCATGCGCAAGAGGAAAACCCGCGCATCCATCTGGCATGAGCTCCCTAATCTCTTCTTTGAGTTCGGTTGCCAGTGTAGTATCCCCGGATTCCAAGGCTGAATGCAGTTCCCCCATTAAGGAGGAGAATTCCCCGCTCTCAAGGGCCTGCCTGCATTCTTCGGACATTCCGTGTATGGGAGGTGCTTCCCGTCCCTGCTCGTTCATCTTTTGGGGCATACTGTGTTGGGCAAACGCGCATCCATCTGGCATGAGTTCAATTAATTCTTCGCGAAGCTCTTTTGCAAATTCGAAATCCTGCTCCTCCATTGCGGAGCGGATTTCTTCTAGCAGGGAGGAGGCTTCCCCGCTCTCAAGGGCCTGCCTGCATTCGTCTGGGATTTCCTGGGGCTCGCCCATAGTAAGGTTTCCCTTGTGCCCCATTCCGTGCGGCCCCATCATGGGCGCGCAGTCTTGCCCATCACACCGGGGCATCTGCCCCCAGTCCCCCATGGGCAAGGCGGGGCTTTCGTTCTGGTAATGCATGCCCCGCATGAATCCGGTCCCATCGTGGGGGGATTCCCCCAGGCTCCCAATTCCGAAAAACGCAAATCCCGCACTGAACATTAATACCAACGCGGCTGCTGCGATGATTTTTCCATCCATTATCCAACACCGCATCTGTGCTGGATTTCCGTTTATAAATAGTTTCGCCGGAATAATCCCAGAATATCCCCCAAATTCCCCCGTAATCGGGCGTATTCCTGGATTACCTTGAACTTACCCATGCAAGGATTATCAGGGACAGTGTTGCGAAAATCATGGGGATTATGGAGAAAATCCCCTCCTTGCCGAATATCCCAAACACCATGTGCAATATGGGGTTTGAAGTGATTGAGAAGAGGAGGAACGAGGCCACCGCCAATAGTATGCCGAGGGTGAAGCCGCTGCGCAGTTCCAGGTAATCCTTGAGGTAGATGTAGAGGAGGTAAACGGAAACCAGGAACATCGCAGAAGAGAGGATTGTCGTTATCGTAAAGAAGCTCTGCATCAATTCCATTACCTCCCTGCGGTCGCCAAGCCCGCGGAAGGGGAATAGCGCGTCTGCCGCTAAGAATATCCCTATTGAGAGGGCGACTATAAGTATCGTCCCCGCTGCCGCCTTTGGCGCGGTGCTTGCGCGAGCTTCATTTTTTCCTTTTTCGCTTTTTTTTGCCATCGTCATTACCTCTTAGCAAATCATTTAAGAATTCATTGCCTTCCCATTCGGGGCCTATGAAATAAACAGAGCCATAGCCCCTTTTGGGGGTGTAGATTATCCCATGCCCAAGGAGCATTTCCATGTGCGACTGCACGGTCTTGTAGTCGAGCTTTAGCTCCATTGCGAGTGCGCGGGTATTCTGTGGGTTGCTGCTTATAGTGCGCAGTATGCGTATGCGCGTTGGCCCTCCCCTCGACGCATTTAGCATCCAGTGGAGGAGCCTGGTTTTCGAATCCACAACCTGCTTAGCGCATTCCGATTTTTAAAGAGCATGGGAAACAGAGCGCATCCATCTGGAAAACTGGAAGAAGGAATAGGAAAAGGGATAATGCCCATAATTCTTTTTCTTTGGGGAAAAATCCAAACAACCAGAACCCGAAACCGGAAACCCTAAATTATCAGACGTATCCGTACAAAACCCAAAACCCAGAATCCAAAACACGAAACCCAAAAGCGGGAGTGGGAAGAAAAAGAAAGAGTAATACCTCAAAATCCTTTTTCTTTGGGGGAACCGGCCCTTTCTTTCTTGAGCTCTGCTCAAGAGATGCAACCGAAGGTTGCACAGATTTGGAAAACGAAAGGGCAGAAGCGGGCTTGAGGGGATTCGAACCCCCGACACCCGGATTAAGAGTCCGGTGCTCTAGCCAAGCTGAGCTACAAGCCCATTTTCATCCTGCGGGGAAAGCACGGCGCCGACCCTGCTGGGAATAAAACTGGTGAGGGATAAAATGCGCAAAAAGGAATAAAAAGGGTTAGGAGAGGATTTCAACGCTTCCGCCGGACACCGTTACCTCCCTAAAAGGCGAAGTCCGGTCCCCATGCTCAAAAAAGAGCGCTCCCCCAAAGCCCTCCCAGCTATCGAGGCTAATCCAGTAGTTCCTAAAATCCTGCGGCGTTGCGCGGTAGGAATAGAAATCCTGCGCCTGCGCAAGGAGGTAGAGGGCGTTTGCGGCATTTACCACGAGTTCAGCATCATGCGGCTCCCCGTAGGCAAAAGAGTATTCGTTTAGGAAATAGGCTAATCTGCCCTCCATATAATCCGGGCCGGAATCCAGGGAGTAAATGCCCTCGGAATTATCCCCCATTGCGGAGAGTGCCTCATAAGTGATTAGGAGCGAATCCCCCGCTATCTTCGCGCTTATCCCATAAGAGCGCAGGGTGTTTACCACCTTTGCGGCATTAGAAGAATCCTGCGCCGTGACTATTATCGCTTCCGGGTTGTATCCCCTTATTAGGAGGGCGGCAGACGAAAAGTCCGAAGCGCATACCTGCGCGGGCAGGACCGAGAGCCCCGCTTTCCTGGCGGAGGATTCGAATAGGGATTTTTTTGCAAGCGCGGCCGCGCTTCCATCGCTTACTACGAGAACCCTCTTCATCCCGCGGGATGCGCACAAGGATGCTAGGGCATCCGCGGATGAGCCTTCGGGCGGGGCAAAGGACATTACCTGCCCGTTGTCCATTGTTCCTTTGGAGAGGGAAATTAGTATGGCGCTCCGCTCTTCCAAGGATGCCGCCATCCCGTCCACTTCATCCGGGCAGAGCCCGCCTATAACCGCGCCCACGCCCCTAAAATCGACGAGGTATTCTAGGGCCTCGGCTGCATTAGTGTAGCTGCACTTTCCATCCTGCTCTATTATCTCATACGAATAAAGGTTGTCTGATAGTTCCGATGCCGCAAGCCTGAGGGCATTGAGGGCTTCTTGGCCCAAAGACGCATTCTCCCCGGTTAGGGGGCCTATGAATCCCACTTTGGTAACAAGCGGCTCCGGCCCAGGTTCCGGTTCCGGCTGCACGTATTCTACTTCCCCATCATCCTCCTGCGCAGGAGGCACCCTGTTATCCTGGGGGCAGCCTGCAAGAAGGAGGATTGAAAAAAGCATTATTGCCAGCAGGGGGCTGCGGATTTTCGCTCCGAAATTATCGGAATGGCATCCCATCATTTTAGCCTCCATCTGGGCCCGCCATCGGTATCCTCAAGGGCCACGCCTAATTCCGAGAGCTTGCCGCGTATCTCATCGGCCCTGGCAAAATCCTTTTTCGCCCTTGCCTCTTCGCGCTGTGCAATTAGGGAATCTATTTCCTTCCCCTCTTTGGAGCCGAGCTTTTTCTCCTCTTTTTTGAGCCCGAAAATCCAGAGCATCTTGGAGAATTCCTCCCTTGCATCCGCAATCGCAGGATAATCCGGGGATTCCCCGCGCAATTCGGAGAAGCACGCGTTCATGTAGGCGAACATGTGCGCAAGGGCGGAGGGGGTGTCAAAATCGTCGTCCATTGCAAAGTAGAATGATTCTTTTTCGGCTATGAGTTTCGCGCGAAGTTCATGGTTTTCCGCCCCGCCTTCTTTGGGAAGTTCCCCGGCCTTGTCCATGAAGTTGAACAATCTCTCGGCTGCAACCTGCGCCGAGCACACAGCTTCCGCGTTGTAATCAACGGGGCTCCTATAATGGCTATGCAGGAAAAAGAGCCTCAATGCATAGGGCGGGCAGCGCTCCAGCACTTCATTTATGACTATGAAGTTCCCAAGGGATTTTCCCATTTTTTCCCCGTTTACCGTTAAGAAGCCCGTGTGCATCCAGTACTTTGCAAACTGCTCTCCCCTTGCGGCTTCGGCCTGCGCAATCTCGTTTTCGTGGTGCGGGAAAGAGAGGTCCATGCCTCCGCCGTGGATGTCAAGCGCCCTTCCCTTTGTGTATTCCATCGCCATCGCGGAGCACTCTATGTGCCAGCCGGGGCGGCCCTTCCCCCATGGGCTATCGAATGTGAGAACGTCTTCCCCTTTTTTCCAGAGCGCAAAATCAGCCGGGTCCTTTTTCGTTTCATCGGGCTCCACCCTGGCACCCTTTTTTATTTCGTCAAGCTTCTGCCCGGAGAGCTTCCCGTATCCTTTGAAAGAGGAAACCGAGAAATAAACCCCTGTCCCGGTTTCGTATGCATACCCGTTTTCAATTATCTTTTCTATCATGCTTATTATCTGCGGGATGTGGGCGCTCACCCTCGGGTATGCATCCGCGCTAAGGATGTTGAGTTTCCCGAATTCCTCCATCGCCTCATCCTGGAACTTTTCTGCTAGTTCCAAAGGCGATGTGCCAATTTTTTTTGCGCGGGCGAAAATCTTGTCTTCTACATCCGTTATGTTCTGGATGTGGAACACCTTGTAGCCCTTGTGGAGCAGGTAGCGCTTTATTAGGTCCATGGAGATGTACGTCCGAGCGTGCCCCAGGTGCGCATGGTCGTAGGGGGTTAGCCCGCACACGTAGAAGTAGAGCTTTCCCTCTCCCACGGGCGCGAAGTCCTCTTTTTCCCTGGTTAGCGAATTGTATATCTTCACGTTCTCCACAATTCCTTACGGATATAAGAAATAATATAAAAAAGGAAAGGATTGCCTAGGATTCGGGGCCCGCATCCTGCGCGGCTTCGGGTTTGGGCTCAGGCGGGTAGATGGTGTCCACGAATTCGTCCATGAATTTGTTTGCCCCGAATACGCTGGTCTTGGAGTTGCGCACCCCCATTAGGTTCTCGTCGTTTGCGGAAGCGTATTTCCCAAGGGCGGCCGCGACATTCACTATCTGCTCGTATGTGAGGAGTTCTGCCCCCTTTGTTCCGAGATACCTGCGCGAGAGGTAGTTAGCAAGCCCCTTGCGCTTGTCAGAGTCCAGGAGCTTTTCCAAAGAAGAATTCTCATCTAGCAGTTTCCCTATTGCAAACGAAGTGTACCTGGCAAGTGAGCCCTTCTTGAGCCAGCCCTTGTGCTCCTGCATGTAATCTAGGAGCATCCCGCGCACCTGCGCGCCGCTTGCCGCCTTGGGGAGCCTCTCCATCACTTCGGAGATTGCCTGCTGGGCCTTTCCTTGCTGGTAGTAGTCGAAATACCCGCTCATCCCGGAGAGTGATGCCCTTATTGCCATGGGGGTGAATCCCCTGGAAGTGAGGTTTAGTGCTGCCTCGAAATCCGATTCGTAGGTCTTGGGGACGTAGCCTTCCTGCTCCCCCTTCTTGTTGGTTGCCGTGTAGAGCGAAGCGAACATCTTGGCGAGATTAACCATCTGCTGCTGGGTAATCTTTTTGTCCACTGCGGCCTTGCGCAGCATTGAGCGCAAAGGAGACAGGTTGGGGTTAGCCTTGCCCCCTTCTGCAAAGCCCACAAAGAGCCTGGGCGAAAACTCCCTTCCCCAGTATGACTCTAGGACCGCTCCTTTTAGGGCTTCGGAAGAAGCCATGGTTTTTGCAAAGAGCGCGCCGGCATCCAGCTTTGGCTCTTTCTTGGAAAACTCAAGTGCCTTCCTTGCGAATTCCTCCTGCTTTTTGGGGTCCACGTATGCATAAACCGCCTTTGAGAGTTTCGCAATCTCGTTTGCCTTCTTATTAGGCATGAACTGCAGTATTGCGGCAATCTTCACGTACTCGGTGAGGGTTTTGTCGGAGGTGTCCTGCTTGCTTCCCCCTGCAATCCTTAGTGCGCGCATCTTCTCTTCTTCGGAGAGTTTCCTGCCTTCTACTTCAAGCGCATCCAGCATTTTCGTTATGTTCTTGCGGTTGAGGTTAGACGCGGCTACCCCGCGCAGGGCATCGCTCATCGGGTCCTTCTTGGGAGTGGAATCAAGCCCGAGTGATTTCTCCACTTTGGAGCCGACGCAGGATTTTAGCGCCCAGAGTGCGATGAAGCCTATTACCAGCTTGGTTGTGGTGGCCTTGTGGAGCCACTCGCTCTGAGCGAATTCCCTGTATGCTTCCTGGCGGATTGTCCTTGAGCCCAATGCGGCGGCGCGGGCGGCCATGGTCGCCTGCTCCCTCACCATCTTTATGAGCTTGGCCATCCCCTTTACGCCTCCCCACATTGAAGCGAGGTTCATCCTGCCCGCCTCAAAGAGCTTGTCGGCGAGCTTGCCCCTGATTGTGACCTTTGGGAGTTCCGCAACGTCCGGAACGATTTTGAGCTTTACTGCGGCTTCTAGCAGCTTGAAATCTGTCGGGCTGCCCTTGCTTAGTTTCTGGTAAATCTTCCTGGCCATCCCTTCGTTCTGCGTAACTTTGTTTAGGAACTCCAGGAGGTTTTTTGATTCCTTGAAGCTCTGCGCAAAGCGGTCCGGGTCCTCTAGGAGCTTCTCGTAATCGCTCTGCCTGGCCACCCCCATCTGCCTCCTGCCCTTCTTGGCCTTCATGTTGGCTTTCAGTTCCTTGCCCAATTTCTTCCAGGCGCCTTCTAGCCCAAGCGAGTTTAGCCCTTCTGCCGCCATCGCGTATTCGGTCCTAAGCAGCAGTTCCGCCTTGGCGATTGCCTCGTTTGCCGGAAGCTTCATTCCGTCTAGCTGCAGCTTTCCCTGGGAACTAAGGGCCTTCATGCTCTCTTCAAAACCCTTGTAAGCGTCATCTAGTGCCTTCCAGTACTCCTTGGATTCCATGAGTTCGCCGCTTATGTTGGCGATTTCCGCTTCACTGTATTCGCTTAGCGGCTTGGACGGGAAAAGCCCTCCGAATTTATCCCTCAATTCAATCCTGAATTGCTTGGCATAAGTGTTGTACAATTTTTCCAGAGTAGTCTCTTTGAGTGCGGTTGCCCCCTTAGCGTCCCTTCCCATGTACTGTGGTCCTGCCATGAATCTTCACCTATAAATTTTACTCATAGTGAGTTTAAAACGATTTGCCCGCAAACGGGGAGTTCTAGAAGTAAGCTGGCCCGCTTATTCTCCCCAGAGGGCCGCCTGCCTCCTGCTTGCTGCGAATGCCCCTTCCACTTCCCTCTTTGAAGGGGTTGGGGAGTTTAGCGCTCCTAAGGCGAAGAGGAGTTCCCATCCTAGTGTCGCGTGCTCCGGGGTTTCCCTGGTAGCATCAAAAACGGAGGAGGCGGCTTCCGAGCCCCACTCGTATCCCTTATCGTAAATTGAAGCGGCATACATGGAAGTTATTGCGTAATCCAGGAACTCCGGGGGCTGTTCCCCTGCCGCGGAAACATAAGAATAGGCATCCGAGAACCCCTGCACGCCATCGCGCAGGAGCATCGAGGCCATCATCGCGACGCTCCCAAAATGCGTGCTGTATGAGCCTCCCTTTTCCCTCTGCGCAACCGGGCGGTAAACGAGGCTTATGCCGTTTTCCTGCGTTGCATCATGAACCTTGGAAGCGAGGGAGGAAATCCGGGCCTTTGTTGCCTTCTGCCCGTTTAGGAGGAGCGCGTACGCGCAGGCGGAAAGCACCCAGAGGCGCTTTTGCGAATCCATCCCAAACTGCAGGCTAGGAGAGCCTGCTCCGGCATCCACCTCGTCCGAGATTTCCTTTGCAATGCCCACGGCATTATAGAAATCCTCCTGCCCTACCTCCGAAACCTTTATCCGGGCATTTGCGGAAGCGAAAGCGGAAGAGATGAATTCGAATTCGTAGGGGGTTATCACCTGCTCAAGCGCCTTTGCGTTAAGCTGCTCCTCCACGCTCCTCTTCTCAAGATAATAGACTGCGCCAACTAGCAGGGCCGCCTTTCCGAAGCGTGCCTTGCGGGATTTCGCGGCCCTCTCCACCTTTGCAGAAAACCTCTCCCAAGCTTTCCCCGCCTTCTTCCCCTTGCTAAGGAGGGTGCGCGCAAGCTTCCAGTCCGAGTTTATCGCTTCGGAAATCTTTCCGGCTTCGGAGAGCGATTTTAGGCCCAGGTATTCTTGCACGTAGCGCGCGGAAACCCTGCCTTCTGCGAATGTCAGTTGCAGCAGGCGCGCGCTTGCCTCGGTGCCCGAAGCCTCAAAGCCCGCCCCATAAGCCATGTCGGATACGCGCTCAAAGAGGCCCGTTTTCTGGAGTATCGCAACCGCCCTTGCGTTTGCAGAGGAAATCCTTGCGCTAAAAAAGCGCACGCCTCCCCTGGCGCCTCCGGCAACTCCGGCAAGCGCGAATTCGAAAGTCACCATGCCGCGCGTCATGTCCACGAATCCGCGCCCGAGCTGGCTTAGGGCAACGTTGTAATTGCCTTTGTCTATTGATTCTGATATTTCGCCCCAGTTGCCGAGGGTTGCAAAACCCGCGTTTACCCCTACCCAGACCGGGCTGTACCCCGCCTTGTGCACTTTTACCATGCGCTCGGCAAGCTTGGTTCCGATTTTGATTTTGGCTGCCCCAGAGGCGTTTGCTATTGCCAGGCTCTCTGCCGGCTCTGCTAGCCTTATTGCGCGGAAAACCCCGGTTGCGGTGCGGATGAATGCGACGCTTCCCAATGCCACATAAGCGACGTCTTCTGGGACTTCCCAGTACCTTCCCGCTTTTAGGTGCTCATAGATTAGCAATGAATTGGAAGCTACAAGCCCCCCTCCGGTTGCGAGCTTTACTGGGATGCTCAATGCCTTCATGGGAGCTCCCAGCAGCCCAAATGCGAGGTAGGTTGAGCCAATCCTCATGTCCTCTACCGCCTGTTCCATGTTTCCCTCCCCTGCAAGGTAGTGGTACATTGCCTCCCCGGTTAGGAAGGCGCCTGCGGAAGCGACTATGAGGCCGCCCACTTTTGCGCCAACTTTTGCCCCTGCCCACACGCCCCCGGGGCTGCGGGTGGCGAACCCCCCTATCGCCCCGCCTGCGGCTGCGGATGCCGCAATTACTTCGAGGCTGTAGCGGAGGGAGTAGATTTTAACGTAGCTTGAAGCCCGGACGTTCCAGGGATTGTCCTTGTCTGCCGCGCGCTTCTCCAGAACGCGCTCTCCTAGGAGCGCTTCTATGCCCCCCAGCACCCTGTCGGCTTTTGCCGAAGCCGCTTCCAGGGAAGAGAGCACCCCGGTTTCCAGCTCCTGCGCAAGCGAATCAATCTCTTTTTTGTATTTTGATTTCTCTGCATGCGTGAGATCTTCTAGGGAGCCCACAAGCTTCTTTAGCATCTCCGTGTGCTTTTTCGCCCTAAAGGAAATTTCCTCAACCCTCTCTATATTGGGCATTGCAAGCTGGCTCATTGGCATCTTGCTGAGCTTGGCGTAATTGGAAAGAGGGGTGCGCGGGGATTGCATGTATTCATGGGATTCCTTGTGCATCCTCTCGTCTAGTTCGTGCATGTCAGCCTTGTATGCTATGAATTCAAGGTGGGCAACGAGGGATTCTAGCTTCTCAAATGCCTCTTTCTCCTTGGAATTGAGCCCCTCCATCCCCTTTGTCAGGACCTTCTGGATGCCGGCGGTGGATAGCGAGCGCATCGATTGTGAGAGGAGTTCTATTTCGCGCTTTACTCCCTCGTATGCCGCAACTTCTAGCTGGGTGTAATAGCCCTCCTTTATGCCCGCTTCAATCCTGTTCATGGCCCATTTCCCAAGCAGGCGGTTTGAGAGTGCTGAGAGCTGGATTTCCTCAATCTTTGAGTATATGCGCTTCTCCTTCTTCATCAATTCCTCTGTGCGCATTGCGGAATTCGTAATTGCCGCAGAATCGGGGGAGGTTCCCTCCGAGAGGAGCTTGAGGCGGGAGTAGGTCTCCTTTGCAACCTCGCGGTGTATGGAGACTAGCTCTTCACCGAGCATGGCGAGCCTGCGCTCGCCCGCCCTCCCATAATATTCCACGCGGTAGGATAGTTCCAGGCTCTTTTGCACGCTTGCTTTTAGCGCACTCCAGCAGCCTATTGCGCAGAGCAGGGATTCTGCGTTGCCAGTTTTTTCTATGTCCCTAAAGAGCTGTGCGAATTCTTCTTTCTTCTTGAGGATTGGGGCGGGCAGGAAGAAGGTGTTGGTGATTATTGCAATCCCCTCTTTTTCGAGCACCTCCACGTGGATGTGCGAGCGCTCTTCCGGGGGGAGTTCCTGCTGGGCCTGGGCAAATTCCGAGAGTTTCCTTGCAAAATGCTCCCTGTCCTCTTTGGGGTTGGGGAGCTCCACTACTTCCTGGAGCCTCGTTCCATCCATGAATTCGTCGCTGGGAACGCCCTTTTTGACGTTCATCTTCTGGATTAGCAAATATCCCGCATCAGTGATGTCCACGCCCTCCCCCTCTAGCTGGGAGATTATGCGGGCAGCCTCAGAGCGCACGAGCGCGGACTCTTCTCCGCTAATAAGCGATTCGCCCATGGCGGTTTCGGATTTGGAATAGACCGCTGAGGTCAGGCCGGATTCCTCCGGAGCCTCCCTCTTCCTCTTTGTGGCCTGGGCGCTCATGTATAAACTAGGCATACTTGTTTAATAAAACATTCGCTTTTTGCTTCTTGCAGCCAAGAAATCCATAGGGGCCATATCGCGGATGAATTGGGCGCTGCACATGGGAAGAGAAAATTATTGTGCCGCCCCCTGTTCTGTAAAATTTCGTTTGGCAGCGGAACAACGGAAACCTGCCCTCTCCGCTTGCCTATAAACGATAGCTTCCATACATAAAAATCTACCGCAGGAACTGCGGGATGCCAAGCCCGTGGAGAGGAAAGCCTCTGCGCCTATAAGCGTAAGCGCCCTCAATGAAGCAGGAATCCCTGCCCTTTAGGGCGGGGAGGTTCACTAAAAAGCTTTCTTTGTGCAAACGGGGTTCCCCAAAGCGCAACCGGAATGCAATAAGCCCCTGTCGCGCCCATTTTTCAGTGCGCGCGCAAGCGGTTTTCCGCAGGGGGCGCAACCAAGAAAGGTTTAAAAACATCCCAGCCCATTTAGTTTGAGAATACGGTGATATGAATGGCTGAAAAGAAAGAAAAGCCTGCAACAGAGCAGGCAGCTCCTGAGGCCGAAAAGCCTGCGGCGGCTCCAAAACCCGCAGCAGGAGGCGGAAAGGGCAATGACAGCAACCTCATTGCCGCATTCGGGTACCTTACGGGTGCAGGGTTCGTAATTCCCCTGCTCATCTACCTGGTAAAAAAAGACGACAGGTTCGTCAAGTTCCACTCCTTGCAGTCGATGTTGCTATGGCTTGCAACATGGTTCGTTTTCGGAGTGCTACAGGTAATTAGTATGGTGCTTGGGATGCTCGGCCCGCTTGCGGTCCTAGCGTGCGTTACCGGGCTTGCTTCGTTCCTCGTGCTTTGCGCGGCGGCGATAGCGGGGCTCTATGCAGCGTACAAGGTCTTCAACGGAGAAGACTACGAACTGCCGCACTTTGGGGCAATGGCGAGGAAGCAGGTATAGCTTCCCCGAAATTTCCTTTTTCCTTTTTTGTTTTTTCCCCTTTTTCGTTTTTGCTTTTCTAATTCCCCAAATTGGATTAGCGGAAGCCTACATGAAATCCGAGAGGCCGGTCTGCTTTACCTTCTCGTCTTCAAATATGCTTGATATTTCCTCTTCTAGGAGCAGGAGCCTCTGCGCCATGTAGTTGGGGAGCCCGTATTCTTCAACGAGCCTCTTGGAGATTTCCAGGTATTTCATTATTCCCCCCTTGTGTATTGTGAGGGTGAGCTTGCCCCCGCAGCGGGTGCATTTTCCGCACAAGGGAGTCCTGCGGTAAATCGTGTTGCAGGTTACGCACCTGAAAGTCTGCCTTGAATATGAGCGCAGGTTTCCATATAAGTCCGGGATGAAGTGGCTGAGAATCAGGCGCATTGCCGCATCCTTTGCGTCCACTGCGCGCAGCTTCTTGTGCAATGCGAATTCCGCTTCTATTTTTTCCGGGATTGAACCCAGGGTTACGTATCGCGTGCGCATGGGCCCATCGTTGATTGTGGAGGTGTCGTGGGTAAAATGGAGGTCCATGTACTGCTCGTCTTTTCCTAGCAAATCCTGCACGGTCTTTAGCTTGATTTCGCCGGGGTAAACGTTTTTTTCGCAGGCGCGGTAGAATTCCAGGGGGTACTTTTCTATTACCTCCATGCAATGGACTTCATCGTCCACCTCGCTGGGGTTTAGCTGCGGAGTGAGGGTGAGGGGAGCGTCCATCGTCCCCCCGCGGCGCTCGGACAAATAGGAGCGCGAGAAGTTTATGAGGCAGTCTGCAAGGAGTATTATGCAATCCTCATCGCCGTCGCAATTACGGCGTTTTGCAGTATGGAAATACGGGTGCGCATACCCAACGTTGGCATCGCAGTAGCCTATTATCCTGCCAAGCACCCCTCCGGAAGTGTGCGGGGACAATCCCACGATTAGGTGCCCAAGGAGCTCCTCCGGGGTTTTTAGGGAGTAGTAGGGGGGCATCCCATAAACGTTCACGAGCAGGTCGTCTATGAATGCGGCAACCCTCATCATGTAGTTTAGGCAATGCGAGGAGACGATTATGTCCTGGCACATCAGGGGCACTACCTGCGCGCCATGCTCTATCGGCTTGCCCAGGTGGTCGGTTGCGTAGCCGAGCTTCCTTATGCCTTCCGGGGTCTGCCCGATTTCCGAAATCCTAAAGTGGGTAATTGGCGCATCCGTTGCGTCGAAGCGGCAGGTTCCGTCGCGGAACACGTAAACCTCGTTCTTTGCGCGGAAGAACCCTTTTTCTAGCAGCTCAGGTATCTTGCCCTCGCTAACTAGCCCCTTTACCCCCTTTACTTCCGTGGGGGCATAATCCATTGCGGACTTGGCTTTTTCGTAGAGCTCAACCAACGGGATTGGGCGGCGGTCGTAGAATAGGGAAGGCACGCCGCAGTGCTCCTTGTGGATTGTGACTTCGTTGCACTTGGGGCAGATTCTCTCCGGCTTTGCGTGCGCGCCGCAGGAATGGCAGCGCGGGTAGATTGTGGGCGCGCCGCACCCTTCACAGCGGTAGCGTGCAATCTCCACGTTTATCGTGCGCTCCTTGTCGCGCGCTTTTAGGCTCTTGTACCTTTTAGTGAGGCTGCGGTCCTTGGGCGAAGCGGTGGGGAAGAGCACATGGGGCTTTCCCTCCATCATGCGCTCTTTTGCCTTCTCGGGCCTGCCCATCCTCGCCCCTATGTATGTTGGCGCCTTGTCGCGTATTGTTATCCCGGATAGGGCGCAGACGTTTTCAAGCGCCGGGGAATCCTTGGAGATATTTCCCGCAGAAACCACTTCCCTCCCTTTTAGCATTCCCACTGAAGAGAGGAGCGCAACGGTTTCATCCGCACCAAGGAGTATGCACCTCTGCGGCAAAACCTTGTGCTCAACTAGCAGCTTCTCAAGAGCCCTCTTTGCCTCTGCAGAATCCGCGGGGAGCTCCATCCCGGTTATTTCCCCGGCATCCATCTTTAATTCTCCCCTAAAGAGCAGCGATGCAAGCGAGGATAGTTCGGATGAGGATATGTCGTTCCAATTGTAGGTGTAATCCGGATGGAGGGGGATTCCGGATTTCCTTGAGAGCTCAAATGCCTCCTTTGCGTTTTGCGGGGTTTCCAAAACCCCTTTTTCCCCGGCTTCCTGCACCCACCATTCATGGCAGTAGCCTCCTGGCATCATGGGATGGTTGGACTTGGAGAAATCCCCGTAGGTTATTAGCATGTCGCCTAGGAAGAGGATTTCCTCCACTTCATCTTTTAGGTCGTCTGCATCCTCGCTTGTGCGCAGCTTCACGACCGAGCCATCGTTCAGTTTTACTACCGGGGGCTCAATGGAATCGCACGCGGTTATGATTGCGCCTTTTCCCGGGCGCTCCACTTTCACGTGGGTGCCGTTTGCGATAAAGGAGTCCAGCAGCACCATTGTGGCGGGATGGGCGTTGCGGCCCATTATCCCGTTTGTGCGGCTGCGGCCGTAGCGGAGCCTGAATCCCCCCTTGCCCATGGGGTAGGAGAATACCGGCCTTCCGGCAACCAGCCCTTCAAGGTAGGTAAAATCCTGCTTTATCTCAACCTTGTCCGCTTTCTTCTTGACCTTGATTACTTCGGAGAGCCATTCCCACTCCAGCCCGAACTTGCGGGTGAATTTTAGCACTTTGGGGGCCTTTGCCGCAATACCTTCGCAGATTACAAGCGGCACGCCCCCCCTTATCCTGTTGCTTGGTATGCGCTCAAGGTCCCTGTGCACGGACACTTCCACCTCTTCTGTGGGGTCCCCGTCTATGCAGACTGGGCAGTTGCGCACTATGTGGGCAACGTGCTCATCCGGGGGCTTGTACTGGAGGTGCACGCAGCGGTTCTCATAAACGTTCACTTCCTCAACGTAGCGCGAAATCTCGGTGTCCGTGGGCCTAAAATCCGCAACGCCCGCGCGCTTCCTTGCATGGTCGGCAAGGGCTACGCTGAGGGCGGCAACCGTTCCCCCCGCGCTCCTAATTGGGCCTGCAAAAAGTACGGCTACATATTCGCTCCCATCGGGGTTCTCGCAGATTTTAACGTCCGCAATTCCCTCTGTGGGGGCTACGAGCACCCCTTCGGTGAGTATGCCGACACTTGTCCTTATCGCCTGCTCTATTAGCGTCCTGCGGTCTCCTTGTATTATGTCCCCCGAAGCCAGTTTTTCCGCCACGTTGAATGCGATTTCCGGGCGGGACATGCCCCCCTGCTCCAAATCCCGGATTACGGATGCTATTCCCCTGGGGCCCACTAGCCCCTCTACGCGCGCCGCAACGTCTTTTGCAATGGGTATTTCGACTTCCTCTTTGGGGTCTAGGCCCTTTGAGCGTGCCTCCTGCGCAAGGGAGTAGACCGCATCAAGGCCAACTTTGAGGTCGTCAAAATAATCCATTTATGGTCACCTTGTAAAGTCAAGCGTCCTAAGCTTGTCTTGGGCAAATTCATAGATTGGCACTTTTGCCGGGGTGGGTATGTGCCCCTGCCTCCTCTGGAAATCTGTCGTGTCCTGGAAGGTGCCGGAATTGATTATCGTAGTCCCGCGGTACCTCGCATAGCCGTTCTTGTGCACGTGCCCAAAATGCACGATGTCCGGCTCCTTCTCTATAATCATGTAGTCGAGCTTTTCCGGGACGATTGCGTTTCCCCCGAAAATGGGCGAGAGGTGGCGCCTTCTTAGGCATTCAATCATCACTTTTTCCGGCTCATCATAGCTTAGGTGCGGGAGGGTTGATATCCATCCATCCGCGCACGTTCCATGGTAGATTAGGTGCTCGCTGTTCTCGGCGCAAAAATAGGAGGGGCTGCCAATGCTTGTAACACTGCATCCTAGTATCTCCTTGGACAATGCGGGCATGGGGTCGGCCCTCCTTACCGCATCGTGGTTTCCCGGGGAGACAACCACTTCTATGTAATCGGGCAGGCCTTCAACGAACTTTGCGAACATCCCATACTGCTTGAAGATGTCAAGCTCGGTCAGGTCTTTTTCTTGGTTTGGGTAGATGCCGATTCCGTCTACTATGTCGCCTGCAATGAAGAGGTATTTGACTTTTCCGGCAAGGTGCGGATTGTCGCCTTTTCCCTTTATCCATTCGGAGAAGCGCGCAAGGTGGTCGCCTAGGAACTCCTTGCTCCCAAAATGCAAATCGGAAAGATAGACTGCCGCAAGGTCGCGCTCGGCTTTCTTTTTTTCCCTTGCAACGGGGAGGTCGGGCCATTCAAAATCCTCGGCAATCAGGAATGCCTGCGAAACCTTCCCGAATAGGAGGATTATGTCGTCGCGGACCAGGTTCTTCGCCTTGTCAAAGACTTCTTCGTCCCTCTGGGAAATTACCACCTTGAACTGCCCTGTGAGGTCTTCTGCTTCAAGAAGCATGTTCCCCTTCTTGGTCGTGCGGATATCCGAGACCATGATGATTGTGCGGACTTTCTGCCCCGCTAGCTTGGAGATTCCATAGAGGTCGGCTTCGGGGTATTTCCCCCCAACTGTGCGCAGCATGGAGGATATGCGCTCAAAGCGGTTTTGGAAGTGGGAGACGAAATCCGCAACACCGCCTTCTGTGCGGGACTTGCCGGTAACATCCAGGGATTCGTGCACGCGAAACTCCGGGGAGTACTCTTTTGCAAGGGGCTTGTAATCCGATGCGCGGGAAACTTCAGCCTGCGCGGCCTGCATCTCTTGTGCCTTTGCCTCTTCCCTCTTCTTGAGTATTGGCTCTAGGTCCTCTGGGGAAATGAAGGTTTTCTTGAGGGAGAGCAATTCGTCGGAGGTTATCGAATTTTCCGAAATCGCCTTCTCCGCATCAAGCGAAACCCTTATCCCCAAGGCTTTCAGGGAATCCATGGCTACTCCTTGAGGGATTCTAGTTCGCTCATTATGCTCCATATCTGCATCCTAGCATGAGGGGGCATATTGACGTCCTCTGCAACGGACTCAAGAGAATAGATGGCGGCACTCACTTTCACGGTAAGTTCATCATCGCTCCTAAGGCGCTCCTTGGCGTCGCTCAAAGCCTTCCTTATGTTCTTTGGCACAGACGAATCCTCTATAACCGCAGTCATTAGCTCAATGATTTCCTCTACTTTTCCCATGTTGAGTGCACCTCCCAAAAATAAACGGGCCCGGTGGGATTTTCACATTTCCTGGATTTCCAAAAAATGTTTTGAACCCACGGCCTACTGCTTAGAAGGCAGCCGCGCTGTCCAGGCTGCGCTACGGGCCCGTGTGGCGGCAATTACTCAATAGAGAATTAAAAGCTTTTGCATGGGCACGCCACCGTTCCCCAGAAGAGCGGAGCCCGGAATTAGAGGGGGGAATCCGCAATTACTGCAAAACTTATAAACCAAAGAGTAGTTATGGAAAAGCGATGGCGGGAAACAAGGCCGAGAAAGCAAAGGAAGAGCTTCGCTGGAACGAAGCTCGGAGCTTTGCAAAGGGGCTTGAAGCATGGGCGGAAACCAATAAGGCGCAGAAGGCGTTCAGGAAGTGCTTTGTGGAGACTCTCGGGACAACTGCGTGCAGGAAAATCCGGGCACAGTACAAGATGGCCAATAAGGGGGAGAGGATGCTCTTCCTAAAATGCGCGATGCGTTTCGTTTATGCCGCCGGAGGGGGAAAAGAGGCGTGCTCGAGCCTTGCTAGCATAATTTTTGAGATGGCAGAAGGCGGGGCAAGGATGGGGGAACTCTACGAATACGTACTGCAGAACCAGGAGAAGGAGCTTGAGCATGGAAGGGGAAGGCTCGCAAAAATCCTAGTAGAGATGGACAAGGAGGGAATCGGGAAGGAGTACTACCAATGGTTTGCAGGAGAATTCGGCTCGGATGAAAAAAAGGCTCCGGGCAGGGGGCCAATCCCGATTAGCATAAGCAGCGCAAAAGAGCTCCTCTCATCCAGGATGGCGGTCAATATGGGCGCGCTTGAAGCCAGAATCCACGCCCCAAAGGGCAGGCTAGCGGGAAGCGCGGCCATGGGCAGGATAAGAGAATACCTGGAAACAGGGAAGCTAACCAAGCTCACTTTCAGGGACAAGGCCGCCTCGGAAAGCGTTGCGCGCATCCTCTTTGATTCCGGGGTAGTGGACATCCTCCCAAGCGGGAACCACGTAACGCTCGGCCTGCGCGAGAAGATATACGAGGCCAAAGCTGCTGCAAGGAGGGGGGTTGCAGCGGTGCCCGCAGAGGAATACCTTGAGTATTTCCTGGGAAAGGGGCTTGAAGAATCCAAGGCGATGGAGATTGCAAGGCTCATGGATTCGGGAAGGGAATCCGAGGCGCTAGGGGAAATGTGCCGCTTCGCCCTAAAAGAATGCAGGAACCAGTACGTTTACATGGGGGAGAGGAAGCGCTCGTTTGGGAAGAAGGGCGCGGAAATGCTCGCATCATTCAAGAAGCACGCGGGGGGAAACGTTTCCCTGATGGGGGTATACGGGATGATGGAGCGGGGGGAATTCTCCCCCGCATTGCGGAGGCTGCGCGAGCTCTTTGGCGCAATCGAGCGCGTTTCCGAAGAATACCCCGCCATGTTTATTGGGTTCTAGAGGGAGGGGGCGCTCCCCACCCCTTTGGGAACTAGGAGGGCCCCTCATTCATATCATTCGGAAATCTTGTAGACTTTTACCGCCCCGTCACTCGTCTTGAAGACCTGCGTGAACCCTTCAACGTCTTCTAGCACGAACGCCTGGTAGAGCACCGAGTCGTAGAACTTCGTGGTGCGGTCCTCCCAGCCGGTCTTGGCCTCCCCGTTCTCAAGCCAGAGGAGGTCCTTTGTGTAGTAGACATCAAGTACCCTCGTTCCGTCTGATAAGGTTGCAATCTGCTTTAAGAAGGCCTTCTGGAGCTTGAGGTCCCCGTTTGCGTAGGTTTCGTTGAGCTTGTGCAATGCGGGAATAGTCTCCCCGCTAAGGAGCGTTTCCTCCCCAAGGCAATACTTCCGGGTTCCGGTAAAGGCATCGTAGACTAGGAGCCCGGTCTCCCCGGTCAAAGGCGAGAGCACGCATCCTTGCGTGGCTGCCGGGATTGCGAGCCTCTCCCAGGTGTGCTCGCTCTCGCAAACCGAAGTCCCGGGGGCGTTGTCCACGCCTGTTTCGTTGTTGCGCGAGCACGCGAGGTAGTTTAGCGCGCTGAATTTCATGCCGAAACTGCCGTCGCTGTTGATTAGGATTTCCCTATCAAAGAAGGCGTATTCTGAATCGTGGGAGAGCATGAACTGCCTGAGCTCTTCTGGCGTTCCGTAGATGTAGCCGTGCGCGACTTCCAGTATCATGTCGTGGCGGGCGTGGTCGTTGCGCAGCACCGTGTTCCTCTGGCCAAAATAATTGGTCCAGTGGCCATAGTCCCACCAGGAGGTAAAGCGCGCATTCTCCGGGGACTCGTCATGCTCCCATTCTAGGAACTCTATCCAATACGAAGTTAACACGTTGCAGCGCAGCGAGGCGGATGCCTGCTCGCCTGCTGTGGGCGCTGCGGGGTCTGCGTAGATTGAGTATGCGCAGAGTACCGGGTCGTATTGGTACTTCATCCCCCCTGAAGCATAGGCTTCGGGGTCCGCTGCGGCTTCGCACGCCGGGGAATACCCGCTTACCGCGCACAGGTTCTCCATCTTTTCCTGCAGGGCAGCCGGATTGTCCCCGAACCTCTGCGTAAACGAGCTTGCAAAGAGGTTCCCCGCAAGGCCGTTGTTCCATTCAAAGAATATGAACAGGAAGCTAATTAGGGTAAAGCCGAGCATTGCATAGTTTGCGTACTTCTTCCTCTTCTCCTCGTCTTTTAGGTTCCCTATTAGCTTGTCCACGACGCCCTGGAGTTCTCCTAGGGAGACTCCCAGGCCCGCGGCGATTGCGAAGCCAAGGTATATTGCGTATTTGGTCTTCATCAGGCCGATTATGGAAACCGGGAAGATGAATGCGGCAAAGAGGAGGGCTAAGCGCTCCTCCTTTTTCTTGAACATCCCGAATGCGGAATACAAGACGGATGCGAATACCGCGAAGATTATTACCATGAGCATGCTGTTGTTCTTGTCCGAATACTCAAGGCCGGTTCCGAAAACCGCGTTGAGCACTAACACCATTACCGATAGTATGAGGTTGGATACTGCGGTCAGGATTCCGGAGAATAACGCGAATACGTGCTGGAGGAGCCCCACTATGAGCCCAAAGAGGGCGATTACCACGTTCTCGGAAGAGAACTTTTCTAGGAGCTGCTCAAGTGTGGGAAGGCCGTTGAAATCCATTGCGGCAAATCCGAGTTCGCTTTCGAATGCGGCTCCCGCAACTCCCTGCTCCGCAATCGTGCGCTCAAGGGGGACCTTGAATTCTGCTGTTCCCAATACGCCTTTTACGATTGAGAACAGGACGCCCCCTACCGGGGTGAATGCGACTAGCAGGACCACCGCGATTAAGATGATGGCAGCGGGAACGTATGCCTGCTTGAGGTCCAAATCCAGGTTCAGCTTCTTAAGCTGCGGGGGGTTTTTCTGGATTGCAAAGAGCACTAAGGAGAGCGCGTATGCGCAAAGGAGCAGGAGCACCTGCCCGGAGAGTATTCCATCTAGGATGAACGAATCGTGGAATAGGTTTTGGAGAATCTGGGGGAAAACCGCGCCAAGCCCGATTATTATCCCGTTTACCTGCACGGTTTCTAGCAGGCCCTTTTTCATGTAGAATAGGAAGAGCGCCTGGAGCAGGATGAATATCAGGAGTGCGGTCGTTATGACCACTCCGGAAGCCGAACCAAGGAAGGTTGCCATTAGTGCAATCCCGCCAAGGAATGCGAAGGCCAGGTCCTTCCTTTTTGTCGCAAGCGCATACATTGCAAGCGTGAATGCTATTCCGAAAAACGCGTATGGCTGGACTTCGCTCTCTCCCGCCATCAGCTTCATTATGAACATGGGCATGAACGCCGCAACGCCCGCTGCGGCTATCCCGAAAATGCGCTTGTATTCGGAAGAAACCAGCAGGTACAAGAAGAACACCGCGAGGGCGGCCATTATGGGCGGGAGCATTCCCGCAACGGTTGAGAGGAGGTATAAGTCAAAATCTGTGCCCCCGTTGTATAGGGTGTAGGCTATGGCTTCAAGATAGGCTTTTTCCGGCATGGTCCTATGCGAAACCGGATACGGGTACCAGGCCGAGAAATCCTCAAGGGGCGCGCCCCCGTCCTGGAGGATTAGTGCGGTATGCTGGATGTAGAAATACGGGTCAAGCTCCATGAACACCGGGCCATAAGTCCCGACTCTTATCCAGAAAGAGAGGAGCATTATGAGCGCAAGTGCCGCCGAGGGTGCAAGCTTGTTGTAGTCTTTTGGAAGGGAGATTCCTTCCCACGCCTTCTCTTTTGCGAAGAGGGCGATTGATATTATGTAGAATAACGCTATGCAGCCTATTGCCATCTCATAGCTGAAAGGGACCCCGATTAGGAATAGCAGGAACGCAAAAAGGGAAGGGATTGCAAGCCCCGCCCCAAGGCCTATTGCGGCCTTGTCGAATAGGGGGAGTTCCTTCTTCTTAAGAATTGCAAGCGAGAAAAGCATGCCGGGCACAAAAAGCCCAACGAACACCCAGAATAGCAGCAAAAACGGACTGAATTCAAACATTCAATACACCCACGAACTAAGGGAAGCTAATATCTGAAAAACTTTAAAAAGAAGGCTATTGGGCGGGAAAATTGCGGGAAAGGGCTGGAAAGGGGAAATGGGCACGGCGGAATATCGGGGTTGGGCCCCATTATGCGGGAGGCTCCTCAGACGGGCCAGCTTCCGGTTTCAAGCATCCGCTCCATTTTTTCTATCCCGTTTATCTTTGCAATCATTATCTGGCGGAGCAGGCCCATCTGCTCGGCTGTTAGCGAGCCTGGGAGGTCGAAGGTGCCAAGCTCGTGGGAGAAGCCGGTATCGTAATTGGTGGAAGCATACTGCATCTGGAACTCCCCCATCCTGGTTCCCGGAAGAGGGGTTACTATGAAAGGGTTCGCGTAATCCATGCCCGCCCGCATGAGTTCTCCCGCATACTCCATCGTGTTTATCATTTCGCGTGCGGATTCTGAATAAACGCCTTTTCCCTGCTGGCCGCAGAAGCCGAGCATGAATCCCCCGGTTACCGATATTCCGCGGTTCTTAAAGAGCCTCACGATTTGGGCTGCCTGCTCCTGCATGATGTTGGCTTTGGGCTTGCCGGAAATTTCCATGGCAGCCTCGTTTGCGGATTCCACTGCGAGATACACAGAGTAGCAGCCGCTCTGCGCCATCGCCGTTATCAGGCGCTCCGCGGTTATCCCCTTGCCTATTGCTTCGCGAATGTGCTTGAATGAGGGCTTCTCCAGCTCGCTTCCCATTACGTTCCTGGCTCCGTATCCCAGGTTCAGGGCGATGAGGGCTGAGAGGGCGAGCCCGCCTTCTTCCATCCACGCAAAATCGTATTTCTTAAAGAGCGCGCAGGTTTCAAGCGCCCACATGGGATTGTAAAGCCAGTTGTCGTCTTCGACTATTAGTTCGGTAACGCCATTTTTCTTGAGCCCTGCTAGTTCGGCATTGAGTTGGTCGATTCCGGCTCCCAGGAAGGGCCCCTGCACTTTCGGTATTGCGCAGAAGCCGCAGTTCTGGTTGCAGCCTGAGCTAGTTGAAACGTAAGCTAGGAGCCCGTCCCTCTTCTTCCTGGCTCCCGCGGTGTGGATTAGGCCGCTGTATTTTGAGAGGTCCAGGAGGCTGTAGTCTAGGATTAGGTTGGATGGATTCTTCGAAAACGGCCTGTGGCCGGTGAATACCACTTCGTCCCTGTGCCGGCCGCTGCGGAATGCGATTCCGCGCACGTCTCCTATGCTGCGCCTGCCCTCTAGTGCGCTTATTAGCTCAACAAACGTTTCCTCGCCCTGGCCCACCACCACGAAATCCACGCTGGAATCTAGGAGCACCCTCTGGTAATCCCCGGTTGCGTGCGCTCCGCCCACGACCACGACCGCACGCTGGTTTAATCGCTTCACTTCTTCTGCAAGCTCCCGCACGTTGCCCCACTGGTGGGTGTAGGAGGCGGCTATTCCCACTACCTGCAGGCTTAAGTTGCTCGTCCACCTCATCATGTCCCGCACGGGCAGGCCGTATCTTTTGAGCCCGATTTCCGGAATCAGGGTTTCCTCGTTGTCAAACCCCTCCTTTGCGGCATCTATTATCCTCACTTCGCAACCCGCCTTTTTTGCGGCGCTTCCTATGCGCAAAAGGCCCATTGGGGGGCCAACGCGCTTCATCTCCGAGAGCAGGAGCCCGTTTTGCTCAAACCATCTTATGATTTTAGAATCCAGCTTCAGGTTGTTGGCCGAGCTGCCCAGGAGGTAGTTGGCCTGCTGCCATGAATAAGGTTTCTCTATGCGCGTATAAGGCGGGACCAAGAGGAGAACCTTTGCCTTGTGCCTGCGGCTATGGTATATCTCAGATACGGGGTGCCTAAGGTAAGCCTTCTCAAATGGCGGGGGATTGCGCAGGGGGCTGCATCCGCGCACGGGCCTTCTGGCCTTTGCTTCGCGCTCCGGTTTTACGCAAGGGAATGAGAGGGTCCTATGGATGGCCATAGTGTTAGATTATGGGGGCAAAAGAATTTAAATGGGGCATTGGGGGCAACGCCCTCGAAAGAAGGCAAAAAGCAAAGAAATGGAAAGATGAAGACTCAGAGGATGGAAGCTAGAATCTCGCTCTCTGCAGCTTCCATAGGCGCAGCCGCCTTGGGCACATCCTCAAAGAGATGCGGTGCGCTCACTCCGGTTATTACCGCGGTCACGGCTATCCCTGAGAGGTCGTCATTCACCCTGGCTCCCATCTTCACTTCCGCATCTTCATGGAAGTCCTCGCTTATTCCGCAGCAAATCTGGGTTGCATCCCCAAGGGACAAGCCTGCGCTTCCTTCAACGTGTATGAGTGCGCCCTTTGCGCCTTCATAGGAAACCTGGAGCAGCGGGTTGTTGCGGGTGCTAGAAACCGCCTCTTCGACCATTCCTGCCCCCGTGCCGCTTCCCTTGCCAATTGAAATCATCGCAAGGCCGCCGTCTTTCATGATTGCGCGCACGTCCGCATAATCCACGTTCATGAGGCTTGGGAAGACTACGAGGTCGGAGATTCCCCTTACTGCGCGGGATGCGATTTCATCTGCGATCGCGAATGCCTTGTCGATTGGGAGGTTGGGCGCGTAGCTTAGGAGGCGGTCGTTCTCAATTACGATTACGGTGTCCGCTTCCCTCATCAGGTTCTTGAGCCCGTCTCTTGCGCGGTGGATTCTTGAGCGCTCTATGCCAAAGGGATAGGTGACCACCCCGATTACCGTTGCGCCCTGCTCCTTTGCGATTTTCGCGATTGCGGGCGAGGCACCGGTCCCGGTTCCCCCGCCCATTCCCGCGCATACGAATACGATTTCATTTTCCCCGATTAGCTTTCTAAGCGAGTCCTTGTCCGCGTCCGCCGCTTTTGCGGCCACGCTAGGGTCCCCTCCGCTTCCCAATCCGCGGGTGACTACGCGTCCAAGAAGGTGTTTTTCATGCGCTTCCACCACCCCCAGGTGGAGCTTGTCGGTGTTTACCGCAATCGTGCGGGCGCTTTTTATCCCGTTTTTCTTGATGCGGTTTACGCTGTTGCATCCTGCCCCGCCAACTCCGATTACGGAGATGCGGATAGAAGAGTTCTCTTCGACTTCCCTCTTCCCGCTAAAAGACGGGGGAAGTTCGGAAGCCGGATTTTCAAATCCCGGTTTTTTCTCTAAGGGATTGCGGATAATCTCTTCGAAATCGCCTGGGGCGGGCTCTGCTGCTTCCACTTTTTCCGCAGAGGAGGATGCGGATTTTTCAGACAGTACGTCTTTTACGATGCCATCTAGCATGGGGTCACCTGATGGAAATTGTAAAAGAAGATATAAAAAGGTTATGCCCGCTTTCCGAAGAAAGCGGGACTTTTTGGGAGTTTTGCTCCGAGGGATGCTCAGCCGAGCATCTCAAGGTCGCTGCCGAAGGAGGGGAGGGAGGATTCCTCTTCCGCTTCGTAGTCCCTTCCGAGAATAGAAGCGCCCTTTACCCCGGTAACGATGGCCACGATTTCGAGCTTGCCCTCGTAGTTCTGCATTATGCGGGCACCCCATTTCACGTTGGCCTCTGCGTCCATCCTTTCGGTGATGATTTCACCGGCCTTGATCGCATCCCCGAGCGAGAGGTCGCTTCCACCGGAAATGTGGATGATTGCGCCCTTTGCGCCCTCGAAATCTACGTCGAGGAGGCGGTTCTTGATTACCGCATCGGCTGCTCCGGTGACCTTGTCGGTCCCCTTGCCTTCGCCTACTGCGATGAACCCTACGCCTCCGCCCTGCATGATTGCGCGGACGTCCGCGAAGTCGATGTTAATGAGGGAAGGCTGGGTAATCGTCCATACAAGCCCGCTGATTGCGCGGGCCAGGATTTCGTCTGCAACCGCGAATGCCTCGGACATTGGCAGGTTCGGCACCAACTGCACAAGGCGGTTGTTGTCTAGGATGATGACCGAGTCGCAGTTCTGCCTGAGCTTTGCGATTGACTCGTCTGCCTTCTTCCTCCTTGCCCTCTCAAGGGCGAACGGGTAGGTCACCATCGCAACGGTGATTGCCCCCTGCTCCTTTGCAATCTGTGCGGTAATCGGTGCGGCTCCGCCTCCGGTTCCGCCTCCCATTCCTGCGCAGATGAAGACTAAGTGCGCGCCTTCGAGTTCCCTTTCTATGAGGGGCCGATCCACTTCCGCGGATTTTGCTCCGAGGTCTGGGTAGCCTCCTGCGCCGAGCCCTTTGGTGATGCTGCGCCCGATTAGGACCTTGTTGGCCTTCTCGTGGACCTGCTTTAGGTGCTGCTTATCGGTGTTGACCGCAATAAGCTGGCTTCCCTTTACCCCGGACTTTATCAGCCTGTTGATGGTGTTGTTTCCCGCACCACCTACACCGACTGTGACGATTTTAATCGTCTCCGAGCTGTCCGATTCGTCCATGTGGGACGCTTCGGGCACCTTTTCTCCGACTACCGATTTTACCAGGTCGTCCATATATATCGCCTTGTTGAAGGGGTGGGCAGGAGGGCATTTAAATACTTTTAGCTTCACGTCGGAGGGGTTCATTCACAAGGATACAGGAACTAAAACTTGGTTCGGGGGCTAACGTCGAAAGGAATATAAATGTATTTAGTAAATGTATTTACATGGTCAAGGTCATCACCATCCGGGACGACGTGTACTCCCGCCTGGACACCCTCAAAAAGAGGCACGCGATGAGCTTTTCCGAGGCAATAGACATGCTGCTAAACGAGAGCAGGATTAGCCGCGAAGGGCTAATTGAGCACGCGGGCTCACTAAAAGAGAGGGACATTGACCGGAGAGCGCTCTATAAACTGAGGAGGTGGGGCGGTGGGGATTGACACCGTAGCTGTCCCCCTTCGCGGTTCGGGGAGGTGGGGTTCTGGCGACTAAAATCTGCCTGGATACCAGCATGGTGCTCGACTTCTTCAAGGGCGACATCAAGACGGTGCAGAAGATAAAGCAGTATTCGGAAGCGGACATACTTTGCATAACCTCGGTTTCGTATCTTGAGCTTCTTAGCGTGATAAGGGGGCAGGGGCGCTGGGACGTGCTCAAGGTAATAGATAAACTGGAGATGCTCAACTTCGACCGCAAGGCGGCAGTGCGTGCCGCGAAGATTTATGAGCAGGCAGAAGATGCGCATATTGAGATGGGGATGAGGGAAATCGTGAATGCCTCAATCTGCATCTCAAACAATGCGCTGCTTTTGACTTCGGAGCGGCGGCAGTACGAAGGAGTGAATGGATTGAAGTTCGTTTAGGAAAATTTGAATATGCTCCCGTAACTTGGGTGGAAGGCGGCCAGCGGGGCTCTGCGCTTATGCGCATCCCCGGCTCCTCCCCCCCAATTTAAGAGAATCTGAATATTTCCTCTACTTCCTTTGTGGTTGTGGAATTGAACGGGCCCTTGTCGTCCCTTATTCTTACCATTCTCGGGAAGCGGAGTGCGAGCCCTTTGCCTTCCTCCTTCCCGCAGGTGTGCGTGGGCGAGCGGGTAATGTTGTCGTATGCGACTTCCACCACATATTTGGGGTGCACCCAGAAATCCGGCTCCATTGCATAATCCAAATTGGAGGGCGGGCGCTTCACCTTGTCCTCATCTAGCATCTTCTGGAACTTTTCCATTTCCTCTTCGGTAAATCCGCTTCCCACTTTCGCAATCGTTTCGAAGCGGGAGGTTTCATCATTGTATACCGCAACGAGAATCCCGCCGAAGCCGAACTTTGCACGCGAACCTTTTCCCCTATAGTAGCCCACTATTACAGCATCTATTGTGTCCATCTCCTTCCCATAGGATTTCTTGAGCTTTATCCAGGCGAACTTCCTTTTCCCGGCTGTGTATTTTGCTTTCAAATCCTTTGCCATTATCCCCTCCAGCCTCATTGTGAGCGCGTTCTGGAAGAGCGAATCAAGCTCCTTGGGCGTGGATACTATGCGCATCCTGCTGAGTTTTATTACTCCGGTTGGGAGGAAGGACTCCAGCTTCTTCCTCCTATCCAGGTAGGGAAGCTGCGTGCAATCTTCTCCCTCAAGATAATGCAAATCGAATGCGAAAACGTGCAGCGGGTATTTTCCGGATGCTTCCTTTAGCCCGTATTTGCGCCTCCGATGCATGGTTTCCTGGAATGAGTAGAAGCGCTTTTCATCCTCGTTGAATGCGAGGGCTTCCCCTTCGAAAATGACTTCCTTTGGCTTTAGCTTCTGCACCCCCTCTACCACATCCGGGAACATGTGCGTCATTTTCTCAAGCCTTCTTGAGTAGATTTCCACGCGGTTTCCCTTCTTGTGAATTGCGATGCGGAAGCCGTCGTATTTGTATTCCACTGCGCACTTTCCGAGTTTCGCGATTATCTCCTTTGGGGTTGGGAGGCGCTCTGCGAGTGCAGGCATTATGGGCTTGAACACCTCTATTTTGAACTCCTTCATTTTCTTCGGGTCTTCTATGAAGAGCCTTGCAACGTAGCCTATGTCAGAGCATAGGTTGTATGCGCGCTCTATTTCCTCTCTCAGGGATTTGTCTCCGGTGTGGGAAACGCTCAATGCATCTAGTATTGTAGGGTCTCCAACTCCCAGGCGCAATTGCCCCAATACAAAGCGGGTTACGTACCTTGCTTCAAGCGGGGTTGCGTTGTTGTAGAGTTCTACCAGCCTGTTGATTTTCATTGTCTGGGAGCCGCTGCCAGTTGCCCTGGAAATTTTGAACATTGAATTGTAAACGGATAATACGCTGAGGGATTTCCTGAATAGGGACTGCTGCTTCTTTTCAGAGAACAGTTTTTCCGCTACTACCCCAAGGTCGCCCTCCTTTTCAAATTCCTTTTCCACCGTGCTCTTTGGGTAGCCCGAAGCCTTCCTTATCGCCTCTATTGCGAATTTTTCCCCCAATCCCAAATCGATTCCGTCATAGGGCGGGCGCAGTTCCCCCTGGGTTATGTATGCTATTCGCTCTGCTTCTTCGGGGCTTGCTTTTTCGAAGATTCTTGCTAGGAGGTCGGTCATCTCCAGCCTGCCGCTCTTTCCCTCTATTTCATCGAAAGCTTTTGCGACATCCTCAAAAAGCATGGATACGCGAACTCATATAAGGAATATAAATGGTGCGGGGGTTTCCCCGTATAATCAGCAGGAGCGCCTCATTTTCCTGTGCATGTGCTTTGGAGCCTTGGGGACTGCTATCCCCTTCTTGTGCGGGAAGCGCTTGTCGGAGAAAGGCTGCGCGGCTCCGGGCTTTCCCTGGAGCAGGCTGCCCGTTTCCCCCATTTTGCGTATGCTCCACTCATCAGAGCTGCTTATCCAGCCTTCGGGGCTGCAAACGAAACGGAGGAAGATTGCCGCTTCCCTGCTAACGCCCTTATGATTCTTATCCATCCCAAACAGGGTCGCACTAAAGAGTGCGGAAGAGTTTCCGCCCGTGCATCTGCCATCAGCCTCCACATGGAAATCCCTGGGGTTGGGAAGCGCTTTGACTTCCATCTGCGTTACCTTTAGGGGAATGCCGCTTACGAGTTTCTTTGAGTACATCGTAAGTTCAATGTATGCAAAAGCCTCCTCCCTGAGCTTCTCCCTTAGCGGCTTGTAGTTGGCAGGGGCAGGCTCCGCGGGGTTTTCCCTTGTGAAGGCCTTTTCGTGAATCTTATATTCAGCCTCTGATCCGCAGCCATTGCTAAAGAGGAATCCTGTAGTTGCCCAAGCTGAGACCACCGCGGAAAGCGAAATTATTATGTACCCGCAGGATTGGAGTGCGCTTTTTTCGCGGGAAGGCGCAAGTCTTTCTTTCATCCCCGCTATCACTTCATCGATGTTGCGCCGGTGGGAGCCGGTTGCAAGCTTTGCATATCTTTTTAGGATGCCAAGGGCGCGGATGTAATCTTCCCTGGTGCCTTTTTTGGCTTCTGCATAAGTCCAGAACAACGCCGCGTTTGCCGCATGGTTGCCTAGCCCATAGCGCTTTGCGTCCCTGGCTGCGGAGGGGAAATCCCCGACTCGGAAGTGGGCGTTTACCAGGCTGGTTGCGGCATCTTTGGCAAGTTCATCAAACCCATGCTTCCTCGCTTTTTCTGCGGCCTCTTCGTATTCCCCATTTAGCATGTGGGAGAGGATAACGCCTTCTTCAAAGCTGATTTCGGTGAACTTGGGTTCTGCCTCTGCTAGCTTTCTGGAGGTTTCGGCTCTCCTTGCCGCCTCACGGGCAGGCAAATCCGCAAGAGCCTCGCTGAGGGTGCGGGGAAGTTTTCCGTCTTTTGAATTATTACTGACCACAAAGAAAGATTGGGTGCCACAACGAATTTAAAGGGTGGGCATGCGCGCGGATGCCTGCTGCACGCGGGTTTCCTGTTTCCCTATAAGTGTTTTAGGTATTCCTTCCTCATTTTCACCGCGTCGTATTCAAGTTTAGGGGATTCGGAAATTATCGTTCCCCCATAGCCGTTTTCTGCTAGCACCTTCATTAGCGGCTTGTAGGGGGGCTGGTTTTTGCCTTCTAGGGGGAGGTGGTTTAATTCGCCTTTGTCCGAATAGTTGATGCAGGAAAAATGCGCATGGAAATCCTTGAGGTATCCTGGCAGTTCTTTTTCCACTTTTGAAAAGAGGGAAGAATAATCCTTTTCGGTCTTGAAAGGCCAGTCGCCGCGCGCGTGCAGGTGGGCAAAATCAAAAACCAGCATTACCCCGTCTATTTTTTGCTGGAGCTCTATGCATTCATCCAGGCTTCCATACTGGGATTTCTTGCCCACGGTTTCGGCTCCGAGCTTTACCCCTTCCACCTTGTGCTTCTCCATGGAATCCAGCGTTGCCTCCAGAGTTTCCTTTGCAAGAATGAAGCATTCCTTTGGGGTTTTTTTCTGGTAGTAGCCGGGATGGAAAACCGCAACCCTTGCCCCCGCCCAGGAACTCGCCTGCGCCGCCGCGAATATGTTGCGCTTGCTCGTTTCGCGCTTTTCCAAATCAGCTGAGCAGCAGTTTACCCAATAAGGCGCATGGGAGGAAAGGGAAACGTCAGCTTCCTTTGCAGCGGGTTTTAGGAGGCGCGCGTTCTCTTCTTTGAGTTTCACCCCGCGGACGAATTCAAGCTCCATTGCGCGAAGCCCAAGTTCCCTTGAGCACTCAATTGCGTCCAGGCTGCTTCCCTTGCATTGCAGGGGGATTCCCGCAGAGCCGAATCGCACCTTTTCCTTTTTGGGCATGAAAACTGAGTAGGAAAGCTAGTGATTTAAATGTTGGTTCAACGGCCATGGGGGAGCGCGGGCATGGAGCCTGGGCAGGGAGGATTCCGCGCGGCAAGCCCAATTTATAAAATAATCGGCATCCAAGGTAATGCGGTGGGAATATGTCCATGCACAAAAAGCCGCTTTTGCAGAAGCAGGATGCCGCAGGCGCAAGAGGGGCAGGAAAGCCCCGGATGCCAAAGAGCCCTCTTGGGGAGGAATGCAACGCAACCGAGAAGACGAGGGCAACCCTGCACGGGATAAGAGATGGCCTGAATGCGAAGCTGTTTGCCGCAGCCAATAGGGGATTCCTCTGGGATGCTGAGGACCTGCTCAGGGCAGGAGCCGAAATCAACGCGGTAAATAAGGAAGGCAAAAGCGTGCTGGATGTGGCAAAAGAAAGCGGGAATCCCGCCCTCACAAGTTTCCTAAGGGAAAGGGGAGCAAAGAGCGCAAATGAGCTTGGCTGAAAGCGGGAAAGGGCATTTTTAAGCTTTACGCAACTAAAATAACCAAGCTTATTGGTGACTCATTATGTATTATGAATTAAAAGCCGAAGATACGGTGCGCCTGCCCCCGGGAATGCTCGTAATGAAGCTAAACGATGCCATAACGAAAATACTCCGCGAGAAATACGAGAGGAGGATTTTTCGGGAACTGGGAATCATAGTCGCAATTGAGAATGTGGAAGCGGGCGAGCAGGGAACCGTAATCCCCGGAGACGGCGGGATTTACTACAAGGTTAAATTCGACGCTTATTCGTTCTTGCCACACATAAACGAAGTATTCCTGGGCCAGGTCCGCGAGATAGTGGAATTCGGGGCATTCGCCTCAATCGGCCCGCTTGATGGGCTAATACACATCTCCCAGATTGGCAACGAGAAATTCTTCTACGACAAGAAAACCAAGGGCCTTGGAACCAAGAGGGGCAAGGGGCTAAAAAAAGGCGACAAGGTGCTAGTGAAGGTTTCCACTGTGAGCCTAAAGGGCACCACTTCCGACACCAAGATTGGGCTTACGATGAGGACCGAGGGGCTGGGAGTTGAGAGCTGGAAATCCGAGAAGAAAGCCGCGCCCGCCAAGAAGGCAACCAAGGCCAAGAAGGAGGCGGACAAAAAATGAAAGCTTGCCGCGAATGCAAAAGGCTAATAGAAGACAGCAATACCTGCCCCGCGTGCAACTCGGAGGAATTGAGCGAGAGGTTCTCCGGGCTCTTAATCGTGCTTGATGCCGAAAAGTCTGAAATCGCGAAGATTGCAGAAGTCAAGGCGCCCGGAAGGTATGCGGTAAACGTAAAGTGAATTATTTTTTGGATTCGTTTTCGCTTTTCATTTCGTTTTTCATTTTTTCCAGAATTTTTCTTTGCGCAACTAAAAAAATGCGCACCCCGTTTTTTGTTTGCAACTTCCCCAAACCCGGACAAATGCACGCAAAAACGCGGTTTTTAGGAAGAAGATATTTAAACTAATTAGGGCAATAGTAGGAGTGAGGTATTCACATGGGAAAAAGAAGGGGAAGAGATCGGCTTGTTACCTGCATTTCATGCGGGCGCGCCGTTCCCAAAAACAAGGCAATTGAATACGAAAGAAGGAGCAGGATAAGCACTGACCTAAGGGATGAGAACAACGTTTCCGCATTCATTAGCAACGTGGAACAGTATTGCATTAGTTGCGGCAAGCACAGGAGGATTACTGAAAAATTGAAGAAGCAGGCTGCCAATCGGAGAGCAAGGCGCGAAGAAGGCATCTGAGGTCGGGTAACGTGGAACCGGTGGAGTTTGGTGAAAAAACGTACATGGGCCTTCGGAAGGATTTGGGAAACCTGCCGTTAATTGTGGTGCGCGCAAAAAGAGGGTACGTTGCGTGCAGCTACGTGAGCAGGGACACTGCGGAAAAAATAGGCGACGTTGCGGCGTTCGTTTCCGGGGTTCGCGAATATTCGGAATTTTTCAACGCGAAAATACGCGGTGCCACAAGCTGGGCGGAGGACCTTGGGATACGCGAGGGAATGAGCGTGCGCAAGGCCCTTGAAATCATGGACACCGAAGAAAAGGAATAAGCTTCCGTTTTTGTTTTTCGCTTGTTTTTCATTTTCCCGCGGCTTTTTTGCGGGGGCTCTTTTTGCCAATTTAGTTCTTGCCAGCGCGCACCATCAATGTTGCGGCAGCCGCAAACAGTATGAATGCCCCGGTGCACATTGACTGCGGAGGCGTTGCGTGCGCAACGCACCTATTGTACTCGAATGCGGATTCTTCTTCATCCATGTTGGCGCACAGGCCCGGGTCGCGCATCCTCCTTGCAACCGCATCCACGCAGGTATTGAATTCGGAATTTAGGAGGTCCTCATAATCAGGGTAATCAAGCTGGAGGTCCAGGATCTTTGTGCAGTGCGCGGCCGCGGACCCCGGGTCTTCCCTTGCCGCATCCGCAAGTGCTACCGAGTGCCAGCAGCCTATCCTGGATTTTAGGACGTAGCTCTCATCTGTCACCACGACTTCGCCCCATCCCGCCCCGGACAATATTTCCTGCTCGTTGAGACTCTCGCATTTGGAGGCATCGGGAAGCGTAACGCATCCGCAGAGGAAGAGGAGTGCCATGATGCAGAATGCAATCGTTGCGGTTTTCATTTTCTCGCCTCAAAGAGCCAGTTGAAAGAATCCCTTTCCAGGGCCCTTTTGCATAGTTTTTTCGCGGCTTCGGTTTTTAATTGGGCGCTCCCGTTTTTTATCCAGTCTTTTACATACGGGTTGCCCAGGTCCTGGTATTCTTTTGCCTGCATTATGCATTCTAGCTTGTCCGCGTCATCCACTATCTCCATTATCGCCTTATCAGAGAAGAGCGAGTTGAAATATTCGAATGCGCCCATGCTGTCCTTCCTTGCGGAATCCTCGTCCACTTTTGCGTATTTCTTGGCAACTAAGTGCAAGTCGGTTGTGCGCGCCTCGTGGATGTCATGGAGCAGGGCGGCTAGGAGGGCCTTTTCTGTGTTCTCCACCCCAGCCTCTTTTGCAAGGACGTATGCGATTAATGCGGTGCGGTAGCTGTGCTCGGAGACGCTCTCAGGCTCAATCCCCACCGTTTTCCAGCCCGAGCGCGCAACGTCCTTGAGGGAGCCGGCCTGGTATAGGAAATCCACGATGTCCATATTGCTTCACCCGTTGCTCTTTGAGACTATTTTTATCACTTCGTGCGGGGGGTGCCCGAGCTTTATTAGCTTGGTGTGCCCGCGGATCCCCTTTCCGCTCTCAACCGAAGTCAGGAGCCCTAGCATCTCAAGGTCGTTTAGGTAGCTCCGGTAACTCCTTGCGGTCTTTGACTGCTTTCTTAGCTTCTTGCAGAGCTCGGTGTATTCCTCATAGACTTCTCCTGAGAAGAGGTATCCGTCCTTAACTTCGTCCAGCCTTGCGTATTTGCTTCCGGAAATGGACAGCCTCGCAACCGCGTACAAGACCGCCTGGTGGTTTTCTGGGAGCTTTTCTATTGCCTCTTTTACTATGTCAAATTCCACCAGGTCGCGCGCCTGCTGGACCTCCTTGTCGGTAATGCGCGGCTTTGCGGATTCCTCTGCGATTTCGGCTGCGCGGAAGAGGATTTTTAGCGCGTACCTTGCATCGCCTGATTCCTGCGCCGCTATCGCGCCTGCTAGGTTGACTGCCCCGCTGCTGCACGCATTCGGGTGCATCCCAAGCTCCACTCTCTGCTCCAATATTTTCTGGAGCTGGTTTGCGGTATAAGGCGGGAACACCATCTCGCGCTCATAGAGGCTGCTCTTGCTCCTGGGGTCTAATTCCTCTTTGAAGAGGAGCTTGTTGGAAATCCCCAGGATAGAGACTCCGCCAACCTCAAGCTCGTCGTTTGCACGGGTTAATGTGTAGAGCAGTTCATCTAGGTGCTTTACCATGTCTATCTCGTCTAGGACTATTATTAGCTGCTTGCCTTCTCCTGCCCACTCCAGGAGCCTCTCGTATATGTGGGGCAGGCCGTAGCCCTGCTTGTCAAAGCCCTCCATTACCGCCTTTGCGACTTTGAGCATTACCCGATACGGCTTGTTGTGTATCCTGCAGTTGATGTATACTATGCGGGAATTGCCCTTGGCTTTTTCCTCAAATTTCTTGGTTATCTGCTTAACCGAGGAAGTCTTGCCCGTCCCGGTTTTTCCGTAGATGAACGTGTTGCGCGGCTTCTTGCCCATTAGCGCGGGGGCAAGGGAGCCCATTAGTTCGCGTATCTGGTGCTCCCTAAAGTGGAGGGTATCCGGGATGTAGTGCGGAGAGAGCACGTCCCTGTCGGAAAAAATCTTGGATTCGGTAATGAACTCGTCAAAAGAAGGCATGAACGCCACCTAGGAGGGGAGATTAGCGGAAATACTTAATAAAGCTTCTGTTCCGGTATTCTGGAAACGGCGGTGCGGGACAAGATATTTAAATATGCCCATCCAATATGCTAACTGCTCTAAGAAACAGGTGTTATGATGGGCATATTCGACAACATTCTAGGCGGGAAGGAGAAGGAAGAAGTTCCGGACCTTGAGCACTATCTGGACCTCGAAGAGGAGGGGGATGCCGTAAATCCTCCTGCGGATTTCTACGTAAAGAGGATTGACCTTAGGAACGAAGGGGACGCGAACCTTGCCCTAAAGGAATTGACCTCCAAGAACATAATCATCCTAAACGTCCAGCCGCTCTCAAAGCAGCCCAACAGGCTCAAGAACATAATCGGGAAGATGAAGGCGACCTGCGACAAGGCAAACGGGGACATCGCACTCCTCACAGCGGACCTGGTCATCCTCACTCCTTCCAAGGTAAAAATCGTAAAGAGCAAGGCTAAGCCCAAATCACGGGCTTAGGTTTCTCCTTTTTAATTCTTCTTTGCTTAATTTTCCTTCATGATTACTGTTACTTTTCTTGGGACCAGCGGCGCAATTCCCAGCGCAAGGCGCTCGATGCCCTCAATCGCCCTCAAATACGATGAGCTTTTTTTGTGGGACTGCGGCGAAGGGTGCCAGCGCGAGATGATGAGGCGGGGGCTTGGCTATGGCTCTGTGAAGGCGATTTTCATTACCCATTTGCACCTTGACCATTTTTTGGGGATATTCGGGCTAATTGAGACCATACGCATGAACACGCAACGCGAGAGCCTGCTCATTTTTGCCCCTCGCGGGTTTTCGCGGATTGTAGAAGAAATAAGCCCTAGCATGGGATGGAACCCTTCGTTTTTGGACATACGCGAGATGCGCGAAGGGGAGCTTTATAGGGGGCGTGATTATTCTATTCTCGGCTTTAGGGTGCAGCACCAGAAGCGCGCGGCATTCGGGCTCGCGTTCATAGAAGATGACAAGAACAAGTTCAACGAGGCGAAAGCCAAGGGGCTTGGGCTCCGTGGGCGCATGTTCCGCGAGATACAGGAAAAGGGGGAGGTCGTGGTTGAGGGCAAGAAGGTACTGCTCTCCGAGGTTTCGCGGGTGCGCAAGGGGCTAAAGATCGTTTATTCGGGGGACACGATTCCCCTTGATTCCACCGCTGAAATTTCTTTGGGTGCGGATTTATTGATTCACGATTCCACTTTCGGGGAGGATTTGAAAGATGAAGCAGTTGAGAGGGGGCACTCCACTGCCAAAGAGGCTGCGAAGATTGCGAAGAAGGCGAAGGCCAAAAGGCTTGCCCTAACCCACATTAGCGGGAGGTACAATGCGGGCGGGCAGCTTGAAGAAGAAGCGCGGGAGGTTTTTGCGGATTCGTTTGTGGCGCAGGACGGGATGGAAATAGAGGTTGTGCCCGAAGGCAAGAAAGGCACGGATGAGAAGGGGGAAAAGGAAAAACCCGGAAAATCAAAGTGACTAAAGAGTCCCCACTGCAAGCAGTGGGGTATGCCTCATTCGGTCACTACTTCACAAATTGTGGACGCTGCGAGCAGCGGGGCATCAAACCCACAATTTGTGAATGAATTTGCGCCATACCCCCTTGTGTTCTTAGGGGGATTCAACTAGGATGCCCAGGGGAGTGGAGGGGTTGCAGCAGAAATCCGCATATCTTTTCGGGTTGCTGCCAACGCACAAGCCTCCGCACGCAACGGGGCCCACCCTTGCTTCCAGCCTGTGGATGTAGCTTGTTCCCATGTTGAAATAAGTGTAGCCGATTTCCTCCCCGCAGGGGATTCGGTGCCCTTCTTCTCTGAAATACCAGCCTTCTTTCTGCGCGAATGCGCTTATGCAGGCTATGAGGCTAGCATCCAGAGGATGCACGAAAACCTCCTTATCATCTTCAACGAGCGAATAATTTGGGTGCTCTAAGATGAGGATCGCATCTTTTTCGCCAAGAAGCGCTATGGGTATGGGGAATAGCCACACCCTCTTATCGGCAGGGTCAGTGTATGCGAGCGCCCTCTCGGAGGGGCTAAAAAACCTGCTTTTGTTGAAGGGAATTCCCGGCTCCGCGTATGCACTCATCGTTCCGCTCCAGCAGGGAAACTCCCCTCCAAGCCCCTCTTTCCCCCTTGAGCCCGGGGCTCCCCCCAGCCTTTTATATGATGCGAAAACAAGGTCCCTGCGGTTTGCTCGCGCTATTGCCTTCCTAAAGGGAATCCCGTCAGCTTCCCTTGCAAAAACGCGCAGGTGAGGGCCCCTAATCCTGCTGGGCCTTGCGAATTTGTGCCTCGTATCCTCAATTGCCTGTGCCATTGAATCAGCCAAAATGCCTGCGCCAGCCTTGGGTTCCCAAAGCCAGGGGCAGTTGTTGCCTGCAGGATTATCCGGAACGCTCCGGAGGTCTCGCCTATTCCTTCTTGGACTTTTCGTAGTCTTCTAGGAACTGCGCTATTCCCTTGTCTGTTAGGGGGTGGTTCCACATCTTCTCTAGGACTCCTGCGGGGATTGTCGCTATGTGGGCGCCGAGCCTTGCGGCCTCAACCACGTGGATTGGGTCGCGCACCGAGGCAACTATTAGCTCGGTTTCGAATTCGTAATTGTCAAGGATGTCCATTATCTGCTCAATTAGCTCCATGCCGTCGCTTGAGACGTCGTCGAGCCTTCCCACAAACGGGGAGATGTAGGTTGCCCCGGCCTTTGCGGCGATTAATGCCTGCGTGGCAGAGAAAACGAGGGTTACGTTGGTCTTTATTCCCTTCTCAGAGAGGATGCGCACGGCCTTCATGCCCTCTTTGGTCATGGGGACCTTGATTACTATGTTGGATGCCCAGGCGCTAAATTCCTCGGCCTCTTTTACCATGCCCGGGGCGTCTTCTGCTATTACCTCCACGCTTACAGGGCCGCGCACAATCTGCGCGATTTCCTTTACGACTTCCTCCTGGCTGCGCCCGGACTTCATAATCAGAGTCGGGTTGGTAGTTACCCCATCGCAGATTCCCAGCTCGGTTGCCGCCCTTATTTCCTCGACTTTCGCAGTATCCAAAAAGAATTTCATTTGCTTCCACCCACAGTTTAAACTAAGGAATTCTAGAACGCGCATAATTTAAAACTATAAGATGTTCTGGTGGAGAACTTAGGGGAAGCCGGCTGCACTACGCGGGAAAGCACACTTATGAGCCAGGGGAATCCGCACTCAGCCCTTATTTTTCTTCACTTCCTCTGAAACGACTTCCTTTATGCCCGCAGCATCCAGCTTGTATTTTTTGAGGAGCTCCTTTGCGCCTCCGGACTCGCCGAACCTATCGTACATTCCGTGGATGCGCAAGGTCGCATCGATTTTCAAGGAACAGAACACTTCTGCAACCGCGCTTCCCATGCCGCCGTGCACCTGGTGCTCCTCAACGGTTACGAGAACGCCGGTTTTCTTTGCCATCTCCTCGATTTTTGCGCGGTCAATCGGCTTGATTGAATACATGTCCACTACCGAGCAGGAGATGCCTTCACTCTTCAATTCCCTGGCCGCTTCAAGCGCATAGGGAACCAGCGGCCCGCAGGCAAGGATTGCCGCATCTCCGCCCTCTAGGAAGGTGTTTGAGCCTCCTAAAGAAAGCGGGGTTTCCGGAGTGGTAAATACGGGTACTTTCTCCCTGGAAGTGCGCAAATACCCTGGGGCCTTGGCCTCGTAGAGCGCGTGGGTTGCCTTTTTTACCTGCTCAAAATCCGATGGGACAAGCACGTTCATGTTCGGAAGCGAGCGCATTAGCGCAACGTCTTCTAGAATCTGGTGCGACGCCCCGTCCGGGCCCACGGTAAGGCCGGTATGCGATGCGTGGATTACAACCGGCAGGTTGCTATAGCATATTGAAACGCGAATCTGGTCAAAGTTCCTCCCAGGCGAGAATGCGCCAAAGGCGGAAATGAACGGGCGCTTGCCACATGTTGCTATCCCTGCCGCAACCGAGGCGAGGTTCTGCTCCGCAACCCCAACCTGCACGAACCTTGCGGGGAATTTTTCTGCAAACCAGTGGGTGCGCGAGGATTCGGAAACATCGGCAGTAAGGGCCCATGCGTTCCCGTCTTTTTCCCCTATTTCCTCAAGCGCGCGCCCAAAGCCGTCGCGGGTGGATTTTTTTGCTTCCGGGTTTTCGATGAATTCGACTGCCATGTTCAAGCACCCTCAGTTATCTTTTTGCGCTCATCTTCAAGTGCCGCGTAAGCCTTCTGCGCATCATCTTCCTTGGGAGCTTTCCCGTGCCAGCCCACCAGGCCCTCCATGAAGGGCACCCCCTTTCCGGGGACGGTCCTGGCTATAATCATCGTGGGCTTCTCCTGCTCTTTCTGCGCCTTTGAGTATGCAAGGAGGAGGGCCTCCATGTCATGGCCGTCAACTTCAATCACGTTCCAGTTGAACGCGCGGTATTTGTCGGATATTGGGTCAAGCGGGTTCACTTCCATCGTGCTCCCGTCAATCTGGATGTAGTTGCGGTCCATTGTCACAATCAGGTTGGAAAGCTTGTATTTTGCGGCGAGCATTGCCGCTTCCCAGATTTGCCCCTCCTGCTGCTCCCCATCTGATACCACGCAGTATGCCCTCTGGGGCCTTCCTTCGCGCTTTGCAACAAGGGCCATCCCCACTGCAATTGGCAGTCCCTGCCCAAGGGGCCCTGAGGAGTTCTCTATTCCAGGGAGCGCGCCCTTGTGCGGGTGGCCCTGGAGCCTGGAACCCATCTTGCGCAATGTAATTAACTCCTCTTTGGGGAAATACCCGGTTTCCGCAAGGGCGGAATACAAAACCGGGCACACATGGCCGTTTGAGAGCACGAAGCGGTCGCGCCCTTCCCAGCCCGGATTCTGCGGGTCATGCTCCATTACCCCGAAAAAGAGGGCGGAGAAAACGTCTGCAAGCCCCAGGGAGCCAGCAGGATGCCCGGAGCCCGCTGCAGTAATCATTTCCACTATGTCTCTGCGGATTGAATTTGCCGCAAGCCTGAGTTCCTTTATATCCGTTGTTTTTTCAAACGCCATCTCTTCACGCCTCTTCTGCCGCCCTTTTCATCTCCCTGATTGCCTCTCCGATATCGGAGGCGTTGAACAGGGTGCTCGCACTTGCTAGCATGTTCGCCCCGGCATGCGCGGCCCTTTTTGCGGTTTCAAAGGTTATCCCGCCATCCACCTCTATGTCGTGGGAGGGGCATTCCTCGCGAAGCCTCGCAATCTTGGGCTCAACTTCCGGGATGTATGTCTGCCCGTAGAATCCTGGGACCACCGACATCACAAGGAAGCGGGAAACCGAATCCGCATACGGGAGAACCTCGCTAAGCTGGGTGTCGGGGCTAAGGGAAATCCCCATCCTCCCTCCGGAGGATTTTATCGCTTCCCTCATCCTCTCAAAATGAGCGTCGGATTTTACGGTTTCTATGTGGAGCAGGTGCATGTGGGTGCCCTTCATCTTCACGATTTCCTGCTCCGGGGCTTCCACCATCCAGTGGAAAGAATAGCCAATGCCCGCAGGAAGGGGGTTCAATTCATCGGGGCCGATTGTTTCGTTGGGCACGAATATGTCGTCCATTACGTCCACGTGGACCTGTTTTACGAAAGGAGTGACCTTCTCCACGCTCTCTAGGAAGCTCTCCCTTGATTTTACCAGGATGGCCGGGAGAATCTCAACTTCCCTAGCCTTACCACTCGCGGACATACCCAAATTCCTTCCCACCCATCTTCTGATACGGCAGGTTAAGTATAAGACTATTATGAATTTAAATGTTCCTCCCAGAAAGGGCCCATGAACGAGGGAACTGCGGGGAAAGCCGCAGGGGTATTTAAGGACTTCCCCGCATAAGTTGCTCTGGGTTAGGGTTAAGATGCTCAATTATTCACGGCTAAGGGAAATGCAGCGAAGCGAAATCGCTTCAAGCGAGCTTTGCCCCGTGGAAGAGGACTTCTATACCCAGCTAAAAGGGTTCCTGGAGGAAAAAAGGGGGGAGGCATTGGAAACCCAGAACCTGCTCGTGATAAAAGAGTACGAGAACCTGCGCAAGATTGCGCGCGCAATCGTGAACAAAAGAAACGAGAAGCTAGTCCTCCTGGCACTCCGCGGGAAAAAGGAAACCATGGGCATGACCGCCGAGGAGGCGGATTTCCTGGGCCACCTCTCCCATGACATCGAGGAGAACGATGCGCAATTGGCATTCATTTTTGAGGAAAACGGCACGGGCCCGAAAAAGGATAATATTAAAAGGATTAGGCTGCTCAAAAACATAAGCCCCTATAAAGGCCTTGACGAAAACGTTTATGGGCCTTTCAATGAGGGGGAAGTTGCGGAACTGCCGGCGGCTGAGGCTCAATGGCTTCTTAAGGAGAAGATGGCAGAACTGCTCGCTTGAATGAAGACAGGTGTTTTTATGAAATTCCCAAAAGAGGTTAACGCGTATTGCCCGCACTGCAGGAAGCACGTAAAGATGAAGGTGAAGACTGCAAGCAAGGGAAGGGCAAGGAGCATGGCGATTGGAAACAGGAAGCACGAGCGCTCACTGCTTGGGCACGGGGGAAAGAGGGCAGGAGAAAAGACCGTGAAGAAGCAGGGGAAGAGGCAGAAGCTCATGCTAACTTGCCCAGAGTGCAGCAAGAAAACCCCCAGGGTGCTGCGCGGGCGGACAAAGAAGAAAGTGGAGATACAAAGGTGAATAATCAATGGCAAGCAAATTCCTAAGGGTAAAATGCGTTTGCGGAAACGAGCAGAACGTATTTAGCAACGCATCCAGCCCGGTTGACTGCAAGGTGTGTGGAAAGAGGCTCGCATCCTCCTCTGGGGGAAAGGCGATAATTACAAACGGCACAGTCGTAAAAGAGTTAGATTGAATATGGGAGTGGAAATGCCCAAGCGAGATGAGCTGGTTCTTGCAACGGTAACCAAGATACTCCCTTATGGGGCATTTCTTACCCTAAAAGAATACGAGGGCCTGGAAGCCTTCATGCACATTTCCGAAGTGGCTCCCCGCTGGATAAAGAACATCCACGAATTCATCTCATTAAACCAGACATTGGTAGTGCGGGTCCACAGGATAGACGCGGAAAAGCACCAGGTGGACGTTTCCCTAAAGAGGGTTAACGAGGAGGAGCGCAAGCGCAAGCTTGAGGAAGTAAAGAGGGGCACGCGCGCCAGGAAACTCTTGGAGGTCGCAATAAGGAAATCCAAGTCCAAGAAGACTTTCGAGAAGCTCGAAGCCGAGATACTAGAGGAATACGAAACGCTTTACGATTTTCTAGAAGAGGTGCGCGATTCCCCGGATAGTGCATTCGACGGGATTGACGCCAAGGGCGCTCTCAGAGACGAGATTGAGGCTACCGTAAAGAAGTCGGTGAAAAAGCCGATAGTAGAAGTGAGCAAGGTGCTCGAAGTAAAATGCTACGAATCAGACGGCGTGGGAGTCCTGCGCTTAGTCCTTGGGAAAATCGGGGCGCATTACCTTGGCCCTGGCAAATACCGCGTGAGGGTGTCCGCCGAGGACTACAAGGACGCAAACAAGCAGATGGACAAAATCGTGCAGACCGTGGAGAAGGGCCTCAAGGGAAAAGACTGCGAATTCTCTGCCGAGGAAGAAAAATGAAGCGCATGCGCAAATGCCCCGTGTGCACCGAATACACGCTGCTTTTGGAGCACTGCGGGGCAAAAACGAATCCTGCCCACCCACCCAAATATAACCCTAACGATAGATACGCAACTTATCGGAGAAAGGAGAAGGGGATACAAGATGGAGAAGACCACGATAATTGAAAAGAAGAAGCATGGGAAATTGCGCAACCCGGTAATGGTTACCGGGCTCCCGGGAATCGGGCTTGTGGGCCAGGTTGCCGCAAAATACATGATAAAGAAGATGGGGGGAACCAAGGTTGCAGAAGTTTATTCGCCGCATTTCCCCCACCAGGTCCTAATGAGCAAAAAGGGGGGATTAAGGCTCCTAAAAAACAGCATCTACCTCCTCAAGGGGAAAGTGCGGGACCTGCTTGTTGTAATAGGGGACGTGCAGGCAGTATCGAGTGTGGGGCAATACGAGGTTGCCGAAACGATTCTGGATTACTGCTCCAAGAAAGGGGTTTCGCTCATGATTACGATAGGGGGCTACAGCACGGGCAAGGTTGCCGAGAACAGAAGGGTTTTCGGCTCGGCGAACAACAAGAGGCTGATGGCCGACTTCAGGGAGAAGGGAATCATCTTCGGGGAAACCCGCGGCTCCATAGTGGGCGTTGCGGGGCTTTTGCCCGGGCTTGCCGCCTTACGGAAGATGGACGGGATTTGCATAATGGGCGAGACCCACGGCAATTACGTTGACCACACTTCCGCCAGGAACGTTATTGAGAAGCTCTCAGAGCTTCTTGGATTTGAGATTTCCCTAGATGAACTCGACAAGGAGGCAAAGGGGCGCGAGAAGGTAATTAGGAAAATAGAAAAGGAAGTGGAGCAGCAGATGAGCGGCCCGCCCAAAAAAGACATTACTTATATAAGGTAAGTGCAAATAGCATCAAACAATGGTGAGAACGATGAAAGGCCAGGTATCCGCTGAAATGCTGATAATGCTTGCGGTGGTTGTTGCAGTTGTTGCGATTGCGGCAACCTACCTTGTGGGCTTGGGAAAGGACGCGGGGGAGCAGGTGCAGGAAGGGGGGCACGACATCCTAGAGAGCGTCGAAGAAGCCTCCAAGGGGGACACCGGGGAGCCCTGCTTAGACGATGATGGCTGCAAATCCGGCAACTGCGACACTTCCAACAGATGCACTTAGATGGGAGGCTGCAACAGGCACGGTGTGCCTCCGCACAAGGCGGATGTGCACGTGGTTTCCCCAGGGCAAAGTGGAAGGAGAGGCCAGGCGACGATTGAATATCTGCTAATTGTTGCAATAGGCATAGTTTTGATTGGTTTTTCGCTTGGGGCGCTTTCCTTGATAAAGGAGATGGAGGGAGAACTCACCTCCTTGCAGATGGCAAAGCTCACTGCCGGTTCCCTCAAGGGGGCTTCGGATGAGGTTTGCGCCCTGGGGAATGGGAACTCGCGGTCTCTCGAATTTTCATGGGAGGTTTCCCTGGAATGCTCAAATGATGTAATTGGGGCATCTGTTTCCGGGGAGCGCGCGGTGGTTTCGCTTGGGCACTGCGATGTTTATTGCTCCGGGGCTACCGGCACGGAGTTCCTAATTGAGAATGATGGGGGGAGCGTGCGGATTTCCCCGGTATGAAGGCGTCTTTTGCTAACGAATAAATAGTTTGGCGCCCCCTAATTGAATCAATGTGCGCGTTCAAGAAGGCTGTTAAGGAAAAAGAAGAGATTCCCAAAGTAGCAATTACGGAAAAGGAGGTAATAGGCGAGCTGGGCCGCTACTGCAGCGCAAACCTCATATCCGAAATCATGAAAACCGAAAATCCGCGGGAAAAACTGCGGGAGGTAATGGACGCGCGGGAAGAAATCGGGAAGGCTGCTGGGCACTGGGCGGATGAGGCATTATCCGCCCTTGGGAACGCCGATGTTGCAAGGCTGTTCGTAGCGCATACGGATGCATTCGTGGAGATTGCAATAGCCGCCCAATCAAATACTGAGGATGCTTTTGAAGCAATCGGGGAGGCCAAGGAGTTCTTCCACAAAGATTCCGGGGCGTTCGTGGAGATTGCAAAAGCCTGCGGGAAGCAGGCGAATTGGGCTTTTGAGGCCATGAAGGAACCGAAAGTCGAGCGCGCCTTAAGGGAACACAGGAGCGCATTTGTGGAGGTTGCAAAGGCAATGCGCGAGGATGGCGGGAGCATGGAAATAGGGGATGCACTCACGGTCTTATCAGGCAGCAAACTGCAGGAGCTCTTGGAAAAGCATGAGGATGAGCTAGTGGGAGTTGCAAGGGAGGTCGGGGAGGCGGCACCGGAGGCTTTCAGGCTCTTTGAAAATGCATGGATGATGGAGGTATTCCGCATGAATCCGCAGGATTTCACGAAAACCCTGCTCACAATCAAGCGGATATGCATGAAGGGAACGAGAGCGGTGCTGGGGGGCATAAGGTCAAACGACGAACTGCGCGAGATGTTTGCCCGGAAGCCGGAGACCATCATAAGCGCACTGCTGGATGTGGCAGAACAGGTCAAAAGCGCCAGGGCGTTCCAGTCCATGTGGGACCTTGGGGTATCCCGGAAATTCGCAGAATACTGCCATGGGAAGGGGAAGCTTGAAAACCTTGTCATAAGCATGCTCTCTGAGAACCCGGCGGCAAGCGACCTCGGGGCGCCCCTGGACGAACTGCACGATGATACCCCAAAGCGCATGGAGTACCTCAATAGCCTATCGGACATGCAGGTCTTTACCCTCCTCCTTAGCGATCCGAAAAATTTTTACACTTCCACCAACCACCTGCTCTTCGACCGGCTCAAAGCGGGAATCGGGAAGAAGGGGGTTGGGTACCTGCTAAAGAGGTACAATTTGCTGGGCACCAAAGAATGCAGCAACCTGGTGCTGCGGGCGGTAAACTACGACCGGTTCTACGGCAGGAAGAACTCCCTGTTTACCGAAAAGGAAGCCGTGGAAGTCATCGATTCTGTTCTGTGGCCGCTTAAAAAGGACTTTTTCAATGGCGGCGACTTCTTCCTCATGGCAAACGCGGTGCACAAGATAAAGGGCCTTCCGAGTGCAAAATACAAGCTTGGCCTCAGGTTCAGGGACAAGCTAAGAAAACTCGGGGAGGCTAAAGGATACGGGGAGGAAAAAATCCTTAGCGGGATAGAGTACCTGCTCTACGAGCTATACGGGGAGGAAGCCCCGCTTATCAAAGAACACTTTGCGGAGGTTAGGAAATTGGGGGAGAATGCGTACTTCGACCCGGCACTCTACACTAAAGACGGGAAGCTGCAGATATTGCAGGTCTTCGACAAGGAGGATACGGGGAGTGACCACTATCCTGCAAGCAAGAGGTGGTTTGCAAAATACGGCAAGCCCAAAACGGGGGAGGGTGGGGAACTAATCTACGAAACGCCCACTGCGAGGATAGTGCTGTTTATGGGGGAAACCAAAGAAGAGAATGTGAAATTCGTTTCAAGGGAGCTAAAGAAGAACCCAAACCGGATAATCACTTTCCGCGGGCACAGCTACAGCCTGGGAAAGAACTTCCCAAGCGGGATATTCAAGGGGAAAAAGGGGCACGTTTTGTTCATCCCCGGAAGCTGCGGGAGCAGCGGGGACATCGCTTCCTACATAGAAGAAAGGGGGGGCACGGATTTGCGCTTTATTAGCAACACCGCAACCGGGAGGGGGCAGGTCACCAACTCGCTTGTGGACCTCCTAATTGGGAGCCAGGGCCAGGAGAAGGCAACGTTCGGGCAGATAATAGAAAAAGGAAGAAAGGAGATAGAAAAGCACGGAGGGGACACCGAAATCCTCCAGGTGTGGAGCCCCGGGGAAGCGCTGCTAAATTACGTTTACCGCTAGATAAACGCATATTTGGGCTGCCTGCGCAGTAGGGGGGAATGGGGGCTAGCTTTTTGCCTCAATCCAGAAAGTGAGGATTGGATGGGCATTCTGTATTTTCTCCAGCATTCCCTTTGCCACCTCCCTTATCGTAAAGTGCGCCCACGGGCTTGAGCGCAGGCGTATGAAGTGGTTTAATTCCCTCAGGTTCATAGTTGCAAGGCAGCGCCTATAGTGCGCATTTGTTGCTAGGTAGCCCGCAGCGTATGGGAAGTCTGCTTCCATTTTCTTGAACGCCTCGGTGCTTGCATCCAAGGCCTTGCGGAAGGTTTCCTCAAGCCCGGCTTTCTTTATGTCTTCTGGGATTAGGTAGCCCAGGTGCACGGTTGGCTCCTGCGGGGTGAGGGTAAGCATCCTGTGCCTCTTGAATTCGCAGTAAGCCCCCTGGTCCATTACAAGGTCGAAAGTGTAGTATGCGTGCTCAAATTCGCGCAGCGGGGGCTCCCTTGAGATTCCCTCAAGCGCTTTCTCAAGGGTTTTGCGCTTCTCTGCAACCCCCATCTTCTGCGCCCTGTGCCTGGCCTCTTCAAAAGAGAGTGCGGAGTAGCGGTACAAGAATGCGGCAACGACCTTGTCCAGGGCCTCCTTCTCATAATGCACAAGCTCCACCTTGCTCTTGAAAGGCGCCCTCTGGTCCCAGAGCTCGGAGTGGAAGGAGATGCGCACGTTTTCTGCGTATTTGCTTGGCTGGGGGTCCCCTGCGAGAGTGGGAAGCGAATCCCTTGCGGCTTTTTCCATCTCCCGCCCTATTTCGCGCACCTCATCTATCGGGGAAGAGAGCATCTTCCTTATTGCGTGGATTAGCACCCTTGCGTTGAAGGTTATTCCCACATTCGCAAGCGTCGCGTTTGGAAGGAGGAAGCGCGCATTGTCCAGCGCCATGAGCTTCAGGTTCGCCTCATACCTCTTTTCGGGCTCGTCTTCCTTCTTAGGGGTGTTTTTCCTGTAGTATTCTATTAGCCCTGCGAGGCAGGAATCGTAGGCGGAAAACAGCTCGCCTATTGCCTGCTCGTAGAGTTCCGCGTATTCTGTTCCCTCAAGCTCGGTTGGGAAGTGCGTGTGCGCAATGTCCAGCTCCTGGTAGCGGGTTGATTTCTCGGTGTAGGCCCCAAGCCTGTTGCCTTCTATGCACTCTACTGCGAGGCGGGAGACGTTCTCGGCTGCCAGGTGCACTGAAGCGTGCTCCGCCACGCTCCCGTGGCCGAATTTTATTACCCAGGTCTCGTGGAACTTGCGCGTTGATTCCTTGTCCAATTCCGAGATTATTTCGTCGAAGGCTTCGGGGCTCCTGCTCGTTTTCGCAAAGGCAACCGAAACCGTTTCCTCAGGATAGCCGTTTAGCGAATAGACGCGCCTCTTTGTGGAACCGCCTTCCTGGGCGTTCTCTTTCCCGTGCTTTTTCTCTCCTTCTTTGTGCATCTATTCCGCCTCCTTTGCTTTTGCAGGGAAATCCTTTGGGGATTTGCCCCGCGGGAAAAACAGCCCCGTGGGAGAGCGCAGCGGCATCTCCACCTCGTTTGCAGCCCTCATCATTTCTGCCGCCATTATGGGGACTTCGGTCTCCAGGATGTAGTAGTCTCCGAATGCGGAATTCTCTTTTTTGAGGGTAAATTTGTGGTTTTGAAGCATTCCGGATACTCGAACCTTGATTTGCAAGAAGCCGTCTTTTAGTATTCTCTTGTCCATTGTCCCACACCGCATTAAGAATGCACAAAAAGGTAATAAATAGTTAGGATTTGCAGGGGGGAGATTGCGCAAAAGCATATGAAATCTTTAAATTGGTTGGCGCAGGAGCTTCCGTATGAACAGGTTCTTCCTCGCATTGCTTATTTTGGCAGGGTGCGCAAATGCACTCTGGATTGACGCCGCCTCAGAATACGCTCCCTATGAGAACATAGAAATAGGGGTAAGCGGAGCCGAAGGCACCATTGTCTTTACAATTTACGCAGAAGGGGGGGAAGAGGCATATTCGGAATTGCGCGCGGTGCAAGGGAGCGGGAGGGACGAATGGGGGTATTACCGCTACTCCTACGAATCGTTTGAATTCTCGCTGCCTTCTGGGGATTACACCGTGAGGGTGCGCGACGACCTAGAAGACGAAGAGGAGGAATTCAGGGTAACTTCAATAGGGATTGCCGCAGCGATAGGAAAGGAGGGGAAGGGACTGTTCTTGTACAAGGAGGATGGGAGCGCGATAGAAGGGGGGAACATTTTCCTGCATTATGGGAAAGAGGAAAACGAGACAATCGTGGAAACCGTTTCCGGGGCATGGGGGATATTCAATTTTGAAACGGAAAACCTGAGTGCGATTTCCGCAGAATACGTGGGAGAAGAAACCAGCATGGAGATATACAGCTACGATTACCCTATTTACGAGAGGGAGATGTATTATTATGAGGATTATGCGGCCTACGCTTTTAGCGACAAGGAGCTATACCAGCCTGGGGAAACGGTGCATTTTTCGTCGGTAATTTTCCTGGACAACGGGGATTCCTACGAAACGATAGAAGGGGAAGTGGATGTGGAAATACGCGACCCGGACTACGGAGTCGTTTATTCTAAGCCCGTGGGGGTTGTGAACTCTCGCGTAAGCCTGGATTTCGTGCTGGATGAGGAGGCTGCACTAGGGAGGTATTCGGTTTCCATGCGCAAGGGGGAGGATTACGTGGGCTGGCATTCCTTTGAGGTGCAAGAATACAAGCGGCCCGAGATAAAGGTGTCGCTTTCTGCTAACAAGGAGAGGTTCGTTGTAAACGAAACAATCTGGGTTGAAGTGGATACCCAATACTATTTTGGGCAGAGCGCATCCGCCCAGGCGGATTTTGAGATTTACGCTTCCCCTTATTACTGGTCGCCTTACTACCTTGATTGCATGTGCATACCCTACTACAACAAAGTGAAGGTTGCGGAGGGAACCGTATATACCGTAAACGGAACGGGCAAAATTGAGTGGAGGGGGGCAAACGAGACCGGGATGTACGAGATAGGCGTGAAAGTTGCCGACGATAGTGAGGTAGTGAGCGAGGAATCACTGGTCGTTGCGGTCTTAGAAAAGGAAAACCTCAACATAATTGCAGAGGATATGCAGGCAAACGAGAGCGGCCTGGTTACAATCCTCTCCTACGACGAAAACGAGGAGGCGCTTGACACTTCCGGGAGCATACGCATATACCACGAGGAGGATTACTATTATTACCGGAGCAGGAATGAATGGATGGAGAACGCAACTCCAATCTTCGAAGATGAATTTGAAACTCAGGATGGGCAATACAGCTTCTCATTTACCCCAACCGAAACCGGGCAATACGTAGTTTACGCAGAAGCCGGCTCAGCGGAGGCATTTGAGTATTTCTATGTTTCGGAATGGAGCTATTGGAGCTGGAGCTACCTGGAAGTTTCGCTGGACAAGGAGGAATACTCTGCGGGAGAACGGATGGAAGTTACCCTAACCTCCCCGGTTGCGGGCAGGCTCATTGCAATCTCCGAAGGAGGAGGGCTTGGGATTTCATTCTTTGAAATAGAGCCCGGGGTGAATTCGCTTTACATGGAGGCGGGGGAGACTAGCAGCATAAATTTCTATGCGATAAAAGGCGGGGAAAGGTATTCCGGGTACGCCAATTACCTTGTGCGCGGCGAAGAATGGCTGGAAGTGGGGCTTGGGCACAACGAGGTATATGGGCCAGGAGACACCGCTACGATCCAAATAAGCGCGCAAAGCGGGGGGGAGGCTTCAGATGCAACAGCCTCGGTAGCAATCGTGGACCAGGCGATAATAGACCTCTCGGATGCGCAATGGAGGGACGTCTATTCGTATTTCTATGGCTATCCGCTTGAAGACTACACCATCCTCTTTAGCTGGGACTCAAACATCTACCCATACCGCTCAGACGGGCTGGTTTATGCGGCAGGGGGCATTGTGGAAGAATCCGCGCAGGATGCGCCTTCTCCGACCAAGGACGAGATAAGGGTGCGCGAGAAGTTCATAGAAACCGCGCTCTGGATTCCTTATGTGTTTTTAGAAGGTGGGGAAGCGGAAGTGGTCTGGCACATACCAGACACCCTTACCACATGGAACATAACCGCGGTCGCTTCCAGGGGAACGAGCGTGGGCATGGGAACTAGTTCCGCAATAGTCACAAAGGACGTAATAGGCAGGCTGAGCCCTCCTGCGGCATTGGTGGTCGGGGACGTTGCGGCAATCCCCGCAACCCTATTTAATTACGGGAATGAGAGGGTTACTTTCAAGGCCACTTTGGAAACCGCGGGGGGAATAGAGGTTCTGGGGAGCCCGGTGCGATACTTAAGCCTGGAGAGCGGGGAAGATGTTACCGCGTATTTCCCGCTCAAGGCAATTGGGAGGGGGGATGGGGAGCTCCTGCTTTGGGTTGAAGGCGGCGAAGGGGACGCGGTAAAGCTTCCTCTCCAGATAAAGGAAATGGGAATAGAAGTGTTCGAAGGAGAATCCGGGGCAGTGGATGATTCTGGGAGCGTTGATTACGATTCGCCAGAAGGTGCGGAGGTCTCGCTTTCGCTGCATTCATCGGTTTTGGCCTCGGCTTTCGAGAGCCTGGACTACCTTGTTAGCTATCCTTATGGGTGCATAGAGCAGACTATGAGCGGGTTCCTTCCGGATGTCGTGCTTATTTATGCGCTTGATGAACTTGGGCTAGAATACGCGGGGGAAGAGAACCTCTCCGCATTGATAGACGACGGCCTAGGGCGCATATACGCCCACCAGAACACTGATGGCAGCTGGGGCTGGTTTAACGGGCAGGATGAGCGCATTAGCGCATACGTGATGGACGGGCTCTTCATTGCGGAAAATGCGGGAATTTCCGTTGATTTTGAGGTTTACGAATCCGGGCTCAAATGGCTAAGGGGTGCGCAAAGCCCGTATGCCCTCTTCGTGTTGAACAGGATTGCCGGGGGGGAAGCATCCTCGTATCCAGAGGGGGTGTTTGGCGAATTATCAAAGTGCACGGACGGGGAGTGCTCAGGGCTCATTTCCTCTCTTGAGTGCTTCGGGGATTACTGCAGGCTTGAATACGATGAGGGATACCGCTGGTACCACAGCGACACCGAGCTTACTTCCTATGCGCTAGAAGCCTTTGCCAAAAATGGCGAGATGGAATATGCGAGGAAGTGCGTCAACTGGCTCATGCTTGAGAAAAAGGGCAGGTACTGGGTTAGCACAAAGGATACCGCGCGCACGGTTCTCGCTTTGACGGAATATGCGAAAGTGAGCGGGGAATTGCGCTCGGATTACATTGCAACGGTTTATCTGGACGGGGAGAAAGTTTATGAGGGAAGGATGGGGGATGAGGGCGTTGGCAGCGTGGAAATTGCGCTTATTGATGGGAGCCATAAGCTAACACTTGAGCGCGACGGATTCGGGCCCCTATACTATACTCTCGGGATTGCGCACTACTCAGATGAGATACCCGAAGGGGAAATAGCGGTTTCGCGCGAATACGAGAGGACTGTTTCGCGTGTTGGAGATGAGATAAAGGTAAAGCTCACAGTAAATGGGAGCGGAGAATACGTTGCAATTGAGGACCCGATTCCCCTTGGCTCAGAGATAGTGCGCGAGGAAGCGGGCAGGTACTGGCATTATTATGGGGGATACCGGATGGAAGCACGGGAGGATAGGGCAGTATTCTTCCTCAATTCGCTTGAAGGGGGAGTTGAGCTGGAATACACGCTGAGGGTTACGCACAAGGGGGACTTTACCGCGCTTCCCACCCATGCTTATGCGATGTATGCCCCGGAGCATTCGGGGTATTCGGATTTCACGCACTTTGTGTTCTACGAAAAGGCGTACGTGGAGCCGCACATCACAGAATACAACACCACCATTGAGGTTTATTGGGAGGGGGATGGCCCTGCGCTCTTGCGCGTGAGCCTTGGCGGAATTGAGAGCGAGCATGAGGTGCTCCCCGGCGCGAACACAATCGTGGTTGAAGGGAGCGGGGAACTCTCCTATTCCTTCGAATCGGAGGAAGAATACTTCGAGGTTGAAGGCTATGGGCGGGGCGCGCAGGTTTCGGAGGAAGCCGCAAATATCATGCCCTTCATACTCGCCGCCGTGGTGATTGTGGCATTTGCATACCTATGGAAGAAAAAGTGAGGCTCACTTTATGGCAAAGAGGATTTTTTTACTGTTCTTGGAAATCCTCACAGCCTCCCCCTTCTTTAGGAGGATGGGCTTTGCGCCATCTATTACCATGTGCGCGGGGCTCTGTGAGGATATTGCCACCTTGTGCGAAGACGAGATTACCATCGGGTCAAAGAGGCGCTTGTCCGGTGCAACCGGGACGATGCTGAATACTTCTAGGGTGGGCTCTATTACCGGGCCTCCTGCCGCGTAGGCATAGGCGGTTGAGCCTGTGGGGGTGGATAGCACCACTCCATCCGCATCAAAGGTGCAGCTGTCTTCTCCGATATCCACTGCCAGGGTTAGGACTTCGTGCGCCTTTGAGAGGATTGCAACGTCGTTTAGCGCGCTGTATTTTTTCTTGCCCACCGATACGGATAGCATCATGCGCTCCTCGTATGCGGGCTTGGCTATGAAGGCGGAGAGTGCTTCTTCCCAGTTCTCCTTTGTGCACTGGCAGATGAAGCTCCTCTTGCTGCCTATCCCGAATACCGCTCCTTCTAGGATGTCGCGGTTGTAGAGAATGGTGCCGTCTCCCCCGATTACCACGGTGAAATCGGCCTTCTTCGCCCCCAGCGCGATTCCCTTCTGCCCCAGGAATGCCCCGACCTCCCTTGCGAGGGCGGCCGCCCATTTCTTCTTCGCGTTGTGGAATATTCTGGCCTTCATCTTTTGCGCACCTTGCTTTTGTGTGGGGCAAAGAAAGAATATAACCCTTTTCATTCCACTTGCGCTGCGCCCTTTTGTATCTTCTTTAGGATTGGGTGGTCCCCGTATTTCTTTGTGAAGGGGCCTATATAGGCTAGGAATTTGAGGGGCTTTGTGAAGTATAACTTGCCCATCCTCTTTACGGGGTTGAATCCCAGGCGGTAGAGCACCATCTCGTCTTTCTGGGTGCACCTTGAGAGGAATACCTTGCCGTCTTTTGAGATTCCGCCTGTCGCATCAAAGAGCCCGGCCAGGAAGCTTGCGCTATACTCGTTTCGGTACTTGAACCTCTCTAATTCATCGTTTATTATGCCCTGGAAGAACTTGCGGTATGCGCTGTTGTAGAAATAGAGCGTTCCCTGCTCCTCTTCCCCTTCTTCCTGCGCGGTAAGGAGCTTGTTGGGTTCTGTCAGTTTGAATTCAAGGGCGGCCTTTGCGAAAATTGAGAGGAACTCCTCGTCCCCGTAAACGCCTATTCCCTCCTTGCCCCTCTTCTCCTTCCAGAGGCCGATGAAATATGAAAGTTGGGGGGTGAGCTTGAGCTTCATCTCCTCACGCTCTCCGTTTTGTTGCTGCTTTTTCCGCGGCTTCCTCTTTTTTTGCCGCGCTCTTTTCCGGGACGAAGCGCCTCAATCCTTTCTTCTCGCTTATGTGGATTGATTCGGTTATTCTTGAAACCAGCAGGTCGTCCTCGTCGGATTTTACGTTGTGGTTGAATTTGGCCTCCGCCTTTTTTGGGAGGTTTGCCCGCTCAAATATCTTTGAGAGTTCCCTATCGTCCGCAATCGTGAAGGGCTTTTTGCCTTCTAGTATGCGCTCGTTTGCTTTTTCTAGGAGTTCGGAGAATACCTTTATGTCCTCCTTGGATGAGCCTCCCGCCTGCAGCGCGGAGAGGAGGCCTGCTGCCAGGATGTTGTTCCTCTTTTTCACCCGGCTAAATAGCCGCCTTAGTATGCCCTCTTCCTTCACGGTGAGCTTGCCCTTTACCGCGGAGAGCACCTTCTCGGCGAACGCAGGGAAATCTATTAGGCCCATGGGTGGTATCCTGTTCTTAGGTTTTTAAAGGTTGCCGGTTTTTGCGCGGCACGTAACTACCTTTAAAAAGGAGGGTTGCGTAAAAAGAGCGGTGATATTTTCACCGTCTCATGGTGCCAAAGGCATACGAAGACATGCTCCCAATGCTTGCAAAAGCCGCAATAAATGTGGTGATTGGTGAAATGGACAGATGCAAATGCAGAGAACGGAATAAGAAAAAGGAGGAAGATAGCATGAAAGAAAAAACCAAAATAAGCACCCAGGTAAGCAAGGCAATGGAAGAGGTAGTAGGAATAGTGGCAGGCATTGGGGTTTGTCTCTCTAATTCGTAATTCGACTGGCTCCTTGGGCACGTTTAAAAATGTGTTGGAGCTAAAACAATCTCCTAAACGGGCCCATAGCTCAGGCTGGTTAGAGCGACGGTCTTATATG
>JAFGCC010000019.1 GCA_016932815.1 Microcaldota archaeon | reverse complement strand
ATCCTGGGTTGGGGAGGTTTTGTGTTGGTCATACTTCTCAGGACCAACCCAGCCCTTATATTTTTAAGCAGTTACCGGACAGCCTTGGGAGTGGGGAACTCTGAAAACGCTTTTATGGGAAGAGTGGGCGCATTATAAATGTTTTTGCGCAGAGAATTCGTTGCACTCGTGCATATCGGGTGTGCTCATGCAACTGTGGAGCGCTGGGATTCGGGAAACGGATGTTTGCACGATTGAGGCGGATGCACAGCGTTCCCAAGTGCAGCCAAACACGCGGAGGAATGCGGGCCAAAGGCAAAAAGACACGGAGAAAAACGTTGTTTTTTGATTCGGAGAAATCTGCGGATTTCTTCTCGCGAAGCAGGCTTCGCGATCCGTTTTTTGCTCAGGTCATTTGACGGAGAAAAAACGAGCAGGAGTGGCGGAGCGGCCAAACGCGACAGACTCAAAATCTGTTGGCTTAGTGCCTACGCAGGTTCAAATCCTGCCTCCTGCAATTATGTACCTGAAAGTTAGGGAAAGCCCGGAGGGGAATGTGGTCGCAGCCTGCGACAGGGAACTGATAGGGAAGGTGCTAGAAGAAGGGGATTCCGTATTGGATTTGAAGGCGCATTCTTCTTTTTATGTGGGGGAGATTGCGGGCCAGGAGCAGGTTCGGGCCGCGCTTGGGGATTTTGCGTCCGCCAACCTGGTTGGGGAAAAAGCGGTGGGGGTTGCGCTCAAAGAGGGAATTGTGCAAAAAAGGGACATCAAGTATATAAATGGTGTGCCGCATTTACAAATCTACAGGCTCTAAATTGCGGGATGGGAAAAATGAAGGACGTCACGATAATAATGGATGACAAGATGGGGCTGCTAGCCGACATATCCTACATACTGGGGAAGGCGCGCATAAACATAGAATCCATAGCCAGCACCTCGGTTGGGGGCAAGGCGATAATCAGCATCGTGGTAAAAAACGCGCAGAAGGCGCAGAAAGTCCTTGAGCAAAACGGGTTCAGGGTTAGTTCCGGCAACATACTTTTTGTGAGGATACCAAACGAGCCCGGGAACCTCTCCAAAATCGCCAAGATGCTAGTTGACGGGAAGATAGAACTGGAGAAACTGGCCCAGGTTTCAATAGACGGGGAGCACGTGGTCATAGGCATTACCGTGGATAGGCCGCGGAAGGCAAAGAAACTGCTCGCAGAATACCTGGTGGAGAACATAAGCGGGAATGGCGCGCGCAAGGCCTAGGCGGAAATCTCCAGCACTTTTTCCCTGACGTTTAGCTTCCATCCCCTCTTTTCCGCAAGCTCTTCTATGGGCTTTATTCCCTGCTTCCTGTATGCTTGGAGCAGGGCTTCAAAATCCTCGTAATGGGAATAGATGAAGTCCGCGCACTTTTTCGCTTCCTCTTCTTCCTCCGTTAGTTCGTCCAGGCGTTTTTGCTGGGACTCTTTTAGCCTCTCTAGGCGCGCGGAATTGCTTTCTTTCTCTTCTGCTTCCTCCTGCACGAACTCCGGGGCGCCGAAATACTCGTCCAGCGCTTCCGAGAGGGTGGGGAACTCCTTTTCCCCTCCGCAGAGGGAGAATGAATTCGGGGAATCCCCATCGTAGGAAACTCCGGGCTTGAGGCGGGAGAGGAGGCCGTTTAGGGATTCGGAGATTGCCGCCTTCTCGGAATCCGAGAGGGAATCCACGTTCTTTGAATCCTTCACTTTCGCGGCTTTGAGGATTGTTCGCACATACGTCATGCCTATATCCAGGTCACGCAATGCGGCCCCTACTGCGGATGCGGGATTATCCTCGAATATCTCTTCCAGCGTTTTCGTGGAAGATGGGGGGAAGAAGTATTCGGCCTTGGAGATTAGGGCGCGGTCCTTCCACCTTTTTTTGGAATAGACTGCGATTATTTTCCCTTCGCGCACCAAGAGGAGGTTGCCGTTTCCGAACATCTCGGCTATTAGTTGCGTGCCCTCAAAATCAAGCACCATTATGCGGTCGCTCCCATGTTGGGAGAGTTCTGTGAGCCTCTTTCCCTTTAGCTCTTTTCTCACCTTCATCGCAAACGCGGTTGCGGGAGGGGCGTTCTCCACGTATTTGGTCTTGTGGAAGCGCGTCCCAAGCTCTATTATTATGATGTCGCGCCCGAACTTGAGGCGGAACCTCCCATCGTCCAGCTCGTAGAACTGGTCAAAGAACTTGTGGACTATCGGCTGGAGCTCTCTGGCCATGAAGGAATATTCCAGGTTCGCCATTGTGCGCACGGACATTAATGGAAGTTTAGCATGAGAATAATTAAAAATGGCAGGAGGGAATTCCTGGATTGGTAGTTTGCATGGATGAAGACGTTATGGTCGTTACCATGGGGCAAATCCCGGGGTACAAGGTGAAAAAGGTGCTGGGCGTGGTTTCCGGCCTTACCGCCAGGACTAGGGGGCTTGGGGGGAAAGTCGTTGCCGGATTTGAGGCGATGCTTGGGGGAGAGGTGCGCTCTTTTACCTCCGAGATGGAGAAAGCGAGGGTGGAAGCGCTCCAGAGGCTAAAGGGGAATGCCGCGAAGATGGGGGCAAACGCCGTCTTGAGGATGGACATAGAAACGAGCGAGGTCTTCAGGGCGACGGTGCTATTATCCGCAACGGGAACCGCGGTGGTAGTGGAGAAATCCGCGGGCAAAGAGTGAAAATAGATGGATTACGTTGCCCTCCTGGAGGCGAAGTTGGGGGAGGATGAAGCCAAAGAGAAGATGCGGGAGAGGATAGAAGGGTTCCACGGGTTGCTCACCAGGGAGGCTGCGGCAAAGCTCGTTGCATCGGAACTTGGGCTCCTTGAGAGCGCGGTTGCGGGAGTAGGGAAACTCAGCGAGGGGATGGCTTCGGTGGATTTGCGCGTTAGGGTTGAGGCGATTGGGGAATTGCGCAAATTTCCTTCCGGGGCGATGCTTCGCACGCTAATTATTTCCGATGCTTCCGGGGAGGGGCAGTTGAATTTCTGGGGGGAGGATGCGAAAAAGGCCGGGGGGATGCATGTCCTTGATACTCTTGAAGTGCGCAAGGGATACGTGAAAATGGGCAGGGTGAATGTGGGGTATAAGAGCACTTATTCGGTTTCGGAGAAGGCGGAAGTGGTTTGCGTTTCCGAAGTAGGGAAAGCGGGGGATGGGGGGAGGTTCTCGGTTATGGGGAGGGTTTCTTCCATGCGCGGGATGAGCGAGGGCGGGCGGGCGTTCGTTTTCTCCATTTCGGATTCTTCTGATGAATCCGGGGAAAGCGGCGCGGAGGTTCCGGTTTCTCTGCTTGCTTCCCCGCGCAAGGGAGAGCACCTCAAAGTCGGGGATTCCGTCTTGCTTGAGGGGATTGAATACAACGGGGCGGAGGTTATAGCGGGGGAGCGCTCCAGGCTGCTCCTTAGGAAAAACAGGGAGAACATCTACCGCGGGGAGCTTGCGGGAATAGAAGTCGGGGAGGATGCCGGAAGCGGGGGGGAAATCGTAATGGGGGATGGGAAAAGGTTTTCGCTTGGGAGAGACGCCCTAATTAGATTTTTAAACCTCAAAGAGATAAGGGAGGATATGGATTTGCGCATGCTATCTAAGATGAAGAATCCGGAGCTCCTGGGCAAAAGGGTGCTCGTGGTGTTCAAGGATGCAATCGGGGGGCAGGTGGAGAGCGCGCAGATAAGGTGATTTTGTGGACGATAAAAAAACGGTTTACCTCAGGGTGGCAGAAGCGCTAAGCAGTGACGTTGGAAAGAGCATTGCGAGGCTTGGCACTAAGGTCCGCGAGCAGCTTGGGGTTTCAAGCGGGGACGTTGTAAAGCTTGAGGGGAAGAAAACCGCGTTCGCAATAGTCTGGCCATCGCACCCTTCTGATACTGCGGAGGGGGATGTGCGCATAAACGGCATACTCAGGCAGAATTCCGGGGTCGGGCTTGGGGACAAAGTCAAGGTTTCCGCAACCGAAGCCAAGGAAGCCAAGAAAATCGTGCTTGCCCCGCAGCAGCCTGTGAGGTTCCATGCGGGATTTGAGCAGTATGTGAAGAAGATGCTTGTAGGCAGGCCCATAGTCAAGGGGAACGTCCTGCCCATTGGGGTTTTCGGGACTCCGATACCCCTTGTGGTCTTAAGCACTCTCCCCAGCGGGCCGCTTATGATTGCGGAAGAAACCGCAATAGAGATACGGACGGAGCCGATAAAGGAGATGGCGAACGTGCCCTCGGTCACTTATGATGATGTCGGGGGGCTTGGGGAGGAAATCCAGAAAATAAGGGAGATGGTTGAGCTCCCCTTGCGGCACCCCGAGCTTTTTGAGAAATTGGGGATTGAGCCTCCGAAAGGGGTTTTGATGTATGGCCCCCCGGGAACGGGAAAGACCTTGCTTGCCAAAGCGGTTGCAAATGAGAGCGATGCGAACTTCATCTACCTTGGCGGGCCGGAAGTGGTCAGCAAGTACGTTGGGGAGAGCGAGCAGAGGCTCAGGCAGCTCTTTGACGAGGCGCAGAAGAATGCGCCCTCGATTATTTTCATAGACGAGATTGACGCTATTGCTCCAAAGAGGGAGGAAGTGACCGGGGAAGTGGAGCGGAGGATGGTAAGCCAGATGCTTACTTTGATGGATGGGCTAAAGAGCAGGGGGGAAGTAATCGTAATTGCCGCTACCAACAGGCAGGATTCGCTGGACCCCGCTTTGCGCAGGCCGGGGAGGTTCGACCGTGAGATTGAGTTTGGGGTGCCAGACCGGGACGGGAGGAAGGCGATTCTCAGGATCCACACCAGGAACATGCCCCTTGAGAAGAACGTGAAGCTTGAGGAGCTTGCGGGGCTCACCCACGGATATACGGGCGCGGACATTTCCTCTTTGACCAAGGAGGCGGCAATACGCGCCCTGCGGAGGCTGCTCCCGAAAATAAACCTGGAAGATGATGAGATACCAATTGAGGTTTTGGACAATTTGAAAGTGAAACGCGAAGACTTCTTTACCGCGATGAGGGGGATTACCCCTTCTGCATTGCGCGAGGTGTTCGTTGAGAAGCCGAACGTGAAATGGGGGGACGTTGGAGGGCTGGATTCTGTGAAAGCGGAATTGAAGGAACTAGTTGACCTTCCCCTGCAGAAGCCCGAAGTGTTTGAGAAGATGGGGATACGCCCGATACGCGGAATCCTGATGTATGGGCCCCCCGGGACCGGAAAAACCCTGCTTGCAAAGGCCGTTGCTACGGAATCCGAGGCGAACTTCATTGCGATAAACGGGCCGGAAATCTTTTCCAAATGGGTTGGGGAGAGCGAGAAGGTTACCAGAGAATTCTTCAGGAAGGCCAGGCAGGCGGCCCCCTGCATACTCTTTATTGACGAGATTGATGCCATTGCGCCCGTGCGCGGGCTGGATGCGGGAGGGGGGAGCCTCGTTAGCGAGCGGGTTGTGGATACTATTTTGAGCGAGATGGACGGGCTTAGGGCGATGAAGAAGGTTGTGGTGATTGCCGCGACCAACCGCCCGGACATGCTCGATAGGGCACTGCTTCGTGCGGGGAGGTTTGACCGCGTAGTGGAGATACCCCTTCCTTCTGAGGAAGGGAGGGAGGAGATATTCAAGGTCCATACGAAGGATATGCCTCTGCGTGGGGTGGACTTGGGCAAGCTCGTTGCGGCAACGAAAAACTATTCCGGTGCGGACATTGAGAACCTCTGCAGGGAAGCCGGGATGATGGCAATACGCGCGGAGAAAGAGAGCGTTGGGGAAAAGGAATTTGATGAGGCACTCAAGAAAGTGGGTGCGCGCGTTGTGAAAAAGGACGTTGAGAGCGTAAAGAAATTCAAGGATGATTTCGGGGAGATGTACCAGTGAGGGATTTCTGATGATTGCAGTTGAAGGGGGGAAGATGCTCGTTGCGCTCTTTGGGCTCTCGCTTGTAGTCTTTGCGCTTGTGCCTTCTTTGGGGTTTATGGAGCTTGCGAAAATGGTTGCGGGCTCTTTGGGGCTTACCATTCTTTTCGTGGTCTTGTATCCGCAGGTCCGCGGGGTTCGGAAGGGGGATACCGTGCAGGTCCTAGAAGGGCCTCTTGCGGGCTTGTTCGGGATTATGGGGACCGCTGCGGATGATTGCAGGATGGAGGGGGAACTTAGGGTTCGCTTTGCGCGCGGGAGGGAGGCAGTAGGGGTTCTTAAGAGCTACGAGGGATTATTTTCACCAGCGAGGGTCAAGTTGATGTACGAAAAAGGGGAGGTTATTTCGAATGATTAACATTAGCAACCAGGAAGCAACTGAGATACTAATTTCGGTTATAGCGATTTCGCTTGCGCTATCCTTGAACAGCATGGGCGTTGGAGAGGCTTTTTCGGACGTTCCTTATTTTGTGCAGCTTGCTTCGTTCTTCCTGATTGTCGTTGGGACAGGGTTCGTGCTGCATGAATTGGCGCACAAATTTACCGCGATTTACTTTGGGCACTTAGCGCAGTTTAGGATGTGGACGCAGGGGCTGATGCTCATGGGAATCCTTGCGGTATTGCCTACGCGCTTTATGTTCATTGCCCCGGGTGCGGTTTACATCCGCGGGTGGGGCAGGCAGATTACGCGGGAGGAGAACGGGATAATTTCCGCTGCCGGGCCGGCCATGAATCTTTTGATTGCGCTTTGCGCGATTATCGCTTATGTGTTTGTCGGGCCCCTTGCGATGGAGGTTGGGAGTGCGGGGGCGCAGGTTGAATTGCTCTCCTCTCTTGCATGGATAAACGTATTCCTGGGATTGTTCAACATGATTCCGATTTTTCCCCTTGATGGAAGCAAGATTTGGGCGTGGAGCCCGGTCGTTTACGTTCTTTTGGGCGGGATACTGGCTGTGCTCTTTTTTACGGTGTGAGGAATGAGGGGAGCAGAAGCTGAACTTGTTGAAGTTGAATTTTTGGGGCATGCGTGCTTTAGGAAGGAGAGGCGGAAGAAGGGATACCGGATTGCGGAGATTGATTCGGAGATACGCTTGGGGCGCACCCGGAGGGAAGCGAGGCTTTTGCACAAGGCTAAATCCCTTGGGGTTTTGTGTCCCGTTGTTTATGCGGTTGGTGCGGATTATATTGTTATTGGGAAGGTTCTTGGGCGGAAGCTTTCGGATTCTGCTTCGGAAGTAATGGGTGCGGGGCGCATTCTTGGGAAACTGCATTCTGGGGGAATCGTGCACGGGGATTTTACTTCTTATAATTTGATTGTGGATGGGGCTGGGAAGATACACGTAATTGATTTTGGGCTTGGGTTTTCTTCGCGGAAGGTTGAGGACTTTGCGGATGATGTAATTACCATGGTGCGCTCGCTTGGGGGGGCGGAGAGCCCTGCCGGGAAGAAGTTTTTGGAAGGGTATTCTGCTGAGTTTGCGGGAAGCAAGTCCGTTCTCAAAAAAATAGGGGAGATTGAGGCTCGCGCACGGTATATGTGAGCGTGTTTTGGGAGAATCCGAATTAAGTCAACATTTTTAAACTGGGAGAACGCTAATCATCCTTGGTGGGCTAGATGGGGGCCAGGGGTCCCTTTTGCCGCAAATCCCCTTTAGGCGGGTCGAAGCCCCGGTGCGTGGTTTGTTTTTCATGCGTCCGTTGTCTTAGGCGTCGAAGCCTTCCCCATCAGGATGGTGGCTTTGTGCGAACCTGGTCAGGCCGGAAGGAGCAGCCATAAGCGCTCTGCGCCATGCTTGAAGGACCGGAGGTGGAGCTGATGGCGATGGCTCCGCATGGGAGATGGATTGCAATCCGGGATGCCCACCACTCATTTTACCAAAAGAAGGAAGCGGGGGCAGGAGATGCTCTTGGGAAAAGGAAACGTTTAATTTGTTCTCCGCGGATATGGGGCGATGGAAAAACTATACAGGCTTTTGTACCCTGTGCGGATTGTGCTAATTACCAGCAGGGGGGAGGATTCTTCTGGGAAGAAAAAGGATAATGTAATGACGGCGGCGTGGTGCTTCCCGCTATCTGGGAACCCTCCCTTGTTTGGGATATCGGTCGTAAAGAGCAGGCTCACATATTCACTGATTGAGGAAGGCAAGTGCTTTGGGATAAACCTTGTTTCGCCTAAGATGCGCGAAGATACGCTGTTCTGCGGCACGCATACCGGTGCGCAGATGGACAAGTTCTCCGAGGTTAACTTGGAGAAGGTTGAGGCGGAAAAAATAGACTGCCCCATGATTGGGGATTCTCCTGTGGGAATCGAGTGCAGGCTTGTTGATACTTTTGAAACCGGGGACCATTTTCTCTTCGTTGGGGAAGCGGTGAATGTCGTTAAGCGGGCTAAAGAGAAGGGGATGTACCAGGCAGGAGAAGAATGGATTGAAGTTTGAATGAAACGGCGGGGGAGCGGGAGGGGTTGTAACCATGGTTACATAAACCTCCGGAATCCGTTCCCTCGGCCAGGATATAGTTACATTTTTAAAGAGATTTTAACACTATAACCCCCATGCGCTATAACGATCCAATACTCAAAGAAGCAGTCATGCTCGCAATTGGCGGATTCGATGGAATCCCGGCTGCCAGGGCCCTTGCCAGGGAGCTATTGAAGGGAACCCCCCCGATTAAGATCAACTGGAGCACGGTAAACAAGCTTTGCAGGGAGGATGCGGAAGTCGGAATGAAGATGGAGGCTAAGACACAAGAGTGGATAGCCGGCCTGGGTAAACCGGAATTCCTAAAGGCCTACTCGAGTGTAGTCTGGTCGAACCTGTCAGAAGATTCAAAGGGGATGCTCAGGAGCAGGCTCGATTCCATACTCCTAGAGGAGATAGAAAGGTACGACGGAGTCCCCGATGGAACCAATCTGGGGGCCATCCTCGGGATAAAAAATACTACGGTGCACAGGCGTGCCAGGGCCAATCCGGAAGTCAAAATGAAGATGGAGGAGCGGGCGAAGAACTGGCTAGAATCCCTTGGCGAGAAGGAATTCCTAGAAAGATGTTCGGTGGGAGCATGGACTGCCAACCTTCCGGAATACGCAAAGGAAGTAGTCCAAAAGAGATACGAGGACATCATCCTAAGGGAGATAATGCGCTCAGGGAGCGCCCCCAATTTCGTTTCCCTGGGCAATACAATAGGAATACACGGCTCTACTGTCATGCGGCATATTGAATCAAGCGAAAAGCTCTGGTTTGCATACCAGCAAACGCGTGGGCTAAGCAGGGACCAGGCGGTGGAACTTGCAATCCAGCGCGGGGAGAAGTCCGAGGCAATCAGCAGGGCGATAAGCGAGAGGCTGCGCCACCTCTCTGCTTCCAGGGAGATAATAGCCATCGGGCGCTGCTTTGGGGACCTCCTTGAAAAACTCGTTTCCTGCGTTTCACTCTACCCTGACATAGTCTCCGTTGCTGCAAAGGAGGGGGAGATTAACATGAGCGCAACGCACGTTCCCATGAACCCTTTTAGGAGGGGCGAAGGGCAGGAAATCCCAGGATGCGGAACCGTTCTGGTCCACGGGCTCCACCGCCTAGGCGGAGTAGGAATCAACGTGCTCTTTAGGAAGATACGCGAGCTCTACGCAGAACACCCGGAACTTAGCATAATCACTACGCACAGCAAGAGATACTCATTAACCGAGGCCTTCCTGGAGGCGATGGAGCTTAACGGGTTCATATTCAAGGAAAGCGGCAGCCTGAGAGTGGAATCCCCTGATTCCGAAACCTTAGAATCCTACGGGGTGGCAGCAGAGGATGTCGGGCGCATGAGCAATAAGCTCACAAGGGAAATCAACGTGGGGCTATTTTCCATGGGCAAGGTAAAAGGAAGAGTGCTCATTCCCGAACTGGAGAAGGCGCTTTATGATGAAGGCGGCTCCGGAATAACCCGGCAGTTTGAGGGCATGGACGTTCCCGAAGGAATCGGGAGGGAATTGCGTGCAAGGTTCTTCCCCAACCTGGAAGTGATTGCAGGAGACCCGTTTGTGGTCGAGGTTTTGCACTCTGGCAGGGCCTGTTCGCTAATCGGGTTCGACATGCATCCTAAGAGGGCGAGGGCAGTTGAGGTTGAAGTTTTCCCTGGCGCACCCGCAGCGGAGTATCGCAAAATAGCGAGGCTGCTTGCAACCAACATGGGCTTCCGCAGGGAGCTTGGAGTAGTGCCGAACAAACTAACGGCCGTGAGGCTAAAAGCCTGCAGGCAGGCGATGAAAGCCATAAAATAAAGGGCGAAAGAACCTTCTAATCCGAAGCGGATTTTTGCGCCGCAGCCAACACGTTCTTCATTAAGCAGGCAACTGTGAGCGGACCTACTCCCTTTGGAACAGGGGAAGCGCTCGCCTTCTTTATTACGTTTTCAAAATCAACGTCCCCGCACAGTTTCCCTTCCTCATTGCGGTTCATGCCCACATCAACTACGGATGCGCCCTCTTTTACCATGTCCGCGCTAATCAGGTTTGCCTTCCCTACTGCAACAATTAGTATGTCCGCGCGCTTTGTGTGCTCTCCCAAATCATCCGTCCTGCTGTGGCAGATTTCAACGGTCGCATTCGCATTCAAGAGAAGGGCGGCCATGGGCTTTCCGACCATGCTGCTGCGCCCTACTACAACCGCATTCTTGCCGGAGATGGGAACCTTGTAGAATTCAAGCATCTCCATTACCCCCTGGGGCGTTGCGGGAACGAACCCGGGGCTGCCTTCAAACAATCTTCCCAGGGAGCAGGGGTGCAACCCGTCCGCGTCCTTCTTTGGGGAAATAAGCTCAAGCAGTGGAGCGGGATTGAGGTGCTTTGGAATCGGGAGCTGGAGAATCATCCCGGAAACCGAATCATCCGAATTGAGCTCTTCTATTAGCACCGCGATTTCCTCCTGCGTAGCGTCTGCGGGCAAATGGTGCTCAACCCCGGTTATCCCGCACTCTTTTGCGCGCTTTAGCTTAGTCCCCACATACGTCCTGGACGCGGGGTCTTCCCCCACGCGGATTATCGCAAGGCCGGGGGAGAAGCCAAGCTCCCGAACCCCAGCTTTCACTTCCGAAAGTATTTTCTGCGCAACCGGAGGGCCTTCCAGAATCATTTGGCGCACCCGTTTCAAAGGTTCGGATACAGCGGAAACTTGTCCATTAGCTGCTTTGCTTCTGCCCTCACCTTGCTCAATGCATCCTCATTTTCTGTGTTCTCAAGCGCCTTTGCAAAGAGGTCTGCAATCTCCTTCATTTCCGCCTCCTTCATCCCTCGGGTTGTAACTGCTGGGGTGCCCAGGCGGATTCCGCTTCCTATAAACGGCTTCTCCGTATCATAGGGAATCGTGTTGCGGTTGCAGATTATTCCCGCCAATTCAAGCGAGTCCTGCGCAACCTTCCCGTTTATCCCCTTGGATTTCACGTCCACGAGGATAAGATGGTTATCGGTGCCTCCTGAAACCAGGCGGAAGCCATGGTCGTTTATTGCCTTTGCAAGAGCTTTTGCATTCTTTACTATCTGCGCCGCGTATTCTTTGAACTCCGGCTGCATTGCATTCTGGAAGCAGACCGCCTTTGCGGCAATCACGTGCTCAAGCGGGCCCCCCTGCGAACCTGGGAATACCCCCTTGTTTACCGCCTTGCACAATTCCTCTTTTGCCAGGATGATTGCGCCGCGCGGGCCGCGGAGGCTCTTGTGCGTGGTCGTGGTAATCACGTCGGCATACGGGCCAGCGGGCATGTGCGCACCTCCTGCTATTAGCCCCGCAATGTGGCTTATGTCGCAGAGGAGCGATGCCCCGCAGGCATCTGCAATCTCGCGGAACTTGCCGAATTCCACAGTCCGCGGATATGCCGTATAGCCGCATACTATCATTTTCGGCTTCGCCTCTTTTGCCTGCTCCATGAGCTTATCGTAATCAATCACTTCCGTATCCTGCTCGACAGAATAGCTTACCACCTTGTAAATCTGCCCCGAAAAATTTACCGGGCTCCCATGCGTTAGGTGCCCTCCCTGGTCCAGGCGCATGCCCATGAATGTGTCCCCGTCCTCCATGATTGCGCGGTATGCCTCGAAATTGGCAGAAGAGCCCGAATGCGCCTGCACGTTCGCGCAAGGCATCCCAAAGAGCTTTTTAGCCCTCTCTATTGCAATCGTTTCAATCTGGTCTATGAACTCGTTGCCCGCATAATACCTCTTTCCGGGGTATCCTTCGGAATACTTGTTGGTCAAGACCGAGCCGGTTGCCTCGAGAACTTCTTCGGGTGCGTAATTCTCCGATGCAATCAGGGCTACCATGTCCCTCTGCCGCTGCAGCTCCTTCTCAATAAGCGAGAATACCTCGGGGTCTTTCTCCTTTAGTGCCATAAAAATCCTCCCGTTGCAAATTCTCCCATTAAATATTTAAAGAGTGATGGGCAACTTTCCAACATGATCAACGAACTCCCGATAATGCTCGAAGAATACATCTCAATGGTGCCCGGCGGGGAGCTGGGAATTACCCTTGTTTCCTCGGCAGTATTGTCCGCGCTCTTTTACAGCGTGGTGATGGCGCTCTTTTCCACTGCGAAAATGCTCACAAAGAAGACTAAGACGCGCCTGGATGACTACCTAATAAGCGGGCTTAGGAGGCCGCTCAAGATACTCTCAATCCTGCTTGCGGTATTCATATCCATGCAGACGTTCTACGCGGGGTTCATGCTCTTTGAATACAGCACTTCCACGGTATTTACCCTGCTTTTCATACTGGCGGCAACTTACGCGGTGGACAAGACGTTTGCCGCATTCATGAGATGGTACGGGGAGGAGGTTGCGCCCAAGACCGACAGCAAATTCGATGACGAGATTTTCCCCCTCTTTGCAAAAATCGGGCGCTCTTTGATCTACATTTTTGGAATAATCGTTTTATTGGGGCAGATGGGGATAGAGATAACCGCGTTCGTTGCGGCTTTGGGGGTTGGAAGCCTTGCAATCGCCCTTGCCCTCCAGGAAACCCTGGCCAACTTCTTTGCGGGAGTGCACCTCCTAGCAGACAGGCCCGTTAGGCCCGGAGACTACATAAAGCTTGATGGGACAGAAGTGATTGGGACTATTGAGGAAGTGGGCTGGAGGAGCACCCGGATACGCACATGGGACAACAACATTGTCTATATCCCCAACTCCAAGATGGCCCAGAGCATAATCATAAACTACTTCAACCCCAATTCGGAGATGGGCTATGCGATGTCATTTACCGCAAGCTATGAAGATGAGCCTGACAAGGTAATTGATGCCCTGTGGGAAGCGCTCAGGGCTGCTGCGAAGAAAACCGGCAAGGTCGTGAATTTGGATGAGTCGGTAATCCGCACCAATTCCTTCCTAGATAGCGCGGTGGAGTACAAAGTGGTTGTGAAAATCCCGGTTTACGGGGACCGCTTCGCGCTCCAGGGCGAACTAACCAGGCAGGTTTACTACACCTTTGCAAAGAAAGGAATCTCAATACCCTTCCCCACAAGGACTCTTTACATGGAAGGCTCCGATGCAAAGCCCGCAAAGAAAACTATGAAGATGAAAAAGGGCGGCAAGAGGCCTGCATAAGATGGATGCCCTAATAAAGGAGAACATAGCGAAGAACGTTCTCATACTGCTACTGCTCGCAGCGGTCTGTGCCTTCCTGCCTAACATGATGGGGGACGTGCTTGGTTCGGACAAGGCAGCCGCGGGAAGCATGCTAACTACCATCTCCCTGATTTCGGTCATAGCGTGCTTTGGGTGCTTTGCATTTACCTATGAGAAGGTGAAGATGGAGGATACCAAGCAGAGGTTCTTAGCGCACCTTACTACGGGGCTATTGATGTTTGCAATAGGGATAACCCTCGCCCTAACGAGCTTCGTCACGAAAATAGTCGCGGGGCAGCTATTCATAATAGACCTGCTGCTCGTTCTCGTTTACGCCGCCTGCGTGTGCTACGATTTCTGGGATTTGCTAAGAACTGCAAACTAAGCGGGTTGGAAGAAGAATAAAAATTCAGGAGGGGAAAAAGGATTAATCCTCTTCCCCTGCCTTCTTGAAGAGCTTTGCAATCTTCCTCTTGATTGTCGTGGGAATCGGGACCGCCATGTCCATGAACTCGACGGTCAGTTCATCCTTGTTCTCGTCAATCTTGATTACCTTTGCCTTGTCCCCCTTGAAGGCCCCGCTCTTTATCTCCACAATGTCGGAAAGCTCGATTGTGAGTGCCGCGGGCTTCTCGGCTTTCACCATCTTCTCCACTTCTGAGACGTCGATGTTCTGCTTGAGTATGCCCTTTACGTGGCGGGTTTTCTGCGAAAGGTGGACCGCGTCGTTCTCGGTTGCGGCCTCTACGAACAGGTATCCGCGGACGTTCTCGGGAACGAGTATTGAATAGACCTCAAGCTTCTGCGCCTTGGCCTTCTTCTCGAGCATCTGCGAGACGATTTTTTCCTGCCCGGTTGTCACCCTGAATATGTATATCACAAAACCACCTAGATAATGTTAAAGATCAAGTACATGAGCATCCCGAATACCCCGATTGCAAGTACCCCAAGCCCGGTAATCTTTAGTATCGCATCAAGCTCCTTCTTCGTTGGCTTCTTTGCGATGTGGAGGATACGCAGGCAGCGCTTTGCAAAGTGTATCGAAAGCATCCTTTTTCACCCTATTATGTCGAGGTCTATGTCCTCTAGCCCTTCTGGGGCGCGCTCTTCGACCCCATACTTGGGGAACTTGACGCCTCCTAGGACGACTAGCACTTTCAGCGAAGCCTTCTGGAGGTTCTCTTCCACCCTCGCTCCCCAGATGATGTGGGCGTTGGGGTGAATCCTCTTTGCGGTCTCGGAAACGATTAGTTCCGCTTCCTTGAGCGTCATGTCCTCTCCGCCGATTACATTTACGAGTGCGCGGTTGGCGCCGTGTATCTCCGAATCAAGCAGCGGGGAGTTGAGTGCGGTCTCAATTGCTATAGTTGCGCGCTCTTCGCTCTTTGCATCAACCGATGCTTCCCCAAGCCCGATTACCGCGTATCCGGCATCCGAGAGGATTGTCTTTAGGTCCGCAAAGTCCACGTTCATCATGCCTGAGCACGTGATTAGCTCCACTATGCCCTTGACCGAGCCTGCTAGGACCTCGTCGCACACCTTGAATGCGGTGTTGAGGGGGAGGTCCGGGGCAAGCGAGAGGAGCTTGTCGTTGCGGATTACTATGAGCGTGTCTGTGTATTTTCTTAGTTTCTCAAGCCCCTGGAGCGCATTTTCCATCCTTATCCTTCCTTCGGAGGAGAAGGGGAGGGTGACTATCGCAACCGTAAGCGCACCCATGCTCTTTGCGTGCTCCGCTATTATGGGGGCGCTCCCGGTCCCGGTTCCGCCTCCCATGCCGCAGGTGATAAATACCATATTCGAGTTGTTGATGGATTTCTTGATTTCCTCTGCGCTCTCTTTTGCCGCGTTCATCCCCACTTCGGGGTTGCTTCCTGCGCCGCGCCCCTTTGTAATTTGCTTTCCAAGAAGGACTTTCTTGTTCGCCCTCACTTTTAGGAGGTGGTGCGCATCGGTGTTCATGCCAATTAGGCTCACATCGCGAAGCCCAAGCTCAAAGAGCCTATCCAGGGTGTTGGAGCCGCTTCCGCCTGCTCCCACCACGTATATCTGCGGCTTGCTCTCTTCAATGAACTTGAGTATCTCCTCATCGTCTGCACTCATCTGGGGCGAGAGCTCGTTTGCAAGCTGGGTGTTGGTTGGCTGGCGCCTCTGCGCAAAACCCTCCGAACCCCTGGGGGTGGAGCCTGCGCTGGCCGCTGCCGCATTGGAAGATTGATTTTCCGCCATAGTGCTCTCATCTGCTGTCAACATAAACACCTCTAAAGAAGTAAGTGCACTATAAGGTAATAAGAAAGATTTAAAAAGAGAGGCAATCTAAGCGGGCTGGAGAGTTGCCCCCATTATAATCTTTGCCCCGGATTAGGGGTGCATGAACAGGCTACTAATTGTTCTTGGAATGATGCTCGTACTCTCCTTTGGATGCATCCAGGGGGGAGAAGGCGAGGCGGGTGCCTCTTCCGGCGAATGGGGCTCCGGGGAGGTTTCCGAAAGCGGGAACGCGGAAGCTCCGGAGAATGAAACCGGGGACGAGCCCGCAGGTGAAGGGGAAACCGCCCCGCAGGAAGCCGGAAACGAATCCGCAGAATGCGGAACTGAGGCTGCTCCCGAATCTGAAGGAAACGAATCCTCCGCAGGCGGGGAAGAAGGGGAGGGCGCCCCTGAAGCCGCATCCGGGCAGCAGGGCGAAGAAGGGATAATAAGCCTCGCAGAAGCGCAGCAGATTGCGCTTGCAAGCCCCTGCATAGACGAAGGGGACGTGCTAATTGAGAACTACACTTACAACAATTACACGCAAACCTGGTGGTTTGAAACGAACATAACAAAGCCGGGATGCATGCCTGCGTGCGTCGTGGATGAGGAAACGCTAAGTGCGGAAATCAACTGGAGATGCACCGGGCTGATAATGGATTAGATGGGCTTAACGCCCTCAAGGGGATTCGAACCCCTGTTCCAAGCTCCGCAAGCTCGTGTCCTATCCAGGCTAGACTATGAGGGCATGTTTTGGATAAAATCCGTTAAAGGTTTTCATGCCAGAACCATTTAAAAAGGCTTTGGGCTTTAAATTCATAACTTTTTGCTGGTGAATGACATGACCAAGAGATGCTCAACGTGCGGGAAGTTCGCAAAGGAATTTGCGGAGTTCCCCTGCCCCGAATGCGGGAAGCAGCTTGTGCGCTGCTACCACTGCCGGGAAATTAGGAACAAGTATTCGTGCGAATGCGGATTTGAGGGACCATAAAGGTGTGAACCATGGGAGACGTAGCAGTAAAAATCAAGGTTTACCCCGAAGACCCCAGCAAGCTTGAGGAAGTCAAGAGTGCCGTGGGGGAACTCGTGAAGGTCGTAAAGATTGAAGATGAGCCAATCGGCTTCGGGCTGATTGCGGCGGTAGTTACCTTCGTCATGGAAGACGGGGGAGGGCTAGACGATTTGGAAGAAAAAATAGCCGCGCTCCCGAACGTAAGCCAGGTCCAGGTAGTGGGAATGGACCGCATCTGAGCCTGCCACGGCAAAAACGCTAAAACAAAACAAAGGGCACGGGGCAACCCTGCCCCTTTTCCTGTTTTCTGCCTTCGGGAGCCAGTGCTTTTCTTTTCCCCGCGGGCTTCCGGGCTAGTGCTTCTCCTTTATTATCAGTTCCTTTTTCTTCGGCTTCACTATGAAGAGGAAATACACGTAGCCGATTAGGACCAGCAGGAATGCGCCGCCCAGAAGATATGCGAGGGTGGGCTCGCCTTTTGCGCTTATGCGTATTTCCTCGCCCACGTATCCCGCCCTCTTGAGTTCTATTTTGTGCGAGCCTTCTTCAAGCGAGAGCCCGATTACGCCGTATTCGTTCCCGGTTACGGTCCTCTCCCCGTCTATTGACGCTTTCACCCCGCTTATTGGGACTCCGCGCGAATCGGTAACCGTGATTTCGAATTCGGAGTTTGCCGAAACCGAGTATGGGTGGGTTATGCTAAGGAGCTTCTCATCAAAGTTCGCAGCGTGCACCACCGTGGAGAGCGCATATGGCTCGGATTCGTCTGGAACCCTGCACTCAATTTCAATTAGCCCATACGGATAAGCCGAAGGGTCAACCGCGTAGGTCCATTCCGCTCCCCCATCGGGAGTGAGCCAGGAGCCCCCGTTTATCCTAAGCTGCGCGGATGCGCTGCCGGAGGATGAATACGCAAGCCCGGTTATGTTCAGTAAAGCGTCTCCTATCTGCGAATCCTGCTCAGGGTAAAGTATGCTGCAGGCTTTTGTGGAATCGATTCCGTAAATCTTCCCGTCTTCTGTTCCCATGACCACCTGGTTCCTAAAATAAGCAGGCGAGCCCGGCCAGTCTATGAAGGGCCTCTTAAATAGCAATTCCCCATTTGCGGGGTTTACCGCATACAGGCTGCGCGTGGTAGTAAGATACAGCGTGTTTGAGGGCAGCTCCATGTGCCTGTTCACTTTCCCATCAAGCTGCAGTGACCACTGCACCTTGCCTGCCGAAATCCCATATAGCATGTTCTCGGAGGTTCCCACGATTATCGTTCCCCCATACACCGCGGGGGAGGTGGAGACCTGCCCAAAAAGGTTGAAGCTTGATTTTACGTCCCCATCTAGGATGTCAAGGCCGTAGAGTATCCCTTCGGCGGTTCCCACATACAGGGTGTTCACGTGGAAGGTCGGGGGTGTGTTCCACATCCCGCCGATTTCCTTTTTCCACAAGAATGCGCCGCTTGTGCGGAGCACGTACATTTCATCCCCATATCCAAATGCAACGTAGTTCGCTGTTGCAAGAGGGCGCATGACCTGGCTCTGGAGGGCTTCTGGCACGTAGCCTTCCACTTCTGTTCCGGGCATGAAGTTCCATGCGATAGTCCCGTCGCCATTTATTGCCTGCAGGCCGTTCTTGTCTGCAACGTAAATCTTGTCCGAAACCGCTGCTCCCCGGACTTCCGGGAGCTCAAGCTCCCAGTTCAGGGAGCCAAGGGCGTCAAGAGAGAGTATCTTGCCTTTGGTTGCGATTATTATCTGGTTTCCCAAGAGGAGGGGTTCGGAAACCACTTTCGCTTCCGCGTCATAAGTCCACTTTATTGCCGGAGGCTCAATCGAATACACCTTCCCATCCGAAGTTGCGGCTATTGCCCTGGAGCCGTAAATTAGGGGCTGCTCGGACATCCCTTCCCCGGTGTCTATCTTCCATGCCTCCCCGGCAAAAGCAAGCGAGGAGAGCAGCAGGAAGGCAAAAAGCAGGCGTTTCATTTTCCCGCCAACACAGAGTCGTGCTTTCCGCCGTCTATCTCCCTGATGACTTCCAAAGCGTCCTTGCCTTCAATTGTCACTCCCATGCTCCTGCACGTCCCCGCAGCTTCCTTGAGGACGTCCTTGAGCGTCTTTCCCATAGAAGAGGATTGCTTCTTTTTCGCAATCCCTATTAGCTTGTCTAGTGGGATGTCGCCCACCGGGTCCTTGGCGCCCGCTCCCTTGTCCACTTTGGCCTCCTTCTTTATCATGTCCGATACTTTGTCTGCCATATCCAACACTCTCTGTGTAGCACTCCTTTGGTTAATATCATTTTAAAGTTTTTGTATCCGCATGCGCGCACCCCCCATTCGGGAAGCGTGCGGCAAACCCACAGGATACCACCCCTTCTCCAATAGAGATAAATACCCCCGCTATGAGTTCCCTTTTATGCCTGGCAAGTTTCCCACCATGGGCTTTGAAACCGAATTTTTCACCATAGGCGAAAACGGGGGGCTGCTTGATAAGGCGGATGGCGCAATCAACCTGCTCTCCAAAAAGAAGAGGGTGCACCTCCATATGCGCAAGGAGGTTTTCAGGTCCATGCTTGAAGTCGGGGCGTACCCGGGGAGGCAGCTTAGGGAGGTAGAGCGCAAATACCTGTGCAACCTCCGCGAGATTCTGGATGTCTGCAGCGGGCACGGGCTGAGGCTGCTGCCCCTAGGGTGCTATCCGGCAAAAGCGGATTCGAAGCTTCGCGAAACCCCGTTTACCCTTGCGCAGGCGCGGCTGTATGGGAAAAAGAGGTACAAGTATTCGTTGAGTACCGTTGGTTTCCACTTCCATTATTCGCTTCCTAGGGGAATAGTCGAAAAAAGCAGCAGGACCATACGCTCGCTAAGGTATTCAAAGGCAAAAGACACCTTCATAAACCAGTACAATTTCATGGTGGCAGCAGACCCCGCGCTAATTACGTTCTGCCAGTCTTCGCCCTTCCACAAGGGGAGGCATTTTGCAAAGGACGCGAGGGTGGCGGTTTACCGGGACCTCATATTAGACAAAGAAGGCATAAGCGGGATACACACCGAGCACGAGAATTTCGGCGGGCTGCCAGGATACGAATACACCCTGCACGACCTCAAGGTAATGTCTTCGCGGAGGAAGGAAACCTTCATAGGGCTCCTAAAATCCCACTGCATACCCGTTCCGCCTAGGATAAGGAAATTCTCCAACCTGCGCTTTATGTGGGGGGCAGTAAGGGTGAACAGGCTGGGAACGCTTGAGTACCGGGGGCCGGACATGAACATGCCCTCCATACTGTTTTCCTCATCGTATTTGGCAAGGCTGGCCCTTGGAATGATAAAGAGCCAGAACCTCCAGATGCTCCCATCGGATATCGGGCTAGAAGAGCCGTTTAAGAGGGAGGGGGACACCGTTTACCTGCCGCCTTTTTCAAAACTCAAGAAGCTCGAATTGCGCTCTGCTTTGCGCGGCTTTGAGAGCCAGCAGGTGCACAGGTATTGCTCTGCGCTCTTCAATTTCGTAGTAAGGAATGCAAGGAAAAAGGACATGAAGCGGCTTGATGCGGTATCGAAGATGCTCTTAAAGAAGAAAACAACTTCGGATGAAATCCTGGAATTCGTGGAGAAAAAGGGATATTCCCCGGATTCTGTTCCCAATTCCGTTCTCAGGGAGGTGGCGCTGATGCATTCTGAGCGCCTCTATCCCGATGTGGAAAAAACGATAAGGCTGCTATCTGGCTAATGCACGTTGGTGCAGGATGGGGCGCATATGCGCGCCCTCATATTGGTGCCTAGCCTTTTTTATCGACGCGAATTACGCGGGCAGGGGTTGCGGGCCTTGCGGTCTTTGGGCGCGAATCCCTTTTGAAGAGCCGCGAGAAAACTCCGTCCCCCCTGATGTCGCGCTCGTATTTTAGGCACGCCCTCTGGGCCTTGTACTTTGCGCCTTCCGGGAGGGAGCCGCCCTCTAGGAGCTGCCTTAGCTGGTCAAACCTCCGCCCTGCAACCAGGCAGGAGATTCCCTTGGAGCATACCTGCTCCCCGAGATTGGGAGTCTTTAGGAAGCCGGCTATGGATTCGTATTCTAAGCGGAGCATGCAAACGCGCATGGCCTTGAGTGCCGCAGGCACAATCATCCTGGCTATTGGGGATGGAACCCCCGCCCCGATTACTCCTGAGATGGAACCGAGCCTCCCCTCTTTTGCGCAAACTTTTAGCGCCCCCTTGAGGGCCTCTGCGAAAACCGAGCTGAGGATCTTGTTATTCTTTATCATGCCGGAATTCCCCTTGTAGAATTGGGCAATTGCGTTCACTTCGCCACCTTTTGCATAATCGCCAATGCCGTTTAGCATGCACACAAGGGCATCATCCTTCCCGATTTCTTGGGCGTATGTGACATTAGGAGTCACGATGCGTACTACCGCATCTGTGGGGGATTCGTTGGCTGCCGAAGGTGCAATCATGCGCCGGACGTTCTCTTCCGGCTTCATGACCATGGTGTCATCGTCGATTATGACTGAGCGCACCAGGGCTGGGCCTTCTTGGAGTATCTCGTCGATACTTTTTTCTGGGTTAACCATTAGTTATCACTATTACCATTTGTGGTTAATCGTGTTTAAATAATTATCGATGGGGGCCTGGAGGCGCAGGATGCGGCTAGGAGCGCCCGGAGAACGTTTGGAGGAATGTGCGGAACTCACACGCGCTTTGCAAGGAGTTCCTGCACTTCCTTTGCGTCCACCCTCAGGCGGTAGTTCCGCATTAGCTCTCCCATGTTCCCCTTGTGCTCTTCTAGGAGCTTTGCAAGTTCGCCGCCTGAGATTTTGTGGAGCTGCCGCTCATCTAGGATTTCAGGGACCTTCTTGCCCTGCATCAATGCTGGCAGGATTTCTATGATTGCGGATTTTGCGAAACTCCCTTTTAGGTAATAGGAGAAGAGTTCCTCCATCGTCCCTCTGATATCAGAAATTTCAACTCCCCCCCTCCTAAGCGCCACGAGAGTGTCTTCCAGGGTTGATGCTGCAAGCATCGGCTCAACCCCCATCTCCACTAATTCCTCAAAAACGCCGAGGTTCCTGGATTTGAGCATCCTCTTTGCCATCTGCGGATTCAATAACGAGGCGAGCTTCTCCTCTTTCGCCTCAAGCCCTTCGCCTGTGTATTTGCGGGAATCTTCAAGCAGGGACTCGCCTAGCTCCAATACGGGAATGTCGGTTTCCGGATACATCCTCGCCCTTCCCGGCAGCGGGCGCATATACGATGTGGTGCCATCCTGGTTCGCCTTCCTCGTTTCCCCAGGGACTTCGCGCATGACGGCGCGGGTTGCGACCCTTGCTAGCGCCATCCGTGCAGTCCCTTCGGGAGCAACTACGAGCACGAACGCATCATCCTCTTTTGCGCCCAGGCTCTTGCGCACGGCATCCGCTTCCGCCGTGCCGATTTTGTATTTGGAGAGGTCTTCATCCGAGTGGATTATGCCCTTTACCCCCGCGGTCTTAGCGTAATCGGAGAGCTCGGTCCCATACCTCCTTCCGGGCTGGAGTTCGGTTGCAAGAAGCCCTGCATTTCCCTTTAGGAGCATTCCCATTATGCTGTGCCCCGCACCTATTCCCCGCCTAATTAGCGCAGAGGAGGTTTGCGCGAACACTTTTGTGAGGTCCGCCTCCTTCGGGTTTTCCTCCGGCTTCACGCCCTTGAGCTTTCCTAGGAGCAAAACCAGCGCCTCTTGCCTTTTTACTTCGGTTTCCACTATCAATGGGATGGACTTTAGGTCCTGCACGCCCTTGATTTCAACCCTTGCGCCTTCCGGGATTGAGACGTTTATGTCCTGGCGGATTGTTCCCAGGCCCCGCGCGGCTTTTCCGGTTGCGCGGAGGATCATGCCTATTTTTTCGGCCACTTCGCGGCAATGCTCCGGGCTCTTTATGTCCGGCTCGGTTGCAAGCTCAATTAGGGGAATCCCAAGGCGGTCAAGCCTGTACCTCTTGACTCCTTCTTCGCCATCTAGGATGCCCGCGCTCTCTTCTTCTATCGCTATTGTGCCTATTCCCACTTTTCCTTCGGAGGTTTCTATGTGTCCTCCGATTGCAAGGAGGCAGGTGCGCTGGAAGCCCGAAACGTTGCTCCCGTCCACGATTATTTTCCTCATTACGTGGGCTTCGTCCACAACGTGCATATTGAGCTGCTGGCAGATTCCAAGTGCGAGCTTTAGCGCATCCGGGTTTATGTCGTGCGGAGGCTCCTCGTCTAGTTCCACTAGGCAGCAGCACTTGTTGAAGAACTCGTATTCGAAATCCAGGAGCTTCTCCTGCTCCAGGAATGCGGCGCGGTCTATTTCGCCCACCTCCGACTTGCTTGCGCGCAGGTTGCGCTTTACCCTCAGGTCGGGCTCTTCGCCTTCGCAGAGGCTTGAGGGGCACCTGCAAAATAGCTTTCCGGTATCGAGGCGCTGGTGGATTTCTATTCCGCACTTCATTCTACCACGCTCCTGGTTGTTATTTCGCCTGCAAGCGGCATGAGCATTTCCTCTTTTGCCTTCTTTGCATCTTTCTGGTGCCCCAGCACCCAGCAGAGCTTGGTGTATGCGGCTTCTGGAGTCCAGTCTGCGCCGCTCCCTATTACGCCCGCTTCGCGAAGCAACCTGCCCGCGGTATAAACGTTCATGTTGAGCCTCCCTTCTATGCACTGGCTCGACATCGCCACTACTACGCCCGAATCGCACAGCGACTTTATCTGGGGGAGTATGCTGTTTGCGCCTTCGGTGTTGAACGAGTTTGTGGGAACATGGCCAAGGCCGGTCCCCGCAAACACAACTCCGTCGTAATCTCCAAGCGAATCTATGAGCCTGGGCTTTATCCCCGGATGGGCGTAGATTAGAGCCACGTTATCGCTTATTCTAGAATCAAATTTGAGCTTTCCCCCGCGCTTTTTGCATGGGGAGAGCTCCTCAATCCTGTTTTTATCAAACTCCACTCTTGCAAGCGGGGGCGCGCCTATTGAGCGGAAAGCGTCCCTGGCCGAAGTGTGCATCTTGCGCACCCTGGTCCCATTGTGGAATTCGCAGTACGAATCGTTCGTGTTTGCGTGCATGCACAAGCCCACGTGCGCTATGTTTCCCTCCTTTGCAAGGTATGCCGCATTCAGGAGGTTGAGCCTCGCATCGCTTGAAGGGCGGTCCGGGCTCCTTTGCGCCCCCACGAATATTACCGGGACGGGGGTGTCGCGGAGCATATACGAGAGGGCGGAAGCAGAATAGTGGATTGTGTCTGTCCCATGCAGGATCAGGACTCCTTTTGCCCCTTTTTCTATTTCCTCCTTTGCAGCTTCCGCGGCGCCCACCCAGTGGGAGGGGCAGAGGTCTTCGGAGAGCATTGCGTATAGGGACTTGGTGTGGAAGCTGCATATTCTTTCTAGTTCCGGGAGGTTGCGCATCAGGTCGCGGGGGTTGGTGCTTGGATACACTGCACCGGTCTTGTATTCCACCCGTGAGCAAATCGTCCCGCCCATAGAGAGGATTGCGATTTCTCCCCGCTCCTGCTGCGGCTCTTCCGGGCCAGGATTGATTGCCAATTCTCCTAGGATTTCTACTTTTGCGCCTTCGCGCTTTATGCCCATGTTGTATCCTATATCAAGTTTCAGCACGATTTTCTCGTCGTTTGAGGAGGGGAGGATTAATCCTTCGTATTCCTCTCCCCCTTTTGTGATTTTCGCACGATTGAGCTTCATTAGTGTGCACCCTGCCTTATTGATAACCGGCATATGTTTTATAATGTGCCCATAGCCGGAGGCGGGCCGGGTTCATTCATCCTGTTCCGCGATTTCCCGCATGAAGGCAGATATGTCCTGTTTATAATCGGTTTGCCCCAAATGGGGCAATATGGAGAAAATAAGCGACCTGGTCTGGCTATATGTCAAGGGGAAGCCTTCCTTGCGCGAAGGCCTAAAATACGGGATAATGAACCACAGTTCCCTCTCACGCATGGTCATGCACGAGCTTGGGATTCCCAAAAAAAGCTTCAGCGCGGTTAAGGCGGCGCTGATTCGGATTTCGCGCAAGCTTGGGGACACCGAGATTGAGGGGGAGGACAAGATGCTAAAAGTGCTACGGGGGAGCACGATTTTAGTTGAGACCAAGGTGGCGGCGGTGGTTTCTTCACGGAAGCTGGATGTCAAGCCGATTTCGCAGGCAAAAAGCGGGGAATACTACGTTTACCTGCTTGAGGAGGGGGAATTCGGGGGGAAAAAGAAGTTGCAGGGGCTTGTGCGCACAACGCGCAACCTCAACCTGATTACGATAAGGAGCCCCGTGGACATAGAGGAGACGCCCGGAGTTGTCGCATTCGTCTTAAACGCGCTTGCGCACGAGGGGATAAACGTCCTGGAATTCATCTCCTGCTACACGAACACGCTGCTAGCTGTAAGGGAGAAGGATACTGCAAGGGCGTATGAGCTTTTGTCCGCTATTACCCGGTAGGGGGAATGGGGAAGAACGCCACCCACAGAGGGGCATCCCCGCATGCGGTTTTGGAAAAAAAGGAAAGGAAAAAAGAAACTGTGCAAATCCGTTGCGCTTAGGGTTATGCTTTCGGCTTCGGTTTCTTTTTTGCCATGTTTTCACCTCCTCTTCAAAGAAGGCATGAGTATGCAGGAACCCTGCATCTTTGCTGCGTATATGCACCATGGATTAAATACGCGCTTGTTCACTTCGTGGGCAAAAATACGCCGATTAACGACGTTGAAAAAGAGGGATTCCTCATTTAAAAATCAGAAGTGCGCGGATTCCCCTTTCTTCGTCGGGAGGTTTAAAAAGGGGAAATATGGATGCTGCCCCCGGAATCTCTCCTGACTGGAGAAACCCCAGGAGTGGCATCACTGCGCCGGTTTCCATCCCGGGGGGATTGAGGGCTTCCCCGGGCGGTTCCGGCCTTCTCTGCAATTGAGAAGCGGGATTTGGGGATTTCCGGGTTTTTCCCGTATTTCCCCATGTTGTTATATGTGTAGGGAAGTGTTTATAAAGGTGGTGGTTTGTGGGCAAATGTCCGAGGGTGGGCACATCAATTAAAAGGGATTGGGGCAGAAGAATGCGGGTACTCGGCAGGCACCAGAAGCCCGCTAAAAGACGATGGAGGACTGACCGCATGGAGAAGGAGGCGCCGTTTGCATTCTTGGAGAAATTCGGTTCTCAGCCGGGGCTTGGGCGGGTTTCTGCGCTCCTTGAATCCTGGGGGAACCCGCAGGACAAAATGAAGGTTATCCTGATTGGGGGAACAAACGGGAAGGGCTCCACTACATCGTTCCTAAGCTCCATTTTGCGCTCTTGCAATCATAAAGTGGGAAGCTTCTACTCCCCGCACCTTCTGCGCTTCAATGAGCGCATAATGATAAACGGGAAGGAGATTCCCGATTCGGAAGCCCTGGGGCTGGAAGGGGAAGTGAAAAAGTGGCTTGGGGAGGGAGAAGGGAGAATGATCACCTACTTTGAAGCGGTTGCCGCGTGCGCATACCGCTACTTTGCGGAGAACTCCGTTGATTATGCGGTAATGGAGGTTGGGATGGGGGGAAGGCTGGATGCTGTCAACGTTGCCAGGGAGGAAGTTGCCATTGTCGCTTCAATCGGGCTTGAGCACACAAAATGGCTGGGTTCGGAAATTGATTCTATTGCTTTTGAGAAAGCGGGCATAATGAAGAGTGGGCTTGCGATTACCGGGGCATCGCTTGGGCTTGAGAAAATAAGGAGCGAAGCTAGGAAGCGGGGGCTCAACCTCCTAGTTTACGGGGAGGATTTTGAGGGGAGGGCAATCCGAAAAGGGATTGGGGGGACGGCTTTTGATTATTCGGGGGAAGCGGAGATTGGGGGCTTGGAAATTAGGATGCTTGGGGATTTCCAGGTGCGCAATGCGTGCCTGGCAATTTGCGCCGCGCACAGTTTGGGCTGCTCCGCGGATGCGATAAGGGCGGGGCTCCTGGGGGCGCGGATTAGGGGGAGGATGGAAGTTCTTTTGGAAGAGCCGCTTGTTGTTGCCGATGCCGCGCACAACCCCGCGGGGGTGAAAGCGATGGTTGATTCGCTCCCGGTTTTTGGGGAGAAGGAGATTATCTGCGTGTTTGCCTGCATGAAGGACAAGGATTGGAAGGAGATGCTGCGCGCGCTTGGGGAGAGGGTTTCGGTTTTCGTTTTCTGCAAGCCTGCCGATAATGAGCGGGCAGAAGAGCCTGAGGAGCTGCTCGAAATCGGGAAGGAATACGCGGAATCCTATGCTTCTAGGAGCGTTGCGGATGCAATAGAATTTGCAAGGGGGCTTGCGGGGGAAGGGAGAATGGTTTTAATTACCGGCTCAATTTATATGATGGAGGAAGCGTATGCGGCAATGAGGAAGGGAGAATCATGAAGCGCTCGCTGAGAAATGAGATACTCGCAAAAAGGAAGGCACAGCCCGCTGCGGAGCAAAAGGGGAAGAGCCTCCGGATTGCACAGAAGCTCCTTGGGCTAGATGAATTCCTGGGTGCGGGAGTGGTCGCGGCCTACCTTCCGGTTAACGGGGAAGTGGATACCGCGGGGATTATAGAAGCTGCAAGGAAGGCGGGCAAGGACGTGTGCGTGCCCGTAGTAAGAGAGGGCGGGGCCATGTGCCTGGTCCTCTACGGGGAATCCGATGAGTTGGGGCGGGGGAAATACGGGATTCCAGAACCCCTGGAAAAGCCCGAGAGGCGCCATGTTGACATGGTAATCGTTCCGGGGGTGGTGTTCGACAAGTTCGGGCACAGGATAGGGATGGGCGGCGGCTATTACGACCGCTACCTAAAAGACAAAGAATGCGTAAACGTAGGAATATGCTTTGATTTCCAGTTGGTGGAAAAAATACCCAACGAAACCCACGACGTTCCGATGGACATCGTGGTTACCGAGCGGGAGATAATACGGATTGAAAAATGAGGGCGGAATAAGGGTTTTCATTACCGGGGGAACGATTGACGGGATTTTTGAAGAGGGGGGTTGAGGCGGCGGAACCCGCGTTCCCTATGCCCTCCAAACCATTTAATTTACTTCCGAATAGAAATGTGGATATGGGAATAAGGATAGCGGTTCTGGCTTCGGGAAGGGGCTCCAACTTCCAGAGCATAATAGACGGGATAAAGGAAGGGGACATAGATGGAGAAGTGGTCGTGCTAATCTCCGACAAGCCGGATGCATACGCAATTGAGCGCGCAAGGCAGAACGGGATTCCCACGCGCGTGATACCGCCCAAGGAGTGCGCAAGCCGCGAGGAGATGAACCTGAAAATACGCGAAGCCCTTGGGTCCTATTCTCCGGACTTGATAGTGCTAGCAGGATACATGCGCATAATTACCGACGAACTCCTCATTCCCTACCTCCATCGGATAATAAACATACACCCGGCGCTCCTGCCCTCTTTTCCGGGATTGGACGGGCAAAAGCAGGCATTCGAATACGGGGTAAAAGTATCAGGATGCACAGTGCATTTTGTCGATGGGGGGTGCGACACTGGGCCCATAATCGAGCAGGCCTGCGTGGACATCCGCGACTGCAAAAGCGCAGACGAAGTGTGCGAAAAAATCCTTCCCTTTGAACATAAGGCCATGCGCTCTGTGGTTGCTAAATTCTCAAGGGGGAGATTCGTGGTTGAAGGAAGAAAAGTGCGCTACGAAGACGGCCGGAAATAGGCGCAGGTTGGGGCAGATATTGGTTGTTCGCACTATATAAGCGCCCCCTGGGCCGTGGAAAGATATTAATTGCTTCTTTTCCCATGGGAAAGTATGTACGAGGCGTGGGGCGGATGGGTAATAACTTCGGAAGGGATTAAGGAGAACTATTCTCTGGCGATAGAAAAGGACAAAATAATGGATATGGGCCCCAGAGAAGAGATGCAGAAGAAGTATTCTTTTGAGGATTCCATAGGGGCGCACAGCCGCATAATCTGCCCGGGATTCGTGGACTCGCACATGCACTCCTACCAGATTGCAACCCAGGGGCTAACAGCGGATGAGAGCCTTCTAGAATGGCTAAAAAAATACATCTGGAAGTGGGAGGGGGAGCTGGATAAGGAGAAGGCGCGGGCGTGCGCGGAAGCCGCTTATTTGCAGATGCTCCACTGCGGGGTGACCACCCTGTCAGACTACACTTCCGTATACCATGTGGAAGAGGCATTCAAGGCGGCAAAGCAGTTCGGGTTCCGTGCGGTAATAGGCAAGACCATGATGGACCGGAATTCCCCGGCGGAATTGCAGCAGGACACCGACACCTGCCTAAAAGAGAGCGAATCGCTCCTGCGCAAATGGCACGGGAAAAATGGCGGGCTCCTAAGTTACGCTGTGACTCCCAGATTTGCGATTACCGCAACGGACCCGCTGCTCAAAGGGTGCAAGAGGCTCTGCGAAAAATACGGAGTCCTCTTTAGGACGCACACCCAGGAAAACCGCGAGGAAGTGGCATGGGAGAAAAAACAATACAAGACAAGCGTGATACGGCACTTAGACAAGCTCGGGCTCCTAAACGAGAGGGCGCTCTTAACGCATTGCGTGTGGACTTCGCGCGGGGATTTGGACCTCATTGCAAAGAGGAAGGCTTCAATCTCCCACTGCCCCGGCTCGAATATGCTCCTTGCTTCGGGAACCCCGGATATCCCGTATATGCTCAAAAAGGGAATAAACGTGTGCCTGGGGACCGACGTTGCGGCATACTACAATTTCAGCATGTTCGAGCAGGCGCGCCTATCCTGCCTAATGCAGAAAGAGGAGCGCAAGGACCCGCACGCGATGGACCACCTAAAAGCGTTTGCGATGGCAACCAGGAACGGGGCAAAGGCATTGCGCCTTGGGAACACAGGTGAAATAAAGGTGGGCAACAAGGCGGATATCATCCTGCTTTCCACCTCGCACCTTGCATTCTCGCCCCTAAACGACGTAATCAGCCAGATTGTGTATTCTACTTTCCCGTTTTCCGTAAACAGCGTAATCTGCAACGGGAAAATCCTGATGCGCGAGAGGAACGTGCTGGTTGCAGACGAGAAGAAGATAATTTACCGCGCAAAGGAAATCCTTGGGGTAAAAAAATAATGGCCCATGGCCCTGCATGATGGGTATTAATTACTTCTTTCCCAAAGCCTGCGTGAGTTGGTAATCCGATGGCAGACCCCAAGCTCGAGAAGAAGGTTGAAGGCAAGAGGGCATCCTCCGTCCTCGCCTTCGTGGATATCTGGATGGACGGATACGACGACGTTTTCTCGGACTTCGACCCGGCGCCCTATTCCAAGAGGGCGGTTTCCGCGGACTTCATAGACGAAGTGATGAGGCGCACTTCCGAAGACAAGAACGAAGACTTCAGCCTGCGCATGAGCGTCCCCCAGGCCCTGCGCTCCCAGAAGAGCGAAGCGACCATCAAAAAGCGCCTGCGGGAGCATTTTTCTTCGCGCAAGGCGGAATACGACCGGCTGGTGGAGGGGGAATGGAAGAAAGGCGTCATCTACTTCCTAAGCGGGGTGGTGCTCCTCTCGCTCCTTATCCTGCTCGAAGCTTCCTTCGCAGGCCACATAACCGTGAAACTCCTCTCAACCGTGATGGCCCCCCTGGGCTGGTTCGGGGTTTGGGGGGGAACAAGCCACATGCTCGAAGGCCCGGACCAGTTTAAGAAGAAGCAGGGGCTCTACACGAAACTATCAAAGGCGAAGTTCGAGTTCTTCTCCGAAGAGGAGCTGACCGGGCTCGTTCGGGAAGCGGAAGAGGCGAAAGCTTCCGAGGCTGTCCCCCAAAAGGAAGAGCGGAAAAAAGCGTGAGAGCGCCCTGCCTGGGGGCATTCGGGCATTCCCGCATCATTCATACATCAAAGAGGACGTTTATCCTCCACTTCCCGTTTTCGTTTTCAACTTTGAGGAGGTGGTAGGTCACCGCCTTTATCTGGTTCCTTGGGGGCTTTTTCTCACAGATTATCCTGAATTTCGCATGCGGAGCCTCTTCGTTCAATTCGATTAGCTCCGCACGGGAGGGGGATAGCCCGTTTAGCTCGCAGCCCACTACGGTTTCCTGCAGGATTTCGACTACGAGGTCTTCTTTTGTTTCCGCGGCTGCTTCAATTTCCAGTTTGGCTTCCTCCCTTTTTCCTTTCCCGATTAGCTCAAAGGAGCCTTCAACCGCGTCCTTTAGGGCTTGCGCAAACGTTGGAGCCTGTGCCTCTAGCAGCTCGTCTGCTGTGTGCTCAAGGTAGCGGTACATACCGGTAAATAAGCAAGCAAAGCTTTTTATGGCTGTGATGGGGAAGTAGCCATTCGTGAAAACAACAAAAAATAGGTCTTATTTGAAAAAGATGGGGATGGTTTCTGGATTGCATCTGTGCCCTCATTGCCAGGATGCATATCCCAAGGCAAAACGCAACATAAGAGATGCAATCTCCATCCATAATAATTGAGGAATTGGAATGTCACTAAAAAATCTTGAGGAAGGTGCGGTAGTGGAAAATGCCCCCTGCGTAATCTCGCGCAGGAGGAAAGAGAGGGGGGGATTCTCATATACTCTTACCGACGGGGAAGGCGAAATAGAATTTGAATCCGGCTCGTTCTTTGAATACGGGCAGGAGTTGATGGTTTCGGGGAGCGCCTACAACGACCGGGGATTCATGAAGCTGAAAGTTTCTTCCCTTGAGAAAACTTCCGGGATTTACGAATCCGTTATTGGCAGGGTGGAGGCGAACGCGAAGCTCTTTGATGTTGCCTTGCTTGCAGAAGGGAGCGCCGTGGAAAAACTCAAGCCCAAAATAGAAGAGTGCGCAAGGAAGCTCCTTGGGGCAAGGAAGCTTGGGAGGCACGTGTTATTGCGCTTCCACAATGACGCAGACGGGATTGCGGGGGCCCTTGCATTAACCAGGGTGGTTCGCGCATACACTTCCCAGCAGAATTCCGCAAATTACACCCCCTTTGATGCGATGCGGGACATAGGAAACCTCCAGGGGCAGAAGAAGCCGCTTGTAATCCTGCTTGATTTTGGGTGCGGGATTGAAAGCGCGGAGGGATTGTCCGTCCTAAAAGCAAGCGGGGCGGAAGTCATGATTATAGACCACCACCCAAACGAGGGGAAGGCGGAGAGGAATTCGCACGTTCTGCTTAGCCCGTGGACCGTGGATTCCTCTGCGGAAGCATCATTCTATACTGCGGGCTACCTGGCTGTTGAGGTTGCGCGCGCATGCGGGGAGGATGCGGCTTCTTTAGCTCCCATTGCGTGCGCGGGCGACAAGAGCCCCATACTTCCTGTTTCGGATACGGAGCGGGAGGTTGCGCTTGTCCTAGACTACATGGCTACCTATTCGGGCTTTGGGAACAAGCTGGATTTCTACAAGAACGCCCTTGAGAACAGGGAGCTTTATGCTTCCGTTCTGGTTCAGGCCCGTGAAGCCCTGGATAGGATTAGCGAGGACGTGCAGAAGAACATGAAGAAAAAGCTTGAAGGGGCGGTTTCGGTTTACGTGGTGGATACGGAGAAGGTAAAGAGCAGGGAGTTTCCGGGCAAAGGCAAGATTACAACGCGGGGGTTTGAGCTGGTGGGGGATGCGCCCGCGGTGGTCCTTGGAGTCTGGAAGAACGGGCTTTCTTTTAGGATTAATTCGGGTGCGGTTGAAAAAGGGGTGAAGGCGGATTCCATTATCGCCTCTCTGAAAGAGGAAATGGGGGATTTCATTGAAGGCGGGGGCGGGCATGCGCGCGCTGCATCGCTTCGCATAAAAGAGGGCTTTGTGGACAGCGTGGTGGAGAAAATCTTGGAGAAGGTGCGGGAGGCCTCCTTAGAATGAGAACACGCTTCTCTTTAGCTTCCCGGTTTTTTCCAGCTCCGAATTTATTTCGTCTAGGACGAGCTTCTTTATGCGGAGGTATTCCTCCCTCCCGACTTCCACGTTCCCTATTGCGTAGTTCTTGTTTTTCGTGTTGAAGCAGAACATGGAATTCTGGAGGTTCTCGCAGTTGTGGCAGAACATGCAGTCCATGCAGGAATTGCAGCTGTCCATCTCGAAGCATCTTGAGAGCCTAACTGAATGGTAGCAGTTTACGCAGAAGCCCGTGTCAAATACGGAATCGCAGCCGAATGCATGCTCCGAGCTCCTTGGCCAGAACGAGCATCCGCAGTATTTGGAATAAACGCTGCATACGGTGCGGTAGCAGTTGGATGCTTCTATGTTGATTGTGCATTCTATGTCGTTTGGGTTCTGCCCGTCTTGTATGCCGGTGTTGAAGAAGGCGATTTCGCTTATTTTGGAGTGCGCATTTGAGAGGGAGATTCCCCCTATCTCATCCGGGGCGGCTTTTGCGCTCTTCCCGAATTCCTGCGCCTCTTCTAGATTTAGGAGCCGGTCTTTGGGGAGGTCTGAATAGTTTCCGTAGTGGGCGAGGAACACTTCCTTTTTGCTTGCTGCGGATTTGTGCCTCTCAAAGCCCCTAGTGTGCATGGTTAGCCAATCCGCGTAGAAATCTATTCCCTTTGAGTGGGGCACTCCGAAAATCAACTGCATCGTTTTTGAGAATGCGGCTTCTATTTTGCCCTTGTCCTTTTGCTCCTCAGGAGCGGGAGCGCTCACGCGTATTTTGGGCGCCTTCTTCTCCTTGCCCACGATTTCTATTAGGGATGGCAGGCGCTTTTTGGCCTTTAATTCTTCTGCCATCTCCGAAATTAGCTTTGCGCGGATTTGCCTGAACTTGTCTGGGGGGAGTTCTTGGTTCCCGATTGCATTGCGCTTGTTCTGGAGGTTGAAGCAGAAGATGCAGTTTGAGCAGTTCTTCAACCCGTGCGAATAATAGCAGTCCTCGCAATCCTGGCTCATCCACAATTCGAATGAGCGCTTAACCCTGGTTAGTTCATGGCACTTGAGGCAGAAATCGCATTGCGAAAACGCATTCCCCCCGAATCCGTAGCTGTCGTGCCTTGTTAGGGTGCAGTAAGCCATGTATTTGGAATTCCCGCAAATGGTGGAATCGGACACGTAGAAGCTGTCGTTTACATTTGAGCTTTTTTCTATGAACCTTGAGTTGCCCAGAATCATGTTTCCCGCGTAGGCTACCCTATCTTTTACCGCTTCGGATATGCTGTCTATGTCCTTTATCTCGTTTAGGTTGAGGGGAGGGAACTTCCTGTGGAAATCCACCTCGTCTAAGCTAATTGAGGGCGCGCTCTTGCGATAATTGTTTGTGGAGTGGATTACTTCCTTGCCTAAGATGCAGGATTTCCTTGTGCTTGGGGCATCCACGAGTTCCCTTAGCCATTTCGAGTATAATTTGTAGCTCCCAAGTTCCTGCCCGAATAAAACCTTGCAGGTTCCGCTCCATGCGCGCTCAAGTGCCACCCCTGTTTCGTCCATGCCCCATGACCCGTTTCCTTGCCCTCTTCTAGCGCACTGCCCTTTTCCTTGGGACTGCCCGGCCTCCCTGTTCCCCGCCCTCAAGTTCCGAAGGCGATTTTCCGCTCTGGAAGCCCTGCCCTCCGCGTATTGCGATTCTCTCTTCGAGAGCGGAGATTGCTTCTGAGAGCGCCCTCTTTACCTCTGGGCTTTCCGCTTTTGCCTCAAGTTCCCTTAGCGGCTTCAGGGTCTTTATGTAATACGCCGCATCCTTTAGTGCCATTGCCGCGCTCATTGCCCCCATTCCGGACTCCCCCACGGTTTTTAGGAGGAAATTTACCAAGGGCTCGCGGTCTTTTTCCTTGATGTAGTATGGCTCTTCCCCCTCGTTTGCTTTTGAATTGAACAAATCATACAGCCCCTGCGCCACTCCAGACTTCATGTTATCATCTAGGCCCTCACGCTTTACCAGGTTGAGGAAGTGGGGGAGCATCTCCTCTACGCCTCCAAGCTTGCCCAGCCCGGATGCCGCGTATCCTGCCACCTGGCTGTCTTCATCCTGCAAGGCGGCAGCCAGCGGGGCGATTGCCTCTTTGCGTTCTGATGCTCCAAGGGCCAGCGCAACCTGCCTGCGCACTTCCTCGGACTTGTCACCCTTGAGGGCTTCTAAGAGGACGTGGAGCAACGTATCGTCGATTAGCTTTTTCTTGGCTATGAAGCCTTCGGTTTCCTTGTCCGAAGGCAGCGCATGGTAGGTGTCCGAGTACATATCATAGACTGCCTTTGCGGCGTTCTCCCTGTTTGTGGGATTAGAATCCTGCAGCTTTCTAGCATAATATTCCGCTTTGGTTTTCAGCAAATCCATGTCTGTTACTGGCCCCATTTACATCACAACTTAGGTTAATGTGCCGGGAACGAATAAAAAACGTATGCTCCCGCTTTATGCGGGGGTGCCCTGCCCCGTTTCCAGGGCCTTCATTGTGGAGGCTTTGCCCGTGCCCCCCTTCCGCAGGCCGCGCACCCTCCAGAGGAGTGCGGGCGGGTTTTTAAAAGCTTCATGCAACATAACTATTCTCTCTTGGAGGGGTCATGGCGTAACTTGGTAGCGCGGCAGGCTCCAGTGGGGGACTCCCCCGATAAAGAAACCTGCATGTTAGGGTTCAAATCCCTATGATCCCAAGATTATACGGTTAAAAAGCTTTTGGGCTTTAAGAATAACCTCCAATCCGGGTGGAATCAATGAAGAACCTAAATAACTTTGAGATTGCAAGAATCGTAGGTGCACGCGCGCTCCAGCTCTCGCTTGGCGCACCGCCCCTGGTGAAAGTTTCCAAGGAAATGACCTTCATCAACGTGGCGAAGCTTGAGCTTGAGAAGGACGTCAGCCCGCTTGTGGTCGTAAATTGAATCTGGAATTTGTTATATCGGGCTTGTAGCTCAGAGTAAGAAATAAATGCTTTAGCCTGCATGTACTCCCATGGGAGGCAGGTTGAAGTTCGAAAGGGCGACTTTAGACGAAATGTTCTCCCAGCTTAATCTTGACAACGAAGAACTCGCCAAAAAGACCGGGGAAAAAAACCGGGCGATAAAGAACTGGAGAAGCGGCGCTTGCACGATGCCAACCACTTTCTTCGCTAAATTATGCGATTTGGAACCCAGAACCTCCAGATTTCTAGAAAAAGGGCGAAAACTGGAGCAGAGTTGGGGCCGTGTGCTGGGGGGCAAGCGGACAGCTGGGCAAATGAGCAAAAGCGAGATTGGCGCACGCATGAAAAAGGTAAGGAGCCAGCTATCCAAGAATTTCCCAAAGATTGACGAAATAAGCATCTCAAACCCTGAGGCCCTTGAATTCTACGGGATTATGATGGGCGATGGATGCGTATCCAGATATCCCATAAAAGGCGGAAAAGAGAAAACGAGCGTAGTCATCAGCGGGAATTCGGAGAAGGACCGGGCTTATTTTGAGGGGTTTCTGGTCCCCCTAATGGGAAAAGTCTTCGGAGTCAGGATAAATTCGCGCAAACGGAGGAGCTCTGGAACGATAGACGCAGTAACCTGTGCTTCCCACGTTTCCAAATGGTTGGTAAAACACGGTTTCCCGGTAGGTATGAAAGGCAGGGAGCTAAAGATGCCTCCAGAGCTAATGTCGCTGCCTCCAGAAAGCGTAAACAACGTGATACGGGGCTTGTTTGATACAGATGGATGCGTTACCGCCAGGAAAGACGAGGGCTACAAATACCCTTACATCTTCATCTGGAGCATAAGCAGCAGGCTGAGGGAACAGGTTAAAAGTGTTTTGAACAAACAAGGAATACCCGCGTATATCCACGGGCAAACCGTTGTCGTCAGGGGCTGCAATAACTTTAAAATATGGTTTAAGAAAATAGGAAGCAGCAATCCCCGGAATATCTGCAAATATGACGAGTGGATATCCACGGGAACAATCAAACCGACGGGCTTGTAACTCAGCAGTAGAGTGCGCCGTTCGCATCGGCGAAGCCGGGGGTGCGATTCCCCCCAAGTCCATTCGGCAGGTGGGGGCTCCGCCCCTATGCCAGCATGAAGCTCTTGTGCCGCCTGCGGGCGTGAGCTTCATACTGTCACTCCTCCCGCTAACCAACCCCCGTTTTTGGGGTATCAGATATGTAATTCATGCTGGGGTCGCCTAGTCCGGCAGGGCGGCAGGTTGCTAACCTGTTTTCCGCAAGGATTCGTGGGTTCAAATCCCACCCCCGGCGTTTTTATCCTGCAACCTAGTTTTATAGAATCAGAATGGCTCTTTCTCCATCCCCTCAAACACTCCCTTGGCCCAGGAGGACAAATCCTTGAAAGCGCCCCTAAGAGCGCATATGCTAGAATTCACAGGAGGCCAAATGCCAGCCCGTAGAAAACGAGGGATAGAGCCGCCAAAGCGCGCATCGCCCCAAAACCGGTTCCGCCCGCCTTCATGCACTGCCCCCATTTAGCATCCTAGAAAAGCTCTCTATGAAAGCATCAATTGTGAAAGGATATGCCTTTTTGCTGTTTAGGAAACGCTCGATGTTCTCCAGATAGCCTGCATGCTCGCACTCATCCACGCAAGAGAGGTACTCATAGAGCTCACGATAGTCCGAGTAGCTTCTCTTGTCAACGAAACAGCCCGCCGGGACCATGCTGGATATCTGCCTCTCCCCCAGGTAAACCGGAACGCATCCGTAGAGCATTGCCTCGAGTATTTTCTCCGAAACGTATCCGTAGGACCCCAACTCGTTCTCGTAGGCAATCGTGAACTTGTAGTTGGGAAAGAGCTTCGCCTTATCCCAGCTCACCCCCCTGTAAGAAGGATATGAAGAAAATCTTGGGAGGGACGGGAAAACAGGGTAGAATCTCTGTATTGCGGCATTTACCGGGAGCATCGATGCAAGCGGTAAGTGGATTACGGGCATATCCCAGCCAACCCCATATAAGTCGAAATCGGCAGGGTGGTTGCGCTCCATAAAACGGATTGCGCGGATGCGCTCCGAATATAACTCGTTTTTGCGGTGCGAATACTTGTTTGAGGATATGAGGCAGAGCAGCTTCTTTTTACCAAAATTTCCCCGGGGAAGGGAAATTTTATCCCCATGCCGGATTGGGAGGGTAAAATTGTGCTTGAAGTACTTCCTGCCATCCACCAGGCGGTTGTTGAACGTGGAGGCGGCCTTGAACTCGGAGTGCAGGTCGGCATTATGATTGGGGGGATGTATAATCTGGGGCTCATAAGCCATGAAAAAAAGCCGCTCCTGCATCCTGTTCTCCAGGCAAAACCGGTAGATTCTGTTGCGGGGGGAGGGAACTTCGATGAACACTACCGCGCGTGCGTTGCAAGCGTCATCAGACTGGTCGATGGTTTTTAGCTCAAGGCCCTCCTTCCGCAGTTCTTTCCGCAGTTCCACCCAAGGGAGCTTATCCTCCCTCCGGTGCTTACCCTCAAGCCTAAAGAGTTCCCCATTTAGCAGATGCTTTTGCGGAACAATCAGGACTTCGTTATTTAACGCCATGACCCGCACTCTCCGGACTCACTCCAAATGAGGGTAGGGCCTGCCCCTGCGCCTCTCTGGAAGCTCGTCTTCCGAAGCCTCTTCAACTTTCCTGCCGCAGTATGGGCAACGCCCCGGAAAACGCCTGCCTCCCGGCGCACGTTGCTTATTCTTTTCCAAGCAAATCCCTCCTCAAAAGAGAGCGCATGTATTCTGCGCGCTTGAAGCCTTTTTCCCGCAGCCTGCGGGCAATTAGGGAATCCCACATCCTAGGGTAGCGGAAATTGGGGAATATGGAATCCTGCAAACCTGCGTCGTCTTGTGCCATGGAAACACCGCCTGGCTTTGGTAACCGTTTTTGTTACACAGGATATACGTGGCAATACTTTTAAATGGTATCGGAAAAAAGCACCGCGGTAATGGTGCGGAATACGAACATAACCCGAATAAAAAGGAGGGCAGATTAATGGAGCCATGCGTCCGGAACCGGGAAGGGGCAGGGCAAAGCGCAACCCCAGCAAGTGGCTTATGAGGGAGAGCTACCTGAAAATGCTCGCCGCACTTGAAGAGAAGCCGCTGCGTTTTATGGAAATCCGGCAAAAGGCGGATTACAAGAACAAAAACCTGGTTTCCGCATTCATAAAAGAATCCCGCAAGGCGGGGCTCATTGGGGAAAAGACCGTGGACGCGACCGACCGCCCCGTGGCGGTTGCATGGAAAATCACGGCAAAGGGGAAGAAGGTCCTCAAGCTCATTAGGGCCATAGAGAAGCTGACCTCCTAGGCCTTGCGAAGGAACTCGTAGAACATGTCGTCGGCCCTTCTTTTGGCCTTGCCGAAGTCCCCCTCTGATAAAGCCTCCAGGAATTCCGAGTACATTTCGGTGAGCATGGGGCTTGAGAAGATGAGCCTCCTGAGCCATTTTCGCCTCCTGTTGAATTCCTCCTTTCCGCCCATTTGAGCACACGCGAGGGGCTTCCCGAAGAACCAATATAAGCGGGAGGGGAGGGGAGCATTCCGCAATTCCGCAGCTCATGTGAAAAATTAGCACACGTTTTTATATTTTATGCAACCCAACAAAAGGCATGGACGAAATCCAACTGCCGGCAAAGCCTCCTAAGAACCGGAAGCTCTCCCGCGCCGTATTGTTCTTCGTTGCACTAAACATATCCTACTTCAGCCCCCCCTCGTATAGGGAATTCAAGGAATTAGCAGGCGAGGGAGAAGCGGCAATAGAGAAAAAGATTGAGGTCTTCAGCCGGAAAGCGCGGGAGTGGATGAGCAAGGGACGGTTCGTGGAAAAATCGTTCCCCATAAAACCTAGCATGGGGCGGAACCTGCAAAATCCCCCGCTTAAGCTAAGAAGGTGCTGATTGTAATCCAAGCTAGAAGAAAATCCCCGCAAAAAAACAGAAATAAAAGGAAAATAAAGAAGGGGTTTAGTCCTTCCTATAAAATGCAAATGCCCCAAGGAGCAAAAGCGCAAAGACCGGAGTCGGGCAGCAGTTTACGCTAAGCAGGCTCGTGTCGCTTGAGGACTCGTATGCCTGCTGCAAAGACTGCTGGAGGGTCTCAAGGTCCGTTGCCTCGTAGTATTCTCCTCCGGTTGCCTGTGCAACCTGCTCCATCTCCTGTTCTGTGCCAGGATAGAGCTGGAACCCTACGATGTTTATGATGCTAACCCCGTTCTGCTGGGCAAGCTGTGCGATTTCGCTTGCACTAAGCGCGTCGCAGGTCTCCTCTCCGTCTGTGAGGATTACGATGCCCGCGTTGTTGCCCGTAGAGCCCACGTGCGTGGCAGCTTCCTTTATCGAGTTGGAGATGGGCGTTCCCCCATAGGGGCTAATTGCCGCAATCTCGTTTTTTAGGAGCTGCTTGTCCATGGTAAAATCGACTACGAGGCTAATTGGGCCGCTGTAAGGGTCAAGGCCGGAATCGCAGTTCGTATAAATCATGAGTGCGATTGGCTCGTTTGCATTCTCCACAAGGTCCGTGGCCGCAATTTTTGCGGCTTCCATCTTGCTCATCCCGCTGTCCATGATCCCGCTCATGCTGCCGGAAGCGTCGAGTATGATGAGTGTGGGACGCGCGGCAACCAGCGAGAGCGCAAGGACGAGGAATAGCATTCCGAATTTCAAGCGCATGAAATCACGGTGCAATATCCATGAAAAGGTTTATATGCCTGCTTCCTGCCCCCCACGTCTAAAAATGCCCGTGCTGGAAGCAAAATGCGCCGGGGGCCTTCCCTGGGGCACCTGGGGCAGCCTGCTCTATAGGGTAAATTTGCCTTCTTTCTTGTACTGCTTTATCTTTGGGGAGAGCTCCTCTTTTTTTATGCGCTCCTGCTGGCCGTCGTTCCGGAAGCGCAGGGTAACAGTCGAATCCTCCAGCGTATCATAATCGATTGTTATTGCATAGGGGATTCCGACTTCGTCCGCCCTTGCATACCTTTTTCCTATTGAGCCTGTGGGGGAGAAATAGGTGTTTATGCCCTCTTCGCGCAGGGCCGAGGCTATTTCCATTGCGGGGTTTTTTAGCTCCGGCTTCTTCATTAGCGGGAAAACCGCAACTTCGTAGGGGGCAACTGCCGGGGGAAGGTTGAACCATTCCCATTCTTTTCCTTCGCCCTTGTCCCTAAAGCAATGCTCAAGAAGGCAGAAGATGAGCCTGTCTGCGCCCATTGAGACTTCAAATACGTGGGGGAGGATTTTCTTTCCTTCTTCCTGTATGAAGACTTCCTGCTCTTTCTTGCTAAATTCCTTGTGCCTTGACAAATCGTAATCGGTGCGGTAGGCGTTGCCTGCAATCTCGACTATTCCATATGAGGTTTCTGCTTCCATGTCCACGTTGCTCTGTGAATAGTGGGGGGTTTCGCCTTCGCCTAGGTGCCTAAACCACATCTTTTCGGGATTGAGCCCCGCTAAAACGTAATACTTCCATTCTTTTGCAAGGAAGTACGCCATTATTTCGTTTCCTATTCCCTCTTTTACGACCTCTTCGGCGCTCATCCAGACTGGCTCTTTTGCATCGCGCTTTAGCATGCGCATCTTCTCATCCTTTATTGCTTCGAACCCTTCTATTTCGGGATTGGAGGGGTTGAAGAAGTATTCTAGCTCCATCTGGGTGAACTCCCTCATGCGGACCAACCCCTTCCTGGGGGAAATCTCGTTTCTGAAACTCCGTCCTATCTGCCCTACTGCTAATGGGAGCTTGGAGCCTGAGTTCCTAAACACCCTCTGGAAGGAGGTGAAGATTCCCTGCGCGGTCTCAGGGCGCAGGAATGCTTTTGCAAGGTCGGCGCCTATTCCCGTTTCAAACATGAGGTTGGTGTTGTAGGCGTTTGAGAGCTCTCCTTTGCATGATGGGCATCTTATGTCGTTGTCGCGGATTAATTTGTCCAGGGATTCTAGCTTCATGTCCCATTTTACGTTCAGCTTTCCTTCTACCAGGTGGTCTGCGCGAACTTTGGAGTTGCACTCCTTGCACGAGACTACCGGGTCCGTGAATTCGTCTACGTGCCCGCTTGCTTTTAGCACTATCTCCGGGGTTACTATCGAGGTTTCAACTTCCAGGAAGCCCTCTTCAACCAGGAACATCCTCCTCCATAGGTTCTCCAGGTTCTTTTTTACCCTGCAGCCTATGGGCCCATAATCATAGAAGCCGGATAAGGAGCCATAAATCTCGTTTGAGCTCATGAAAATTGAGCGGTTTAGTGACAGCTCGAATATTTTTTCGTGGAGTTCCATTGTAATCAAGGCTAGATTTGGGCAAAAACCCTTTTAATGGAAATGCGTGGGCGCACTCAGAAGTCCATCAGGCTTTTCTGGCCTTTTACCGAGCGGGCGGGCTGGTCCACCTTCTCTAAGGATAGCTGGCCGAAAACCCCATCGTGGCCGGGGACCCAGTAAATCTTTCCCTCCCTTGCATGGACTATTGCGTCGGCTGCCTCCTTGTCGGATGCTAAGCGCAACTGTTCCCTTGGGGCCTCCAATGCTGCAAACTCGCTTCCGAAATAATGGACCATCTTGAAGTATTCCTCGGTTATGGTTTTTGTCTGCTCGCCTTTTCCCCGTACTGCGGATAATATCGTAGTTAGTGGGATTAGCCTTGTGAAGGGGACCGCCCCTTTTGGGAGGTAGCCCTGCTGCCTGTCGGCAAGATTGTAGACGCGGTTTAGGACGCCTACGGTCAATGGCCTGCGGCACTTGGGGCACCTTCCCCCCAGCCTTTTCGTTTCCGAGGGGTTTAGGCATACGTTGCAGTTTCTATGCCCGTCCCAGTGGTATTTGCCTTCTTCAGGGTAGAACTCGTAGGTTTTTACGAAGCCTTCCCTTGTTTCTATTGCATTTTTTACCGAGTTGTAGGTTAATTCGTTTAGTTCGAAGACGTTTGCCTCCCTCGCTATTTTCTGCGGGGAATGCGCATCGCTATTTGAGATTAGGGAAACGCCGTCTAGGGAAGATAGCATCCAGTTCATCTGCGGGTCGCTTGACAATCCGGTTTCTATTGCCTTTATGTGGGACTTCTTCTTCCCGAATGCTTCCTCCAATGAATCAAAGCCGCTCTTTGAGCCGAAAACCCCGAACCAGGGAGTCCACGCGTGCGCGGGAACGAACATTATTTCCTTTGAGGTTGATTCTGTGATATCCAATAGTTCTGCTATGTCCATTTTCAGGATTGGGCGCCCGTCTTCTGCGAGGTTTCCGTAACTGCTTATTGCGTCGTTGAATTGGGCTACCGCTTCAAATGAGGGGGCTAAGAGGAGCGTGTGCACCTTCTTTACTTTTCCCGCTAATTCGAAAATGTTGCAGATTTCGGCAGTGAGCATGAAGGAGATTCCATCGTATTCGTATATTCCTTCCCCTGCGGGTTTTAGGCCTTTTTTGAGTTCCTTAATCCATTGTGGGTGGGTGAAGTCGCCTGTTGCCAGCAAGCCTACTCCCTTGATTTTCGCCCATTCGGAGAGCCCACCCAAATCACAGTTTGGGCTGGTTGCCCTTGAATACTTGGAATGGAGGTGGAGGTCGGCTATTATGCGCATATACTATAGGAATTAACAGCTTCTTTTTTAAAAGAAGGTGGCTCATTAAGACACATGGCGTTCAATCCTGAAAAATTCATTGAAGAAGCAGTCAGAGAGATAAAAGAAAAAGTGGGGGACAAAAAAGCAATTACCGCAGTTTCGGGAGGGGTGGATTCCATGGTCGCTGCAGGGCTTGCCGCAAGGGCAATCCCGAATCAATTGACCACGCTTTTCGTGGATACCGGATTCATGCGCAAGGGCGAAACCGAGGCCGTCCTGGATGCGGCTAAAAAGGAGGGGGTTCCCCTGGAAGTGATTGACGCAAAAGAGAAGTTCCTCTCAAAATTGGAGGGAGTTTCTGAACCAGAAGAGAAGAGGAAGCTGATTGGGGAATTGTTCATACGCGTTTTTGAAGAGCACGCAAAAGGGAGCGGGGCGGAAGTGTTAATACAGGGGACAATTGCTCCCGACTGGATTGAGAGCGGGGGCATGGGGCGCGACACTATCAAGAGCCACCACAACGTGGGCGGGCTGCCCAAGGACATGGGGCTGGAATTGTGCGAGCCCCTGCGCGAATTGTACAAGCACGAGGTGCGCATGGTGGGAAAAGAACTTGGGCTCCCAAAGCACGTATTTGAGAGGCAGCCTTTCCCCGGGCCCGCACTCGCAATAAGGGTCGTGGGAGAAATTACGAGGGAGAAAGTTGAGATAGCCAGGGAAGCCTGCGCAATCGTGGAAGAGGAGATTGATTTGGCTTCGGAAAAAGGGGAGATGGAGAGGCCCTGGCAGTACTTTGCAGCAGTCCTTCCGGCTAAAACCGTCGGAGTGGCAGGCGATGAGAGGATTTACAAGCACACGGTCGTTGTGCGCGCTGTTGGGAGCCTCGATGGGATGACCGCGAATTTTTCGGAGATTCCGCACGAAGTTTTGGGGAGGATTTCCACCCGGATTACGAATGAGGTGCGGGGGGCGGGGAGGGTGCTCTACGACATTACGAACAAGCCGCCTTCGACTATTGAGATGGAATAGGGAAATAACCACAAAAAAGAAGGCTGTCCGGTAACTGCTTAAAAATATAAGGGCTGGGTTGGTCCTGAGAAGTATGACCAACACAAAACCTCCCCAACCCAGGAT
>JAFGCC010000004.1 GCA_016932815.1 Microcaldota archaeon | reverse complement strand
TCCTGGGTTGGGGAGGTTTTGTGTTGGTCATACTTCTCAGGACCAACCCAGCCCTTATATTTTTAAGCAGTTACCGGACAGCCTTGCACAAAATGTTACCGAAGATTTAGAAACTTTCTGCCCGAAGTGCCCCTTATGGCAGGAGCGCCCCAACCAGGAGAGTTGTCTTTCCGCATTGCGGGAGAGGGGGATTTTGATTTCGTATGGGAAGGGAGAGTGGATATTGCGAAGGCGGACGATTACACGATTCCGGATGTCAAAAAAGACAAGGAACGCGCCCTCTCCGCAATCAGGGAAGGAAAACTCCTGCTTGCACTAATTGGGGGGAAACCGGTTGCCTTTGCATGGTTTTCCATCTCAGACAAAACTCCTTTTGGCGCGGGTTATGGGCCATTTGGGCGCAAATACGCATTCGTGGATTACGTTTATGTGCACCCCGAATTCCGGAGGCTTGGAATCGGGAAGAAGCTCTACGATGAATTAGGCAAAAGATGCAAGGAAGAGGGGATAAAGGAGATAATCCTGGATGTCCTAGAACTAAATGAGAGGTCAAAGGAGTTCCACAAAAAAGCGGGATTTGAGCCATTCGTAACGCTTTATTCCAAAAGGCTCTAATCAGCTCGGATTATTCTAGCCCAATCTGCTCTTTTATCCCCTTTACCGCTTCAATGGACAAGGCGAAGAACTCCTCAAGCGGGAGCCCTGCAAGCTCTATTTCGCGCACAAGCTCCCGGTTGCAGTTTGCGGCAAACCTCTTGTCCTTGAATTTCTTTTTTAGCCCCTTAACTTCCATGCCGGAGATGTCCTTTCCCCTCATCAGGGCGTAAGCGTAAATGATTCCGGTAAACGTTTCTGAGGCAATTAGGCAATGCTGGATTTTGGTTTCCCTCTTCCTCTCTTTTAGGGAGGGAATAAGCTCGTTTGCATAAACGTGCGACTGGATAATTTCCACGAATTCATCATCAAAGCCCTTCTCACGCAGAATCTCCGCCGCCTTGATTCCGTGGCTGCCCACATCTTCCTTGGTTAGTGCCCAGTCCACATCGTGCAGGAGCCCAAGCATTCCCCAGTATTCCTCATCTTCGCTGAATTTGCGCGCAAGCGCCCTCATGATTGCTTCCGTTTCCAGGTAATGGTTCATGTCCGAATCCTGCTGGGGCATGCTCTTTAGGAATTCAATTGCTTCCTCCCGTGAAATAGGCAATTTGCTCATTATCAATCATCTCGTATTCGCATTTGAAGGATAAGTTTTAAGTGGGTTGCACTTCCAGCCCACTTTTAGAAAACAAAAATGCAGGGGAAGGGATTTGAACCCTCGCAAGCACTAAGCTACAGGATCCTAAGTCCTGCGCGTTTGACCAGACTCCGCCACCCCTGCATGAGCAGCTGCAGGGGTTTAAGTTGCGAAGCAACCTGGCGGGTATTCGCGCGAACGCGAATCTGGCCGCCACCCCTGCACATATATTGGATATCTGCCGAAGAGTTCTCCGGCATAAGGGACTTCTTAAGTTAAGAAAAGAATAAAAAGAAAGGCTATTTCCTTTTCCCTGCCGCCTTCTTCTTCCCGGCTTTTTTCTTGGGCGCCTTCTTGGGCACCTTTGCTGCCTTCTTTTTAGCGGATTTCTTTGAGCGGGATTTCCCCTTCTTCTTCGCCTTTGCAGGGGCCTTCTTCGCAGGCATTACCGGTGCCGGAGGCACACCGGGGGATTCCATTCCCGATTCATTCTCCATTGGAGAATCCACAGCCTCCCCTCCGGGAACCTTTCCCGCAAGGGGGAAAGCCTTTGCGGATTCCCCGGATTCCACCTTGGAAACAGGAGGGGAAACCTCCTTTTTGGAAGGGCGCTCCCGCTCCTTCCGATAAACAAAATAAGAATACACAAAAAGCCCAAGCGAAGCCACAATCACAATCCCAAGCAGGAGCAGCATCGAATCCGGGCGCAAAAGCCCGATTGCAATCCAGAGCAGCCCGCATAAAATATACACTTTCTTTGCAAGAGAGTGCGTCTTCTCCCAAACCCGCTCACTGCTCAATGTCCAGGGAGTCTTAACCCCTATAAACCAGTTCTGCCTGCTTGCCCCGCACAAAATTCCCACGTAAATAAAGAGCAGCCCGATTGCGGGAACCATCATCCTGCCCATGTCAAACGAATACCCGAGGTTCCACGCAAGGGTGAGAAAGTGCATATACACAAGGAACAAGACGAAAAAGAGGATGAACCCTTCATAATATTGGCTAAACTGCATTATGTTCCTCTTTAGGGGGTCAATGCGCGGAAGGAGGTAGAAAAGCCCCGCCAGGCCAACCGCAATAACCGGCATCAGGAACGCCCCCATCCCCCTGTCCATGTATCCGTTTACTTCCCCTGCTTCATTCCAGTGGGATGCAACCATTTCCGGCAGCTTCTCAAAAGCAAGATAACTGCCAGCAAAAGAAAGAACCAAAAGCCCCAGGATTGCCCATTGCACTACCTTCATGGGAATCCGAAAACATTTACACCTTAAAAATCTTACTGGAGATATTCTCCCCAATGGCCCTTAATCACGTTATTTCCTTTTTCTCAACCTCGAATCCTGTGCTCCACTATTGGGAAGAGGGCGAAGAAGCCACATTGGGCTTAAAAGGCGAACTAAAACTCGAATTCTCGGGCCCGAAATCCTGCATAGGATTCAAGAGCCGCAACAACCGCTACAAGTGCCCCTACAAGTACGAAGGGAGAATCCAGTGCCCATTCTGCAACTCAAAGGACATCTCAAGAATATACACGAGGCACGATTTTGCGGGATACGAGGATTTGCAAGAAGAGTTCGCAGAGCACCAGTTCAGCGTATACCTCGTTTCCTTTGGGGAGCGGGTAAAGTGCGGGGTAACCCACGCAGAGCGGGTAAAAGACAGGGTAAAAGAGCAGGGCGCGGATTTTTACGCGGAAATAATGCGCTTCAAGGGCCAGGAGGCATACGAGATGGAAAGGCTGCTCCAGAGCCACTTCGGATTCGCAAACGCGGTGCAGAGCAGGACGAAGCTCAAGCTCCTGGGAAAGGAAACCCCCCAAGCGCTAGAAGACGCAATAGTAAAACTGGAATCGGCAGCACCCTTCAACGAATACCTCCTCGATACGCCATTCCCGCAGAAAATAGATTACAACCTCCCAAAAAAATGGGAAACCGCAGAGCACATAGACGGGAAAATCCTGGGAGCAAAAGGCCCCCTCCTGTTCTTTGAGAATTCTTCCGGCGCAAAAGTAATCAACATGAAGGGAAACCACGGGATGTTTTTCACCCAGAAAGAGTAATCCCCTGCTTTAGAATATGGTTTATGGGGGGAGGGTCAGGAAGAC
>JAFGCC010000003.1 GCA_016932815.1 Microcaldota archaeon | reverse complement strand
TCCTGGGTTGGGGAGGTTTTGTGTTGGTCATACTTCTCAGGACCAACCCAGCCCTTATATTTTTAAGCAGTTACCGGACAGCCTTGCGGGGTGCCCATGTGCCTGGACTTTTCCATTTTCAACGCTTATTGCGCGCAGGGGGCCTGCGAATAGCATATTAAAACATTTCCATACACAAAATTGATGGGAGGAAAGCAGATGCAGCGGATGCAGAAGGAGGAACTGGAGAGCATATTGCACGAGATTGCACAGGGCTTAGGCTCCGCAATGCCCAATCCCGAATCGATTGGAACCCTCCTTGAAGCCATATGGAAAAACGAACAGAGGGGGGACATAGCCGTTCCATGCACGCTGCGGAGGCTGGGGCAGACAATCAATGGGATACGCATGGCGCACCCGGATATTAAGCCCGAAGGGAAGGTGCCGGGCAAAATCCTTGGGGGGCTCTCCAGGGAAGCGGAGATTGCGGTTTGCCTGGGGCGGATACGGGACATCGTATCTGGCATTAACTTCCGCAGGGCGAACATGGCTGGGGGAACCGAAAGGCGGCTGCGCAGGCTGCTCTCAGGCAGGGGGGAGCCTGACAAAAAAGGCAAAATAGAGATTGTGGGGTTCAACCTTTCTGAAAAGTGCCTCGGAGGGTGCAGGGAGACCTGCGGCATTTCCGCTAGGGCGTCAGACCCGCAGATGCCTTGGGAATTGTTTGAAGGCGCGCTGGATTCTGAAGGCTTGTACGTAAACCCGCTAAAGACCATTTGGCTGGGCGATGGGGAACTGTTGTTATACCCCAAGCTGTTCGAGGCGGTTGAGAGGCTCATAAAAGATTGCGGGTACAGGGTAGAATTCACCACCGCGGGGCTAATCCCCCAGAACAGGGAGAGGGGAATCGAGTTCTTTGGGAGGCTTCCTGAACTTGGGGCGTATGCTTCGGACTTGAAAATCACAATCAGTTTTAACCTCCTCTTCGGGTTCATCCGCAACAAGGAGGACGTCGGAAGATACATGGGGTGCGTTGAAGAAACCCTTCACTGGATTGGGCAGAGCGGGGCGCACCTCGAGGGCGCGCTGCTCCTGGTGCCGAAAAACGATGGGCTAGGGACAATTGAAGCATATAAGCGGATGGAGGAGGGGATTGCGGGCATGTATGGATTCTCGGAGATGCAGCAGCGGAAGGGGCTCCTCAAAATAGGCGATGCGCTTGATTCTGGCAGGGGCACGCGGGAGGATAAGGGCACCCAGTGCGAGCACATGAAGAGCTGGGGCTATGGATTGCGGGCGGATGGCAGCTTAACAACCGGGTGCAGGGGTTTTGGCAAACGCAGTTCATGCATAGGAAACCTCACGGCAAACGACCTGGGGCAGATGAGGGAATTGATAGCTGGGCACAACAAGCGCTTCTTCAAAGACATTGTGCGCGGGGGAAGGGGCAAATGTTTCCTGCACCAGCGCTGGGGGGATAGGGGGAGGTTCACGGCCCCTAAATCGGATAATCCAATAATACGGCTTAAGCGGGCTTAAGGGGGGATTGGGATGATGCAGAAAATGAGCAGGGAAGAACTCGGAAGGATACTGCACAACTTATGCCCAAAACTGGGGGTGGAGATGCATTCGGACGGAGAGATTGCGGATTTCCTAGCGGATGTGAACTTCCTAGAGAGATTGGGGGACATAAACGTTCCGGGGATACTGCGGAGGCTTGAGGCCACAGTGGGGCGGATGCGGGAAGAATACCCCGCATTGGGGCCCCTGGAAACCGGGGATATGCACCTGGATGCCCCCTCCGTTGAGGATAGGGTACGGGGAATCCTGGGGAAAATCGGGAACGCGATATGGGAATTGGACAGATTCGGCATCGAATCGGTTGATGGCCTTGAGAGGTACCTGCGCACGTTCCTCTCTGGGAGGGCGCAAAAGCGGGACGGGAGAGTCCCGGAAAATGCGATAGCAATTAGCGAGTTAAATCTTTCGGAAAAGTGCCGGGGCGGATGCAAAACCTGCCCCATACCCGCACTGCCTTCGGACCCGCAGATGCCCTGGGAGATTTTCGAAGGGGCAATTGAAAGCAGGGGCATTATCATGGGGCAGGAACTGCCAGGCATTATGGGGAAGGGGGAGGGCATTTCTTCAGGAGCAGTCGGGCTTGGAAACGGGGAGTTCCTCATGTTGGAGGGGGAGGAAGCGGACGTTTCTCCAAAACCAGTCGGGCTCGGGGATGGGGAGGTATTATTGTACCCAAAACTCTTTGAGGCAGTTGAGAAACTCGTAACCGAATGCGGATGCAAAGTGGAATTTACCACCGCCGGGCTTATTCCCCCAAATAGGAGAAATGGAATCGGGTTCTTTAGGAAGCTCTCCGCACTCGGGCCGTATGCTTCGGATGTGCAAATTACGCTTAGTTTCAATCTGCTATTTGGCTTTATCAATGGGGAAAAGAGCGTAGGAGAATACTTAAGGTACACCGAAAACACCCTGGATTGGATTGAAGAATCCGGGGCGCAGCTCGTTTCGGTCATAGTGCTTTATCCGAAGGGAGATAGGGAAACGCTTGATGCGTACGAGCGCGTGAGGGAAAAAGTGGAGGGCGTGTATGGATTCAGTGGAAATTGGATGTCAAGCGGGCTGGAGAAAAGGGAGGGCATCGTGAGGATGGGAAATGCATGCAAATTTAGGAAGGGCACAAAAAAGAGCATCAATACCCTGTGTTTGCAAACGGGAATGAGTTCATACGGACTGAGGGCCGATGGGAGCCTCACTACTGCATGCGGGGGATTTGGGAACCGCAGCTCAAGTGTGGGGAATCTTACCCTAAACAGCCTGGAGCAGCTAAGGGCGTTGTGGAAGAAGCATGACGAGAGATTTGGGAGGGACATCCTGCAGGGGCCAAGGGGGAAATGCCGGAGGCATCAACTATGGAAAAGGGGCAGGTTCACTGCACCCAAATCGGATAATCCTCTAATCAGGCTCAGGCGGGCCTAGGCTAATTGCGGTTGGGGCGGACAGAATCATGCCAATCCTCGCCAAATCCGAGTTCGTTGCAGGCCTCCCTGCTGCGGCACCCAATTGAAGAGCAGTCTTCGCAGGGAGGGCAAACCGCACAGCCTGCGGGGCAGGAATCCGGACCGTATCCCGAACATGCTCCATCTGGAAGGCCCTGGGGGGAAAGCCCGTCATGGAGAATGCATCCGGGAACAAGGAATACTGCGCATATTGCAAAGAGCAGTTTCCACATCCGGCTCCGCATATGCAATCATAGCAAAAGCAACTAATATAAAGAATGCGGGAAAAACCGTTAACCATGGAGTTCGGGGCAATAGTGGGATTGATAGCCGCGGTAATACTCTTTTTATACGGAATTGAGCACCTAAGCCGCGAACTCCAGAGGATTGCAAGCGACAGGTTAAGGGGGGCGCTGCAGAAAGTTGCGAGGAACCGCTGGAGCGGGGCAGTTGCCGGGGCGCTTGCAACTGCGGCGATACAGTCTAGCACCGCAACGACCGTAATCGTTGTGGGATTGGTCAATGCGGGCATAATTTCGTTTACGCAGAGCCTTGGCGTCATTGCGGGGGCAAACGTGGGAACCACAATCACCGCGCAGCTAATAGCGTTCAAGCTCACCACTTTCGCCCCGGTCCTAATCGTGGTCGGATTCCTAGTTGGCATGTTCGGGAGCAGGTTCAAGTTCTTAGGAAAAACAATCTTTTATTTCGGGTTTTTGTTCCTGGCAATAAACTTCCTCTCCGAAGCGGTCGTGCCGTTTAAGGAAAACCCTTCCATAATGGAGCTCATGCAGCAGATGGAAAACCCGCTTTTGGCGATAATTGCGGGAGCGCTTCTTACGATACTCTTCCAGTCAAGCTCGGCAACCACGGGAATCGTCGTGGTTTTGGGAGCAGAAGGGCTCCTCCCGCTTGCGCCTTCAATAGCGATTATAATGGGCGCAAACATCGGCACCACTTCCACCGCGCTACTTTCTGCGTGGAGGATGGAGCTTTTTGCAAAGCGGAGTGCCGTTGCGCACGCGATATTCAACATTTGCGGGGTGATTGCCTTCATTCCCATACTAGTGCCGTTTACCTCATTCGTTGCGGGGCTGGGGGGAGGCCCCGGGCAGATGGTTGCTAATGCGCACACTATTTTCAACGTTACCGCGGCTATTGCGTTCCTGCTGCTATTGGGCCCGATTGCGAAATTGGTCGAGAGGATTGTGCCAGGACGGGAGAAGGAGATACTCTTTAAGACCGAATACCTGGAGGTGCTGCCGGAAACAGAGGACGGGATAATCCTGGCGGTTGAAAAGGAGCTAATACGGCAGATGAACGTGGTGAAGGAGTCTTTTTACCTCTCTTATGGGATGGTAAGGAAGGGGGATACCAGCAAGATGGCGAAAGTGGGGAAGCTTGAGGCGCTAAACGATTACCTTGAAGCTAGGATATCCGAAGTCCTGCTGGATGTATCTATGAAAAACCTTACCAAGGAGCAGTCCGAAGTGATAGTAATCCTGGCCAGGATCTCAAACGAGATGGAGAGGATGGGGGATTTGAGCGAATCCTTTGCAAAGCTCGCAGCAAGGCTGGATGAGAGAAACGAGAAGCTGCACCCGGATGCCATTGAGGAACTTGACAAAATCAAGAAAGGCTTTGACGTAATAATGGACAAGGTGATTGCAGAAGGGGGAGGCATGAACAAGCGCACCTTCCGCTCAATTACGCAGAAGAGGGCGCACACGGACAAGCTGGTCCAGGAAACGTACCGGAGCCACATAAAGAGGCTTGCAGACTACAAGCTCTCAAACATAACGAGCACCATTTTCATTGATGCGGTGTATTCTATTGAGCAGGCGAACTCCGCGCTCCTTAGGCTGGGAAGGCTGCTAATAAAACTGAAGAAAAAGAACATTGAGCCTGAAGGCAAGAAGTGATAATCCCAAAGAAAAGGGATGCGCTGGGCGCAGCGGGCGGCAGCGGGCATTTAGTAATATTCGCGTAGCCGGACTTCTTCAAAATACGGCCGGGCTGCATCGGCTAGTGCCCTAAGTTCGGCCTCGTTGAATGGCTTCTTGGACATGAATGAGGGCTCAAGAGTCCCGCCTTTTGAGGAGAATGCCTGGAGTATGTACAAGGATGAGCCCTTGAGCCATTTGCCGATTTCCCCCATTTTTTGGAGGTCGTGGAGCCCGGGGACCACGGTGGTGCGGAACTCGTAGGCAACTCCTGAGGAGCGGATTATGTCCGCGCTCTCCTTGATTGAGGCGATGTCCACTTCCGAGCCTGCCGCTTCCTCGTAGTCTTCAAGCGAGGATTTTATGTCCATTGCAACGTAGTCAAGCGCCCCTGCGGAGTAAAGCTCGGAGAGCATCTCCGGGTTCGTGCCGTTGGTATCCAGCTTGGTCAGGAAGCCCTGCTCCTTTAGCGAAGAGATGAACCAGGGGAGTTCCGGGTGTATCGTAGGCTCCCCTCCGGTGATTACCACCGCGCCCACGTAGCTCTGGCGGCGCGAGAGCTCTGTTAATGCCTGCTCGGCGGAAACCCTTTGCGGGGGGAACTCCTCCGGGATTACCAGGGACCTGTTGTGGCAGAACGGGCAGCGCATGTTGCACCCTACGGTAAACAGGGTGGAGGAAACCTCACCAGGGTAATCTATGAGGCTCGTTTTCTGTATGTGCGCGAAATCCAGGCTCATTGTCCATCTCCTTCTATGCTACTTGCATTGTTGGTTTAGTGCTTGTCCACAGGATTGCAGGGGCAACCGGGCTTCTGCTGGAGCTCGGAAGAGGCATTGAACACGTGCCTCTCCCCGAACTCCTCCTGCTTTCCCTCGTTCCACTGCGAAACGGGGCGTATGTATCCTACCACGCGGGAATAAACCTCGCAGGGGACCCTCTTTTTCTCAAGCGATTCCAGCCTTTCTTCTTCCATTTTCTTCACCTTTTTTCACCATTATTACTTGCAGCAGCCTTTTGCCTGCATCCTCATTTCCCCTGCATACCCTATTTCCTCGTCGCACTTGGGGCAGAACTTGTGCTCCCCGGAGAGATACCCGTGCACCGGGCACACGCTGAAAGTGGGCGATAGGGTAAAATACGGGAGCTTGAAGTTCTCGGCAACGGTCTTTACGAGTTTTGCGGCCACCCTCCAGTCATGGAGCCTCTCTCCTAAGAATGCGTGGAACACCGTTCCCCCGGTATACCTGGTCTGGAGCGGGTCCTCGATTTCAAGCGCATCAAAGAGGTCTATGGGCGTGGAGACGTGCAGTTGCGAGGAGTTGGTGTAGTAGGGGGGCGCCTTGCGCTCCTTGTGCGCCTTCTCGTTTGCAACTATTATGTTGGGGTGCATCGCCTTGTCCAGCCTTGCTAGGCGGTAGGTGGTCCCCTCTCCGGGCGTTGCCTCCAGGTTGTACACGTTGCCGCTCTCCTGCTGGTAGCGCGATAGGCGGTCTCTCATGAAATCGAGCACCTTCTGGGCGAATGCCTGCCCTTCTGCGCTAAAGAGGTCGGTCCCAAGGAAGTTTATTAGGGACTCGTTCATCCCGATTAGGCCGATTGTTCCGAAGTGGTTCTTCCAGTAGCTCCCATTTGCCTTTCGGATGTGGCGCAGGTAGAACTTGGTGTATGGATATAGGCCCTTCTCTGTGAAATCCTCCAGGATTTTCCTCTTGATTTCCAGGCTCTGGTATGCCATGTCCATTAGCTCGCCTAGGCGCGCAAAGTATTCTTCTTCTGTTTTTGCCGTGTAGCCTATGCGGGGGAGGTTTATGGTCACTACCCCGATTGAGCCTGTTAGCGGGTTTGCGCCAAAGAGGCCGCCTCCCCTCTTGCGGAGTTCGCGGTTATCCAGGCGCAGGCGGCAGCACATTGAGCGCGCATCATCCGGCTTCATGTCGCTGTTTATGAAGTTGGAGAAGTAGGGGATGCCGTATTTGGCAGTCATCTCGAATATTCCCCTTGAGGCATCGGATTCCCAGTCGAAATCCGCGGTTATGTTGTAGGTGGGAATCGGGAAGGTGAATACCCTCCCGGATGCGTCTCCTGAGACCATGACTTCTGTGAACACGCGGTTTAGGAGGTCCATCTCCTTTTGGAAGTCCCCGTAGGTTTCCTTCATGGGCTTGCCGCCTATTATTACCGCCTGGTCCGCTAGGAAAGTGGGCGGGGTCAGGTCCATGGTCACGTTGCTAAAGGGCGTCTGGAACCCGACTCTCGTGGGCACGTTCATGTTGAAGAGGAACTCCTGCATCGCCTGCTTGACTTCCTCGTAATCCAGATGGTCGTAGCGGATGAAAGGAGCCAGGTAGGTGTCGAAATTGGAGAATGCCTGCGCTCCTGCGGTTTCGCCCTGGAGGGTGTAAACGTAGTTCACAATCTGGCCAAGGGCGGTCCTAAAGTGCTTGGGGGGGCTGCTGTTTATCTTGCCCCTAACCCCGGTGAATCCGCTAAGGAGGAGGTCCTGGAGGTCCCAGCCAACGCAGTATGCCCCAAGGGTGTTGAGGTCGTGGATGTGGAAGTCCCCGCTCCTGTGCGCCTCCCCGAATGCCGTTGGGTAAATCTTGTTTAGCCAGTATTGGGAAACTATTATGCTGGAGATGTGGGTGTTTAGGCCCTGGAGAGAGTAGGCCATGTTGGCGTTCTCGCGAATCCTCCAGTCGCGGTTGTCAAGGTACGTGTCTATTATCTCCACGTTCTTCATGAGGTGGCCCAATTCGCGCAGCTGCGAGTGCTGGCTGCGGTATAGGATGTAGGCCTTGGCGGTCTTTACGTACTTGCTTAGTATGAGCACTTCTTCTACTATGTCCTGTATCTGTTCAACCGAAGGGGGCTTCTCGCGGAACTTGTGGTTTAGGATATTGAGCGCCTGGTCTGTGAGCTCTTCTGCGCGGTCCTTGTCGCCTTCGTTTGTTACCCTAAACGCCTTCCAGATTGCATCGCGAATCCTGCTGCGGTCAAAGAGAACTACTGTCCCGTCGCGCTTGCGTATCTGGTAAATCTGGTTATCCTCTTCCATTTCTTGCACCTCCCTTTAGCTTGCTTATCGTTTCCTCGAATGCGTCGAGGTCGCCAAAATCGTTGTATACAGAAGCGAAGCGTATGTACGCTACCGGGTCCGCCTTGCGGAGCTTCTGCATTACCAGGTTCCCCACACGGGAACTCTTGATTTCTATTGAATCCTCGTTGCGGAGCTTCGCCTCTATGTCGTCCACCATTGCCTCTATCTGGGAAAACGAAATCGGGCGCTTTTCGCACGCCTTCCTGATGCTAAGGCGCAATTTCTCAGAATCAAACGGCTGCCTTGCCCCGTTCTTCTTCATGATGTAGAGCTCGGCGAACTCCACGCGCTCAAAGGAGGTGAAGCGCTTCTCGCACTTCTCGCATTCGCGCCTCCTTCTCACCTGTGCCTCCACCTGCCGGGAATCCACGACCTTCGTGTCATCATTCATGCAATAGGGGCATCTCATGGGGTTCACCTCTCACTACATGTCACATAACAACTAATGTATAGTTTCACTAGATATCCTATTTATCAATCCAAACATGAATACTGTTGACAGAGATCTACCAGAATGATGACTGAGAGTGTCAAAATAGATTGTCTCAGTCAATTCAGACTCAGATATTCCTAGTAAACACATATCAAGTATAGAAACAAAAGTATTACCAAGATTAGAGATATCAGTTAATTTAAATACCCTTAACAGAGATCTATCAATTATGTGTATAACCGGACATGCCACAGAATTAATGTTTATCTCCATATCCCATCACCATATATTGTGTCTAGCAGATATATGTAATACAACTTATTGTATTATAAATGACCTGCATTTTAGACGGTCATTTCAAAAACACACTCGTTGTCGTTGAAACACAAAAGTATTAATATTCAATATCAAAAGTTTGACAAATCCCTGAGAAGATAAAGATGAAAAACCAATAAACGATCCTATTTGAAAGATGTAGGTACCCAACTAAGATAAATCTGGGGGGTAATTATTTCAAATTCAGAATCCCTAGAGCGGACAAGTGCATCTAATAACAAAATTTGTTAAAAGGAGAGTCAACTGATCCAAGATTCCACCTAGTTTTCTTAATTAAACGTATCCGAAGCAGTATCTGCCGGGATCATCCGGCTGAGCATACAAAAACTGTTCAAATCTGAAAATTCTGAATAAAGAGATCAGAGAAAAGACAAAATTTATTTAAAAGCAAACTTAGAGGACACGGAATGTTTAGAAACAAGTGCAAAATTTACGGGAGCTTCCCCTCCCGTTCCCATATCTTCTTCATGCGCGAAACGAAGGCGGCTATCCTCTCCTCCCTTGAGTTTCCCTCAACGGGCACGTAGGCCTTCCGCCTGGGGTTCCAGCCCACGTCGTGCCCAAGAATATAACAGTCCAGCGTCTGCAAGACTCCTTCGATGCCCAGTATTATGCCCCCTATGTCCGCCCTCGCATTCTTCCCAAGGAGCCTCCTTAGAGCGGAGGCGGCGGCAGTCCCGTCTTCGATGAATGAGGCGAGCTCCCTCCTTGCGGCCCCTAGGCATTCCTTGGGCCCGTTCGGGAGAGGTTCAGGGCGGAGAGCGCACAGGGAACCAACCCCTCCGCAGGCCTTGAATGCGGAAGTGAAAACGCGGGAGAGAGGTGCCATTTTTCCCTTGCGGGCCCGGTATCTTGCGCACTTTATGGGATTGCCGCCCTCCAGGCAGGCAGACTCCAGGCAGTTCCAGGCTACTGCAAGCGGCACGTAGCACATCTTATCAAGATTCTCCGCAGACTCCAGGGAACCCCTGGGAAACGGGCACCTTGGCGCCCTCCTGTTGGTTGCCCTCGAAGTGCGCATTCTCCGAGTCGTTCCCATCCGCAATCCACCCGCATATGCTGCGCAGGCACCTTTTTGGGCACAAAACGTGCGGCCCGCCAAGTGCGCGCCTCTAATGTGCATATTATGCGCAAAAAGGAATTAAAAGCGGAAGGATGGGGCAGATTATTTTAGCACCTTGCCGGTTTTTAGGTACCACAAATATAGGTCCAGGGCGGCAAGGGACATCTTGAAGCGGAAGGCAACCAGGCGCAGGAGGTTCTCGTGGGTTAAGTATTGGACGCGGTTGAGGGATTTTGGCATTTCCGGTATCATGTTGTTTTCGGCCATTGTGCGCAATATGTGGCGGTCCAGGATTGCTACGTCGGTGTAGCCAACGTTGCGCAGGAAGTGGCTTGCCTCCTTGTAGCCCATTCCAAGCACGTTTTCAACCAGCCACTCGCGGGCGTTGCGCGTATCCTTCTTTGCAAGGGAGTTTATCCTCTCTTTGAGGCCGGGGGTGTGCACCCTTGCGGCCATGATGTATTCTGCGCGCTTGTTGTAGAAGCGGTAGCCAAGCTCCCTTAATTTCGCAGAAAGCTCCTCCTGCGGCAACGTGGCAAAGCCGTTCCCCATTTTTTCCTGTATCTCCATGCACTTTTTTGCGGAGCTGTTTGCCGTTAGGAGGCAGTAGCATAGTTCGGAAAACCAGAGGTCTTCTCCGAGCGTGCTAAGGAGCTTGAACTCTTCTAGGCGCTCTTTGACCATGACCGAAACCGGGGAGACCTTGAGGTCTACTAGCTTGTGGGCAAGTTCCTCTCCCATGCACTGGAGGTCGAAGATAAGCTTTTTAATGCGTAGTGCAAAGCAATAGCTGGTGCAAAATCATGGACAATAGATTGAAGCTTGGGGCGTTTTTCGTGCTCTTTTGCGCGTTGTCGCTGCTCTTTTACAACGTCGATGTGGCGTACATGGTAGGTGCGGAGGAACAAAGCTTTAGCATGTTCCAATTCATCGGGCCCGTGGGTGCGGGGCTTGTGAGCCCGGTTCTGGGGCTTGCCGCAGTCTTGATAGTGGAAGTGCTGGCAAAGGTTGTGTTGAATGAATTTACCTTCAGCACGTTCAATATGCTCAGGTTCCTGCCAATGCTCGCTGCGGCATACTATTTTGGCAGCGTGAACAAAGACAAGAAATTCGGCTTTGTTCTGCCTCTTGTTGGGATGGTCCTGTTCTGGGCGCACCCTATGGGGCTGGCCGCATGGGGATATGCGCTCTTGTGGCTAATACCTATTGTGGCGACCTTCGTTTCGGAGAAGCACGTGTTCCTGCGCAGCCTCGGGGCCACCTTCCAGGCGCACGTTGTGGGCTCGGTTGCGTTCTTGTACACGATTGGCTCTGCGATGCCGGCAGAAGCATGGTGGGGGCTAATGCCGATAGTATTAATTGAGAGGGGGATATTCGCGGCGGGAATCTCCATAACCTACGTTACCCTGCACAACGTCCTTGAATTCGTTGCGCAGATGCTAAAATGGGACATGGGGTTCCTGAATGCCGAAGGCAAATTCGTGCCGCACACCCACAAGCAGGAGGAGGAATGAAAATGAAGAAAGTGTTTGGAATAGAAATGGAAAAGAAAAAGGAACTGCTCGCGGTCCTGGATGCGGACCCTTATGCAAAAGACAGCTTCGCAATGATAGGCTACAAGCTAAAAGAGGGCTCGCAGGTGGGAGCGGACGGGAAGATGCTCTACGTTTACGTTTCCGGGGATGAGGAGAGCATAAAAAAGGTGGGAAAAAGGCTTGAGGGGCTCTTAGTGGAGGTTCCCTCGGAAACCGAAGAAAAGATAATTGCGATAATAACCGATGAAGAGGACAAGGCGGCAACCGGGATGGGAGATATCTTCGGATGAGTGATATGGGCGAGGGCAAAGGGATACCGCGCGGGGTTCCTTCATCGGAATCCGTTTACCTTCCCCCGCACAACAGCCCGGAACTGCGGAGCTTTGAGGACAAGAACGGCAACATAACCCGCAACCTCTGGAAGATGGAGGAAGTTGTCAATTTCGTTTTCTCAAAGAAATACCAGCCCAAGTACCATGAGATTGCGGTTGCGTTCATAGGCGAACTTTGCGGGAAGTTGAGCATGGAGGGCGCGGACATAGGGGCATTCCTCTCTTCAAACGGGATTTCTAAAGCTACCTTTTACAATAGGGTGCTGCCCCGGCTGAGGAGGGTAGGCATGATCAAGATTGAGAGGGAGACCATTGTTGCGAAGGAAAGCCTGCGCAAATACCGCCCGATGAAGGTTTCTTTGAGCAAGACTTTCGGGAACTATTTTATGAAGATTGGGGACTCCTGGCTCGCCTGCGTTGATGATGCTAGGAGTGTCAAGGACGGGCAGGAGAAGCTTTGAATTGATTAGTCGCTGGGGATTCCGGCTTCCCCAAGGACTTCTTTTACTCTCTCAATGAAGTATTCGTAGGAAATCCACTCCTCTCCATCATCAACGCGTATGTCCGTTGAGTCTATTAGGATTTCCACGTGCCCTTCCCCGTCTATTAGGAGGTCTTCTCCAACCCATTCCACATCCCCAAGGTATATCCCATCCTGCGGCTCAAAGAGGACATCGGATGAAATCAGGGCGCAATGGCCGCCCGAACCCAGGGGGAAGCAGGCCACATTCAGGTCTTCTAGGTCCACGGTAATAGAATCGTACGGATAATAATAGATTACTTCCCCCTCTTCGTAGATGTCGGTCCGCCCTGGCCTGCTGGTATCCAGAATCTCTAGTTTCCGGATTCCCTCTTCATTTGCCATCTCGTTGATTATTGCCTTGACGAACATCGACCAGTCCTCGCAGTCGCCGCCTTTTGCGTCCTCAAATTCCTCAAGGGATTTTATGTAGTCTGAGCCTTCTGGGATGTAGCGGAAACCCTTGTCTTCTAGCATTACCGCAACGCAGGGCATATTAAGCACGCTCCCGTGTATGCATTCTGCATCTATTGAATTGAGGAAGTTCCGGTTTGCGCCGTTGAAATCCGCGTTTTCGCTATACCAGTACATCTTGTCTTCCAGGCTGTCCTCAAAATCCTCAAGCTGGCCCATTAGTTCCGAGTATTCTTCCACTTTTTCATCGTAGTTGCCCTGGAGCTCGATGTATTCATCCTCAAAGAGCGCAAAATCGTCCTCAAGCTCCCCAATCCTTCCCCCGGCTTCATCCAAGCCTATGGATAGCGCATCAAGCTCCACGCCCATTTCCAAGATGGCCTGGTTGGTGTCCACCTTCAACTCGTTTATCTGCTTTGCCTGCTCTGCTAGGCCTTCTCCGGCATCCTCAAGCCCGGACTGCAATTGCGCAACATCCGCGCTCAGGCTTGAGCTATTCGCCTTCAGCCCCTCTATCTGGATGAAGTTGAACGCAAATCCCAGGAGCAGGATCAAGCAGAAGCAACCAATCAATATTTCGAACCAGCGTGCCATTGGATATGTGCTCTGCGGCTAAGTTTAAAAAATATGTGCCGCGCGGCCTGCTGGGGCCAGATTTTGCTGCGCATGGAAAACGGAGGGAAGGGAAGAAGGATGCAAAAAGCGGGGGGGTACGGAAGATTGGGGCGGAGGAGGGAGAGGGAGAAAATGGGGGAAATGGATGAAAAGGGGCAGAAAACAAGAAAAGGGAAAAAGAAAAATAGGGGTGAGCAGGCTTTCGCCTAGCTCAATTTCACTATGATTTTCTCAAGGCCCAGTTCGGTGAAGTAGAGCCTGATTTCGTAGGTGTTGTCCCCGTACTCGAACTCGTCGCGGTCTTCTAGGGTGTAGTCGTCCCCATCAAGGTCGAAGCGGATTTCCTTATCGTCAATGTCCACGGAGGTTAGTTCCGCATCAAGCCCGAAGAGCCAGAAGGTCTCGTCTTCTAGGTCCACTCCCGCAGAATCCGTATCCAGGCGGGGGTAGAAGTGGAGTGTCTGCGATATGTAGAGCCGCATGTCCCCTTCTTCACAGTCGGAGCCGGACCAGTCCACATCATAGCCTTCGTAGTCGGCGTATTCGGCCACGTAGTATTCGTCGAGGGTTATCTTCACGTATCCCCCGCTCTCGGAAACCGAATCGAGCAGCACGGAAATCCCCTCGTCGCAGAGGTCGTCTTCCTCATCGTCCTCTTCCAGGTCGGCCTCGCAAAGCTCATCCTCGTCTTTTAGGGTATCGTAGTCTTCAAAGAGGCGGAACGTTGCGTTGCCCTCCCAGACGTCTTCTAGCCTCAGGAACATGTCGCCTTCGACTTCTACTGCTTCCCCGACGTATAGGCGAAGCATGTCAGAATCGTCAAGTTCCATTAGTTCGGTGCGCTCCCCGGAAACGTCGTCGAACTCTTCGGAGTCTGCCGTGCATTCGACCTCAACGCATTCCCCATCGTCGCAGCGGCTGTCTTCTCCGCAGACCATCCGAACGCTCTTTATTTCGGTTCCTTCGCAGTAGTATTCGGTTACCGCGGTGGTGCCATCGCAGGTGTCGGATGAGGAAGAGCCCATGTATGAGGTGGTGCCAGCGGAGAATTTGTCCTTGCCGCCGTCACTGTCGGTGCAGGCCGGCTCCTCGATGCATGCTCCATCAAGGCACACTTCCCCGCTGGGGCAGTCTATGTTTTCACTTGCTATTGCGCCGTTCTCGCAGTAGTATTCTTTTACCACCGCAGAGCCTACGCAGGAATCGGAGTTGGAAAGGCTTCCCTTCTCGGTTGTCCCCGCTTCGGATATTTCGATTCCGCCGTCGCTGTCTTCACAGGTTGGCTCAACGCACTCTCCATCTGAACACACCTGGCCCGAGGGGCAGGAAATCTCTTCGGATGCAATCGTTCCGTCAGCCGCACAATAGTATTCTGTTAGTTTGGACTCGCTGGCACACGAGTCGGATTTCGTTTCCATCCCGGAAACCGCCACGCCCATTTCGGAGGAAACTATTCCCCCATCGGAATCCGAGCATGGGGCGGGCTCGCACGCGCCATCATTGCAGGTGTAGCCTGCGGGGCATTCTATCTCCTCATAAACTATGCTTGAATTCTCGCAGTAGAACTCCATTACAGAGGAAGTTCCTGCGCAGTAGTCCTCTTCGTATTCTCCAAAGAGGGAAACCCCGGAGGCGATGAGGATTTCCTTTCCCCCATCCTCATCCGAACAGTCGGTGGTGCACTCACCCTCATAAGACACCGCTGCCCCGGCCTTGTTGGCAAGGCAGCTGTTGGAGTAGGTCAGCCCGTCTGAGCCGCAGACTTCAGGCCCGCCCTGCGGGCAGTCCGTTCCCCCGCCCTGCCCCGGGCATCCTGCAAGGAGCATGAGGCAGACGGCCAATGAAACGAAAACGTATTTTTGCATGCGCTAAGATGGGGGGCAATATTTAAATTTGTGATTATTATTCGGGGCGAATTTGGGCATTGTGCCCCTAGATTAATTCAAGGTAGATATCTACCGTGGTGGCTCCCGGGGCGTAGGTGGCGAACTTGTCGGGCACGCGTATTTCATAGTCATAGGTTCCATAGGCTCCGATGGACGAGGAATTTATCGCGGCCCAGAAGACCACGGTCTCGTTGTCGGATGCGCTAAATTGCGAATCGGTATCCGAGGAATAGTCCCAGAGGATTCCGGTTATGAAGCTGGAGGCGTTTGTGGAATTGGCAATCGGGATGTACTGCACGTTCTGGTAGAAGATGTCCCTGTCGGTTGTGAGCTTGGGGGTGGTGCCGTCTGTGGAATAGACTATTTCCACCCTGTCGGATTCCGCGGAAGTCCCAAGGAGGGTGTCAAGCTCGGTGAAATCCGAGGTCGAAGGCTGGATGCTCGTGTTTCTCCCAAGGGCCAGGAGGGTGGACCATGAGAGCGATGCGCTCTTTGCGGTGTTTACGGCATAAACGTTGTAGGCGGAAGCGCTCCAGTTGTATTCGAATACTGTCATGTTCGCTTCTGCTAGGACCATTACGGTGGTGCCGCTGCTCCCATAAATCGTGTGCCATAAGTTCGTGCAGCGGTAGGTGCAGCCGGGGCGGCCTTTTTCGCCCCAATTGCTCCATAAATCGCAGGTGTCCTCATCACCGGTCGTGGATGCGCTTGCGTTTGTTATGTCCACCCCGTTTGAGCAGACGTAATTGCCATAAACGGTGGTGGTGGAAGCCGTGGAAGCAAGATAAATCCCGCCAATTCCGTTTGAGGTTATGTTGTTGCCGGAAATGATGTGATTGTTAGATGAGGTCTGGTATATGCCATATTGGGTGTTGTTGTATATCCTGTTCCCGGTTACATTGGAATAGGAACCATAGAGGTAAATGCCGTATTGGGTGGCGTTGGATATGCTGTTGTTGGATACTGTGAGGTAGGGGGAAGAAACGTAGACCCCCCTGAGGGCCCCTGAGATGCTGTTGTTTATTATGCGGCTATTATTGGAGTTGTACGCATAAACCCCATAAGTCGTAGCCCCGCTAAAGGTGTTGTTGGTTACGTTGGTCCCTATGGCGCCGGAGAGGTAAACGCTGCCTGCACCTGCGGAAACGGAGTTGTTGGTTACGAGATTGTAGTTGCAGTTGGTGTATATGATAATGGAATAGGAAGTGTGGTTGGCTACCGTGTTTCCCCGCATTATATTGTAATTTGAGCCGGAATAGGCGTAGATTCCATATACTCCAGCACCGTATATCGTGTTGTTCTCAAAGGTGTTCCAGCTGCTGGTTGTGGGGGCTATCCCGCGGTAGTTTCCATAGAACGCGCTGTTTGTCACGTTGTTGCGGTTGGAAGAAGAATAGAGGTAAACCCCATAACTGGTGCTGTTGCGGAAGGTGGAGTTGGATATGCTGTTGTAGGACGAGGAATAGGAATATACTCCGTAAGTGCTGTTGGAAACTGTTGCATTGAAGAGCCTGTTGGAGGAAGAAGAATAAAGGTAGATTCCGTAAGTGTTGTTGTAGGCGCTGGCATTGCTCACGTTGTTGCCTGGGGAAGCGTACAGGTAGATTCCGTAAGTGTTGTTGTAGGCGATGGCGTTGCGGATTGTGAGGTTGGAGGAGTAGTGGGTATAGACGCCGTAAACGCTTCCGTTTGCGGAAACGTTGCGGAGCTCATCGTAGCGGGTCCTGTGCAGGTAAATGCCGCGCTCGTATAATGAGACGCCCGGGCAGTTGCTTATGGTTACGTTGGGATATTCCATGGTGGTTGAGCCGTTTATTAGTATTCCTGCGGCATCCAGCGTGCCGTTATTGGTTATTGTGCGGCCATTGCAGTTGAGGGTTACGTTGGAAGCGCTTATTACCACGCATGCCCGCGTCACATCGGTTACCCCGGAAACATTTATCGGGGCGCCCACCAGGTTGGAAGATAGCGTGTAATTTCCGGAAGAATTTATCTGGATGCACGAAGTTATGCCGGAAACGGGTTCGCGGATTGTGAGGTTGTTGCTGCATGCGGGGCTGCCATCTAGGGTGCGGTCGTTGGGGGTTACGCAGGCATACCAGGTGTCGTTTACCCTTGTTTCCTGCGAGACAATCAGGTTCGTGCGGTTCTGGTATATGGCACGGATTTGCTCTGCAGAAAGCGAGCGGTTGTAGATTTGCACATCGTCTATTGTGCCCGCAAAATCGTAGGCGTCTGCGTACGCCCAGCCAATCTTGGTTACCGCGTTTGTTGAAGTGCTCATGTCCCCAAGGTAGGAAACGTTGATTATGCGCACTCCGTTTATGTATCCGTATGCGGTTTTTGCGCTGTCGTTTACCGCTATTGCAACATGCGACCAGGTATCCTGGGGAAGGGTTCCCGCAGAAGAATCGTTTTCGAAGCAGGTCTGGCTTTCGTTGCAGATTGTAACCCTCATTGCATAGCCTGGCACCTGGCCGATTAGCCATTCGCGGTTGCCGACCCCGTTATCCTGGCTCACTATGCCTCCCAATATGTCGGATTCTGGGTATACCCAGGCGGTTGCGGTAAATGAGCCTGGGGTGCCGATTATTTTTGCGCCCATTGAAATTGCCGAAGTGGGCGTCTGGGTGAAGTGGTATGCTCCCATGCCATCGTAGCCTCCCGTTGCATTGTATGTCGCATTGCCAACGGTCCCGTCGTTTGTGAGGTTGGAGTAATCCTTTGCATAAGTGGAGGTGGAGCCTCCTTCGAAGGGCATGTTCAAGAGCATTATCGTTGTGTGGTTGAGGTACCATGTCGTTATGTTCTTTATCGCATCGTTGTTCCCATCATAGGAATCGTAGTATAGGGTAAGGTTCTCGGTCGTGAGGTTGGTGCCGAGAGTTGAGTTGAGGGTAACGTTCTGGGTCAATGGGGCGACGTTTCCACCCGCAATGACCGTGAGCTTGTTGCTGCATGCGGCTGCGCCATCCTGCGTCTTGTCGTTGGGGGTTATGCACGCATACCAGGTGTCGTTTACCCTCGTTTCCTGCGAGACAATCAGGTTCGTGCGGTTCTGGTATAAGGCGCTTACCTGGTCTGTTGATAGGGAGCGGTTGTAGATTTTCACGTCGTCTATCGTCCCGTACCATGGCCAGCCGTCGTAGTGCTCATCATCCCCTATTAGCACGGGGCGGGCGTTGGTGTTGGGCGAATACGGGCACGAGGCGTTGCCCAGAAGCGTCCCGTTCACGTAGATTAGGAGGCGGTCGTTGGCATCGTCGAATACTCCCACCACGTGGTACCATTGCCCGGTTGTGGCTACCGAAGCAACCGTGGCGCCTACTGCCACGTTGCAGTTTGCTCCGGTGGCGTTCTCCAAAGTGAAGCAGAACCCGTATCCCCCAAGCGCATTATAGCAGTGGCCCAGGAGGTAGTTGTGGTCCACGCCTCCCCCGTCCCCGCTAAAGCCCTTGGTCACTATGCTGTTCCATTTTGCCGCAGTCGTGTTGAGGATGGCCGGCCTTACCCACGCCTCCACGGATAAGCTGCTTGGGAGGTCCAGGGAGGGGCTGTCTGCGATTGTTATGTTTTTGTTGGAAAAGTTGTATGCGCCATGGCCGTCGTATCCCCCGCTTGAGTTCCAGGTTGCGCCATTTACCGTGCCGTTGTTTGAATAATTGGAGTAGTCCTTTGTGCGCGTGGAGTTGGAGCCTCCCTCAAAGGGCATGTTAAGGGGCATTATGGGCGTGGAGTTTAGGTACCAGTTGGTGACGTTTTTTACCGGCTGCCCGTATGCGTCATAGGAAGTGTAGTATACGGTGAGGTTCTCGGTAGTGTAGTTGGTGCCGAATGTGGAATTGAGGCTCACATTCACCGTGAATGGCGGGGGGTTGTTGGTTAGGAACACGTTGTTGCTGCATGCGGTTGCGCCTTCGTAAGTTCCGTCGTTGGGGGTTACGCACGCGCGCCAGGTTTCGTTGAGGTTTGTTTCCTGTGCAGCTATGATGTCGGTGCGGTTCTCGTATAAGGCTAGGACCTGCGCGGCGGAAAGCGAGCGGTTGTAGATTTGCACGTCATCGATGCGGCCGTCGAAAACGTAAGCGTCGCTGTACATCCACCCAATCTTGGTTAAGGCGGTAGTGGTGGTGCGGAGGGTTCCGGTGTAGGCTACGGAAGTGGCGAGTTGCCCGTTTATGTATCCGTAGACCATCTTGGCGCTGTCGTTTACCACTATGCCCACGTACGACCATTTGTCCTGGGGGAAGGTGTCCGCTGCGGAATCGTTTTCAAAGGAGCCTCCTATGCTGGTGTTGTACACCCTTATGCGGAGCGATGTCCCAAAGCGGGCAAGGAACCATTCCCTATCGTTTCCCCCTTCATCCTGGCTTACTATGGCCCCATAAGAGTAGCTATAAGGATAGGCCCATGCGAATGCGCTAAATGAGCGGGGGGTGTCTATTAGCTTCTTGCCAATTGAGATTGATGAAGCCGGGGAGGGGGTGAATTCGTATGCGCCAAAGCCGTCGTAGCCGCTTGCCGCGCCCCATGTTGCGTTATATACCGTGCCGTAATTTGAGAGGTTGGAGTAGTCTTTGGCGTAGGTGGAGTTGGAGCCTCCCTCAAAGGGCATGTTCAGGAGCATTATCGGGGTTCCGTTTAGGTACCAGTTGGTTATGTTCTTTATTGCATCATCGCTGAGGTCGTAGGAGTAGTAGTATAGGGTAAGGTTCTCGTTTGGCCCATTTAGGCCAAGGGAGGTATTGAGGGTTACGTTTACGGTTACTGGCGCGGTTGCATTCCCAAGGGCAACTGTGCGGTTGGGGGAGCCCCAGCCAGAGTTCCCTTCGTTATCAAAACATTGTATGTTCCAGGTAAAGCTTGTGTTGGACAACCCCGTGAGGTTGAATTCCGTTGAGTTGAGCGTGCCGGTCACGTTGATTGTCTGGTTGAGGCTCCAGCCGGAAATGCTGTGCCAGAGGCTGCAGTTTGCCAGGCCGTTGGTGCTCGAAACGGTCGCGTTGAAGGCAAGGTTCACAGGCAGGAGGGTGTCGTTTGAATAGCCTGCGGCGGGAGTGTCTAGTGCCACGTACGGTGCGTTTAGGAAGCCGCTTATGTTGAACTCATTTGATATGTCGGTGTAGAACGAATCCTCGTAGGGGGAGTAGGACTGGATTATCACCTTGTTTTCTATCGGGCTAAAGCGCATTATCCTCAGGTACCCTGCGCCGCCTTCGGATTTCATCTCGTAGTTGGAGAGTACCTGGTGGATTTCGTTCCCGTTGGTGCCCGTGCTGTTTAGGTAGCCCACCCCGGTATCAAGCACGTGGCCGCTCACTACCAGGTACACATTCGGGTGGTATTTTACTAGCTTGTCCCACTGCCCGTCCCCGTTGTTTCCGCCTACCCCGTAAGTGTCGCAGTTTCGCGAATCCCCGCTGTCTATGGTCGTGTTGTCGTCGTTGAGGTAGAGGTGGGTGCTAATTATCACGATTTTGTCCGGGTTGTTGATTATAGTCTGGTTGGCCCACGCTATTGTTTCGTCGCGCGGGCAGAACTCAAGATGCAGCACCATGAACTGGATTCCGCTTGCGTTGAAGTACTGGTAGGTGTTGTAGTTTTCGTTGCTGTTGTTCTGTCCGCCCCACCAGCTCTCCCCATTATAGCGGGTGATGGGGAAATAATTGGCCCAGTAGGTTGCCGCGCGCGTTGTGCCCTCATCGTCGTAATCGTGCTCACCGATTGAGAGGGCGTAGGGAAGCAGGTTGTCAAGGAGGGACATGCTATCGTTTGCGTTTATCCATTCGGATGCATTGGAACTGCCATCAGCGACTACGTCTCCTAGGTGGGTTGCAAAGACCATGTTGAGTTCATCCTTTAGCTCGGTTGCCCAGTAGGTCTGGTTGGTGAATATGTTGGGGTAGGATTCGGCATAGGCCTCGGTGTCCGGGATTACAAGCAGGGTGAAGTCGTCCTTGTGGATTACTTCTATGCTAAAGCTCACGTTGTCCGAGCGGCCAAGGGGGTCGTAGCACTTGGCGGTCACATTATGCACGCCCAGAGAATATGCCGAGCCGTCCATGCTAAATGAGGAAGAGCTTGATGCGATGGCTCCGTCAACGGTCCAGTTGTAGGCGAGGGCACCTCCGGTGCAATTTGTGATGTTCAAGAAGAGTTCCTCGTTGCTGCGCACCCAGTAGTTGGTGTAGTTGATGTTGTAGGAGATTATCTGCGGGGGGTTGAGGGGGGCTATCGTCACGGTGTTGCTGCAGGCTTGGCTGCCATCCCCGTTGCCGTCGTTGGGAGTTACGCACGCATACCATATGTCCCCCAGGTCGGTTTCGTTGCTCACTATGAGGTCCGTGCGGTTGTTGTAGAGTGCTTCCACCTGCTCCGGGGAGAGGGAGCGGTTGTATATTAGCACCTCGTCAATTAGGCCTTCAAAATCGTAATCGTCACTGTAGGTCCAGCCGATTTTGGTTACGGCTTCGGTTGATGTGCGCAGGGGGCCCGTGAATGCTATTGATGTGGCGACTTCCCCGTTTATGTAACCATAGGCCATCTTCGCATCATCGTCCACCACTATGCCGACGTGTGTCCAGGTGTTGAGCGGAACGGTGTTGCCTGCCGAATCGTTCTGGAAGATGCTAAAGCTCTCGTTGTAAATCCTTATGCGCAAAGTGTGGTTGGTGTTGTGGGCCAGGAACCATTCGCGGATGCTGCTCCCTAGGTCCTGGGTGATTATGCCTCCGTAGAAGTCGCTTTCAGGATACACCCAGGCGAATGCGCTAAACGAGGGGGAATTGTTGATTAGCTTCTTGCCTATTGAGATTGAGGAGCTTGGGGTGCGCGTGAAATCATACGCCCCAAAGCCGTCGTATCCTCCGGTTGCGCTCCATGTTGCGTTGTATACTGTGCCGTCGTTTGAGCGGTTTGAGTAGTCCTTGGTGTAGCTGGAACTAGAGGAGTTCGCCTCAAAGGGCAAATAAAGGAGTGCAAACGGCTGCCCATCAAGATGCCAGTTGGTTATGTTCTTTATCGCGTCCCCGTTTAGGTCGTAGGAATCGTAGTGGAGGGTGAGGTTCTCGTCCGTCGTGTTGGTGCCCAGGGAAGTGTTTAATGTCACGTTTTCGGTTACCGGGGCGTATGGGATTTCTATTATCTCGCAGCTCACGTTCAGGGGCTGCGGGGCGGAATCCTCGTTGGAAGTGAGGTTGAAGAGGGCAGAGAAGTTTCCCCCCACCGCGCTTGCGCAGGTGAAGTTTGCCTTGAAGGACTGGGCATCGGACATGTTTATCCCGTCAACCCAGTCTTCTGTAATCTGGGCGCAGTTTCCAAAAACGCATTCGGCGGTAACGTTTGTGTTGGAGCCGGTTGAGGCCACATTGGCAGAGCCGTTTAGGGGGCCGCTTCCGATGTAGGCGCTTCCCAGGCCCAGGCTCGTCTGGTTCCAGTGCACCGCGATTGAGGAGGTGTTGACTTCAAACGAATAATTGGCGGGAGCCCAGCCCGGGTTCCCGTTTGAATCGTAGGCGAGGCAGTTCCATTCGTAGGTGCCATTCTCCAGGCCGTTTACTATGAAGGCGGTTGAGTTTTCGGTTCCGCTTAAGGGGTTGGTTTCTATCGGGCCCCACGTGGTGTTCTGGTATCCGTATAGCCTCAGGGCGATTAATGCATCCGTTCCGTCCCCGCTCCTCTGCTTTAGGAGGACTGCGATGTGGTTGGTGCCGTTTACCAGGTATCCCATCTGCTCGCTGCTTAGGGTTATGTTGGGGTACATCGGCACCTTGCTGGCTTTTATGGCACAGTCATCATCGTCGCAGGACCAGTGGTGGTATTCGGTAGTGGTTGCACTGTGGCTCGTCTCGTCCACGCCCAGCAGGTTGTCGCTGCGGTTTATCTCGTAGCCGTTTATGAAGACTACGTAGCCGTCATCGTAGTCGGTCGTGAAATTCATTTCCGTTATTGCGGAAGTGTTTGTGATGTTGAAGGTTGTGCGGAAATAATATGAAACGTATGCGAGGCCGGTATCACCGAAAGTCAGGATGGTGTTTACGTGGGCATTCAGGTTGGCGGTGCTGTCGTTCCCGAATGGCCCCTGGGCAAAGGGCCATTGCGAATCGTCAAAGCTGCTTCCGTTCCAGTCGGCTCCGGGCCAGACATCCGAATCGTTGTAGCGCCAGTAGGAATCGTTGTAGACCCATGTTGCGTATTCGTTCATCCCTACTGAGGCGTCGCTCCAGTTGCCCCAGAGGGTTATGTTCTGCATTCCCGTAAGGTCGGTTGCATTGCAGGTAAATGTTATGCTCCCGTCTGCGTCCACCGAATCGTCTGCGGGGGTTAGGAGCTCTACAACCATTGTGCTGTCAATCTTGCAGTTGACAGTTAGCTGGGCTGGCTCGGTGTCGTTGTCGGAAGTGAGGTTGAATATTGCTGAGAACGTCCCTTCGGTGGAATTGGAGCAGGTAAAGTTTGCGGGGAGTGACTCTTCGTTTGCCATGTCGGTTGTGTCAATCCAGGTTTCGGTAATTGTTGCGCAGTCTCCGGAATCGCAGGTTACTGCTACGTTCTCGTTGCTCCAAGTGGAGGTTATGGCTGCAGAGCCTTCGAGCGGGCCGCTTGCCGGGTCGCCGGTTCCCAAATTGAGTATTGACTGGTTCCAGGAAACCGAGCTTGAGGATGTGTTGACTTTGATTGTGTAGTTGTAGGTGCTCCAGTTGTACCCTCCTAGGCTGTTGTAGGCAAGGCAGTTCCATGCGTATTCTCCGTCTGTGAGATTGTAGACGTCGAATGATGTTGAGTTGCTTGTGCCGGTTATGTTC
>JAFGCC010000018.1 GCA_016932815.1 Microcaldota archaeon | reverse complement strand
GTTCGACATACTCCTAGCCCGCGCAAGGCACTTAGTCGACCGCTTCCGCAGCCACAGGGCGGAAATAGACGTTTTGCGCACGAAGTCCGACATCATAGAAACCAGGAAGCTAAACAAGCGCATTGAGCTATTGACCAAAATCATGGCCGTGCTCACGGTATTGAGCCTGATAATCTCGGTTCCAAACACCGTGGCGACTATTTTTGGCATACCCAAAGTGAGCGAAGCAATAAGCATAGATTTTGCGATGATTCTCATAATGGCATCGAGCGTGCTCTCGGTGGTTTTCTCATACTATTACGTGCGGGGGATTTTGTAGATGGACGACCGCCCCGAGTACGTAATCCTCTCTCCCTGCACCACTTCAAAGACGATAGAGATGCGCACCCGGGACAAGATAGACCTGCAGAAATCCGAGAAGGCGCTCTCAAAAGCGGGGCAGCAGGTCTTAGCAAACACTTCGGTCTTCCTCTCTTTCGTCTATTCCCAGAAGAAATTCATGTTGTATGGCAGCGGGAAAATAGTAATCAAGGAAGTCGATTCAAAGGAGGGGAGGCCGCTGCTCCTAGAAGTTTTCAAGCTCCTAAAGGATTCTGGGTGCATGGTGCATGAAGGTTGATTTCCATACCCACACTCTCTCTTCCCCGGATTCCCCGATATCCCCGGAATCCCTTGCCTCGCGCGCCCGTGAATTGGGAATCGTCCCCGCAATAACAGACCATTACTCAATGGCCTCAATCAAGAGGATCAAAAAAACCGGAATCCAGTTCATAGCCGGAGAGGAGCTCCGGGTTTCCGTAGGCAAGAGGGGAGCGGACCTAATAGGCCTTTTCATGAACGAGTGCATAAAGAAGGGAACCGAAGTGGAAGAGGCAATGGACCTTATCCGCGCACAGGGCGCACTAATTTATGCGCCCCACCCCTTTGATTCCTTCCGCATGGGCCTGCGCGAGGAAGCGCTCCTAAAAAAAGCCGACATAATAGAGGTTTTCAATGCACATTCCCCGGACAAGAGCAACGCGATGGCGCTTGAATTCGCGCAAAAAGAGAACAAGGCCCAGGCAGCGGGAAGCGACTGCCATTTCCTTTTTGAGTTCGGGCAGACCTACACCGAAATAGAGCTGGATGAATTGGAGCCCAAAAAGCTCCTAGCCGCGCTAAAGAAGGGAAAAATAACCGCAAAGAAAAGCCCTAGGCTAAGAAGGCTTGCCCACCGCGCCCTCTCAAGCGTCCTAAAACCATTTATCTAGGCGCTTCTGGCTCTCCGCCTCTTTTATTACGCCTTTCATGTTGCCTAAGGTGCGCTCCACCCTCTCTTCTGAAAAGTCGTGTTTCCCAACCAGCAGTTCGGAGACCTTGCCCGGCTCCGCCTCCCTCCACTTCACTTCTATCGCTTCTTCAATTGGGGGCTTGCAGAAGAATTCGAATACCTCTCCTATGTATTCTTCGAATTCGTAATCGTATTTCTCTTTTGCGTACGCTTTCACTTTTTCGAGCGTGTCGTTCTCCTTTACTATCTTGAGCCCGGTCTTGGAGCCTACCCCGCGTATTCCCTCATTGAAATCCGTCCCCGCCATCATCCCGATTAGTATCAATTGCTCCCTGCTTATCCCAAGCGCCTTGAGGGTTTCCGAGAGCTCAATTGTTTCCGGCTCTACATTCACATAGCGGTTCTGCCTGGGCACCTTCCTCCTTCCGGTAATAGACAGGTTCCTTACCAGGGTGGGCGAGCCAAAAAGCAGGGAATCGTAATCCTGCGAGGCAGAAGCGTAGCATATCCCTTTTTTCACCATCCAGGCAGCTTCCGCCTCCCCCTCGCTAATTGCCTGCACCCAGGGGATTCCCATTGCAGAGAGCAGTTCCTTGCTCTCTTCAACCATTTCATGTGTGAGCCTTGAAGTTCCCTGCGCGTATTTTTTTGCTTCCTCCACCTTCTCTTCCTCAAGGGCTTTCTTCCATTTCAATTCCGCTTCCCGCTTTACCCTCTGCCTCTCTTCAATCTCCTTTTCCTTGAATTTGGGAGGCTTCCCATCAAACACGTAAACAGGCTTAACCCCTGCGGCAACGAGCTTTGCGCTCCTATAAAACAATCCCGATAAATGCCCGGTAACCCGCCCTTCCAAATCCTTTAGCGGAGTCCCGTCTTCCTGCCGGATGGAGGCTAGGAACTGGTAGAGCATGTTCATTGCGTCTATTGCAACGGGCTTTCCGGCAAAATCCTCCAATTGCGCCTTGTGCTTTATTGCGAGGTCCCCAAGGTCAACCCCCATTTTCACTTCCCCTTCTTGTTCTGCATCTCAAGCATGTCAAGCAGGCTCAGTTCCTTTTTCTTGTATTTGCCCACATTCACGTTCAGGGAACCATCCTCCACTTTCTCCAGGATTTTTATCCCAAGTTCGCGCTCAAGCTTCTTTGCGGTCTCAATGGGGGGCCGGGTACTCTCATTCTCAATCTTGTCTAGGTAGCTTGCCTTCTCGTTTATCTTTTTTGCAAGCTCCTCTATTTTCTCGCCCCGATCTTCCCTTGCCCTGCGCACGGCTTTCCCGTATCCTTCAATTAGGTCCTGCTCAAGCCGCAGGCCCTTTGGGACGCCCCTTTTTGCGCTCGCAAATTCCTTCCTTGGGGCATCCTCTTCCAGTGATAGCACTATTTTCCCGTGGTATGCGCAGCTCCTGCAAGCGCCCATTTTGGCGCCCTCAATCTGCACAACGAATGAAGCCTCCCTCTTCCCGCAGATGTCACATTCCATGGATACCTTTTCCATACATCTCTTTTTATATTATTGGTGCAAATCTCCTCCATGAGGAACCTTCCGGCGGGAATGAGGGCATTTTTGCTCACCCTGCTAGTGCTCGCTTCGTTTGCGTTGATTTACGCGATACTGCAAACGGATTTCTCCGCCCCCCTCAAGTTCGCAGCCTCGGTTGCCCTCCTCATCTTTTCGGCAAGGGGAGTAACCGCAATAACCGGAATCCCATCCGAGTGGGGAATAATCATGCTGCGAACCAAGAAGGGAATAGAAATAGTAAAATCCCTCGCAAGAAACGAGGAGTTCTGGAAGCTCTTTGCGGATACCGGGGTTTTCCTGGCTTTCGGGCTGATGGGCTATTTCGTAGTAAAGCGCCCAGCAGTAGAGAGGATAAAGCTCCTTGGGGTTTCAATGGTTCTCCTTTCCTTCCTAATCCTCTTCGTTTCGCCCATGGTGCTTCCATTCCTCTCAATATCCCTCGGATTGAACATAGGGACGGATAGCGGCGGGGTTACAAAGAGCACCGACCTGGTTGCCCCAACGCTCCTGGCATCCGCAATATTCCTGGGCGGCCTCTCCACAATGGTTAGCCTATCCATAATCTCATACGGGATTACCGTGATAGGTGCAATCGCATCCACATTGCTTATGGGGGCAGACGCGATATCCGAAACTTCCCCGGGGGTAACCCTGCTCCTTCCCGGGGTAAACCTCCCCCTAATTGAGGGAATCCTCGCCCTCATAATAATCCTAATCGTGCATGAAGGCGCGCACGCAATCCTCTCGGTAATCGGGAAGGTTCCCCTCCTCTCTTCGGGCCTCGCCCTCTTTGGGGTAATCCCCATGGGCGCGTTCGTTGAACCCGATGAGAAGCGCCTCCTGGCAAAGTCCCCGGAAATCCAGACGCGCGTAATTGTCGCAGGCTCCGCAGCCAACCTAATGACTTCAATTATTTTCTTCGTCCTCCTATTCGGGTTCCTGTTTGTTACCGACCCGCTAAAGGAAAAAGGCTGGCTGGTTTTAGAGGGAATGGAGAACGAAACCATAATCCATTCAATAAACGGGATTGCCGTAGAAGACATCGGTTCCGAAGGCCTAAACCTCAAGCCCAATTCGGAAGTGGTGCTGGAAACCAGCCTGGGAACCGTAACCCGCGAAACGAACCATGATGGGAAAATAGGCATAATATATTCTTCCCTCTCTTACGCCCCACTTGCGCGCTACAACTTCTTCCCGCTGGACTTTACCTTCAGGCTGTTGGCCCTCACGTTCTGCCTCAACTTCATAATTGGAGTTGTGAACCTGCTCCCGCTTCCTTTCTTCGATGGCTACCGCCTCCTTGAATTGAACATCCCCCAAAAATGGATTCCCAAGGCGATAATGTATGTCTGCATAATCGCCTTCCTCATGAACTTCCTGCCCTGGTTCTTCTGAACTGGCCCTTACTGCTTGGAATTAGGGAAATAGAAAGATTAGAAATTAAGAGAGGGGTTGGTTCCACCAGGAGTGACAGCGTGAAGCTCACGCCCGCAGGCGACACAAGAGCTTCATGCTGGCATAAGGGGACGCTTCCCCCCGCCTGGTGTATGAGCCCGCCCGGATTCGAACCGGGGATATCTACCATGTCAAGGTAGCGTCTTAACCGCTGGACCACGGGCTCGCTAATAAGCATTCTTTTTCTGCCCCATAACGCTTTTAACCTATGCCCCTGCCCGAAACCCGCGCCGGAGCCCACAGCCTAGTTCACTTCTTCCAGAGGAGGAAAACAGGGTTGGACAAGAATAGCAGCGCCCACCACAAAAGCGCAACGCTTCCATGCGCATAGGAGAGCCAGAGCAGCCCTCCCCCAACGCAGAGCTGCACGATAGCCGAGAAAGCGAGGCTCAGATGCCCGGTCAGCTTAAGCCCCAGCACCGCCCCCGCGCTTGAGAGCAGCCTCGGTACCGCAACCGAGAAGTTCATAAGGTATGCAAACGCCCCAACCCCAACCGAGCCGGAATACGCTTTTGCAAGGAGAATCAGCGTCATAAACGAGGCAAAAAGATACGAAAAAGAGGCAATCTCGCCCCAGAAGCTCCCAGATAGCGCGGCATAAACCGCAACCGCGCATGCAATGACCTGCACCAGGGAAACGTAATGGAGCCCAAGGGAATGCACGAGAAGTATCATCTTTTTCTCAAGCGGGAACTTCCAGATGTTCGCAAAATACTGCGGCAGCAGATTTGTAAGCCCGCAAATATACCTCATGTGCTGCTCTGCGAACCTCCCAAAGCTCCCGACCTCCCCCCCAATCGCATAAACCTTGGATACGTGCTCGCCTCCCCAGCCCTTCCATAAAAGCCTCAAAGAAACCGCAATGTCCTCTATAATGGAATCCGGAAACCCCCCAACGTCCCGCAGAGCAGAAACCCTGAATATGCCGCAGGATCCGGTAAAGAGGGCAACCCCCTTCCTGCTGTTAATAGGCTGGATAAGGTTCACGAAAGCCGCATTCGTATAGTTTGCCGCCCTCTCAAAGAACCCTTTGCCCCTGCATTCCTTGTTAGTCTGCACGAAAGCGACCTTTTTCTTCCCAAAATGCCCCATGCACTCAAGCAGGAACCTCCTGTTCCGCACTATCTCATCCCCATCCAAGATGGCGATGAAATCCGCATCCGTCTTCTGCAAAAAGGAATTCAGCGCCCCTCCCTTCCCCCCTTTCCTGCTTCCCCTGTGCATATAGCCCGCGCCCAGCTTTCCGCAGAGCTCCCGAACCCCCTTAGCATACCTGGAATCCTCCGTGTCATCTAGCACGAACACCCCAAAATCGTCAAAATATTCAAGCTCCCTCGCGGATTTTACGCATTTTTCAAGCTCCGCAGGCTTCGGATTGCAAACGGGTATGGCAACCGCAACCTGCCCCGCGTATTCTTTTAGTTCCCGGGTGTTCTTCTCAAGCTTCATGCCCTCTGATAAGTAAACCGCCCCGCTTACGTTGAAAAACAGCGAGCAAACCGCAACCGCAAGCGACGCCCATGCTGCGTCCCCCCCTCCGGATAGGGCCCAGAAAAGGGACGCCCCCGCAGCCAATAGCGAGAGCACCCCGGCAGCCGCAACAATCAGCACGTTTTTCATTTGCAATCTTCCTATGCAGAAAAGTTCCAGAATGCATTTTTTAAACGTTCTTGCCCATTCTCATATTGGCTTAAACGCCCATGTGTGTGGTGGAACAAATGAAAGTAGGGATTTCAGGCTTTGGAAGGATTGGGAGGATGTTCCTCCGCGCCGCAATAGCGCAGGGCGCACTCGGCAGGGATTTCGAGATAGCGATGATCAACAACCGCAGCGACGTCTTCACCAACGCGCACCTATTCAAGTACGATTCTGCCCAGGGGAAATTCCCCGGGACCGTCAGCGCAAAGGAAGGCGAACTCACGATAAACGGCACCCCCATAAAATGGACCAGGGAAACAGAGCCTTCCAAAATCCCATGGGGCGAAAACGGAATCGACGTGGTAATAGAATCCACCGGAGTGTTCCGCTCAAGGGCCGAAGTCCAGCCCCACCTGGATGCCGGAGCAAAGAGGGTGCTGATTTCGGCCCCGGGAAAGGACTGCCCGATGATTGTGCCCGGAGTGAACATGGAAACCGCGCAAAAAGACGAGACCGTCTTCTCGCTTGCTTCCTGCACGACCAACTCAATCGCCCCAGCCCTAAAAGTCATAGACGACAACTACTCAATTAAGAGGGGCTTTGTGACCACAACCCACGCATACACAAACGACCAGAGAATCCTGGATGGCTCCCACAAGGACCTCCGCCGCGCAAGGGCGGCCGCAGTATCCATAATCCCGACTACGACCGGGGCCGCAAAGGCAATAGGGAAGGTAATCCCCTCCCTGGATGGGAAGATGGACGGCCTCGCCCTCAGGGTGCCGGTTATAGACGGCTCGATTTCGGACATCACACTAGAAGTCGGGAAGGAAACGACCAAGGAGGACGTGAATGCGAAACTAAAGGCAGCCTCTGAAACCTCGCTTAAGGGAATCCTAGAATACAGTACGGAGCCCTTGGTTTCAGCGGACATAATCGGGAACCCGCACTCTTCCATAATTGATAGCGAGTTCACATCCGCTTCCGGCAATTTCGTAAAGGTCCTCTCATGGTACGACAACGAATATGGGTATTCGTGCAGGTTAGTTGATTTCATAAAATACATCAAGAACTGGCAGTAAGCGGACAGGAAAAAACCAAGTAAAAAGAGGTGTGAAAATAGGAGAAAACAAAGTAAAACCCCGTCATATCGGCATCATCCCTGATGGAATTTGATAACAACCATAAACAGGAGATGGGGCGAACTAAACGGGCTTTCCCGGCAGGAAGCCTACGAAACCGGAATCCGCAAGATAAGCGACGTCCTAGCCTGGTGCAGGGCCGAGGAAATCCCCATGGTCACGATGTGGGGATTCTCCACCGAGAATTTCCAGAGGGATTCCGATGAGATAGGCGGCCTCTTCAAGCTCTTTGAAAAAGACCTCCTGGGTGCGATTACCCGCAAGGACGACATGCTAAGGCAGGGAGTGAGGGTAAGGTTCCTTGGAAAGACCTCGCGCTTCCCGGAAAAAATAAGCGGGATGTTCCGCAAAGTAGAAGAGCTGACCAAGGGCTGCGACAAGTATTCGCTCAACCTCCTCCTGGCCTACGGAGGAAGGATGGAGATAATAGACGCGGTAAATTCCATAATAAAAGAGGGGAAAACCGAAGTGGATGAGGAAATGCTCTCTTCGCACATGTACACGGCGGGGCTTCCCGACCCCGACCTCATAATCCGCACTTCCGGGGAAAAGAGGCTTAGCGGGTTCCTCCCCTGGCAGAGCGTCTATAGCGAAATATACTTTAGCGGCAAGCTCTGGCCCGACTTCTCCAGGGATGATTTTGGGGACGCTCTAAACTTCTTTGAAAAAACCCAGCGCAGGTTTGGAAAATGATTCTCATAAAAAACGCGGGAAGCGGCAAAGAATTAGAATGCGAAACCGCATATACGTTTTTTGATAAAGTGCGAGGCCTCATGTTCCGCAAAAAAATCGCCCCGATCCTCTTTGATTTCAATTATGAGGGGACGCACGGAATCCACTCGTTCTTCGTTTTCTCCCCATTCTACGCGATATACCTCTCAGCCTCAAAGGAGGTCATAGACAAGTTCCGCGTGGTTCCAAACGAGGCCTACAGGTGCAATGCTTCTCCCGCCCGATACCTTCTGGAAATCGACGAGGGACGGGCCGCATGGTTCAACAAGGGGGACAAGGTGGTTTTCGAGTGATAGGCTGGAAGATTCTAAAAGACGGGGAATACGATACTAAGCTCCCCTGCCTCAGTGCAGAAGAGGAGCAGGTAATCTCGCTAGTTGAAGAGCGCTTCCGCGAAGAAGCACGGAAGGCGGAATTCTCTTCCAAAAAAGACGTGCTCTCGCTTTTGCGCAGGCTTTTATCAGAGCACGCGGAGCAGGAGGGAATCCTCCTGGACCATGAGCAGCTAGAATACCTGCCCGAGATGGCGCGGCTCCACATATACGGGTTTGCATTCTTGGAGCGCCTCCTAGAAGATCCGGAAGTTGAGGAGGTCAGCATAATAGGGCTGGGCAAGCCCGCATACGTTTTCATAAGGAGGGATGGCTGGAAGAGCGTAAACGCAACTTTCACCGACATCCAGGCCCTAACCGAAGTAATAAACAAGATGGCAAAGCATCTGGGCAGGAGGATAACCCTCCAGAATCCCAAGCTAAACACCATCCTAGAAGACGGCTCAAGGTTGCATGCAACCCTCCCTCCCCTCTCCGCAGGGGAGCTTACAATCCGCAAATTCAGCGAGGAGCCCTTCTCCCCGCCCGATTTCGTTTCCCTGCACAGCATGGATGCGCACACACTCTCCGCCCTCTCTTTTATCATGCAATCCGACTGCTCGCTGGTTGTTTCCGGGAACACCGCAAGCGGCAAGACCACTACGCTCAACATGCTCTTTTCATTTGTCCCCAAAAACGAGCGCATAGTAATCGCAGAGGAATCCCCGGAGATAAGCATTCCGCATAAGCAGCAGGTGCGCCTAATTGCAAACCCGGAAATGGGAATCTCGCTAAAGGACCTCGCATACGACACTCTTAGGATGCGCCCGGACCGCTTCATACTAGGCGAAGCAAGGAACCGGGAGGAAACCGAGGCGCTTTTCGATTCGCTCCTTGGAGGCCAGGCAAGGGGATGCTACGCCACTTTCCACGCGCAAAGCAGTTCCGAAACCTTCCGCAGGCTCTCTTTCTTTGGAATCTCCCAGATGGATTTTGCAAGCATAGGCGCGGTATTGGTCCAGAGGAGGATGCTCCGCTACGACCCCAAAACGAGGAAGAACCGCGAAATACGCAGGATGACGGAACTCACTTTCGGGAGGGAGCACAAGCCCCTCTTTGCTTACGAGCCCAAAAAGGACTGCTGGATTGAAGACAAAAAGGGCATGGAGGGGTTTGCGCAGGCAATATGCGACTCGCTTGGAATCTCCAAAAAAGAGTTCTCAGAGCAGTTTGAAGAGAGGGAGGCATTCATGAAAAAGAAGCTGGGCTTCTTAGAATTCTCCGATTCTTTCTCAAAAGAATTCTATGGGCTATGATTAAACGGAGGAAGCAAAAATGGAAAATGGCGCGCTAAAAACCCTCCTGCGGATTTCTTCTTCATTCCCGGCACTCCCAGTAGAAAGCTCCGCCTCAAGGTATGCTAGTTGGTTTGGGGCAAATCCCAAAAAGTACGCTTCCTTTGCCTTTCTTGCCCCGCTTCTTCCCGCACTCGCAATCGCACTCTATTCCTTCGCTTCCTCCCCGCTCCTAATCCCCGCATTCCTCCTAGTTTATGCCCTTTCATCCTCATTAATCCTCCTGCTCCCAAAACTTGCATTCAACGGGATAAAATCCACGGTGGAAACCGAGCTCCCCCTGTTCCTGCGCACCCTTGGGATGCTCCTGGAACTAAACCTCCCTTTCCACGGCGCCCTAAAGAGGCTTTCAAAAGAGGATTTTGCAATATCGCCCTATCTGCGCATCGCAGTGCAGGAAACCGAGCGCGGAGCCTCAATCGAATCTGCGCTTGCCCAGCTCGCAGCGGGCTTTGAATCGCTGCCCATAAAGCGGGCGTTCTCCCAGGTGCTCTGCGCATATGAGAGCGGGGAAGGCGCAAGGGAAGTGCTGGAAATCTCAAACGACCTTTTCCTCCTAAGTTCCCACAAGGCCCGCGAATCCTCATCCAAGCAGGCGCTCTCATCACTCCTCTTCATCGCGGCTTCCACAATCCTCCCGGCGGTTTTCCTTATATTTTCGGTGCTTGGCAAAACAATTTTCTCATCCGAAGTTAGCGAGCTTGAATTCTCCCTGGCCTTCCTTTTGGGATTCCCCGCGCTATCCGCCTGCATACTAGCCGCAACCACGTCATTCTCCTCAGCGGGCCCGCTTGAAGGAAAATCCAGGGGCCAGGGATTCCTGCCTCCCCTACTGATTGCGCTGATTGCGGTCTCCTGTACCCTTGCGGGGCTTGAGCCCGCCCTCACCCTGCTAATCCTCCTTGCCGCCCTCATAATCTCAATAGCCCTCTCGTATCCTTCCTACAAAAAAGACAAATACCGCGAATCCGTGGAGTCCGGGCTCCCAGACGCCCTCCTCTCAGCCTCAGCTTCGCGCGCGGGCACAAACGCGGAATCCGCAATCTTCCGCATGAAAAAGTCCTCAACCCCGGAACTGTCTGCGGAACTCTCAATCTCCTTAAAGCAGATGCGCGCAAATGTAGCTCCGGCAAGGGCGCTTGAGGATTTGTGGGAGCGCAACGATTCGCCAATCCTCCGCAGGGTTTCCAACTTCCTTTGCGCCCTCTTTGATTCCGGGGCGGATGCGCACAGGTACATGGGCCTGATGGCAGAAGACATCTTCCGATTATTCGAGCTTCGGAGGCAGAGGCAGAATGCACTCTCAATCCAGAAATACACCCTTGTTTTCGGGGCGCTAATCCTCCCGGTAATCCTGGGCAACTCCCTCTCCTTAATCTCCGGAATCTCGGAAACCGCGGGAACCAGCGAGCCCCTCCTGGCTACCGCTTCAACCCTGATTCCAGCATACCTGATAATCTATGCGTTCCTCTCATCCAGCTTCATAGCCGCCGCGGAGAGCCGCCAGTCCGCAACACTTGCCTACTTCGCATCCCTGTCCGTTGCCTCCACAATACTTTTTTATCTCTTCTTGGGCACAGTAACCTTGCATTTGCCCTGAATGCGGAGCACTTGGAGAATGGAACCACTAATGCAGGCACTGTTGTTTCTTTCGCAGGCAATAGGCAACGAAATAGTCTTCTGCATAATCCTGGGGGCAATGGTGCTCCTCACAGAAAAGCGCCCGCAAAAGCGCAAGAAGATAGTGCTTGCGATACTAATCACGTTCCTGATGGTCCTTCTGCTCAAGAACATTTTTGCAGTAGAGCGCCCATGCATCGCAGGAGGAGACGGATGCCCGGACCTTTTCTTCCCGGACTATTCTTTCCCAAGCGGCCATGCGGCAATGGCTTTCATCGTGATGATTGCATTCCTGGACAAGCCATCGTTCCCGTTTTTCTGGCTGTTTGCGTTCCTGGTTTCCTTTAGCCGCCTGCTCTTGGGGGTGCACACTTTTGAGGACATAGCCGCATCCCTGGTCCTAGCACCCATTTCCTATTCGCTAACCGATTTTGTGTGGAGGAGATACCTTGAGTAGGGAGCTTGAATTGCGCAGGCAGGCAGTCCACGTTGCGCTGGGGCTCGCCCTGTTGCTCCTCCTGCTCGTTTTAGGGAGGATGAAGGCAATCTACCTGCTCGCCTCAATCCTGTTTTTCGGGTTCCTCCTAATCAGCCTTGTCATGCAGGGGAGGAAAATCCCCCTTGCAAGCTGGTTCGTAGAAAGGTTCGAGCGAAAGAGCGCCCCCCTCCCAGGATACGGCTCGGCATGGTACGTTGCGGGCTTCCTCCTTTGCGCCTTGCTAATACGCGACGTTTCTGAGTTTAGCGCCTCAATCCTCATTCTTTCCCTTGGGGATGCAGCCTCCAACATAATAGGCTCGCACTTTGGGAAGCCCCCCCTTCCCTACAACAATGGCAAGACGGTTGAAGGGACTCTCGCATTCTTCTTATTCTCGCTTACGAGCTTCTTCTTCATTGGGTACTACGCGATTCCCCTCTCGCTGCTTTGCGCGCTAATAGAGTCCCTGCCCGTAAAAATAGATGACAACATCTCAATCCCCATTGCCTGCGCGCTTTTCTTCTTCCTGCTCTAGAGTGATTCAAATCCCGTTTAGGATGAAGCTTCCCGCGTACCCAAAGAGTATGAAGCGCAGAACCCTCCCTAGCGCGCAAAAGAGCAGGAACCTCGCCCAGTGCACTTTGGAAGCCCCGGCTGCCAGCCCCGCAATGTCAAAGAGGGGATTTGGGAGGAAAGAGAGGACGAAGATTGCCCAGAAGTCGTTTTCCCTCATCATTTCCCGATACTTCTCAAAATCCTTCTTCCTTTTTTCAAGGAGGAGTTGCGCAACCCCGTTCCCAAAAAGGTACGCAGTCATTTCCCCGATTGCAGAGCCCATTCCCGCAAGGACCCCAAGGAGCAAGGGGTCCAGCGTTTTTGAGAGCGCTGCCACCACCGCCCACCCCGGGACCGGAACGAGGATTGTCGCAGAGCCCAGAAGGGAGATTGCAAACGCACCAAAATACCCGAATTCGGCGAATTCCCCAATGCGGTCGCTAAGAACAAGCACCATTGCCCCGGCTAAGAACGCAATGGCAATCTCCGCATAAGGCTTCTTTTTTTCCAGCTCTCCCGGGTTTTTCCTTCCGTTCATCCGTATCAATCGCATTTGATTTGCCGGTGCAATCTTTTTATATGGAACCATACACATTTCCACCCACAAAAAATAAGGAGGAAATTCATATGTCTTCTAAGAACTATCTGTTTACCTCAGAATCCGTCACCGAAGGGCACCCGGACAAGGTCTGCGACCAGGTCTCGGATGCGGTCCTGGACAACCTGCTCTCCCAGGATGCCAAATCCCGCGTTGCAGCCGAAACGATTGCCGCAGCGGGCCTCGTTGCAGTATTCGGGGAAATCACCACCAAAGGATACGTGGACGTCCAGAAAATCGTGCGCGGCGTAGTAGAAGACATCGGCTACACAAAGCCCGAATACCTCTTTGACCACCGCAGCGTGGGAGTCCTATCCTCCATAATCCCGCAGTCGCCTGACATCGCCCAGGGGGTTGATGAGAGTTCCGGGCACGAGCAGGGAGCAGGAGACCAGGGCATAATGTTCGGCTTTGCCACAGATGAAACCCCGGAACTAATGCCCCTTCCAATAACCCTTGCGCACAAGGTCGCAAGGAGGCTAGCAACTGTGCGCAAGGAAGGCACCCTAGAATACCTCCGCCCGGATGGGAAAACCCAGGTAACAGTTGCGCACAAGGACCACAAGCCCGCAAGGATAGACAACGTGGTCGTTGCCGCACAGCACGATGAGGATGTTTCCCTTGATAAACTGCAGGCCGACATCCTAGAAGAGGTAATCAAGCCCGCCTGCGGCGACTGGTTTGATTCGGAAACCCGCACCACGATAAACGGGACCGGCAAGTTCGTTCTCGGAGGGCCCGCAGCGGATTCCGGCCTCACAGGGAGGAAGATAATCGTAGATACCTATGGGGGAAAAGGCCACCATGGGGGAGGATGCTTCTCAGGCAAGGACCCCTCCAAGGTTGACCGCTCAGGTTCCTACATGGCGCGCTACGTTGCAAAGAACATCGTGGCGGCGGGGCTTGCAAAGCAATGCGAAGTCCAGATTTCCTATGCAATAGGCGTTGCAAGGCCGCTCTCGGTATTCATAGACACCCGCGGCACTAGCGCAGTCCCAATTGAGAAAATAGAGGAGGCGGTTTCCGCGCACTTTTCCTTCAAGCCCGCAGACATCATAAAAAAGCTCGATTTGCTCCGGCCCATCTACCGCAGGACCGCGGCTTACGGGCACTTCGGGCGCGAAGAGCCGGAATTTAGCTGGGAGAAAACCGACATGGCAGAAAAGCTTAGGAGTGAGGCTGGATTGTGAGTCCCTTTGGAGGCAGGTGGCCTGTTTTTAGGCGGCAAATCGCTTTACTATAATGAGGATAAGTATAATGGCCATTATACCTCAAGAAACCAGGAAGCCTTCGGAAGAAGAACCTACCAGAGAAGAGATTGCCTTGTTTTTTGCCAAGCAGAAGGCAATTCTTGAAAAAGAGAAGTTCACTCCGATGGATGAATTGTGAAATTGAAAAGTAAAATGCCAAGGGGGAGACTTGAACTCCCGGCCTCCAGATTACCCAGAGCGCCGATATCAATCATCGGCATATCGCCTCAGAACTCATAAACGGGAACGAAACCCCTATGAGTCTGGCGCTCTAACCAACTGAGCTACCTTGGCTTATGCTACCCCACATAATGCGGGGTTGGTTCCACTAGGAGGGGGCGCAGCCCCCGCCTGGTGAATGGACCCGCCCGGGATCGAACCGGGGATTTCCACTGTACTCACACAGGTTGAGAAAACTTCTCAAGAAGTGCTGTGAGAGTGGCGTCTTAACCACTCGACTACGGGTCCGCTTAAGGTTTCTTTTAAGCTCCATAAAGGTTATAAATAAAACTTAGCCGCCCCAACAGGCAATAATCATGAGGAGGTGACGCTCTCTATCTTGGTAATCTTGAGCTCTAAGCTTATTTCGCGGTGCAGCCGCTCGGTAAGCGCGAATTCCATCTCCTCTACCCTCTCGCTTGTTAGGACCAGCGGGCTCTCAAGTTCAACCACCATCTTCCAAGCGCCGCCTTCCCCAAGAACGTAGCTCATGCCCGTTATCTTGGTATTGGGTATCCCGGACAACTGCCCCTCCAGCACGTCCCTGGTTTCCGACATCAGGTATTTCTCCTCGAAAGTGGTCCACATTATCCACCCCAGGGGAATCGCAACCAGAAGCATTAGCGCAACCGAATTGTAGATTTTCTTGCGCGTTTCCTGCTCGTCCATATACCAGCCAGGGCCCAGCCCGACTATCCAGAAAACCAGGTATCCTGCGAGATTGATTGCGATTATGTTGGCCACAAAAAGCAGCAGCGCCCCAAGGGTGTATTCAATCCCCAGCCGCAGCCCAATCGACATTCCCGCAACGCACAAAGGGGGAATCAAAGCAACCGAAACCGCAATCCCCGGGAGGGTGTAGTCCATCCTCTTTGCAATCGCATACGCCCCTGCTAGCCCGCTTGCAAAAGCAATCCCCAAATCAAGGAGGGTGGGCTTGGTCCTAAGGAGGAATTCGGTGGTCAATTCATAATTGGGGATGATATACGAAATGATTATGGCAACAACCACCGCGAGCACCGCGCCCTTTGCCTCCCCCATAAGGGACCGGTTGAACATCGCAAGGTCGCCGCGCACTCCGGCAAGCGAAAACGAAATCACAGGCAGCATGAGGGGGGCAACCACCATCGCCCCTATTACCACAACCGAGTTGTCGGTAAATATGCCCAGGGTGGCAATGACCGCCGCGAGCGTAACCATCAGGTAAAAATCGTTGGAAGGATACGCCCCCTTCCGCAGGCTCTCCACCACTTCGCCTTTTTCCCCATCGCTTAGAGGCTCAAAGTGCCTGTTGATTAGTTCCTGAAGCGGCCCCAGCATAATTCTGGTTTGGGGCTGTAACATTTAATATCTTTGTGATGGATATTGGGGCGGATGGAACTGCACACAGACCTCTTGGAGAAAGCCGGTGACCGGAGCTGGGAGGAAATAGCGCTTATTGCAAGGGACATTGAGATACACATAGAGCACGATGACGAGGAGGCAAAGCAGCTTGAAAAAAAGATGCGCACAATAAAGCAGGTCCTCTACGAATCCATGGCGAACCCGGAGAGGATGAAGCACCTAAGCCCCAAGTTCTATGTGCGCCTTACCAAAATCCTAGAGGAGATGGAGGACAAGCTAAAACTCTACCGCGCAGAAAAGCACGAGTTCGTGTTCTTCCTTAAAATGCTGATTGCGAAACTGCGCAAGGAAAAGCTGATTGTAACGCACAAGTTCGACCGCAAGGTTGAATTTGGGAAGCACAAGGGAGGCCCCGAATCCGGCAAAAAGGGGGAAATGCAGTGATTTTTTACGAATCCCCGTTCAAGCTGGAGCTAATCGGGAGAATAGTGCACAAAGACGGGCAGCCCCTCCCTTTTTCGACCAGGAAGGTTTCCGACCTAGAAGACGTGCTCCTAGAGCCAAAGCGCGCGGGCCCCGAAGGAATCGCATACTACATGTTCAGGGAGGTGCACCGGCACGGAAACCTCAGATACGACCTAACCGTCATCCCCCCGCGGATGTTCGGCGAAGAATTCGTAAAGACGTACGGGCACTACCATCCGGAAGCAAAGCCAGGCCTTTCTTTCCCGGAACTCTACCAAATCCTAAATGGGGAAGCGATTTTCATAATGCAGTCGCAGAGGAGGGATGGGAGCTTTGACTGCATAATCTCAAAATGCAAGAATGGGGACGTCCTGTTCGTGCCGCCCAACTACGGCCACGTGATGGTCAACCCCAATCCCTCGTCAACCCTGGTTTCTGCCAACATAGTCTCGGATTCGTTCTCCTCAGAATACGAAGAATACAAGGAGAACCGCGGCGCCGCCTATTACTACACAAAAGAGGGGATGAAGCAGAACCTAAACTGCATAATCCGCGACACCAAGAACCTCGCTCCAAAGGAGCTTCTGGATTCCCACCGCATAACGTGCAGCGACCTCCTAGAGGAAATAACGAACAAGCCAGAGCGCCTGGATTTCCTAGAAGACCCCTCAATCCTCCCATGAATCCTTCAAACGATTTGCCCCCCGCTGCTTCCCTTAGCCCATCAAATCCTGCCCATCGCAACCTTTTCGTTCCCCCCTCCCTTTGCACCCTTTTCCTTCATCAATTCAAGAAGCTCTTTTGCATTCTTCCTGGCCCCCTCCCCGCAGGCGCAGACAAACGCCCCGTCCCTCCCCTTGAGTATCACCATCGCCCCTTCCGCCTTGGAGATTTCCTCGGCTATTTTCGCAAGGGTTTTCTGGTCCTCATCCAACGATTCCTCAATTAGCCCCTCTTTCCTGCTGCGCGCAATCAGTTCCTTTGAAACGTCGGAAACCAGCCTTTCTTTTAGCTTCCCTATTTCGTTTCTTTGCGCCTTCCATTCGGAGAAGAACCTCTCTACTGCCTGGGGCAGCTCATTCGGGCTGACGCTTACCGCATCCGAAGCCTTCTTCAAAAGCTCCTCTTCCTCCTGCGCGTGCCTTATCGCTTCAAGCCCCGCCTTGAAGCTTATGCGCTCAATCCCGTCCCGCACCCCCTCGCGCTTGATTATGCGGAAAGCCCCGATTTCCCCGGTGCGCGCTATCATCTCGTGGGTTCCCCCGCAGGCTTCCGCCTCCACTCCCTCAATTACCACAACGCGTATCTCTTTTCCGGGCACGGCTCCCCCCTGGTAAAGCCTGAAGCCGTATTTTTTCCCGGCATCGTTTCTTGGGAGGACTTCCACCGTTATTTCCCGGTCGTCTATTATCCAGCCATTTACCTCAAGCTCTATTTTGCGCAATTCCTCTTCCGTAACCCTCTTGTAGTGGGTAATATCCAGGTGCGCCTTGTGCTCGGTCTTGCCGCTTCCGGCCTGCCACACGTGGCTTCCTAGGACCTTCCTGCAAGCGGCATTTAGCAGGTGCTCTGCGGTGTGGTGCCTGCTTATCTGCTTGCGCCTCCTGATGTTTACGAGCCCGGAAACCTCAAGGCCCACCCTGAATTTCCCCGTATCTTTTACCTTGTGCAGGATTACCCCGTCTTTTGAAACGGTGTCCAGGACGCCCTCGTCATTGAGCTTGCCGGTGTCCCCGGCCTGCCCCCCTCCTTCCGGGAAGAACGCGCTTTTGTCTAGTATCACGTATTTTCCCGCAACGCCTAGCACCTTCGCCGAAAACTCCGCTTTGTTTGAGCGGTAGAGCGCTTTTGTCTTGGGCAGGTTTGCAACGTCAATCTCCGCCCCCGCTTTCGCTGATTTTGGCCCGCTTTCTTCTTTTTCGCTTACCCTCTTGTAGAAATCCATGGGCACTTTTATCTCGATTCCGGATTCGGCAGCCGCTTCCGCCACGTATTCGGGGGGTATCCCATGGCTCTTGTATAGGACTTCTAGCTCATTCTCCCCGATTCCGCCTTTTTTGAGCATGGTCGCAAGCTTCCCCCTGGCGCTTTCTTTTCCATCAACGTATTTTTTCTTCTCTTCTTCAACGAGGCTGGATGCGGATTCTACCGCCTCAGAAAGCGTGGGGAACAACCCTTCAAGCCTCTTTGCGTGGGCTTCTAGCACGCTTGCATAATCTATATTGAACCCGAATTCCTCATCCATGCCGAAAGTGCGCCGCAGTATCATGCGCAGGTTGTATCCGCCTCCCGCGTTGCTTGGGAACATCCCGTCGCGCGTGGTAAAGAGGATTGTGAGCAAATGGTCCATGCTAGCATACATCGCCTGCAATGGGCGCAGGCTCCTGGAGAATCCGGGGTGCCCGATTGCCTCCTCAATTGCACGCACTTCCGCTTCCGCGTCTTTCACTTCTTCTATGTCGAGCCTCCCCACCCTCTTTGCATACTCAAGGTAGGTTTTCTTGTCCACTTCCACCCCGAATTCCTTTTTGTATTTTGGGACCATGCTCCCATAAACCACCTCGTAGCTGTCCGGGCACCCGTGCGTAACCCATGCCAGCCTGCTAAGGCCTGCCCCCATGTCAATTACCTTGGTGTTTAGCTCCCTCCCCGTTCCCTCAACGATTTCGTACTGCATGAACACGCAGTTTCCAAGCTCAAGCCCCCCGGAGAAATATTCCATTGAAGGCCCGAAGTTCCCCCCGCCCATCCACACGTCCTCCATGAAGGTTATGCGCTCATCTGAAATGCCCAAGGCCTTCATCATCTTCATATCATGCATGAGGGCTTCATCCTTCCAGTAGAACATCCCGGTCTTTTTCGTGTTGAATGCATGCTGGCCCACCATCACGAAATTCGTGTAGTGCCTTCCGGTAACCCCGACGTTGCTAACATCCGGGAACCGTATGCACGGCTGGGGAACGATTAACGGGTTTGCGGGAGGCTCAAGCTCCCCGCTAACGACATACGGCTGGAAGTCGTTGATTGATGCAATAGTAAAATACAAATCGTCGCGCCACCTGGCGACCGTTGGATAAGGAGGTATGCTCGTGTGCCCGTTTTTTGTAAAGTATTTTTCTATTTCCTTCCAGGTTTCCACGTATCCTAGCTTCCTGCTGCTTGGGGCGTTTCCTATGAATTCGTAGCCTATGCACGAGGAATCCTCGCACACGTCCCTCTCAATTGGGCTCCAGAAGTGCCTCTTGCATTTTTTGCACTCATACCTCCCAAAGCCCATCTCCCTAAGCGCCTTTACTTCGTAATGCTTCTTCCACTCCCCTGAGAACTGCCTGCGCAATTCATCCTTGGTAATCGCCATAGTTGGGAATTGCCATGTTGTATTTTTAATGTCTTATCCTCCCGCGCCTGCCGGATAATGCGGGCAATCCCAATTCCCGCCGCCCCATGTCGGAAGGCACCGCCCCCCCTTTTCGCGCCGGGGGGAGAGCCCCTCTTTTGCCGCTTCCGGGCCCCATCTTCCCGATTTTTAAAACAAACGGGCGCATATAGCATAAGCATGGCAGCGCAATCCCATGCAAGGAACAAGGTCGGGCAGCCCTTCCACAGAAGGAACAGGCCGGCGATAAACCGCGACCTCATGCAGAAAAAGCTTTTTTTCGGGCCCTTCTCAATAGAAAACGGGCTGCTGCCGGATAAGCCCCGCAACCTGTCCGCACTCAATCCAAGGCAGCGCGATGCGATAGCAGGCTTCGCAAAAGAGAATTCAAAAGAGCCCGCGGAAAACGAGGATTTCGCCCGTTTCACCCTCTACCTCGCTTCGTGGGCCAAAGCAGACACCGAGGCTTGCTGGGCTGCTGCAATCCTCCGCGAAGCGTGGAACGGCTCCGCCACAGGAAAAGGCGAGAGTTGGCCCCAGAATCCCAAATCCCCTGCAAAAGAGTTCCTTCTCTCACTTAAATTATCCCCGGAATTCGTGGAGAAGGTGGAGGGCATAGTGGCCGCATCCAATTCCGAATCCGCCCCGGGCACGCTTGGGGAGGGACAGGTGCTCTGGGAAGCGGCAAATATCCAGAAAATGGGAGCCTACGGCTTCGAGGCCAAGCTGCTTCCCATGTGCAAAAAGCAGACGGAAGTTCCCCCCAGGGGGGAGAGCTACGTGGAGAATGCACTCTACGAAGCCGCCCGGTTCAGCATCCCCTACAGGAAGGCAGTGGAGGCATATCTGGAGCTTGAGCCGCAGTTTAAGATTCCCCTCCTAGTTATGGCAATCGCGGGATCTTCGGAAATGATGTGCCAGAACTTCAAAACGATGCTTGAGGGGCCCCAGGGGGATTGAGGGCGCCAAAACCCGTTTCCCCCGCCCCAAGGTTATTGCCACCAATCCAAAAAGCCTTTATACCTGCACACGGATATTCCGCGCATGAAGGCCCTCGTAACAGGAGGCTCCGGCTTCATAGGCTCGCACATAGCCTCCCTCCTGCTATCCCACAACCACGAAGTTACGGTCCTGGATTCCTCGGAGTCCTCGCTCCCGGAGCGCGCAAGGGGAGCCACCCTGATTCGCGCTTCCATAACCGATGCAAAGAAGGTTGAAGAAGCCTGCAAAGGATGCGACTGGGTTTTCCATGAGGCCGCAATAGTTTCGGTCCCCGAATCCTTCAAGGACCCGGAGAAGACCAATGAAGTGAACGTCGGGGGAACCCTGAACGTACTAGAAGCCTGCAGGAAAAACGACGTTGAGAGGGCAGTAATCGCTTCAAGCGCCGCAATATACGGGGACGCACCCGGGCTCCCAAAAAAGGAAACAGATGCTCCCTCCCCCCAATCGCCCTATGGGGAGAGCAAGCTCCAAAACGAGAAAGATGCAAGGAGGTATTTCGAGGAGCATTCGCTCAAGACGGCCTCCCTGCGCTATTTCAACGTTTATGGACCCGGGCAGAAGGCAACCTCCCAGTATTCGGGGGTAATCTCCCGCTTCCTCCATTGCGCGCTGCATGGGGAGCGCCCCACAATCTATGGGGATGGGAGCCAGACTAGGGATTTCGTTTTCGCAAAGGACGTAGCGGAAGCAAACCTCCAATGCGCAGAAAGCGAGAAAGCCCCAGGGGAGGTTTTCAACATAGCAGGCGGGAGTGCGATTTCCCTTCTGGAACTCTGGGGCAAGATTGCCTCGGTTTCCGGATGCAACCTGGAGCCCATATTCGAGGAAAAGCGCGAAGGCGACATCCTCCATTCGCTTGCAAGCATAGAGAAGGCTTACACCCTCCTAGGCTACAAGCCCGCAACCAGCCTCAAGAGGGGCATCTCCGAAACCCTAGACTGGATGAAAGCCGAAAACGGGGACGGGGATTCTGGCGCGAAACCAATATCCTTTTAACGCGCCCCCCGCAAAATAGCCCCCATGTATTTCCTGGCGCACAGGGGCAACACCGTAAAGCCCGAACCGGAAAAGGAGAACGTGCTTGAAACGCTAATTGGGGCACTTGGAAAAGGCTATGGAATCGAAACCGACATCCGCGACCTAAATGGGGAAATAGTGATTTCCCACGACATGCCCAGGGGCTCCCCCCTGAAATTCGGCGAACTCCTTGATGCGCTTCCTCCCCTAAAAGCGGGGCAGCTCCTCGCCCTGAACGTAAAATCCGACGGGCAGCACAAGCTCCTAAAAGAGGTTCTCGAATCCCGCCTGGAACTTGGCCCAAACTGCTTCTTCTTTGACATGTCGGTTCCCACACTTTACCTCTTCTCCAAGTTCCTGCCCAGAGAGAACCTCGCAACGAGGGTTAGCGACATAGAGCCGGAGCCGGATTTGTACGATTCTGCGGACTGGCTGTGGGTTGACTGCTTCAGCAGGGATTATTCGGACTTTGGGGCGCTGCGCCGCTACCTTGAAGACGGAAAGAAGCTCGCCTTGGTTTCCCCGGATTTGCACAAGAGGGACCCCTACGCATTCTGGGAATCCCTCAAGGATGCAGGGATGCACAAAGACGAAGTGTGGCTCTGCACCGATTACGTTGAGAGGGCGAAGGAGTTTTTTGAAAGCTGAATTCCCCCAATGGGCGAAGCCTCCAAAAAGCGGGCGAAAATGCCCCCCTTCCCCAAAAACAAAGCAATAAAAGAATTGGCGGAGATTACAACTAGCTGCAAAGCGGGTGGTCTTGCTTGGTAAAAGCCATAATCTACGATCTGGACGGAGTGCTTGTCGATGCCACAGAATGGCATTACGAGGCGCTAAACCGCGCCCTGCACGTATTCGGCTTCATAATAAACCGCCAGGAGCACGTTTCCTTCTACAATGGGCTTCCCACCAGGAAGAAGCTGGAGGTCCTATCAAAGGAGAAGGGCTTCCCGCTTGCCTTAAAGGAGTTTGTCAATTCCCTAAAACAGGTCTATACGAGGCAGGAAATCCTGCGCAACTGCACGCCCCATTTTGAGAAGCAGTTCATGCTGGCAAAGTTCCGCAAGGAGGGCGTGCGCCAGATTGTGTGCTCGAATGCGGTTAGAGACAGCGTGGACCTGATGCTCCGCCAGTCCGGGCTCATGGAGTACCTCGAATTCTTCATAGGAAACGACGAGGTCCAAAAGCCCAAGCCAGACCCGCAAATGTACCAGATTGCGATGGAGAAGCTAGGCTTAAAGCCAGAAGAGGTCGTAATAGTGGAGGATTCCCCGCACGGGATTGAGGCTGCAAGGGCAAGCGGCGCGCACGTGTGCGTAGTGAGCGGCTTCAAGGAAGTGCGCTATGACAAGCTAAAGTCGTTTATTGACTCAATAGGAAAGCAAGAGGGGGAATGAAGCGGGGCATAACCAAAGCTGGAATTGGTGGGGAGAACAAAGGAAAGCAAAAAAGGTGGAAAAAATGGTTTTGAACATAGTAGTCCCGATGGCGGGAAGAGGCTCAAGGTTTGCGGATGCTGGATATACTTTCCCAAAACCCCTAATAGAGGTCAAGGGCAAGCCCATGATAAGCGTGGTCGTAGACAACCTGCGCCCGAGTGTGGAGCACCAGTTCATATTCATCGTGCAAAAGGAGCACTATGATAAATACGCGTTGTCGGACATGCTTGAGCTAATCGCCCCAGGCTGCAAAATCGTGCAGGTGGACGGGATAACCGAAGGCGCAGCCTGCACCGTGCTCCTCGCCTCAGAATACATTGAAAACGACGATGAATTGATAATTGCCAACTCCGACCAGTTCGTGGACATGGACATAACCAGCATGGTGGAATTTGCGAGGAAGGAGAACCTGGACGGCGCAATACTCACTTTCGATGCGACGCACCCCAAGTGGTCATATTCCAAGACCGGCGAAGACGGCTTTGTGTGCGAGGTTGCAGAAAAGCGCCCGATAAGCCGCGACGCCACAGTGGGGATTTACTACTACAAAAAGGGAAGGCACTTCGTTGAGAACGCGCAGAAGATGATTCTCAAAAACTGCCGCGTAAACGGCGAATTCTACGTTGCCCCGGTCTTCAACGAGATGATACTCAAAGACCTCAAGATCAAGAACTACCACATGGAGAGGAGCAGGATGCACGGCCTTGGGACACCCGAAGACCTAAACGAGTTCCTAAAGACCGAAGCGGCAAGCAGGCTATGAACCGCATTTTGCCGCCCTTCCCCGCAGCGAACCAATTGCCCATCCGACATTCTCTTTAGTGCAATGGATGCGGCTATTGATGCGATGAATACCCCTATTGCAATGGTTGCGGAGTTTCCAGGCGGAATTAGCAGCAGGAGTGTGGCGTGCATAAGGTAGAACTCGTAGGATATCCCGCCCATAAATCCGAGGAATGAATTCCCCGCCCTATAATGTGCCGCTTCTATTATTGCGGCTACCCCCAGGCAGGCTAGGAGCGAGGTTAGCGGGTAGTGGATGGATTCGTAATGGAAATTGGCTTCCGTGTATGCCTTCACCGGCCCAGTAATTTTTTTATCCCATCCCGAACCCCTGCCGGTGCCCTAAGATACGCATTTAGGGCAACGAGGTATGCATCCTGCGGAATTGGCACTTTGAGCTTCCCCAGTTTTTGCGTGTCCTTTTCAAATTCCATGTATTTGAACCTGCATCCGGGGGTAGTGCATTTCGAATAAGGGTTGAAGCGCAGCAGTACCCCTGCCCTGTTTTGCCTCTCCCCAAGTTCAAAGTCCTCCGCCTCGTTCCAGAAAAGGTGCTCGTTCCAGGGGGCCTTCTTCCACGCGCTCTTTTTGAGGACGATAAGGGGCCCGTTTATCCGCACTTTCTCATCCCAGTCCGAATAGTCCAGGTGCCCTGCTATCATGGGTATGTTCGCTATCCAGTCGCCTTCCCTCTTCCCGGTTTCCTCGTTTACCAGCACGCAGGAGAGGGCGTCAAAATAATTCCCGTATTTCTTCATTCCCGCATACCATCCCCTGGATGGGAAGACCCTGTCATGCACCACGACCACGTTCTCGTATTTTGCATTCTCCATGACCATGTTCTTCTTGCGCGTAATCCATCCCTGCCTGTCTTTTTCCGAGAAGGGCAGGTAATCTATTTCGTATCCGTTCTTGTTTTCGTATTTTCCGCACACTATTATCTGCACTTTCGGTATCCCCTGGGAAATTATCGCCTCGATTATGCGGTCCACCTCGTCGTTCCGCTTCCCGTTTGAGAGTATCCCGAAGGTCCATTTGGTTACTGAATCGCCTTCTGCCAAGGCGGGCTCTTTCTTGCGTATGCGCACCATCCCCTCCCCGCTCTCCTTGGAATACTCATGGTCCACTTCCACACTGTTCCCAAATAGCGCGAAAATCTCTAGGAGCAAAAAGCGCATCCCCTTTTTGTGCGGGGAATTCGCAGGTCCGCCAAAGCGGTTTTCTAGCAGGATTACCACGTCCCCTCCCACCCTGCACGCATTCATCCATTCTTTTAGGAGTATGCGGTGGTACTTGCTTTTGAATATGAAGTTTTTGCTAATTACAAAATCCAGGGATTCCGGCTCGTAATGCCCCAAGAGTGTGTACAGGTTCCCAGGCTCCATGGAGAATTCCCGGGCATCCACTCCCATTATCGGCCCCTCTCCTGCGATTACTCCCTTCCCGTGCAAAAACGACAAATCAAATTTCCCTTGCTTCAATAAACCGCCTCCACGAATCCCTTCACCTTGTCTATCATCCATCCTGGCATTCTAGCCTTCCCCATTCCCATGAACGCAAGCTCCCAGTCCTCCCTCTCAACCCCCCTAAGGAGCACTACGCATGCTATGTAAACTGCAAAAGTGACAGCCAGTATTCCCCCGACCAGGAATGCCTTTACGAGCTTTTGCGCAATCGCCCCAACGATTCCCTCCGGGTAGGAAATGGCATCCGCAATTAGGTCCACAACCCCCATTATGTGCCCCTTAAGAAGGAGGATTAGCGCAAACGAGATGAGCCCGGCAAGCAGGGGTTTTAGACCTTCTCCCATGAATTCGAAGCCGGTGATTTTCCTGCAAAAATGCATGAGCATGAGCATCGCAACCAGCATGGAGGCAGATGAGGCAACCGCCGCCCCGTCCATTCCATACACGGGTATCAGCATCCAGTTCAATAATAGGTTGATTGCAACTACCGCCCCCGCAACGTAATACTCCACTTTCACCTGCCGCATCGCCTCAAGTATGGTCCCTGGCACGTTCGCCATGTTGCGGAAGAAGATTCCCACAGAGAACGCGGCTAGCACGAATGCCCCGGCCATGTAGGATTCCCCATATAGCATCCCCATTATCTCATAAGAGAAAATCACCATGATGAGGGTTATTGGGACTAACAGGAATATGTTCCAGCGCGCAGCGGTCCTTGCGGTCTTCTCCATCTCCTCTTTTTTCCCCTTCCCATAGAGCTCGGTTATTATCGGGGAAAAAATCCCGGAAACCGCACCCGGGAAAACCGGTATGAAAAGGGCCAAAGAGAGCGCAATCGAATAAACCGCAATCTGGGAAGCGGCAGTCTCCACCGGCATCAGGTAGCCCATCATCAGCCTGTCTGTGTAGAATGCCACGTTGTTTATCTCGGCTAGGAGGGCAAGGGCCAGCCCAAAAGGCAGGACCTCCCTCATCACCGAAACCTTGCCCGGCAGGTCTATTCCCCTGCCCGCAAGCCCGTTTTCCCAGATTCCCTTTTTCACATAATAAAAGGAAACAATCACGAAGACGAAATAGGACGCGGTAAATGCCAGCGCCATCGCAACCGCATCCTGTCCGAAATAGTAATAGAGGGCTATGCTAAGGAGCAGCTTGAGGACGTTCTGCCCGTTGTTTACGAAATTCGCCTCCTTCATCCTCTTGAGGCCGGAGAGGAAAGCGCAGTTTAGCCCGAAGAACGTGCTAGTTGCCAAAAAAAGCGAGAGGAGCTGGAGCGGCGGCACCATGGAAGGATACCCAAACGAATCCGCAATCGGCCCGGAGAGGAGGAAGAGCCCCCCCGCAATTAGTATGGAGAGCCCCCCGGTAAAAGCGTACGAAGAAATCAACAGGTTGCGCGCGTTCTTTTTCTCCCCCCTTCCCAAAAAGAACGGGAAATACCTCCTAAATGAGGCATTGAGCCCCATGTCCCCGAAGATTGCGGCAAGGTACATCACACCCAGGGCAAGGTAGAAAACCCCCACCTCCTCCTGCGGGAAAAGCCTTGCAAGAAGCACCGTATAGACTAGCGAAACGACTTTTAGGAGCAGGTTCCCGGTTAGGTTCCAGAATGTCCCTTTGGCCATCGTTTTCTTTTCGCTGCTTAGTTCCATTCCACTCGCCCGCATCCCATTGCTCACTTGAAGGACTTGTACCATCTTCCGTACTCTTTATGGTTTTTAAAGCAGTGCAGGATGTAGCATGCCCCATTTTCCATGGAATAAACAATCCTGGCCTGCTTTGTCACTTCTTCGACATTGAACGGCAGCCCAAAGCGCAGGTGCCTCCTAGGCGGTATGGAAGCAATCTTCTTCGCATGCTCAAAAAACAATTTCCTAAGAGCCCCTTCCGCATCCTCAAGCTCTTTTTCTGCCTTGGCTGAGAACAGGATTTTCATGGGATTCACTGCCCGTACTTCTTTTCCATGCTCTCAAGGCTCCTAGCCTTTGCCTTGCCTTCGCGGATTTCCTGCATCTCAAGCTCAATTCCCTTGTCTACCAGCCGCACTTCCTCCTCTTCGATTTTCCTTTCGTATTCAATTAGCGCCTGCCGTATTACCTCGGTTTGGTTGCCCGCGTATCCTTTTTCTATTATCCTGTTTACTATGGATTCGTAAGGCACCCCCAGATTGACATTCATGTTCTCACCATCCAATTAATGCACATTAAAGTATATAATGATTGTGTATTCAATGATACATCCAATAATCATCATTATGGGAAGCCAAAAAGCCAGGCTGTCCCATCTGCGTGTTTCCCGCATCCGCAGTTTTCAGAGGGCATACGCGCTAATGATTAACCTATTAATAACAACCCCCCTAATCCCTATCCGTGTTCTCATGAAGATTTGCGTTATAGGGACGGGATACGTGGGGCTCATAAGCGCCTGCGGGTTTGCAAAGCTCGGCCATGACGTTTCCTGCGTTGACCTAGACGAATCCAAAGTGGAGATGATAAACAATGCAAGGCCCCCGATTTTTGAAGAGGGGCTAGAAGCTCTCCTCAAAGAGGTCTCAGGAAGGTCCCTGCACGCAACCGCCAACCTGGATGCGGCAATCTCCGGCTCGCAATTAATCTTCATCACAGTGGGCACTCCATCCAGGGAGGATGGCTCAATAGACCTCTCCTACATACATTCTGCGTTCCTAGGTGCCCTCAATTCCCCCTCTTTTTCCGAATCCCGCAAGACAATCGTGGTAAAGAGCACGGTGGTCCCGGGAACCTGCGATTCCCTTGCAAAAATGGGCGAAGAAAAAACGGGCAAGGCCGCGGGAGTAGATTACGGGCTCTGCATGAACCCCGAATTCCTGCGCGAAGGGAAGGCGGTCTATGATTTTTTCAATCCAGACCGCATAGTCCTTGGCGCAACCGGTGAAGAGTCCGCTTCCGCAATCCGTGCACTCTACTCCTCTTTCTCCTGCCCAAAGCTCGAAACGAGCCTAAAGGCCGCGGAGATGATAAAATATGCGAGCAATTCCCTCCTTGCGGCGAAAATAAGCTTCTCAAACGAAATCGGGAACCTCTGCAAGAAGCTGGGGATTGACGTATATGAAGTGATGGACGGCGTAGGATTGGACAAGCGCATAGAGCGCAGCTTCCTCAATGCGGGAATAGGTTTTGGGGGCAGCTGCTTCCCAAAGGACGTAAAAGCCCTGGCTTCCATCTCAAAGGAGCATGGAATCGATCCCGCCCTCTTGGATTCGGTAATAAAGGTAAACGAAGCCCAGCCCGCAAAAATAGTGGAGTTGGCAACCGCCCGCCTGGGCTCCCTCTCCGGAAAGAAGGCAACAATCCTGGGAATCGCGTTCAAGCCGGATAGCGATGACATCCGCGAAGCCCCAAGCATAAAGGTCATAAATTCGCTTCTCAAGGAGGGGGCGGAAGTCTGCGCATACGACCCGCAGGCGCTGCCCAACCTAAGGAAGCTTTTCGGGGAGCGCATCTCCTATGCGGACTCCCTCGGGGAAGCGCTCGGATTCTCCGACACCATCTTCGCCCTCACAGACTGGGCAGAGTTCAAGGATGAAAAACTTTATAAAGGAAAATTCCTCCTTGACGGCAGGAAGGTTTTAAATAAGAAAAGCGGAGTAGATTACGAGGGAGTCTGCTGGTAGGAATGCAGTCTTCTTTTGCATTTTTGTATGGAGGTTTTGATGATGAAAGTACTAGTAACCGGCGGGGCCGGTCTTGTGGGAACCGAATGCTGCAAGCTTTTTGCGCAGCAGGGTTGGGAAGTAATGAGCGTGGACAACTACACGCGCGCAAAGATTTTCGGAAGCGAAGGGCAGACGAAGTCCAACATGGACAACACGCTCAAAGAATACAACATCGAGCACCACGAAATGGACATCCGCGACGAGAAAATCTCGGAGCTGGTAAAACAGGCGGATGCGATAATCCACACAGCCGCCCAGCCTTCGCACCCTCGCTCAATAGAAATCCCCATGGAGGATTTCCAGATAAACGCCCACGGCACCCTCTGCCTGCTTGAGGCGGTGAGGGCGCACAACAAGGACGTCCCCTTCGCATTCTGCTCTACCAACAAGGTTTACGGGGAAGCGCCCAACTATTTTTCCTACAAGAAAGTGGGCAAGCGCCTTGAGCCGCTTGACCCCTCCCTAAAAGACGGCTTTGACGAGTCGCTGCGGCTTGACCGGATGATGCACACCCCCTTTGGGGTTTCAAAAGTGGCAGCAGACTTGTACTGCCAGGAATACGCCCACCTATACGGGCTCAAGACCGCGTGCTTCCGCATGGGCTGCATCACAGGAGGCGCGGCAAAGGCGGTGGAGATGCACAACTGGGAGCCGTTTTTCATAAAGAAGGCGATGAGCGGGGAAGAGCTCACTATTTTCGGGCACGATGGCTACCAGGTCCGCGACGTCATCCACGCAGCCGACCTTGCAAAGCTGTTTTTGGAATTCGTGAAGGCTCCCCGCCCCGGGGAAGTCTACAACATAGGCGGGGCAAGGAGGAACTCCATTTCCCTCCTAGAGGCAATAGACCTGATTGAGGAAGTGACCGGGAAGAAAATGAACTACAAGCTTGGCCCGGAGCGCGAAGCCGACCACATCTGGTGGATTTCGGACATAAGCAAGGCGCGCCTCCACTATCCGGGCTGGGACCTTAGGATCGGCCTTGAAGAAACATTCAGGGACATTCACCAAGCGCTATCGAGGGCCTGAACATGGGAAGAACCGACAATTCCTCCGCAATGGCGGAGCTGGAAGGTGCAATGGAAGAATCCGGAGGCAACCCTCCGGCTAGCTCGGCTCGCAAAAAGGTATTCATGTACATGTCCGCCTCCTTCCACAACGCATACTTGCACATGGCAAAGAACCCTCCGGAAGGATTCAGCGTATCAACGAGCGCGTACATGGCATATACCCCCGGGACATCCCCTTCGGCCACGCTCCCCCCGCAGGCGCAGGGCGCAATCCGTTCCTTGAACCCCTACATCTCCCCCCTATACAACAAGCTCCACATAATGCTCTCTCGCCCGAAGGTGCGCAAGTTCCATTTGGATTCCTACGACCTTGTGCACAGCGCCCAGAGCATCCTTGATACCAACCTCCCCTACGTAATGGACTTTGAGCACGCGGCAGTCCTCTCAGGCTACAACCAGAGCGCATTTGAGCGCGAGGGCTTTAGGAATGCGCTAAAGCGCAAGCTGTTGGATGGAAACCTAAAGAAGCTCCTGCCCTGGAGCAACGCGGCAAAGAGGAGCCTTACCAATTTCGTAAAGAGCCATGAATTGGAGCAGAAAATAGAAACGGTCTATCCGGTCATAACGCCCCCGGAAAAGCTAGAGAGGCAGAAGCACGAGGGCGTGAACTTCATATTCGTGGGCGGGATTTTCTACGAAAAAGGCGGCTACGACGCGGTCCTGGCATTTGACAAAATCAGCTCCAAATACGATGCCACACTAACTTTAGTGACCCCCATCCCCAATGAGGTGCAGGAGCGCTTCTCAAAGAACGATAAAATAAGGATGCTTGGCCCCCAGCCGTACGCGAAGGTAAAAGAGCTCTACTCGCAGAGCGACGTTTTTGTCATGCCAACGCACTATGACACGTTCGGCTTCGTAATCCCCGAAGCCCTATCTTACGGGCTGCCAATCCTAACCGACAACAGCTTCTCGCGCCCCGAACTAGTCGAGCACGGGAAGACCGGGCTCCTGGTTGATGCATACTACTCTTCTTTCCGCGAGGATGGCGCGTACATCTACCAGAGCGTTGAAGACCTAAAGAAAAGGCGCGAAGACTGCAAGTACCCCACAGAATCCTACATAAACGAGCTCGCATCTTCCATGGAGAGGCTCATCAACGAGGATTCCCTGAGGGAAGAGATGTCCAGGAACGCACGCGAGGAAACGATTTCGGGCAAGTTCAGCCCCAAAGCCTACAAGGAGAAAATGGGCAGGATATACGAGGAGGCGCTAAGAAAATGAAGGCAATTGTGCTAGCGGCAGGGGAAGGAAAGAGGCTCCGCCCCCTGACCTATGGAATCCCAAAGCCCCTGCTCCCGGTTGGGGGCAGGCCGGTAATTGACTACGTAATGGACAACATAATGAAGTGCCCGCAGATAGATACAGTTTACGTTGCGGTATCGCATATGCGCGTGGCACTAGAGTCCTACGTTTCAAAGGTCAAGTACGATGGCATAAAGGTTGAGCCCGTAACCACCCTTGGCTGGGAAACCGGAGGGGATTTGAAGGCGGTCCTGCTCCAAAAGGAAATAAAAGAGGGCCCAGTCCTAGTCTGCTACGGGGACAACGTAACCCGCTTAGACACCAAGAGCCTAATAGACGCGCACAAGAAGAACAAGGGCGCATACGCAACCGTCTCCCTATTCAGCGTCCCGCACAGGGACGTCCCCCGCTTCGGCATAGCCGAGCTTGAGGGAAACCGGATATCCAAGTTCCTCGAAAAACCCGTTGAGGGAACAACCACCTCCCGCCTTGCTAATGCGGGCTATTTCGTGCTGGATGCTTCCGCGGTAGCCGGAATCCCCATGCGCAAGTTCAAGCTTGAGAGCGAATACTTCCCCTCCTGGGCGGCAGCGGGCAACTTATACGGCCAGGCACAGGACATAAACTTCTGGATGGACATAGGGACCGTTGAAGCCTACTGTGAAGCGAACAAGGCGGCAGACGAAATCCTCCCGCCCCCGGAGGCAGAAGAATGAGGTATCTGGTAACCGGGGCAGCCGGGTTTCTCGGAACCAACCTCTGCCTCAATCTCCTAGAAGATGGAAACGAGGTAGTGGGGCTTGATAACCTGAGCACGGGCTTTAGCCGCAATTTGGAGCTCCTAAAGAAAAACCCGGATTTCAGCTTCGTTCAGCATGATGTAGTTTTGCCGCTCCCAGGCCTAGGGGAATTTAGCTTTTTCTACAACCTCGCCTGCCCCGCATCCCCCCCGCGCTACCAGAAGGACCCGCTCCAGACTTTCCGCACCTCCATCTGGGGGGCATGGAACGCAATAGAGTACGTCCGCAAAACCGGCACGCCCCTCTTCCACACCTCAACTTCCGAAGTGTATGGGGACCCTTCAGTCCACCCACAAAAAGAAACCTACTGGGGAAACGTGAACCCCATTGGAATCCGCGCCTGTTACGATGAGGGGAAGAGGGGCGCAGAGGCAATGCTCTCCGATTATTTCCGCGCAAGCGGCAACCCAATCAAGATTGTGCGCATATTCAACACTTATGGCCCGCACATGGACCCTAGTGACGGGAGGGTAATTAGCAATTTCCTAAACCAGGCGATAGAGGGCAAGCCCCTCACAATTTACGGGGATGGGACGCAATCGCGCTCATTCTGCTATGTATCCGACCTTATTGCGGGAATGAGGAGAATGGAGAAATCGCCCGCAGAATTCATCGGCCCGGTAAATATAGGAAACCCAACCGAATTCACGCTTCTTGAACTAATCGATTCCATCGAATCCGTATTGGGCAAAAAGCCAGAAGTGGAGTTCCTCCCCCTGCCCGGAGACGACCCGAAACAGAGGCGCCCGGACATCTCGCTTGCAAAAGAAAAGCTCAATTGGGAGCCTAAAGTCCAGCTAAAAGAGGGATTGGGGAAAACGCTTTCTTATTTCAGGGAAATACGCGAAGGTTAATCCCTAAACCCAGGGCCGCCCCTCAACCACTTCCCCCTTCTGCCTCCAGTATCTCTCCCATGTCCCGTATCCTCCGCGAATGAAAATGGCATACAGGGAATGCACGAGCCCGTGCGGCAGCATCCATACGAATTCCCTCCACAGGTAATGCTTGAGCCCGCAGGGAGCCCAGAATTCATGCAGGAAGAAGCCCAGTTCCAGCTTCTCTTTTGCGTTTGGCCTAAAAACCCGCTCGGAGATGATGTGGAATGTGGGGAAGAACAGGGTTTTTGCCCACTTCAATATCATAGTCGGGTACTTGAAATAAAGCTCCGGGTTCCCAAGGTTCGCGCTAACAAAGCTCCAATAGTTCCGGTTGGTGTTGCGCGAATATAGCATCTGCTCTTTGAATTTCACGTATTTTGCCTTCTCGGTATCCAGGACAACCGGCTCCCTTATGTACCCAATCCCCGAATCAGGATACTTCATGCACAAGAGCCTCTGCGCCCACATGTGCATCTCAACATTCCCGGTCATCCTCCTTAGCAGCCCCTTATCCAGAGAATCGTATTTCCCCTTGTTGAGTATTATGCAGCTTATGTACCATGCGGGGTTGTAGAAGAAATACCCCGGATTCCCGGCCCCCTTTGAGAAGAATTCATTGAACGTTGATTTCTTGGAAATCCTGTAGCTCCCATCCCCCTTTATGTCCCCATATTCGTAGTTTGCGAAAACGATTGATGAGCCCTTTCTGGATTCTTCTTCAAGCTTCCCAAGGAGCTTTGCAAGCATCCCCCCGATTATGATGTCGTCATCCCCAAGGAGCCAGAGCCATTGCCCATC
>JAFGCC010000017.1 GCA_016932815.1 Microcaldota archaeon | reverse complement strand
GTAGCCGTCATCGTAATCTATTGTGAAATTCATCTGGGTTACGTCCGAGGCGTCGGTTACGCTAAAGTTGTTGCGGAAGTAGTAGCTAACATAAGCAACAGAGCCATTGGCTGAAATGATTGTGTTTAGGTGGGAGGCTGCTGCGGTATCGTACCCAAGGGTGCCCGGGCCTTCGGGCCATTGCGAATCATCGTATGCCGTTCCGTTCCAGTCGGTTCCGGGCCATACGCCAGAATCGTTGTAGCGCCAGATTGACTCATTGTAGAGCCAGTCCACGTATGCTTCCACGCTGGAGCCGCTCCAGTTTCCATAAAGGGTTATGTTCTCAAGGCCGTCCCCGTCGGTTGCCCCGCAGGTGAAGGTAATGTTGCCGTCTGTGTCGGTTGAGGCGTTGGGCGGGGAGATGAGGCTTACTGCCAGTGGGGCATCCATTGTGCAGCTAACGTTTATCTGGTCCGGCTCCGCATCTTCATCCGAGGTTACGTTGAATACCGCGGAGAAGACTCCTTCTGTTGAATTGGAGCAGGTGAAATTCGCCTGGAAACTCTGGCCATCAACCATGTCTATTGTGTCAATCCAGTCTTCGGTGATTATTGCGCAGTCTCCGGAATCGCAGGCTACTGCGACGTTGTTGTTGGCCCCTATTGAGGATATGTTTGCAGAGCCTTCAAGCGGGCCGCTTGCCGGGTCTGCGGTTCCCAAATCAAGTGAGGACTGGTTCCATGAGACCGCCTCGCTTGCCCATGTGATGTTCATGTCGGTTAATGCAATCGTTGCCGCGCTGTCGGTTGTGAAGATGGCGCGGTAGATTATGGCGCTTCCGGGCGTGAAGCCGGATAAGCTTGAGCCGTTGGTTGCCGCATAATAGTTGTTGCCGTTGTCCACGCTGATTTTCACTGAGATGTTGTTGGTCGAATCCGTTCCTACTTCGTTCCAGGTTATATCCAAGAAGCTGCCTATTAGGCCGGTCGTGTTTATCGAGTATGAGGTGAAATTGCCGGAGCCTCCAGAGGAGCCTGCGGAGGATTCCTCGCCCCCTATGCTTACTATCGAAGCCTGGCTGGCTATTGCCTGGTAGGTCTGGTTTATCCAGTCGGCGCTCCTTGAGGTGTAGGACATCCAGAGTTCGTCCATGTAGCCTGTGTAGTAGTAGTTGCTGCTGCCATCTCCGGATACCGCATTTCCGGCGCTCCCGCCTAGGCCGTAGCCGACTCCTCCAGCATCGGTTCCTATTGCAGCGGTGCGGGTTTCCTGCCCATCCAGTTCGCCGTCCACATAAAGCTGGGTCTGGGTCCCTGTGGAAACTCCGCACATATAGTGCCATGAATCGTCGTTGTAAGTGCTCGTGCTGTCTATTGGGTAGTGGGTGGAGGATATGCTTACCCCGAAGCGGAGGTTGCCCCCGGTCATCCCTATCCCTGCCCCGCTTACGTAGGCCCCGTCTTCAGCCACCACCATCAGGCTGGTGCTGCTAAAGCGCACCCAGGCGCAGTAGGCAAAGCCCGTTCCGGTATCGTCTAGGTCCCAGCTCTGCGGGCCGAAATAATCCCCGCCATCAAAATAATCCGCCCTTCCGGTTACGCCCATTACGTCCTTGTTGGAATCCGGGGACATCCCATCCGGAACGTTGAATGCCCCCTTGGTGTCGGCAAGGGCCCCGGTTGTGTGGTTGAAGTGGTAGATTGCAGCGTAGTTGGAATCCCAGACTCCTGAGGGGTTGTGGGCCGGGGATGCGCTGGAATTGCCGTAGTAGACTGAAATCGTGGTGCCCCCCGCGGGGAGGCTGGGGATTTCCACCCATGTTGCCGCGTGGCTGGCATTTGAGTATTCTATTTCAAAATCAAGCGCGCTTCCGTTGTTGTTGCAGGAAGTATTCACAAAGCGCAAGTCCGAATAATCCGCTTTCATGTCGGAATCGTAGGTCACATTCACATACAGGGGGAAGTTCGTGAGGGTGCTTGAGCCTACGTTTGTTACGGTGATGTTGCGGCACCGCGAAAAGCTTGGATCCCACCAGGAATCCGGGGGGGAAGAGCCGGAGCCTTCGAAACTTATGTTCCCGGGGTTGTAGGTTACCCCTTCGTAGGTTTCCACACTCGAATTGTCTTCGAAGCTGTCAAAGTAGTTGCCATTCATGTCTACTGTAAATGAAGAGTTTTCGTAATTCTGGCCTACGGTGTTGTTTGCATACACGTGGATTGTGTAGCTGCCTTCTGCAAGGTGGAGGAACGTTGCCTGCTCCCCGCCGCAGGAAGTGCAGATTGTGGAGTTTGCCCCGCCATCCACGTTGTACCAGAGCGTGTCGGCAGCCTGGTCAAGGGTAATGTTGAGGGCGGGGGTAACGTCCGCGAGAATTCCCGAAGGCGAGTTTATCGTTATCCCGGGGGGAGTGACGATTGTGCAGTTTACCACTATCTGCTCAATTGAGGTGTCCTGCGCGGAACTCAGGTTGAAGGTTGCCGAGAAATTCCCTGCTGTTGAGTTGGAGCAGCTAAAGTTTGCAATGAATGACTGGCCATCAGTCATGTTGGTGCTGTCTATCCAGTCTTCGCTGATAGTTGAGCAGTTGCCGGAATCGCAGGATACTGTGATGTTGCTGTTGGTCCCGCTTGAGGTTATGTTCGCAGAACCCGCAATTGGGCCGCCTGATTGCGCGCCAACTCCCAAATCAAGCGAAGACACGTTCCAGGAAACCGAGGCCCCAGAGCCGTCGCGGGCCTGCTCGGCCCCGAAAGCCACGATGCCGCTCTGGTTTACGACTGCCAGGTAGGTCTGGTTTATCCAGTCGGATGTGCGCAGCACGTTTGTGGAGACGCGGATTTCATCTAGGTATCCGGTGAAATAGGTTCCTCCGGAAGGGAACGTGGAGTCTATGTTGTTGACAAACGCTATTGCGGCCCCGTTGGAGCCGGGGTTGAGGCCGCCTGCAATGCCTGAGGTGTTCGCCACGAGAACTCCGTCCACGTATGCTAGCATATTGTAGCCAGGCTCGTTTACCCCCACTACGTAGTGCCATTGGTTGTCGTCTACTGCGGCAGTGGAATTGGCAGAGCGGTAGGAGGATGAATAGTAGCCTCCGAAAACGAAGTAGCCAGAAGAGCTTACCCCGATTCCCGCACCCTGCACCTGCGCTCCGTCTTCTAGGATTATCATGTCGGAGGAGGAAGTATCGGCGCGTATCCACGCTTCGTAGGCAAACGGGGCGGTTACCGACCACTTGGGGTTGTTGTCAAGGTAGTCGCTGCCATCAAAATAATCCGCCCGCCCGAACATTCCAAGGACGTCCATGTTGGAGTCCGGGTCCACCACCTCCGTGGCGGAATGGTTCCCCATTGTGTCTATTGCATTTCCGCTTGTGTGGTTTAGGTGGTAGATGCTCGTGTAGGTGTAGTTCCAGGCGGTTGCGGGGTTCTGGCTTGAGGCCGTGCTGTCGTTTCCATAATACATGGAAATTATCCTGCCTTCGGGAGGGAGGTAATCGAGGCGCACCCAGGTGTCTGCGTGGTTTGCATCGGTGTATTCTATTTCGTAGTTGAAGGGGTTGCCTCCGCTGTCGCAGGGAGAATCCACGAAGCGGATGTCCCCGTAGTCCGAGCGCATGTCCGAATCGTAGCTCACGTTCACGTAAATGGTGAAATCGGTAAGGTTGGTGGTGCCCACGTTTGTGAGGGTGATGTTTTTGCATTTGCTGAAATTATAATCCCACTGTGGGGGGTCGGTGACGTAATCGAAACCGACTTGCGCGCCTATTACCCGCAAATCAAAAGTGTCCTGGGTGCCATTTAGCAGGGTTAGGAACGTCTGGTATTTCCCATACTGCGAGATTTCCCCGAAAGAGGCGATGGCCGTGGAACCCCCTTCCTCATAAACGTCAACGTATGGGGTGCCGGGGCCCGGGGGGTGCGCCGCGTAAATCGTTATGTCCTTGGAAGCGTCAAGCTCCCTGTCGAAAACGACTCTTAGGTAGTGTGTGGGCGGGATTCTCGCCCTCAGGGAATCTATCGTTTTTACCTTCTCGTAAACGTCTTCTATGAATAGCCTGTTTTCATCTAGGTGGACTGCGGATATTATGTGGATTGAGGGATAATAGTCAATAGTGCAGGTCACGTTTACCTGCTCCGGGGAGGCATCCCAATCGGAAGTGAGGTTGAAGATTGCCGAGAAATTCCCGATAGAGGAATTGGAGCAGGTGAAATTCACCATGAAGGTTTCGCCATCGTGCATGTCGGTAGTGTCAAGCCAGTCTTCGGTGATTTCTGTGCAGTTTCCATACACGCAGGATAGTGCGACGTTGCTGTTTGTGCCGTTGGAGGTTATGTTGGCTGAGCCATGGAGCGAACCCTCATCCGGCTCTGCGGTTCCAATCTCCAGCTCCGACATGTTCCATTCAACTGAAGGCTGCATCAGCGTGCATGAAACGTTTATCTGGCTGGGCGTTGCGTCTTCATCGGAGGTTGCGTTGAACAATGCGGAGAAACTGCCTGCGGTTGTGGAGTTGCAGGTGAAGTTTACATCGAATGACTGGGAATCGGACATGTTCGTGCCGTCTATCCAGCTGTCCGCAATCTTGGTGCAGTTCCCATACACGCATGAGACTGTGGCGTTGCTGTTTGTGCCATTTGAGGTTATGCTCGCCGCTCCCGTGGGGGGTTCGGAAGTGTAAGCCGTGCCAAGGTCGAGCGAGGACACGTTCCATTCCACTTCCCCGCTGGGCGAGCCGTACATTCCGGAATTGAAGATGGCGCTCATGTTCTCCGCGCTCAGGACGGTTCCTCCGCTCCAGTAGGCGAAATCCGCAATCCTCCCATCGAAGTTGTCGCTCATCTGGGTTCCCAGGTGGTTGTCGGTGTTCCCGTCCTGGCCGCCCAGGGCGTTGTTGGCTCCGTGGGAATTAAGAGAAGCCCCTATTGAGAGCGAGTTGTCGGTGTCAACGAGCGTTCCGTTTAGGTACATGTTTATTTCATCATTGGGGAAGTCGTAGGTACAGCCTAGGTGGTAGAGTTCTCCGGCGGTTATTGGGTATTCCACCCAGTCTTCGTTTCCGCCTTCTACTGCGGCACAGTAGACTTTCGTGGTTCCGCCATCATCATAAGTATAGACTGAGAGGGAGTTGCTTCCCCCTCCCTCCCCCCAGATTACGTTCCCGTCGTTGGTGGGGATTGTGTCGGCTATGAACCATACCGAGATTGAGCGCACTTCCCCCACGTAGCCGCTTCCCGTGTTTATGAGGGGGTCGTCGGCTACGTGCATCTCGTCGTTGGGCGTGAAATCTCCGCACTGGGGATGCTCGCTGTGGGGGATTATCGTGGCAACGTAATCGGGTGCCTGCCCCGGAGTTCCGTCCAGATTGCCCATCTCGTCTGTGAAATCCCCATCCAGCACCCAGCGGAAGTTGGGGTTGAGCGACATCATCGTGTCGTTGTAGGGCGGGTCGGTGACGTAATCGAAAACGACTTCCCCTCCGGACACCCGCAAGTCGAAAGTGTCCTGCGTCCCATTTAGGAGGGTGAGGAACACCTGGTATTTGCCGTATTGGCTTATGGTTCCGAAATCGGCAAGCAGGGTGGACTCGTTTCTTTCATAGACCGCAACAGAGGCGTTGGAGGAATTGCTTGAAGCGTAAATCGTTATGTCGGCAGAAGAATTGAGGGGGCGCTCGAATGCCGCGCGCAGGTAGTGGCCATCCGGGATTTGGATTGAGAGGTTGTCGCCCCTGGTGCGCACGTACTCGTAGGCGTCTTCTACGAACGTGCGGTTTTCATCCAGGTGCTCTGCGCCGCTTATTAGGACTATCTCGTAGGTCTGCTCGCTAAGGTGGGGGACTATCCAGTATATGCGGTCTATGAACCCGTTCCCGTTGGTGTCAGAATAGTTCGTTATTTGCGCCTGCTCAAAGGTGCCGTTGGTCGTGAGGTATAGCGAGATGCCGCCCTCGCGGTATTGGGTGTCCGGGACGTCCGCGTATGCTAGGATGTTCTGGTAGTGGGTCTGGGAAGAAACCCTCACTGCGATTTTGTCGTGGGAGAGGGGCGTCACGTTTATTGCGGGGGCTTCGGTGTAGTATTCGGCTTCCACTTCGCCTGTGCTCCCGGAAGGGAGGCCCGCATTGAAAATCATCCTGAAAATTCCCTTGTCGCCCCTGGGGGAAGACGCATAGCGCTCAATCGACCAGGAAGATGGGGAGAGCCAGAAGTGGGTGCCGTTGACCGGGGCGTTGAGTGCGATGTCGAATGCGTTTGCGTGCAGCTCAATCTCCATGGAGTTGGAGGTGCGAGATGGGGTGAAGATCCTCCGCCACCTAACAGGCTGGCCGATTTCAGCTGGGCCCTGCACGAAGTCGTCGGTAGTAAGCAGGGTTTCCTCAATTGGGACTAGTATCGGGATTACCTGGTAGTTGCAGGAAGTGCCGTTTGCGTCCACGTTTTCTATGGGGCAGAAAACGCCTGCGCTGCCGGATAGGAAGAGTAGTAGGATTATGGCAATGGAACTAAGTAATCCTGATTTTGCACAACCTTCACTCATCTACCCACAAAAAAACAACGGAAATAGCATTTATATATCTTTTTAAAATAAATAACGCGCGCGCGTTGAGTGCTACGACGTAGGGTGGAGTGCAAAAAATTTGAATGGCGGGGAGTGCCGCTATTTGCGGGATTTCCTTCCGCTCCTGCCCGAAGGTTTTTTGGCACTTGCACGCTTCTTTGTGCGGGCCTTTGGCCTGGGCGCGGATTTCGCGGTTTTGGGCGCAGCCTTTTTCAGGCTGGGCGCTATGGAACTTGGGAGCTTTCCGCGCTGCCTGGCTTTTTCCTCAATCGTCCTAAGCTGTACGCGTGATTTGGATTTCGCGGTTGCGACCATCTCCTCAAACCCTGCTCCGCCCTCTGTCATCTGGCGGTACTTGGACATTAGTTCGGAACTCTCGCGCATTAGCTGCTTTATGCGGGAGCGGACTTCGGAGATTTTCTCGTCTATGCTCGCTTCCTCCATCTCCAGTGCGCCAAGGTTGTCGCGGTATTTCTGCTCTGTTCCTTCTAGCTCCCCAAGGTAGCGCTTTACGTATTCAAGCTCCGCTGCCTTCTTTATGTGGGAGAGCTCTTCCTCGCTCTCCTGCACGTATTGCTGGAGCTCGTCCATCTTGGATTCGTAGTCTTCTGAGTATTCGCGGAACCAGGATTCCACTTCCTCGATTTGTTCCATCTGGGTGCGCAATTCGTCTAGGCCCCTCATCTTGCGCTCAAGGGCTGAGCGGATTCCCTCAATCCTCTCTTCTAGGAGCGCGCGGGAATCGGAAAGCGTTTCAAGCGAATCCTCAACATCGCGCACTTTCTCCTCCATCTCCTCTATTACGCTCCTGCTTGAAACGAGGGTTTCCCTAAGCTGGGATTCTGCGTGGTCAATAGACTGGAGCATATCGCGCAATTGCATCATCCTGCTGCGCTCGTGCATCGCTTCGTCTTCGCCTTTTGCGAGTTCTTCTGAGAGTTCTTCCCCCACTTCCTGGAGCCTGCTCCAGCGCGAGTCCAGGTCTTCCCTGGTTTTTGAGAGGAGCTCCCTTGCATCGGAATCGAATCCGCTAAGGGACTCCTGTATCTCGTTTAGCGTGCCTATTTTTTCCGGGATTGATGAGAAGCGCTCCTTTGCTTCAAGGATTCTTTTTTCCTTTTCAAGAAGTGCGTATTCTATGTTGTCCAGGCTTGCCTCAAAATCCTTTTCAAGGGACAGGAAGCCTTCACGGTGTATTTTCTCTTTTTCGGTTTCCAGGGAATTGAGTTCCCTTTTGCCTTCGCGGATTAATTGGAGGTAATCTTCCAAGCGCGCCCTTAGCTTGCCAGTCTGGCTGCGCGGGAGTTTTAGGAATTCGCTTTTTTCTAGTTTCTTTTTCATCCTCGCTTCCGGTTCTGGCGCAATTTCGTGTGCCATGATAGTGGGGATGGGCTCCGCCCGGCTTGGGGCATGGCTTTTGCGCAGGGGAAGGAGTTTCTCTTCTTCATCCTGCAGTAGTTCGTCTTCTAGGATGTCGTCTTCAAGCCCGGCTGGTTCGGTCCTCTGGATTTCCACTTTCGCAATCCTGTGCGTAGGAACGTACTCGCGGGCTATCGGTGCGGGCTCTTCCGCCTCCGGTTCCGCCCCAGATTCCTCATCCTCAATGCTTATCCTAGGCGGAGCCTTTGCGGATGATTTCTTCCTGAGCCTTCTGCCGCGGAAGATTCCCGAAAATAATGATTTTCCGCTTCCCCCTGAAGGGAGCGGGGGGGCGACTGAGCGCATTGCGCCTATCTCTGTTGCAAGCTCTATTGCGGCGGGCGTTTCCTCGCGCACGGGGGTTTCCCTGCGCGCGGGGGCAGGTTCCCGCGGGCGGGCCTGGGGCGCTTTTTTCCTGCGGGAATGCTCCTGTGGGTGCGGAGAGCCCATTATCCAGACCACGTGGAGCGAGCCCACGCGGTTTACCAAATCCACTAAACCCTCTTCTTCTAGGACGTGGAGCCATTTCTCCACCTCCTTGCGGTTCATCTTCAATTCGCGCGAGAGGTTCCCGACTTCCACGTCCTTGCGGGTAGAGAGGATGTCTATTAGGCGGTCTATGTCGGTTGCAATGAGAAAGTCATCTTCCCCGACGTTTATCAAAAGGGCCACCTCATCCGGCAATCATGGAATAGCTGCCGGAAAGCTTCATCCTAGCGCGCCTGAAGGCCTCCCTTACTGCGGATTCCTGTGCCTTCCCCTCGTGCACGTACACGGTAAAGAGCGGCTGGTCCTTCTTGAGCCTTGCTGCGCGGTCGGTGGGCTTTCCGAATGCCCTCCTCATCCCCTTCTGGATACGGTCTGCTCCCGCTCCTGAGACCATCTTGTTTTCGCGGATTATGTGGTGCGGGTAAACCCTTACGATGAAGTAGTATGCTCCGGGGAGCTTGCTCTCAAGCACCTTGTTCGCGGACTGCCTTGCGGCCTCGATTGCGTTGTCTCGGAGGATTAGCTGGTCCTTGGGTGCCAGGTGGTAGACTGCGCCGTATTCCGCGCTTTCGGTTCCCATCCTGTGCTGGTTTAGTTCCTTGTGGGGCATCGTCTTGATGTACGAGCGCCTGGGCCTCCTCTTCGAATGGCGCGTCCATGCAACTTTATTGCCGTCGCGGACGCATTTTGCCGGTCTTAATGCCATGTAAATCACTCTGCTTAAATGTTAATTCGTTAGGAATTTATGAGAGGGTTTGTTTATAAAGGTATTGTATGTTCCAGCGAAGGGGGGAGGCTCATATTTCCGGGGAGCCGATTCTCGCGAAAACTTTCTTGTTTTTGGCGTTCTGCCTTTTATTGACAAGAACGCGCTTGTTCTTTTTCTGGAGCTCTTTTACCTTCGGCTCGGATTCCCCATCCAGATACACGTCGAAAACGTCGTCAAGGGAGCCTTTGTAATTGGGCGCTATCTTGCCTATTAGGAGGCGCTTTTTTTCTGCGAACTGCTTGAGGTCGAGCTCGGTTGGGAGCTCTATTACCACGCGTGCGCCCATCTCCAGAAGGGGGTTTATCATCCTGGGGTCTGGGCGCACCTCCACCTGGATGTACATTATGAAAGTGAGGTGGTCGTAGATGTCGTAGTTGGACTTGTTCCCCTTCATTGCGTCCAGGTCTATTATGTGGAGGAGTTCTGTTCCAAGGCGCTCGCGCAGCTTCTTTGCCACCTTTATTGCGCTTCCCATCGGGCGGAGGGTGCCAAGGTCCTTGCGGTAGGCCTTTTTCCCCTGTATGTAGATTCTTGGGGTGCTAAGAGTCAAGCGGGAACACCCCTCTGAAGCTCGCACGGCTTTTGTATCATCGATGAGAACACGAATGGGACTGCGATTGTGGTAAGGAAGGCCATGGCGGATATTACCGAATATTCGGATACGCTAAGTGCCCCGCTTGAGAGGCCGAACATCGCTATGATTAGTGCGATTTCCCCTCTTGGGGCCATGCCGAAGCCGACTAGGAGGGATTCCGCTTTTCCAAGGCCGGAGAATATCGCCCCAAGCCCGCAGGCTGCGACCTTTGTGGCGATTGCCACGGCGGATAGGATTAGTATGGGCCAGATGAAAGAGATGACCGAGCCGACATCCACTAGCATTCCAAGGGAGATGAAAAATACCGGGGTGAACAGGAGCTCCAGGGATTTGGACTGCTCGGAGATGTGCTCTGCGTTGCGGCTGTAGTTTAGGAGGACTCCTGCTAGGAAGGCGCCGACTATGCTTGATAATCCTATGAATTCGGCTATGTATGCGTATAAGAAAACGAAGGCGAACACGTAGAGGAGCGTCTTGTCTGTTATCTTCATTATGTCCACTTTCTTCTTCACAAAATAGCGGCCTGCAAGCGAGCCTCCCACAAGGAAGATTACGGCGTAGGCTATTACCGATAGGAATGGCTCAAGCGCAGCAGCATCCAGGCTTGAGGGCATGTTGGTAACCAATGATAGGACTAAGAGCGAGAGTATGTCGTCTATTATCGCGGCCCCCATTATCATCTGGGAGAATTTTTCTTCCAGGAGCCCCATCTCCTTTAGGATTGCAACTGTTATGCCAACGCTCGTTGCGGTAAGGGCTGCCCCCAGGAAAAGCGCGTATGAGAAGGAGCCTCCGGAACTTATTGCAAAGAGGTAGCCTGCAACGAAGGGGAAGATTATGCCCAGGATTGCGACTAGGAAATTCTCCTTTGTGAATATTTTTGAGATGCTAGAATGCAGGCCCACTTTGAACATCAGGATTATGGCTCCGAACTTGGCGAATATGTCTATTAGTTCCTCGTGAAGGAAAACGTCCGGGTGCGCAGTCGGCAGGAAGGGGAGCGCTTCCGATAAGGGCGCCCACGCCATCTCCAGGAAGGATGGCCCCATTATCACTCCTAAGAGCATTAGGACCAATACCGTTGGCTGCTTGAGGTAGGTAACCACGCTCCTTGCCAGGATTGCCAGGAGGAAGAGGAATACCATCTCAAAAATCATGTGCTCTTCGCCCGTTCCTTCGGGAAAGAGGCTTGTGCGCATAATAGATAGGAAGAGGATTATGAATAGGAGGGGGAGGGAAGTGAAGAACAGGGGTGCCACTATTGCCTCCTGTATCCTCATCCTCTCTAGCTTGCTAAGGAGTCTTTGTGGCATCTATTTTGCACCTATTAGCTTTACCGCTTCCTCTATTTTCGCGGGTTTTTCCTCCCCGCTTTTCATGTCCTTTAGCGTGAGCCTGCCTGATTCCATCTCCTTGCTCCCGATTATTATTACCCATGGGATGCGGAGGGCCCTTGCGTAATCCATCTGCTTTCCGAGGCTCCTGCCTATTAGGTCGGTTTCTGCGGGGATTCCCTCTTTCCTTAGCGCCTTTACCGCCTTTAGGCCCTCGTTGTAGGCTTCGGGGAGGGTTGCGACGAACGCTTGCGTGTATGTTTTCATCACGTCGTCTTCTCCTAGGAGGAGGAGTATCCTCTCTACTCCCAGGCTCACGCCGACTGCGGGTGCGCCCTGGCCGTATAGCTCAAGGAGGCCGTCGTATCTTCCTCCCGCTGCGAAGCTTCCCTTGTAGCTTCCGGTCCCCTTGAATTCATAGACCGAGCCCGAATAGTAGCCCAGGCCCCTTACCAGCGAGGGCTCGAAGGTGAAATTGGGGAATAATTCCTGTAATTCCCGGATTTCCCCTACGCCCTCTGGGGCGTACTTTTCTAGTTCTTCTAGTTTTTCGTCGTTGCTTCCCTTGAGGTTGAAGAGGGGGAGCATCTGGCCTGCGTGCTCGCCCAGGATTGGCTCTAGTGTTTCGTAAACCGACCTGTAGCCTATTTTGTCTATTTTGTCAAGTGTGCGGAAAACCTCGTTCCTCTTTTCTGCTATTCCAAAGTAATCTAATAGGGAGTTGAGGATTTTGCGGTTGTTGAAGAGTATCTCAAAATCCTTGAGTTTTAGGCGGTTTAGGGCTATTGATGCCATCTCGAGGATTTCCGCTTCCGCGCGCATGGACGCTGTCCCCACTATGTCGGCATCCGCCTGCCAGAATTCGCGGAACCTTCCCTTCTGGGGCTCCTCCCTCCTCCACACCGGGCCGATTTGGTATCTTTTAAACGGCTTTGGGAAGGAGCTGTTTGCCGCCACCCTGGATAATGGGACTGTGAGGTCGAAGCGCATTGCCAGTTCCGAGTCCTTGATTTCGAATAGCTGGCCTGCGATTTCGTCTCCGCTCTTGGCTTTTAGCGTGTCCAGCGTTTCCAGCGCGGGGGTTTCCAGGGGCTGGAAGCCGAATTCCCTGTATGTTTCTGATATTATGGAGAAGATTTTCTCCCTCTGGATCATCTGCGGAGGGAGGAAATCCCTCATTCCTTTGGCCCTGTTCATGTATTTACCTCGGTTTTGTGATATTTGAAGCTGTTAGAGCATGAATTAAGACAAAGACAATATTTATATATTAGGGGTATTGTAACCATGGTTACAAACACTCCCACCCCCGTAATTCCGCCTTTATCCTAATTGGGCGCAATGCCCCCATCCTGGGGCTTTTGCCCGGAAGCCCCCTATCCCGCCATCTCGCGCTTTTCAGCTAGTTCGGTGACGGCCCTCGCGTATGCTTCCAGGAGTGCGGCCCGTATTCCCACATTCAGGGGGTTTGCGAGCACTTCCTCCATTTTCCTGTTCAACTCCTCGTTTCCTGGGTTGCCTAGTGCCTGCATTACCACGGTTTCGGGCGCGGCTTCATCTTCGAAATCGGCAATTTCGAGCACCTCCCTTGCGGTTCCAAGGTGCCTTATGCCGTCTCCTGCGAACTCCCTTGCCGCTAGTATGGAGAATTCCGCCTTGGACTGCTCAATCATGGGCTTTGCGGCGTTTATCATCTCTACTGCCTTTTCTGCTGGGTAGAACGCGGGCATTTTCTGGTACTGTGCGCCTTCGCGCGTGTCTTCCTCCAGCGTCCAGTTGCCCTCCTTGTCCTGCACGAAGTTCTCCGGGGTCCTTAGTTCCTGCACCCTCCCGGTTTCCTCCTGTGCGCGCTCTTTTGCCTCTTTTAAGTATTCTGCCGCCTCTTTTGCGCTTGCGCCTTCCGGGACCAGGTATGCCCCCAAATCCTCCCGGGTTTGCTCGTCCAGTTCCTTTGCCTTCTTGCTTAGGAGCTCGTCTATCTGCTCGTCTAGCTCCTCCCAGTTCTTCGTTTCGTCCTGCGCCCTCTGCTCTTCTGTTATAAACGAGTCCAATGCTTCCATTCCCGCTTCCGCCGGGGATTCGGCTTCCCCAAGCCCGCTCAGCCTGGTGCTGGCCGCCGCCATCAGGGAGGTAACGTCTTCCAGGGCGGTTAGGAGGCTGGCGCGCTCGTTGTCTTTGAGGTAAGTTGCGCTCCCCATTATTTCCACTGTGCCCTGGATTATTCCCTCGGGGCTGTCCGAGTTGGCTTTCAGGTTTTCGTTAAGTTCCTGGGTCCTTTCGGTGTCCCCATTCCTCAATGCAATCTCGGTTGCTTCCTCGGCCCCCTCGCGGGCGCGGATGCTTGCCTCCACCCGCTTTTCGGTGTAGCCTGCGGCCATTAGGTCCTTCTGCACTTCCCTGTCTTTCCAGAGTTCCCTGAACCTGTTGCGCCTCTCTTCGTTGAGGCGCACCCTCATCGCATGATAGTTCTCCCCATCTTCGTGCAGGTGCCTTGCGAGCCGAGCACTCCTCCTAAAGAGGTTCTTCAGTCCATGATGTTTCCTTGCAAGTTTATGCAGTGCCTTCGGAGAGACTTCCTCCGAGGTAGCTATTGCATAAAAAATATCCATGTTGCGGACAGTGCGCACATCCGAATGCCCGTTTTCAACTGCCTCAGCCTGCATTTGCACCCATTGCTTGCGGGCTTCCTCGCGCACTTCATCCGTTTCGCCCTCTTTGGGCGCCAACAAAACGCGGGCGGCGGAGATTTTGGACAATGATGCTGCCTCTTCCTGTGTGGGCTGGCCCTGCGCCATTCCCATTCTCAGCTTAACATACGAATCTGCGAGCTTTCTAGCTTCCGAGTTTGAGAAATCCGCATCTTTTAGGAGTTCTTTTCCCTGTTCTGCTTCTTTCTCCAGTTGCTCTTCTGAGGGCTTTAGGATTTCCTGGCGCTTCCCTTCATCCTGCTGGATTGCCTGGAGGTCCATCTCTCCTCTCGTAAACTGATCTACACTGTTAAGCACCAGGCTTTCGGAATATCCAGACGAAACTGTTCCTTCATCACTCGCGCCATGCTTCTTTTTTGTTTTAATTCCCGCCATGAATGCACCCGAAAGACTTTCTCAATCAAAATTTAAAAACAACCCGCAATGTCAAAGACTTGCAAGACTGGTAGGGGGCCGCGTCAAACCGAATATCGCAGTATAGAAGTTACCGACCTTGTATTCCCCGCCATCTACAAATGGCAATTGCACCTGCGCTATCCTGTCCCCCTTGTCCGGCACAACCATTATCGCAATTGTTTCTTCATCAAAATCAACGCCTAGTTTTGCACTGCCCCTGGACAAACCTTTCCCGTACAAGTTGACGGCTCCGGATAGATAAGTGTTATCCTGCTTCTTGCAATATACCAACCCTACGCTCTGGGGAGTCGCAAAAACCAGAAGTTCTCCCTGGACTACGGGATTGTCTTTCCCAAGATCGATAGCGAGGATGTTCAACTCGTCTAGATGATCTCCGAGAAAAGCAGCGCCTCCAACGACCCCATCTCCTTTTATCACTTTGATGTCGATTCCCCTAGTCTCCCCACGCGTCACGATGAACTGGTGCTCTTTAGTCTTGTAGAGCGTTTGGAAAGCGTTTACCTTCTGGCCTGAGCTAAGGGGAACTTCATACTTCTTGGCATTGTCGATATAGGGCATAATATCCCGGATATCAATTACCGAGTCCACCTCAGCTTGGTTGGAAGATGCTTTGGCGGCCTTCTCATTCGCCTTGAGCACTGAAGGGCCTAGTAAAACGGCTGCCCCGGCGGCACCCCCGAGTATTTTCAGGAATTTTCGCCTCTCCGTAGGCCCGGATGGCAATCTGGCTTCTTCCCTCAGCGAGGTCCCTTTCTCTACGGAACGCTTGGTAAGCTTCTCTAAGAGCCTGCTTGCAAGTTTGAATGGTGCTCTTTTGCCCTGGGAAACCTGGGGCGCTTCGCCCTTGGATTCTAGTTTTGAAACCCTCGCCATATGGACACCTGTATGCTAAGATTAGGGGAAACTTTATATATAAACTTATGCTTTAGCCCGAAAAAGTGGTTTTTAGGGCATATTCCTGTTCGCAGGTCATTTTGTGCCAAAACCACTAAATCTGGAAAAAAATTCGTCCGCTTCATGAGGGGCCATTAAATTGTATTTGGACACCGCTTCCCTCTGGTCCTCTTCACTCGAGAGATACAGGGTATCCAATCCCAAAAGCGCGGAATATGTTTCATCCAACCGGGTTATGCGCGCGGCGATTTCGTTCTGTCTCAGAAAAAGCATAGCTTCGGATTCGAATCTTTTTTGGTAAGAAGGCTCTAATGAATTATAGACGCTTATGAGAAGTTTCGTTTGTGCTTCTCTCGCAACATTTCTGGCATTCATTGGATTATCGCCTCCTGCTCTTGCTATTGTGTAAGATGCGCGCCCTTCCTCAACAATTGAATCCATAATGCTCATAGCATCAGCATACTGGTAACCTGCCAAGTCTAGTGTCTTTGCCAAATCTGAAATCTGAAATTGGCTCAACTCGGAAAGGCAATCAAATTCTTGACGGAACAAACCGAATTCCCGCTTGCCCCCAGACCCCACTTCTTTAACTCTGGTGTCGGAAGGGACATCCTTCGTGTAGCGGTAATACTCTGTTGAGGCGCCATTAGGCCCAAAAGACAACCTGTATACGAAATTTCCCTCGTATAATTTTTTCGGAGAAATTGTAACTAGGAGGGTTCCTTCTTTCTTGGTAACTCCAAACCCGATGCTTCTGGCTCCGTTGCGCACGTGGTCTATTACCAAGGATTTCACCACAATGCCAGAAGGGGTTTCCAGCGCGATGAATAGTGTGTCCTTCCCCCTGAGCACACACCCGGTAACTCTAAAAGGCGTGTCTTTCGTTGAGTTAAACGCAAGCACGTCCACCTGCTCAAGAGGAACAGAGAAGGCAACATCCTTCTCTCCACCCGGAAAACCAATGCGGAAATGCGTTTTGTCAGGTTTTGATTCAACAATATCAAGCTGAAAATTGCCAAATCTTGGATAGCGCCATTCAATGGGCTTTGAAATGAATCTGCCAAGCGCATCTGGAGATTGCACCCCTACAAAGGGTTGGCGGGATATTCTAAGCCGTTCTGCAGTCGCAATATCCTGTTCTAGGAGAGAAGGATCTGCGAAAGTCACGTATTCAAAGTGATGTCCTAAAGAAGCCTTTTTGGGAACTGGTGATTTTGTATGGGCAAATTCTGGCACGGAATTGAGGGCATCAATCATCTTAGTGAGATGCTCCATCTGGGAACTCTTCTCAGCCTCGCTAAACTTATCAGTAACCTGAAGGTTCTTTATCTGCGCAAGCTTAATTTTACATTCAACTGTAGCCATACGCACAGCGGATTCCCAGCGCATCCCAGGATTTTCCGAGAGGACACTATTTACACGGGCGCGGACCAGGTTTTCTATATCCTCGTTCTCGACTTTTACCGGAACTGAAGGCTCCGGTGTCTGGCCTAACGCTCCCTCGGATTCAAGTTTAACCGGAACAGCAGTAGCTTTATTCTCATCCTGAGGGCGGTCCTTGAGCTTTCCTGCCATCTAATCCACTCGATGAGCAATATCATTCTTCTGTTTTTTATTTGTTTGCCCAAGAGGGTAACAATAAGGGTTACTTAGGTCACGGCTACCCTGCGGAGATGCGCTTCTGCGAGAGTTCTGAAGCTGCGCGCGCATAAGCTTCGAGCAGCGCTTCCCGTATCCCCACGTTGAATGGGTTTGAGAGCACCTGCTCCATTTTCTCGCGCATCCCAGAGTCGTTGGGATTGCTAAGGGCAGTTAAGACGACTGTTTCGGGGGATTTGGCATTCCCGAAATCCGCTTGCCCAAGAACCTCTTCAACCGTCCCGATGTTTATTAGTTCATCCCCCTTGAATTCCTCTGCGGCAAGAATCGAGAATTCTGTGGGCGCTTCGCGGATTATGCTCTTTACCGAATCAATTGTTTCTAGGGCGCGCTCTTCGGAGTAGAATGCGGAAACCTCGTATGCGCCGCCATTCTGGACGCTCCTTAATTCCTGCACCCGCGATATCTCTTCGTTCGCGCGTTCCCTTGCCCCCCTTACGAATTTCTCGGCATCCGCGCTATTGGCACCCATTGGAAGCCCAAGCTCTCCCAGCTTCTCCTGCGCTTCTTCGGTTAGCACTCCACCGGACACAGTTTCCCTTGCCAATGCCATTAGTTCTGAGACTTGCTCGTCTAGCGACTGCAGGGTCTGCGTTTCGTCCATTGCCCTCTGCTGCTCGTTTATGAATGAATCCAATGTTGCTATTCCCACTTCCGCAGAGGAGTCTTCTTCAACCGCCCCAAGCGGGCTGGCATTTGACATTATAAGTGCGACATCTGCCAATACGGACTGCATCTGCGCCATCTGGAAGTCGGTGAAATTCCCCGACTCGCTTGCTAGGCCGAGCTTGTTCTGCATGCGCAGCACTACGTCGTTTGAATACATCCGGTTAATTTCGTCCATCTTGCCAAGGGAGGCGTAATCTCCCGCTTCAATATAACCAATCCTCTGGTTTGCATCGTTGCGCTGTTCTCCCAGGACTGCGCGAAGGTCTTCAATTTCCGCGTCATGCAGGAGCTTACTGTTCGCGCCATCTTTCATGAATGCGGTTGTGGTTTCCTGTTGCCTTTGTATTAGGGCTTGCCACACCTTGTCTGCGGAGGTCCCCTTGGAGTATAATTCCCTTGCAAAGGAAGCGTCCATCATGAACACGCTGCGGACGCTTTCGTCGTTCTTTGCCAGCTCGTTTATTTTCTGCTGGTTCGGGTTGCTTTCAGTTAGCATCGCATAGAAGATGTCCCGCATCTTTATTGCTTCTGAATCGTAGTAGCTTGTGTCCGCCGTTTTTGACTGTGCTTGGGACCATAGGGAAACTAGTGCTGTTGCTCGTTCTTCGGAGGTGTTTGCAGCAGATTCTTTTGCCTCCTTTGCGACACCTGCAATCTGTGAGAGAGCGCTCAGCTCTTCATTGCTCAGAGACCCTTTTGCCGCTTTTGCGCGCAGGCGCCCATATTGTTCTGATATCCTACTCGCATCTTCGGTGGAAAATCCTGCATCCGCAAGGTTGGAATATAATTTGCTCTTTTCTTCCTCGATGCGTTCTTGTGAGGGATTGAGGTATTGTTCCCAAAGCTGTGCATCATTTAGGATTTGTGCTTCGTTTAGGTCCTCTCCGGTTGCTGCTTTTACATTCTCAAGCAATCTAACCGGATTGTCGGAGGTCTTAGTTTGTTCCCCCACCCCACCTTGCTTTTTTCTTGCTGAGAGCGCCATGAAAACAACACCATGAAGAGATATTACCTATTTACTCCAAAGATTCCAGTATATGAATATCCCATCTTATATTCAGAGTTATTGACCAACCCTATCTCCACTTGAGCAGCAGTATTGCCAGCATCGGGGATAACAAGCAGTGCGATGCTTTCCTTAGTGATGTCCAATCCTACCTTCGTGGGTCCGCGGGACAGGCCCTCCCCATATAGATTAGCTAATCCATGGGAGAACTCACCAGTAGATTTGTCGAAGAAATACATGCTTACCCCCTCTGGCGTAGCAAAGAATAAAGCCTCCCCCTTGATTAGCGGATTGTTCTCTCCGAAATCAATAGCCATTATAGTCAGTTCTTCAGGTTTCCCAAGAACTCCAATACCTGTAATCATCAACCCAGTTTTGTCTAGAATTTCCACGGAGCTGATGTCATCTTTGGTAAGATTTACACGCACTTTGTAGTTCTTGGTTAGGTAGTCCGAAACTCCACCGAGGTCCTCCCTTGGAGGATTCGTATATGAAGGAGTAACGATGTAAGGCTTAGCATTATCGAGATATTGACCTAATTCGCCCATGCTATAAGTAGGAGTTTCAACCTGCGGAACGGCATCCATTTTCCCATTCTCAGAACGTTCCACCGGTTCCGGAATTTTAGAGGCGATTCCCTCTTCCACCTTCACCGGAACCGAGCCGGAATTCCGTTGACCGCCACCGCGGGACCTTCGCTTTCCTTCCATGCCAATCCACCAATGGATAAACATATGATTATGGGTTTTTTTATTGTTTTGCATGATTTTGCCCGATTAAAGAGAAAATCCGGAGGAAAGGCAACAAAGATTAAAATGTTGGCAGATATATCCTGCCCTGTGGCTGGGTGGAAGCATGATCATAGGGCTTACGGGTGAAAATTGCGCTGGGAAAGGAACCGTTGCAGAATGCCTCAAGGCAAAGGGATTTGAATGCCTCTCATTATCGGATGTAATAAGGGAAGAGCTTGCAGCAGAAGGAAAAGAGGTAACCCGCGCAAACCTCATTGAAAAGGGAAACGAGTTGAGGGAAAAGCTCGGCCCAAGCGCACTTGCAGAAAAAACGATAGAAAAATTGGGAAAAGACAGAAACTACGCAATAGACTCAATTAGGAACGAGGCGGAGGCAAAGAAAATAAAGAGCCTCAATAACTCATTCATAATTTACGTTACCGCGCCTGCGGAAACCCGCTTTGAGAGGATGAAGGAGCGGGGCAGGGAGAGCGACCCCAAAACCCTCGAAGCATTCACGAAAATAGAGGAACTGGAATTGAAAAACGAGGAAAAAACGAAACAGAGCCTAAAAGACGCATTCGAGGTTGCAGATAGGAAGCTCATAAACGACTCCTCTATGGAGAGCTTAGAAGAAAAAATCGGCCACCTCCTATCCGAATTCTCAACTGAGTTCAAGGACGAGCGCCCTAGCTGGGACGAATACTTCATGAACATCGCAAGGGAGGTCGCCTCAAGGAGCAACTGCATGAAAAGGAAGGTTGCCGCAATAATCGTAAAGGATAAGAGGATAATCTCCACCGGATACAACGGGACTCCGAGAGGCACCAAAAACTGCAACGAAGGCGGGTGCCCAAGATGCAACTCCTTTGCGAAATCCGGCTCCAAGCTCGATGAGTGCTACTGCGCACACGGAGAAGAAAACGCAATAGTGCAGGCAGCCTACCACGGGATAAGCCTCAAGGGGGGAGTCATGTACTGCACTTTCGTCCCCTGCCTATACTGCACGAGAATGATAATAAACGCGGGAATAACCGAAGTAATCTACAACGCGGATTACCCTATTACCGAAGCCCCTGAGAATTTATTCAGGCAGGCGGGAATAAAAATACGGAAAATGAAGGTTTGACGCCTCAAGCGGGGAAAACCCGTAAGCAAAGGGGGGGGCATTTTCCAGAAAGGAGGGCAACCCGGATTGGGGCTCAATCCTCGAATTTTTCATCTTCTTCCGCCGACTCGTCCATGTCGGAAAACGAGAAATCCCCTTCCTTTGCAGGGGAATCTTCATCAGTTGTTTCCCCGGAGTCTTCCGAAGGTGCGGCGCCTTCTGCTGAATCTTTGGAAGCGGGAGCGGCTTCCGGGGGAGCCGCCTCTGAATCCCCTGAGGATTCTTTTCCTGCAACCGCCTTCTTAGGTGAAGTGGAAACCGTTCCCGCGCCTTTTTCAAAATACGCGCGGAACTTGTCGGTCAAAAACAGCTTGGAACTCCTCCCGTATTTGCGCTGGAAGACAAACCCGTTTTCAACCAGCTCTTTAACGTCGTCGTAAATCACGCTCCCGATTCTCCTGACCACTTCGGATTTCAGGATTCCGTTGTGCTTTGCGATATAAGAGAGGGTGCGGAGAGCCGACTTGCTTATCGCAACGTCCTGGGCAAACTGCCTCACGCTTCCGGAATATTCGTCGCGGACGCGAAGTATGTAGGCGTTGTCGCCTTCGAAAACCTCAATTGAGCTGCCCATCGAATCATAATCCCCCGCCAATTCCTCCACGATTTCCTTCACGTGCCCCGCAGAAGCGATTCCGGTTAGTTTCTTCAATTCCGGAACGGACATCTCCCTGCCGCTCATAAAGAGCGCGGCTTCTATCAATCTTTTGGGTTCCATTTAGCCCACCTCAAAGAATTCCAGGCACGTGCCTGCGCGCAGGGGGAGTCCGGAGGAACCGGAACTGCCTTGGGCTGTGCCCAAGAGAAGAAACCGAAGGTTTCTCAGAGAGGGGGATGCAACCCCCCTGCGGTTCAGGCGCCTGGGTTCCATCCGTTCACCTTTATGAAAATCTCTCCCCACATCATGTCCTGCTTGAGCCCGACTGCCTTCTCCTGCGCAAGATGCAAGAGCGGTGCGAGGGTAAGCACGGTTTCTGTGGGGGTTCTCTCGGAGACCAGGGTGGAAAAGAGCACGAGGCCTTCTGAGTCCGCCTCCCCTTTCATCCTCGAATAGAGCTGCTCCATTTCCTTTTCGATATCGTAATCGGGAAGCGTTATCTCCACCGTTTCCCGGTGCTTTGGGCGCACCTTGGGCGCCCTCTCAAAGTCATCATACTTCATCGCCCGCTCCATCTCATCTATTAGCTCGTTGAGGGTGATGTGCGCTTTCGGGGGAATCCTCGCTTTTATCCTGAGTGCGGGAATCTCGCCCTCATCCTCGAGAACAAGGGGTTCCGGCTCTTCAAAAACCTCGGCCGGCTCCTCGAAAACCCGAAGCGCGTTGCTCTTGTATTTTAGGAGGATTGCGCAGGCGAGGATTATGTTGGCTGGTATGTGGAAATCCGTCTTCTCCATTTCCTTGACCATCTTGAAAAACCCGTCTGCAACCTTGGTTATGTCTATGTCCCATGGGTCGAGCTGTTCAGAGGCCACCAATTCGCATAAGAGCTGCCTCCAGCTGGGCTTGCGGACTATGGAGGGGAGGTCCATATGCAAAATTAGCTTGCAAGACTTATAAATGTTTTCTGTATTCTATCTGTCAAGCAATGGTGAGATTATGAGGGAACTCAAAGCGGACGTATTAGATGGCGGGGAACCGCTCTCAAAAGCCTTAAACTGCATACTAAAAACCGGCACGGTGGTCGTGGTTACCCAGAAAGGGAAGTACTACGGCTTGATAGATGACCGCACAGTAAGGAGCGTAAGCGACGCGAGCAAGGCCAAGGCCCTGAATGCCGCGGTAAGAGCGCCTTCGCTTTCCGAGGAATCCACCGTGGAAGATGCCATGCGCGCATTCCTGGCAGGCCACTTCAAGGCGGTCCCGGTCATAAGCAAGAACAGGATAAAAGGGGTAGTGAGCCGCGCAGACGTCATGAACGAGATGGTAAAGAGGCGCATGGTCCCAAAAACCACCGTATCCGCGATGATGGCGGCTCCGCTATACACTATCGAGGATTGCGAAACCGTCGGGGTTGCCAAGGGAATAATGAGGAAGCTCGGCGTCCACCATCTGGGCGTGACAAAGGGGAGCAAGCTAGTCGGCAACCTTTCCACGTTCGATTTGTCCATGATGAGGGTAAACAGGGAAAACCACCCGAGGTTCATGCTTACCTCCGAGATAGAAAAGCCAGAGGACAGGCTGGTCCGCGAATTCATGAGGGAAAAGGTCGCCACCGTGCGCCCCTCGGACCCGCTGGAGAAGGCGGTAGGGATAATGGCAAAGCAGAACCTCTCCAAGCTCACGGTTATGGACGGGAAGGAGGCAAAGGGCCTGCTTACCGCAATAGATGTCATGAAGTTCGTCCTGAGCCTCGTTTCCAAGGGCCCAAGCGTGTTTGTTAGCGGGCTTCCCGAAGACGACATGTTCTATTATGCGGACGTGAAGGCATCCATCAAGGGCGTGCTGAAAAAATTCCTTGGCACTTTCGAGCTGGGGGACGTGCACGTGCATTTTAAGAAGGGCAAATCCACATACCAGATGAGCACGAAGCTCGAGATTGAGCACGGGATGAACGTGGTGCATTCCGAAGGATACGCCCTAAAGGAAGTTGTCAACAAGAATGTGGCGGAGATAAAAAGGCTTCTGGAGAAAAAGAAGAACTATAAGCGCGACAAGAAGATACACAATACAACGGGTAACCTGCTATGAGAGGGCAAGTAAGCAACGAACTGCTGATGGTCGTGGGATTCATACTCCTCCTGCTAATTCCCCTATTGTACATGATGTACTTTCGGATGGACACTATCAAGGCGGACCTTTCGGTTTTGCAGGTGCATTTTTCCGTTGCGCGGCTTGCGTTTTTAGTTAATGCCGTAGGCTACATGGGAGACGGCTCCGCGATGATTACCGAGATATACGTGCCGGAGAACGTGGACAGCATAACACTTGATGGGAATGAAGTGGTCTTTAGGCTGCGGGAAGCGGGCATAGAAAACGAAATCGTCAATCCTACGGTATTTGCCATGGAGTTCGACCCGGATTCCGAGCCGATTTTGCATGAAGGCCCGGGTGCAGGCGGGAAAAAGTACCGCATTGAGATGTTCAATCAGGGCGGGCTAATCGTTCTTTCTCCGCAGCCTAATCCCAGCCAGACATAACCCTCCTGGGGGCAGTCGCATTCCTGGTTCTTTTTGTGCAATGCCACCATACTCATTTATAAACTATTTAACACGCAAATTGATTATGCAGCCTCCTGCCCCAAAGCCGGCATTCATTTCACGGGTGCTCTTTAGGATACGCTCGGAGCTATCTTCGAAAGCCAATGCCCCAACCAATAAAAGGCTTTATTTTAAGTCGGCACACCTCCTAGAAAACCGCAGGGGGGAAACATTCCGGCTGCACCTTAAGAAGGCCTATCCTGTTTCCCTGGAGGAGGATTCCGGCTTGGGCAATTATGTGTTCCAGGATGCATATGCCATAATGAAGGCTCCGATGCCGGGAAGGGGGGCATTCATGAGGTTTGTAGCATATGCGGAAGGGGACACACTCGAAATAGCGCAGTTGCATTCGTTTCTCTCGCTAGCGGGCTTGAAACCGTCTGAGCTGGGGGAGTATACTGTGCCGAATCCAAAAATGCGCGGATACGGATTCCTGCAAATTGCGGTTTTGCTTGGCTCGCATATCGCCAAAAAGCACGGGATAAACAAGCTAATCATAATGGGCGCAAATGATGAGCTGGAGGATTATTACATGTCCTGCGGATTTTCCCTTATTCCCTATGACAACCGGGGGGTGTTGTCCCTGCCCCTAAAAACAATCAATCCCTGAATCGGGAAATCAGAGGACTTCCTCACCCTTAACTTCATCTACTATCTTCGAATCATCCACAACCAGATTGCCGCGCAGGATTACCTTTTTCACCCTTCCTTTGAGCCTGAATCCCTCAAAGGGAGTCCAGCCGCACCTGGATTCCAAATCCCTTCCGCGCACAGTCCATTCCTCGCGCAAATCAACTAAAGTGAAATCCGCATCGAAGCCTTTTGCAATCTGCCCTTTTTTCTTAAGATTGAAAATCCTGGCGGGATTCTGCGCCATTCTTTCTACTATCCAGGGAAGGGGCAGGATGCTCTTGTTGTAGGCATCGAGGAATAGGGATAAGGAAGTTTCAAGGCCTGGGAATCCCGCCGCGCCTGCGGCCTTGTCCTCTAGGGTGTGGGGCGCATGGTCGCTTCCAACGGTATCCACTCTTGGAAGCATCTTCCAGAGGGCGGTCCTCTGCGCTTCGGTGCGCAAAGGGGGATACACATTGGAGCGCCTCCTAAGGTATCTCAAATCCTTGTCCGTTGAGAGGAATAAGTGGTGGGGCGAAACCTCCACAAGGGAATCCCTGCGGGATTTTGCAAGGGAGGCCGCTTCCGCGGTCGTAGTGTGCGCAAAGTAGATTACCCTTTTTGCTTTCTGCGCGGCCTCGTTTGCCTTGAGTACCGCGATGCGCTCTGCCATAGGCCCCCTCCCAAGGCCTGCTGCCTCCATGGATTTTATGGTGTCCGCATCTTCTGCGTGCAGGATGATTGGCTTGTCTTTTGGGAAGGTGGAAAAATGCTTCTCCATTGCCGCATAGCTTCCTACCTGCAAGGAGCCCGTTGATTCGCCCATATACAGCTTGAGGGAAGGGGGCTTTGCGGCTTCCACTTCGGAAAAGTTGTCTTTTGTTGCCCCAAAATGCAGCCCGTAATCGCAAACTGCTTTTTTGCCTGCGATTTTCCTTTTTTCTAGCAATGCTTTCTTTGTAGTGGTTGGGGGAATCGTGTTGGGCATATCCAATACTGTGGTAAATCCGCCCCTGAGCGCTGCGCGGGTTCCGCTGTGGAAATCCTCTTTTTGCGTGAGCCCGGGGTCCCTAAGGTGCACGTGCGGGTCTATTAGCCCCGGGAAAACGAACAAGCCTGAGGCATCTATCCCTTTTCCCTTGAAGCTCCCTATTGCGCTAATTGAGCCCCCCTCGATTTGTATGTCCTTGTTTGCCAGCTTCCCGTTTTGGTAGAAGCGGGCGTTCTTTATTATCATGCTAATTAGGAAAAATGCGATTGGTATATATAAACCTTAGCCGGAACCGGGTGCGCCTAGATTGGAATTGGGATTAGCAGCGCGGTGTGCTTTAGGAAGGAAAACCATGCCTTGCTGTACCACTTGTTGCGGCTGTTAATTACGTTGAGCAGGTCCTTGAAGGCCTCCTTTTCACCGGGGCCCATCTTGCTGTCACTCACTTTCTTGTGCTCTTTGCCGTCTACGATTGTGACTTCCTCCTGCTTGCCGATTTGCTTTTTGGCCTGCTCATACCAGGGGGGAAGCGAGCTCTTCTTCTTCCTTATCGCCTTTATGAAGTCGCTGCTTTTAACTTTCCTCTCTTTTCCGGACTTGAATGCCTCCCTCCAGGGGATTGCAGCAGCCTCATCCACTACCGCCTTGAGGTCGGCAGAAGCATATCCGGAGGTTGCAAGGGCAAGCCTCCAGTAGGGAATCCCCCTTGCTAAGGGGCGCTTTTTGGCGTGAATCCTGATTATTGCCGAGCGGGAGCCGAAATCCGGCTCCGGGACGTAGAGGGTTTTGCTAAAACGCCCGGACCTCCTTAGTGCGGGGTCAACGTCCCAGGGCGCGTTGGTTGCGGCAATTACGAGCACGTTCTGGTTGTTTGCTTCAACCCCGTCCATCTCATAGAGCATCTGGTTTACGGCCATGCGCATATACTGCGCTCCCTCCTGCTGGTCCCTCCTTCCGCCGATTGCGTCTATTTCATCGAAGAAGAGGATGCAGGGGGTGTTCTTGCGCGCAGTCTCAAAGACCTTGTGGATGTTCTTTTCGGTGTTTCCCACGTACATGTCCAGTAAGTCTGAGAGCTTTGCGTTTATGAATGCGGCATCGCACTCTCCTGCCGCGGCTTTTACTATGTAGGTTTTCCCGCAGCCGGGGGGGCCGTACATGATTATGCCGCCTCCCCCAAGCTTCCCGTACCTCCTTGCAAGTTCCGGCTTTGCCATGGGGTAGATTACGGCCTCGCGGATTTCCTCTTTCATCTTCTCCATTCCCGCAACGTCCTTGAAGTTCATCTGGGGCTTTCTTAGGACCTTGATTTCGGAAGTTCCGCCTTCTTTTCCGCCTTCGCCTCCGCTTCCCCCGCTCTGCTTCTTGCTCTTTGCGGATTCTAGGTGGCTTTTTGCTTCCGCCAATGAAGGGTTTAATTCAAGGGCTTTTTCGTAATCGGAAATCGCCGAATCCACGTCCCCCGCGTATTCGTATGCTAATCCGCGCAGGTGGTAGGCTTCGGAAAAGTCGGGCTTCAATTGGACTACCTTGCTAAAATCCTCAACCGCCTTCTCGTAGTCTTCCAGGGATGCATAGGAGAGGGCGCGGTTGTAGTACGCTTTTAGGTAATTGGGGTTTAGCATGATTGCCTTGTCATAATCCTTTATTGCTCCGTGGTAATCCTGCCTCCTGTAATACGCGTCCCCCTTGTTGTTGAATATAATGGGGTTCTTGGGGTCTAGCTCCGAAGCTTCTGTGTAGTCTGCTACCGCTTTTTCGTAGTTTTTTAGCTGGTAATAGCTTAGTGCGCGGTTGAAGTAGGCTTCCGAGAAGAGGGGATTTAGGAGTATGGCCATGTTGTAGTTCTCAATCGCCTTCTCGTAATCGCCTTTCTCGTAGTAGTCGTTGGCGATTTTGTAGTAGCTTCCGGCATCTACCAATTGAGGTTTCTTGTCAGCCATCTCATCCCTGCCCTTGTAGTGAGCTATTTAACATAAAGCCTTTTAAAGTATTTTCCCCGAAAGGATGCCCATGAAGACGATGAAGGGCCAGGCGGTAATGGAATACCTGATGACTTACGGGTGGGCACTCGTTGCCCTGATACTTGTAATCGGGGCACTGCTGGCAACTGGCGCCTTCAACCCATCTTATCTCGTTTCAGAAGAATGCACGTTGCAGCCGGACCTAAGCTGCACCGGGCACGTGCTCTCGGTGGACAATGACGGGGATTTCGTGCTCAAATTCCGCATTAGCAACGGGCTGGGCTACGACATAATGCCTGAGAGCCTTAACGTGACAACTTCAGACCAGGAGGTTTATTCCCTGGAAGCTTCCGACTTCGACCTTGAAGACGGAGTGCTGGGGCAGGGTAACACTACGGTAGTTGAAGTGGAACTTAACAACATGGTTGGCTCGGTGGGGGACACCGAGAGGATTACCGTTTCCCTGGAGTATATTAGCTGCGCTCCGGAAGTCAATCCCGGATGCATCGATGATGAGCCTGTCCACACAATAAGCGGGCGGATTGTGGCGCGCGTTGAGAAAAAAGACTGAGTTTTTCCCTTGGGAGGCTCTCTCCACAGGAATACGCTAATTAACACATATTTATAAAGTGTTCCATGCCCAATTAATACATGGACGATATTACTATTGAGGAGATTAAGGCATTCGCCAGGAACACGCAAATTCCCGCAGACAAGAGGATTGGCGCATTGATTGAGAATGCGTGCAATCCCGGATACGGCAAAGAAGTGAGGGAAGCCTCAGCAGATGCGATTGAAGAGCGCTTGTTCCTGGAGATGGATGCAACGAACCTTACTGGATTCCTGCCCTTTGCAATGATTAATGGGAATGCAGAGGAAGAGGGGATGCTATCATCACTCTGGGACAAAAGCGGAATGCCCGGATACAAGAGCGTAGCGCTCCTTAGGAAAATCTGCGAATTTCAGGAGGTTATAGATGCCGCCTGGGAGGTTTACGACGATTTGGAGGCTGGGAATGTGCAGCGGGCACTCGAACGAATGCCTCCGCCTGATAAGAGGAATAAGGGCCAGAGCAAGATATGCGTGATCATTTCCTCACTTAAGCTCATGGGGAAGAATAGTAGTGAGATACTAACGGAAGTGGAAACCAGGGAATATGCGGCGGAGAGGAAACAGAAGGAGCAGGGGAAACTCTTAACTGCCGAATTAACCGGGGATAACTGGGGGGCAGAAGACTTTGCGGCTATGGAAAAGGCCGCATCCAACCCCGGAACCTCCGAGGCCACAAAACTCAATATCAAAGCGGCTATAAGGATGGTTATGGACAGGGCTACCAATCTGAGGGGCAAATTCCCAAAACCAAAAACCCAGAAGATGGATGGGGCAAAGAATGCTGGCCCGCAGAAAATGAAGCGCTAGCTTCATTCACAAATTGTGGGTTTGATACCCCGTTGCTTGCAGCGCCCACAATTTGTAAAGTAGTGACCGAACGAGGCATACCCTACTGCTTGCAGTGGGGACTCTTCGGTCACTTTGATTCTTCCTTTTTATCTTCAACGGCTTTTATCCCGAATTCGCCTTCGTTTATTTCCTTTATGCGGGCGATGTTTTTCACTTCATCTAGGAGTTCTGGTTCCAATTCAATCCTGGGGGAAGTGAGCACGATTTCTGCTCCCTGCGAAAGCTGGGAGGATGATTTCTCCTGCCGTATTTTGGAGATAAGGGTGCGCATGGGCTCAACCTTTTCGTATTCTTCCCTGAACCTTTCTCCCGCCTTGGGCCAGGGGGCAAACGTAATCGTGTTCCCTTCCTTGCCCCCAAAGAGTTCGTGGTAGATTTCCTCGCAGATGTGGGGCGAGATTGGCGTTAGGAGCTTGAGGAACGAAAAGAGGGCTTCGTGCAATACGTATTGCGCGGCCTTCTTGGATTCTGCGTCCGAACCGTACATGCGGTATTTCACGTATTCTAGGTAATCGTCGCAGAAATCATGCCAGAAGAAATCGTGGAGCTTCCTCATTGAGCGGTTGAATTCAAAGCCTTCCATGGCATCCGTGCATTCTTCTATTGCGAGATTCAGCGATTCCATCATCCATTTGTCCACGGTTCCAAGCTTTTGCGGCTTTGAGCCATCATACCCCTCTAAGTTCCCCTGCACGAACCTGGATGCGTTCCACACTTTATTCAGGAATGATTTTGCGAACTTTATATCCTCATAGGAAAACGGGCGGTCCTTTGCCATTGCGCCGCTTAGTGCCGCCCACTGCCGCAATGCATCTGCGGGGTATTCTTTTAGGAGCTCCATGGGCGAAATCACGTTCCCTAACGACTTGCTCATCTTCCTCCCGTCCGGCGCAAGGACGTTCCCGTTGAGCAAAATTGAGTCCCAGGGCTTCTCCCCAGTTACTCCAAGCCCTGAGCGGTAGATGGTGTAGAATGCCCAGGTGCGCACAATTTCGACTCCCTGGGGGCGAAGCGAAGCGGGGTAGAGCTTCTCCCAGCCTTTCCTGTCCGGCCATCCTGCAATTATGAGCGGGGTAATTGAAGAATCCACCCAGCAGTCCAATACGGATTCCTCGGGCTTCATCTTCCCTCCGCACCTGCACTCTTTTTCCGGTGCGGATTCCAGGTAGAAAGGAAGCGAATCGGCTTTTTCTGTTGCATTGCATTTTTCGCAGTAGTAGAAGGGGATTGGAGTCCCAAAGTGCCTCTGGCGCGAAATTACCCAGTCCCATTCAACGGAATCCGCCCAGTTGTCAAGGTAGCTTATGCCGAATTCCGGAAACCACTTTACCTTGCGCGCCATCTGCTTGATTTCTTCTTTGTGCTTTGTGATGTCGGCAAACCACTGCCGTGATAGCGCGTATTCTACCGGGGTTTTGCACCTATCGTGGACTTTTACGACCTGGGGAAGTTTCTCCTGCTTCACTAGTTTCCCTTCTTCTTTGAACTTTTCTATGATTTTCTCCTTTGCGTCCTTGGGCTTTAGGCCGTCGAACTCCCCGGTCCCTTTGAGCTTGCCGTTCTCATCGAGAATCGAGAGGATTGGGAGCTTGTGGCGGTATGCCCAGACTATGTCCTGCTTGTCCCCGAAAGTGCAGACCATGAGCAGGCCGCTCCCGTATTCCTTGTCCACGTCTTTATCGGCGATTGCTTTTACCTTCTTTCCGAGGGCAGTTGTAATCTCTTTTCCCTCCAGGTGCTTGTAGCGCTCATCTTCGGGGTGGAACATCACCGCCACGCATGCATACATTAGTTCGGGGCGGGTGGTTGCGATTATTAGCTCTTCCCCCTCCGGGCCGGTAAACTTGATGTGGTTTAGGAGTGTTTCGCGCTCCAAATCCTCGGTGTCGGATTTTGCAAGGGCGCTCCTGCATTTGTAGCACCAGAAAACCGGGTGCTCGCCCCTATACACCATCTCCTTGTCATACATTATGTGTAAGGAGAGCTGGACTTTCCGGTGGTATTCTTTATCGAGTGTGCGGTACTGGTGCTTCCAGTCCGGGGAGAAACCCAGCTTAATCATGGACTCCTTCATTTTGTCTATCATCTGGGCGCTCCACTCTTCGCATTTTTTGCGGAACTCCTCTCTTGGGAGCCTCCCGTATTTCTTTTCCACCTTGGTTTCAGTAGGGAAGCCCTGGGTGTCCCAGCCTTGCGGGTAGAATACGTTGTAGCCACGCATCCTCTTGTAGCGGGCTACGAAGTCGAAATAGGAGTATGAGAGTGCGTGGCCCATGTGCAATTCCCCGCTTGTAAAAGGAGGCGGGGTGTCGATTGAGTAGGGCTCCCTCTCATCTAGGCCGTTGAACGTGTATGTTCCCCTCCTATCCCATTCCTCCTGCCATTTTTCCTCTATTTCCGTTCCGAACCTTTTTGCGAGCATTAAAATCCACCTGCGGGCCTGCTTATGATAACAGGGAGTAATAGCTGTATAAGGATAATTTTAAAAGAGGGCTTTCCTGCCGGGGCTAAGCTTCGGAATCCCCTTTGTTCATTTTGGGCCCGGAAGTTTCCGGTGCGTTTGCAAGCTTATCAATTGCCGCAGCGAGGTCTTCTTGGATGACGTTCATCGCTCCCACAACCAGCGCGAGGTGACCCCTCATCTCATCAAGCTCCGCAATCTTGCCGGAAACCCTTTTCAGCTTGAAGTGCATTTCCGCCTTCTCGTAGGAGAACCTGCCTGCCGCGGCTTTTGCGCCCGCTATTGCGGATGAAATAAAAGCTATTGCGGTTGCGATGACGCGCGTCCTCATCGGGACATCGAAGAAGGACATGAATCCTAAAAAGGCCCCAGTAAATCCGATTGTAAAGAGGGCGGCACCCTTTATTTTTCCCCATATGCTTGGCGCCTTGATTTCATCTGGAAAGGACTCCGTGTGTTCGCAATCCTGCACAATCCGGGTTTGCAGGCCTGCCCTTATCCTGCTTGCGAGAAATACGTCATGGGCGGCAAGGAGTTCTGCAACCTTGCTTAAGTGGGCTGCTTTTTGAGTGGGAGAGAAGGCATCTTTCCGCTTCACCTTTGACCACTGGGTTGAGGATTCAAGCACCAGGTTCTCAAGGGCATCGTCGCTAAGGAGGGCTTTCTTTCCGAAGACTTCTGCGATTTGCGTTGAATTGGGAACCTTGGTTCCAAGCCCCTTGAGTTTTCCCCTTAAGCCCTTTGAATTGGAAAATAGCCGCTCCACCTCAGCCGAGAATTCTTTGGGCAGGCTCTGCGCCTGCTTGCCAAGCTCTTTCCTTCGTTCGGAGAAGAGCTTCGCAATCTGCCTGGGCGGCATCTCCTGGTTGGGCAGGCCGCGCAACTGGAGTTTCATTCCCGGAACTAAACTCATGTTATAAATTGTGGATACGAATGTATAAAAAGGTATCCTACAGGGGTTCCTGCCCCTAATTGCAGGGAGATTGCCGGAAGCCCTGAATTCGCGGGAAGTTCCGCCCTCAGTTTTTTGCTTGGGGGGTTTTGTTTGCGCTGCGCTTGCCTAGTTCCCCGATTGTTAGGAGCAGGTTCCTCTGCAAGAGCGCCATCGACTGCAGGATTCCATAGGATTCATCGCACTTCCGGTTAAGGGCCTCGAGGTTCCCGGAAACCTTTCCCAGGCGCTCGTGCAGGAGCTTTTTGTCGGTGCGGAAGAATTTTCCCGCAACCAGCGCGCCTCCGCCTAAAACCGCCCCAAAAACGGCTGCCCCGGAAGTGAGGGATTCGCGAAGGGAGGCCCCCAATTGGAACTTGTTCATGAACGTTGCCGCAAAAGCGGCGAAAGCGGCAGAAACTGCCCCGAACATCATCCCCCAAAAATGCGGGAGCCGCGTTTGGTGCGGAAGCGAATTGAGTTTCCTGCACTCTTCGGAGATTTCATTCTGCGCTTTGAACTTAACCGCATGCGCTAAAGTGAAGTTGTGGGCCGAAACCAGGTCCGCAAGGAAAAGGCCGTAGACTAGCTTCTCTGCTTCACCGAGCCTTTCTTGGGAGGTTATCTTATCGAATTGGAGAACGGTGCTCCTATTGAGCTTATTGGAAGCCGAAGCGCTAAGGAGGGCTTCCCTCCCCAGAGATTTCGCGGCCTCTTCGGGATTGGAAATTTCTGTGCCGCTTTGTTCGAGCTTTACAAGCGCCTCGGTTCCGAAATAGCTTAGGACTTCTTCGGGGCTGCGGACTTTGATTCCCTGCTCTTTTAGCATCTGCCTCATTTTGCGTGCGTTATTGTATAATGCGCCCACCTCTTCTGAGAATGCCTTGGGAAGCGCGTGCGCCTTCGCGTTAAGCTCCTGCCTGCGCGCATAGAAAATCTCCGCCACTTTCCTAGGCGGGGTTTTCTTGCCAGGGAGTGGGAGGTTCTTGGTTTCCCTTTTCATGAGCGCTGCCATTTTTCACACCTGTTGGTTAGTTTGGCTCCCGCGCAGCATATCCAAAGCCGCATTGAGGTTGCCCTGCAATCCCTCAATCTTCTCCAGGAACGAAAGGGCGTCCTGCTTCATGGCCTCAAATAGCGCAGAGCGGAAGAGAACTTGCTCAAGCTCCTTCATGAGCCTCACTTTCCCAGAGCAGAAAAGGTAGGCGGACTCGCATAGAAGGGCAAATGCGCCTATGCCTGCACCTATTAGGCCAACGGTAATCGAATCGGATTTGGGGAGGTTGTAGAACAACTGCCCAAATGCCATCATGAGCCCTGCGGGAAGGAGGGGCCAGAAGGGGGCCTCACGCGGATTCTGGATGAACCTGGGGGAAGTGGCTTCCTTCGGAAGCGAATCAAGATATTCGCACTCGCTTGAGGTTTCCGCTTCCTTTCTTTTGCTTTCTTCTATGAACATTTGCCCGTATCCTGCAAATTCCGCGATTTCGCTTAGGAATTCGGCCTTTTCCAGGGGGGAGATTGCGTTGGCGGATTCTATGCGCTCCCTGAGTTCCGCTGAACTTCCAAGGAGAGTGCCCAACTCGCCGTTGCTCAAAAACGAAGGGCATTCGGAACTCCTGCCAAGTTCCCCGCGCAGGGGGATTTTCGTCCCGTGCGCTGTGAGCCTCCTCCCGATTATGGTTGAGGATGCAGAAAGCGCGGAGAGCTTATCTGAGAATTCCCCCCTGAAAATGCCTGCATTCCTGCTCAATGCCGCCCTCCTGCTGGAAAAGAGATTCCTCGCTTCCCTTACTGATGGAACCTTCTCCTTTTGCGGGCGTTTTGCGGCTTTAAGATTATTCATAGTGTATTTTCATGGATGGAAATGTATAAAAAAAGTTCGCAAACTTTTTTAGCTATTGTAAATTGCCGGTAATGCCCTCGGATGCGTATGCGATTTACAATTCAATAAAAAAGGAAACTAGAATTCCGATTCCCCAATTTCCATCCCGTCTTCTGCCGCAATTACCCTTACGCCTGTTTCGGCTTCCACTTCGGATGCGCGCTTTTCTGCGGGGTAGCGGAGCATCTTGAGGCCCATGTGGGTAAGGATTGCGAGCTTGGGCTGCACCCTCCCTATGAGTTTCGAGGCGTCTTCTGCTGTCAAATGCCCCTTGTACTCGTCTGCAAAGGGCTTCATCACGTTGATTATTAGGAGGTCGCAGCCCGCGTATTCTTCGGGCATTTCCTCAAAGTATTCGGTATCTCCTGTGTATCCTATCTTTTTCCCGCCCATTTCCAATACGAAGCCGAATGCGGGGAAATCGTCGTGGACTGCCTTTTTGAAGCTGATTTTCCCCCCTTCGAACTCAAATGTTTCCCCGGGCTTCGCCCTCACCACAGTTTCAAGGCGGGAGAGGTGGAACCCGCTTATCTTCTGCCCCTTTATCTCCCCACCTAGGGCGTCTTCGGATGCTATCAGCGTGCCCTTCTTTTTGAGCGCGTAGTGGCTCATCCCTTCTATTAGGACGCCTGCGTCCCCTATGTGGTCAATGTGCGAGTGGGTTACGACCATTATGTCGGTCTTGAGCGGGTCCATTCCCTTGTTCCTCATGCGAACTAAGGCTCCGGGGCCTGGGTCGATGTGTATGTTCTTTGGCCCGGAGATGCAGATTCCGCCGGTTGCGCGGATTTGCTTTATCAGGTTTATCCTGCCGCCGCCTGTTCCCAAGAAGGTCAGTTTCATGGCTTATTATCTTCGGCAACATTAATAAGTTTGATACGCTCACATCATGAATCCCAAAGATTTAGGCAATAGCAATCCTGCGATTGTTTCACCTATGAGTTCTGCACGCTGAATAACGGAAAATCTTTATTTTCTCTCCAATAAAGGAAAAGAAGTAAATATTTATTTATAAATGAGCTAATATAGGAATATTTATAAACATTTAGAGCCTAAGCAAAAACATGAAAAGCAAATGGGACGCCCTATTCGCCCTATTCAACCTCAAAAAGAGCAAGCTCAAACGCATTGCAGAGGAAATCGGTTCAAGCCCATCATCAACGCGCCAGCGTTTGAAGGAACTCGAAGGGGAAGGCCTAGTAGAAAGAGAAAAAGGGGAATACCAGCCAAACAGGGAAAACCCGAAAACATGGAATGTTTTTAACATAATGAAATTCTGTAGGGGCAGGGGGATAAATTACAATATTTTTCTGTCAGTAGAGCTATCCAAGATACTAAAAAAAGGCATGGCAAAAGAGGAAGTGTTCCTGAAGGACTTCAAAGGCATAAGCTACAAGACAGCAAGGAAATACCTAACGTACCTCAACCGCATAAACCTGGCGCTGATAACGTCAAAAAAGCCATTGAAAATAAAATTCATAAGGGACCCCATACTGCAGGAAGTCCTCAGCTTCTTTGGGGAGAAACCCAGAACAAAAGAAAGTAAGGGCGGCATGGCAAAAGAGGACTATGGAGAGATAAAAAAGCTGCTCAAAAAAGTGGAAGAAACTGAGCGCAATCTCCTGCTAGGAGATGTTGAAGAGGAACTGAGAATCGAATTCGCTTCCGCATCCACCCAGCTTGAGGGCAACACCTTCACGCTGGATGAAACCAGGGAACTGGTTTTAGAGGACATTGTACCAGAGGATAAAAAACTCAGGGAAGCAAACGAAGTAAAGAACTATTACAATGCAATCAACCAACTGGTTTCCAACATCAGCGAACCCCTCAGCATTGAGTTCATTCTGGACCTTCACAGGAATGTAATCCACAACCTGGGGGTAAAAGAAGGAATCAGGGCATCCGATGTATCAATACGCGGAAACCTTGCGTATAAAGTGGCCCATTTCTCCGAGATTCTTCCCAAACTGGACGTACTGGTCAAAAGGATAAACGATTTCAACTCGCGCGGCCATGGAATTGCAGAAATCGTTGAATTTGCGACATTCGTGCACAATGAATTCCAGCATATTCACCCGTTTGATGATGGGAACAGCAGAACAACGAGGCTCATCTGGAATTACGTACTAATGAACAATGGTTTTCCGCTGATGAACATCTATGCGAATACCAAAGAGGAGTACCTCTTACTCACCAAACTGGCTCGCAAAAGGGACGATTCGAAACTGAACTCCTTCCTTGTGAAGACTATCAAGGACAACCTCTACAAGAGGATACGGATGGAACTGGGAAGATAAATCTATTTTCCCGCGCATCCAATATTGTAGATATCCCATTTTAGGGATTTGGTTCTCTCTAGTTCATCTGCGGCCTGCTCCAGGATTGCGCCCTTGAACTTCTTGTATTCATTCTGAGAATACTGTGCGTTCCCTATTGCCCTCCTAAGGTTTTTCACGTTGAAGCAGAACATCCCCTCCTGCAATGCTTCGCAGTTGTGCGAAAAGTAGAGGTCCATGCAGTCTCTGGAGCCATCCACCTCAAACCCGCGCGTGATGCGCGAGGAGTAGTAGGTGTTGATTGCGAAATCGGAGAGGTAGGGGAGGGTGCACCCGATTACGTTGTTGCACCTTCTTGCCCATGAAGAGAAAACGTAGTTCTTCCCAAGCCCGGTAAGCGAGCTGCGGTACGAATTCACGCTTTTTCCATGCACGGGCGTGTCTATGTTGTTCTTGTTCTCGCCCGCTTCCAGCTCCGGGCAGAAAAAGGCGATTTTGTGGAGGTTTTTCCCTATTGAGGAAACGGAATCCAGTTCGCCCTCTTCGAGCTTTACCCTCCTGCCGATTTCAAAAGACTCATCCCACTTTAGGAGGCGGTTTCTGGGAACGCTCTCCAATGATGCATAGTGCGTAACCCATAGCTTCCTGCCGGAAACGCAGGAGTTCTCCTTGTCCATTTTCCAGGTGTGCAAAAGGAAATAATCCGCATACGAATCCATGTTGGAGAGTTCGCGGCCCAGCACTATTTTCGTTGTTTTCCGGAATGCGTCCTCTATTGCCTCCTTGTCGGTCTCCTCTTCCCTTGCGGGGGGAAGGGAGAATGCGGGGATTGGTGAATCCGAATCCTGGATGCTCTCTTTTGCCAAATCCAGGAACGAGGGGAAGGTTTTCTTCTTTTTCAATTCTCCTGATATTTCGGAGAGAAGCTTTTTCTTTATGGAATCGTATTTTTCCTTTCCAAGGTGCAGGTTGCCTATGCAGTAGGAGGCGTTCTGCAGATTGAAAGAGAACATGCAGTCCGAGCATCCATCCAGGCCGAAAACGAAATACGCGCCGCTTGTGTTGGATGATTTCCAGAGTTCGAACGAGCGGGTTATCTTATATGTTTCGTAGTTTTTTATCCCGAATTTCGTTTCCCCGATTGTGTTGCACCCAAACAGGTTTTCGGCTTCCTTCACATTCGAGGAATACGCAACGTTTTTTGCGTGGTCTACGTTGTTGGAGCCATATACGTAATGGCACTCGAATACGTTTGCGCATCCTTCTATGAACTTGGAGTTTCCGAGCACTATGTTGCCTGCATAAAATGCGCGCTCGCTTATTGCGGAAACGATTGAATCTATGTCCTTGATTTCGTTTATGGAGAGAGGCCCGTATTTCTTGTTGAAATCCGCTTCCCCCAACCCGATGAACCTGCCCTTGCAGTAGTCATGCGTTCCCAGATACACGTTCCTGCCTGAGAGCGAGGATTGTTCCTCCCTGGGCGATGCCACGTTGGAAAGGAGCCATTTTTCATAGTCCCTTAGTTCCCCAAGCTCTTCTCCGAAAAGCACTTTGCACGTTTGCTTCCATGCAAAATCGAGCTTTGGGTAGGCTACGGAATCCATGGGGGGAAATGGGCGGGAAACGTAATTAATGCTATCTGGGAGCCTGCGCAAAGGAGGGTTTTTAGCGCGCCTGCCTGCCGGGAGATGCCATGCGGGAGGCACCTCACGGTTAAATACCCTCTGCAATTAAAACAAATACGGCCCGGGCCATGCCCGCACTAAAGCATGCCCTGCCTGTGAGAAAGGATAGTTGGTTAAACATGGCCAGCCCCATGGCAAAGAAACTGCACATAGTCGGAAACACTAATCCTTCAGCCAACCAGTTTGCAAAAAGAGCCGGCAGGGGCAAGTTTGTTGGGGGCATACTCCGGCAGACCAGGGAGATGGCCAGGTGCCTCTCCTGGGAAAAACGCCTTACCATAATTGATACGCACCCTAGTGCAAGGGGAATGTCCATAGATGGCAGGATGACCAGGCATACCTTGCCCCTCCTAGAAACCCTCAAGACGCGGAATCCCAATGACATTTACATGGAAGTAGAAAGCCTAGATGAAGTGAAATCCCGCTTTGAGCCCATGGTAATGGAGATGGCAAAGATAGTTAAAGATGCGGATGTTGTCATGCTGGGGGGAACCTATTTTGTTCCCTGGGCATTGCTCCAGGCGGCGCGAATGCACAATAAGCCCACAGTGCTCAGCTATGCGGGCGTCCTGAGCATGGAGATAAAGCACCTCCCGGAAAAAATCCAGTCTGTCCTCAGGCTCATGGAACAGGATTTCTACGACCCTGGGATATCCTATATCTTCCCCTCAAAACTCGCCCGGGATACTGCACGGTCCATTTTCGGGAGGGAAATCCCCGATAGCGAAGTGATATACAATGGAGTGCCTGCGGAATTCCTTGCTGCAAAGGGCCCTTCGGAGAAAACCGTGCCCATAGCGTTTGTGGGCAGGAACACCCCGGTAAAGAACCCGGACTTCCTCCTTAAGCTGGCCGATGCCCTAAAAGAGCGGGGAAGCCGGCACCGCATCCACATGGTAACGCGGATTGACGACCCCGCAGACGGGCTAATAAGGGAGCTTAGGGGGCGGGGCGGGGCCATTATAGAACCATTGGGCACGCCGGAATTGGCGGAGTTCTACCGCTCTGCCAGCATTGTCATAAGCCCATCGCATTTTGAGACTTTTGGGAACGTGCCGCTTGAAGCGGTAAGTTCCGGAACCCCTGCGCTAATAAGCCCGTCTATGGGAGTTAGCGAGGTTTTCCTTGATTTTGGGATTGGAGAATACGTTAACGGGTTCGGCGACCCTTATGCGATTGCGGAACGCGCGGAGCGGGCGATAAGGGATAAAGAATCCGTACCGGAGCACGTCCGCCAGAGGATAAGGGATGAATTAAGCTGGCCCAGGGTAATAAGCAGGTACCTGGAAGTGTGCACCCGCGCGGTTGAGGGCAAATGATGCTGGGCTAGAGCCCGCCTAGCATCCTGCACGCCATGCACAATTCAGTTGAGGATGGCTCGCCGCATTCTTTGCAAAATAGCAGCTCCCCGCTTTTCCCCCTTAGAGAATCCCTCACTATTTTCTGGAGGGAATTGAAGCTGGAAGCGACCTTGCTCTTTGTGCCCGGATACGAATCCTCCAACGAATTGAGGCTGTGGCGCACAGACCAGCGGAGCGCGTTTCTCGCATTCGGGCAGCAGCAGCCGGAATTGTAGCTGTGGCCGTTGAGGAGGGCGTATGCTGCAACCTCCTTTTCGCGGATTTCGCGCAGGGGGCGAATCCTCTGCACGAACTTGTCGCTGCTTGAGATTGGCTCGTTGAACCTTGCAAAGCGCAAGGGCTCGTTGCGGATTAGGTTTAGGAAGGCAGTCTGCGCAACATCGTCTAAATTGTGGCCGGTTGCAATCTTGCCTATTCCTAGTTCCCTTGCTTTTATGTTGAGGATTTTCCTGCGCAAAACCCCGCAGTAGGAGCAGAGGTTTTCCTTTCCCTTTTTCCCTATTTCCGAAATCGTGGTCCCGTATTCTTCCTTGAACGAGAAAACGTGCTGCTCAATATCCAGCTCCCTGCACCTTCTGGATGCGTTCTCTATTGCCGCATCGCGGTAGCCTGGGATTCCCTCGTCTATTGTGAGTGCGGTTAGTTCAAACGGGAGGGATTTTCGCACCGCGTTTAATGCGTGGAGGAGGGCAAACGAATCCTTTCCTCCCGAAAGCGCTATTCCCACTTTTTCGCCCGCATTGAGCATGGAGTAGTTGCGGATTGTGCGCTTTACCCTTTTTTCGAATAGTCCGCAGAAATGCTTTTTGCATAAATGCTCCTTTGCGTATGGAAGGTAGATTACTGGAACGGATGGGCAGGCGGGGGATGCGCCTTTTTTGCCTCCCGTTTTGGAAGGGGATTGGGATTTGTGCGTGCAATGCACAGATGGCTTCGCATTCTTCCAGTGGCCGGAGGGCTCCTGCGGGCTAAGGAGCGGGGGGACGTGCTTGTAGAAAAGGATTTCGGCTTCCTGCCCCTTTTTCGCAATTGCGGTTTCGGGAACCAGATTCCCATCCAGCAGTACCAATACGGCTTCGGCTGGGATGCCCATATTGTGCAATAGGTGCGCAAGCTGGATTTCCGATGAAATCTCTGCCTTCATTGGTTAGGTTGGGGAACCTAAAAGGATAAAATAGGGGGGCACTGCGGCCATTCTCCCTGCCCCCTTAGGGAACTGGACGCTTTTGAGGGGGAATTACCGAATCCTTAGCGAATTGAAGGCTTCAAGGGCTTTTCCTATTTCCTTCTCGCTTATTACGTAGCCGATTTCAAGGTAGGAGGATTCGAGCTCTATTATGTTGACGCCCTTCTTTGCGAATTCGGAAGTAAAAAGCGAGATTACGCCCGGAGCTTTCAGGGCGCCCCTTGGGAGCTTTATCCGGAATATTGCAAGCTCCTGGGTTTTCCCCACAACCCGTATTCCGGAAGCCTCAATGCGTTTTATTAGCTCCGGGGAATCGGTAACCACGGATGCGTACTTGAACCCGGTTATGATGGAAACGTTCTCCCCGCTCTCCAAGCCTTCTAGGAGCCCGGATAACCGGGGGATGTCTTCTAGGGCATAATCGAGCACGAGGTCCGTGAAATTGTTTTCTATGCTGTACTTGCATTTTTGGAGGATTTCGCGCAGTTCCACTCCCGCATCCCTTGCGTGCACTAGATTTATCCTGCGCAGGCCCATCAGGATGCTCTCGGTGCTTACCTTCTTCCCGGTGCGCCTCTCCACAGAAGGCTTGAGGTATTCTGCGGCAGCCGAATAGTTGGCTATTCCCGCTTCTATGCTCCATAGGAGCAGCGGCTGCTCGTTTACGAGCTCCTCTACCGTCTTGGAAATACTCATATTTAACATCTCTTGCGTGTTTTTGTTAGATTTTGTTAGTTTATTTATAATACGATTAGGATTTTAAACCATACGTTGATTCAAATGAGAAACCTCAGGCATATTAATACTGGAATTCGCGGGGAGGGCAATCCTGCAAGCGCACAGAGGCGCGCCGCGGTATTTCGGAGGCAGCATGAAGGCAATTCCTCCCCTTCAATAGGGGCGGCGGGAATCCGGCTGGATTCTGCCAATGGCAGGGTTAAGGGGATAATCCCAAGGCTCATTACCCGCACGCGGGAACTAGTCGGCATATTAGATAGTGCGCGCGAGATGGCAAGGGAGAACGGCGCGGACAGGGCAACCTTGCGATTTTTCCTCCCATCATTTGGGAGCCTTGAGCAATCCGGCGAAGGAAGGGAGCTTGCATCCTTTATCCGCAATTTCAGCGGAACGGCCAATGGGTATGTGAACGTGGTTGAGGGGGTGCTCCCATTTGCCTGCGAAGCGGGCGAAATGATGATGGTCTACCTTGCGATGAACGAGCCTTCTCGCATTAGCCCAAAGGATGTGCTCCTGCACGAGCAGGGCTTGCGGAGGATTGCGGAAACCGGGCTTCATGCGCCTGTGGAAAACGGGGATTACGCAATACGCAGCGCACAGATGGGGGACGTTCCTTCGTTAGTAGAGCTATACTCGGTATTTACACAGTATTTAATCAGCCTAAATGAGGAGAACGTGGCACGCATGGTGGAGAGCACGCCCGTGCTGGTTGCAACGTCCAGTTCCAGCGGGAAGGTGGTTTCGGCACTTGCAGCAGAGCACGTTGCAATAGAGGTTGAAGGTGCGGGAACCGTGCACCTAATAGAATTGAGCGAAGCCGCAACCAGCCCGGAGCACCGGGGCAAGAACCTATGCAGCATAATGGCGCGCATATTCTTGGAAAACGTGGATGCGGATTTGGGAAGGCTTGGGGTTATTGCGTATGCGGAAGCGCGTGCGGCGCACCCGGCTCCCACGCGCACGTTTTTACAGGCGGGAGGGGAGATTGCGGGATGCTTAAACAAGCACTGCGTGCTAGAATCCGAGCGGATGTCTGCTGAGCAGGGAGATTTTGAAAACCTGAATGTCGTGCAGTTTAGGTGATTTGCACATGGATGCTATTGAACACCTGGGGAACATGGTCGCAATCCCTTCGGAATTCCCAAATGAATCTGCGATGGGTGAATACTGCATAGGGCATTTGAGGAGGCTGGGCTTTGAGGTTTCGGTTGTGGAGCTTGAGGGCGGAAGGCCGAATATAGTGGCTCGCAGGGGGGAGAACCCTTCGCTTGCATTCTTCGGGCACCTGGATACCGTTCCCGCATACGGGGAGTGGTCTTCCAACCCGCACGAACTAACCGAAAGGGATGGGAAGCTCTACGGGCTTGGGGCATCGGACATGAAAGGCGGGATTGCGGCATTCCTCTCCGCAATCGAAGCTACTGCTGAACCCGTGTGCGTTGTGCTCACATCCGATGAGGAGAATGATTCTGCGGGGGCATACCTTCTTTCATCCCGCCCGGAATTATTCGGGGGGATAAGGTTCATGGTTTCCGCTGAGCCAATTGAGCATGGGGAGCAAGAGGGAAGCATAATGCTTGGAAGAAGGGGCAGGGCGGTATATCGCGTGGACGTGCGCGGAATTTCCTCGCACGGTGCGCACGTGGAGCAGGGAATTAGCGCAATAGAAAAAGCGTCCGAGCTTGTTCTCGCGTTGAGGGAATTCCCGCTTAAAAGGGGCACGCCCCTGGGGGATGGCTCTATGTTCGTGCGCGAGATTTCGGGTGCGAACACCTCTCTTTCGCTTCCTGAGAATGCGTGGTTCCAAATTGACGCGCACCTTGTTTCCGGGGAGAACGCGGAGAGCATGAGAGGTGGGCTTGAATCCTTCCTGCGCTCGCGCTACCGGGATTGCAGCGTTTCCATCTTTGACCGCGGGCTTCCCTACAATATGCCCCACTATACTCCTCCGGAGAATGCGGGGGTTGGGGCATTGAAGCAGGCTGTTGAATTAGTAGTGGGAACTTCATCCTATTGCGTGGGGAAATCGGTTGCGGATGATAACGTTTTCGGGCAGCTGTTTCCCGTTGCAAGCTACGGACCAATTGGGCGCAACTACCATTCTGCGGATGAATACGTGGAAAAGTCCAGCCTCCTAAACTGCGGGAGGGTTTATGCGGAACTAATTGGGAATTGGGGTGCCCGCAGCTAGAAACCGGCTGCTGCCCAAGCGTTTGGTCTTGCCGAACATCCCGGATTATCCTGTTTTGGAGAGCCTATCCCGGATTGCCTGCGCAGTCTCGATGATTGGCACTGCAACATTTTCTATCAGGTAATCCACAACCAATGCGCGGATTGCACTTGTTCCGGATGCAATTAGCAGCTCATCAGGTTCGGAGCCAGCTACCTCCACCCTATTGCTATTGGTGCATACTCCAAGTATCCTTCCGTCTGGGGAAGCAACCGGGCCGCCGCTTAGGCCATTCTGGGCCATGAAGCCTCTTATGCGATATTTGCGAAAGATTGCTTTTTCTTCCAGAAATACCCGTTCCCCGATAGTATCCAAGAGTAGTGTTGAAGTTTCCTCAATATATGAGAGGGTTGTGCAATCCACCCTAGTCAGGGACGTGTCATACCCATGGAGCTTGCGCTCCCTGCCCGGGTACCCAAGGGCATACACCGGGCTGCCGGGTTCGGAGCCACCAGGATGCAACCTCGCAAGCGCCCTCCTGCTATCCATCCTAAATGAGTTTGGGGGCAGCGTAAGCAGCGCCAAATCCATCTCCGGCCATCTTGCAGTATTAATCGCGCATTCACCATGCCCCTGCTCGGTGTCCGGATGGCGGCTAACTTGGATAATTGTGTCAAAAAACCCCTCATCAACCACATGCTCTGCGGTGAGAACGTGCCTTGGGGTGATAAGCGTGCCGCTTCCCCTTGCCTCATCCCTCCAGATGGGAAATACGATGCGCTGCAAATCATCCAAGCCGTTCCGGGGAGGGGAAGGAAGGGGGCGCAAAAAGGTTGTGAGGGACACCCATTCCTCGTGCCATCTTTCTATTTGGAATGCCTCCTTTGGAGTTAGCATGTTGTAATTTTGCCTGAGCAGCTCGCAATCTTCTGTTATGTCCGGGAGTTGCTGAGGTTCCTGCATCCGGGGGCGGCCTAGGTCCCTCAAGAATATCCTTTCCGTCTTTGAGCGCCTAATCGCATCCCCGATTATCGGCAGCGAGGTGCAGCCTCCACCCGCAGCAGAGGCAAGCCCTGCTGCGGCAATTGCCGCTGCCTTGAGGAATCTCCTTCTTGCGGGATTAAACCCCGCTTTAGGGGGAGATGCCTTTTTGGGCTTGCGCAGAAGTTCCGCTTTTTGCTGCATGCTGTTTAACGGGTGGGCAAGGATATTTAAACGTGTATTTCAATGGTCGCGGCTGTGAGAGATGGGCGTTATAATTTTTTCCTTCCAATTGAAGAAGCATGAAAATAAAATCCGTATTCGCAAGGGAGGTCATTGATTCGCGGGGCAACCCCACAGTTGAGGTGGAAGTTGCAACCGAGAGCGGCTTCGGGAGGGCTTCGAGCCCTTCTGGGGCATCAAGGGGAATGCACGAGGCCATAGAGCTCCGCGATGGGGGAGAAAGGTTCAAGGGCAAGGGCGTACTGAAAGCGGTTGAAAACATAAACAAAACGATTGGGCCCGCGCTATACGGGATGGAAGCAAGCCCGCAGGAAGACGTGGATGCGAAGATGATTGAATTGGATGGGACTAAGAACAAGGAGAAGCTTGGGGGGAATGCGATTGTGGGCGTTTCCATGGCGAACCTCAAGGCGGCTGCGGATTCACGGAAGATGGAGCTCTTTGAATTCCTGGGGGGCGACAGGCTTCCCGTTCCCATGCTCAACATAATAAACGGGGGCCAGCATGCGGGAAACGGGCTCTCCATACAGGAATTCATGATTATCCCCTTTGGCTTTGAATGCTTCTCAGAAGGCCTGCGCGCATCGTGCGAGGTTTATGCGGAATTAAAAGGAAGGCTTACGCGCAAGTACGGCAAGGGTTCCCGGAACGTGGGGGACGAGGGGGGATTCGCCCCGCACATGAGCTTAAGTTCCGAAGCGCTTGATGCGATTTCCGAATCCATTGGGGAATGCGGGTATTCAAAAGAGATGGGAATCGGGATGGACGCTGCGGCATCTTCATTCTACAGGGAGAAAGACGAGAAATATTTCATGGACGGGAACTACCTTGAGAGGGGGGAACTAGTCGATTATTATGGGGGGCTTCTGGAAAAATACAAGATTCTTAGCATAGAAGACCCGCTCTTTGAGGAGGACTTTGAAGGGTTCGCGGAATTCACCTCCAGATACGGGGGAAAAATACAGGTGGTGGGAGACGACTTGCTGGTCACCAACCCCGCAAGAGTGGAGAAAGCCGTGGAAATGAAGGCGGTTAATGCACTCCTCCTCAAGGTCAACCAGGTGGGAACCGTAACCGAGGCACGCAAAGCCGCGCAGATGGCGATGGATGCGGGAATGCAGGTCGTAGTGAGCCACCGCTCCGGTGAAACCGGGGACTCGTTTATAGCGGATTTCTGCGTGGGAATTGGGGCAACCCAGATAAAAGCCGGAGCGCCCGCAAGAGGAGAGAGGACCGCAAAATACAACCGGTTGCTGCGCATTGAGGAAAAAGTCGGGAAGCGCTACTCAAAAGTATGGTGAAGCCCGGGGAGATGGAGCCGGGGCACTCTGGAAGGCGAAATTATGCGGGAAGAGGGGATAACAGGAAAGGTTGGGGAAGCGGCAGGGGGAATCCTAAAGGGGGGAGTCGGGGCGGCAGGAGGGGTTGTTAGCTGGATTGGGGGGCTAATCCTGCTCTTTGGGGCATACTCCATAATCGGGGGAGGGGATTTCTCCCTCGCAATAATCGGGGCGGGAGCTGTGTGCATGGGCGAAATGCTCATATTCCTAAAGGGCCTCTCCAAAAAACAAAAAGAAGCGCTTGAAGAGGGGATTGTGGGGGAGCTCCTAAAGGGGATGGCGTTTCCGGTTTTGTGGCTGGCAATCTACTATCTTAGCGGGATGGGGCTCATACTCGCTTTTGCATTCTCCACGGGAGTCAGCGCGATAATAAGGAGTGCGCGGATTACTGCTTCTTTTTATACTTCTTAGGCGCGCGGGTTTTCCCCAGGACCGTGGTGCCGGTATACGCGGGATACACTACGCGCTTCATGTCCATGGGAATCCTCTTGTGGGACTTGCGGGGATCCCGGTCGGTAATCCTTCCGATGAACGAGAGGAACGGGTGGTCTATTTTCTCCTCGCGGTACTTGGAAATCGTGTATATCATGTAGAAGCCGATTGAAATCCCGGTCCACATAAAGAATACGGTGAAGATTTTCGCCGCGTCGCTTGTTGGGACAAGGTCCCCATACCCGACGGTTGTGAACGTCGCGGTCATGAAGTAGAGGCAGTCCACCCAGCTCCAGCCTTCCAGGTTGTGGTAGACGAGCGTTCCGAATAAGTAGAGGATTAATAGGAGCAGGAATGCGAATATGAGGCTCTTGGTTATCTCCTCCATGAAGTGGAATATCCTGCAACCTTTTAAATACCTTTTGAAGCAAGAATAGAAACCTACATTACCAGAGGTATGTTTATGGCGATTATGGTTTGTGAAAGATGCGGCGGGAAAATCGCAAAACTCGACAAATGCGACTACTGCAAAAAGATGTGCTGCGTTTCCTGCATAAAAAGCTCAAAGAGGGCAGGAAAGGGCGGAAAGCTATACATCTGCAAGGACTGCTGGTCCGCAATGGACAAAAGGAAGAAATTCAAGAGCGCATAAAAATAGCGCTCTTTTTCAATTCGCTTTTTGGGGCTACTTTTTGGAGCCTTTTTTGGGTTCTACCTTCTCTACTTCCAGGGCTACGTTCCTTCCGTCTATATCCCAGGATTTCGCACCTGTCTCTGCGAGGTCTGCGAACTCTATTGATTCGGAGTTGGTGGAAGCGAGCATGGATTCCATTTTCTCCTCCACTATCGTGCGGAATTCTCCTGTGGCATCCAGCTTCACTTTGACCTTGTCCTTTTCCACTAGCCCGAGGCCCTTGCGGAGCATCTGTATCCTGCGGCTTATCTCGTTTGATATTGCCTCGGAGTAGAGCTCCTGCGTCATCGTGCAGTCAAGGTAAATCCTGCCTCCTGGGCAGTCCGCGCAGGGGAATTCCAGGGGCTCCTCGCTGGCTGATACCTCTTTCACGTTGACCAGCCTGCAGATTATTGAAGAGAGGTTGTTGACCGAATCGACCATTTCGTGCGAATCGGACTGGAAGTGGGCGCACGCGAGCGGCCAGCGCAGCTTTACCTTGTTCTGCTGGCGCAACTCCAGGAAGGAGGACACCAGTTCCTTTGCGCACTCAAACTGCTTTTCTAGGAGCGGGTTTATCTCCCCATCACGGGTTTCCGCCAGCGGATATAAGGATATTGATTCTTCTCCCTCGTGCTTCTTGTAGAACTGCTGGTAGACGTATTCGGGGAGGAAAGGCGAGATTACCGAGAGCATTTTAAGGACTCCCAGGAGCGAGGAATAAACCGCGAACAATGCCCCTTCGCCTTCGCCTTTTGCAATCCTCTCTTTTACCACTTTCATGTAGAACTTGCTCAAATCCTCCACAAGGAAATTCCTCAGGGCCTTTACCCCATCGTTCATCTCGTAGCGCTCAAATGCCGCGTTGAACTGCTTGCGGCAGTTGTTGAGCCGGGATAGTATCCACTTGTCTTCTTTTTCCAGGTTGGCCTGCATTATCTTCTTTTCCGGATAGAAGCGGCTAAGATAAACGTACATGTTGAAGAGGACATCCAGGGTTCCGTGGGCCTCTTTCAGCGAAATCCAGTTGAACTTCTGCTCTTCATGCAGGGTGTTGGAGAGCCCCCAGAGCCTAAACGAATCCGCGCCGTATTTTTCTAGGATCTCCTCAATCGGGATGAAATTGCCAACGGACTTGCTCATCTTCTCGCCCTTTTCATCCACGAAGAATCCGTGCATTAAGACGCGCTTGTATGGGCACTTGCCGTATTTTACTACCCCTGAGCCCAGGAGCGAATAGAACCACCCTCTTATCTGGTCCTGGCCTTCTAGGATGCAGTCCGCCTGCGAGTATTGTTCGCGCTCTTTTTTGTCCAGGGATGCCCAGACCGCGTTGCCCGAATCAAACCATACGTCCAATACGTCGGGAACCCTGTGCATCTCCTTCTTGCATTTTTCGCACTTGAATTTCTTCTCATCTATGTAGGGGCGGTGGAGCTCCTCTATTTCGCCAAGCTCCTTCCTGCTGGAAACGACCTTGCGCTCCCCGCATTCGCACTGCCAGATTGGAAGCGGGATTCCCCAGTACCTCTGGCGGGAGATGCACCAGTCTGGCGCGTCCCGCACGAAATCGGAGAAGCGGCTCCTTGCAAATTCGGGGTGCCACGCGGTGTTGGATATTTCCTGCTGCATCTTGTCTTTCAGCTTTGAAATCGTTATGAACCACTGCTTTGTGGTGCGGAAAATAAGCGGCGTCTTGCACCTCCAGCAGTGCGGGTAGCGGTGCTTTATCCTGCCTTCTTTGAGGAGGAGGCCCACCTCATCTAGCATCTTGATTATCACGGGATTCTGGGAGCGCACGTTCTTTCCGGCCAGGGCTCCTGCCTCCTTGGTGTAATTGCCCTGCCCATCTACCGGGCAGAAAGGCTCGATGCCAAACCTTTTTCCGATTATGAAGTCTTCTGGCCCGTGGCCGGGCGCGCAGTGCACAAGGCCGCTTCCCTCTTCCAGGGTAACGTATTCGTCGCTTAGGACAACCTGGCGGTCCGCCTCCTTCTCAATTGCGTGGCAGAGGGGGTGCTCGTATCCTACTTTCTCAAGCTTCTTGCCGATGAATTCTTCTAGGACCGTTCCCGTTTCGCCTGTTAGTTCCAATATGTAGTCTAGGCGGTCCTTTGCGACAATCCAGACCTCGTTTCCCACTTTTATCCTCACATACGGAAGGTTGGGGTGCACCATTACCGCCATGTTCGCAACCAGCGTCCAGGGGGTGGTCGTCCAGATTATTAGGAATTCGTTGTCGCGCTCTTTTATGCGGAACCGAACGAATATGCTGGGGTCTGTTTCGTCCGCGTATTCAAGTTCGTAATTGGCCATGGTGGTTTCGCACCTAAAGCAGTAGGGGAGGACATAGACTCCCTGGCTGAGAAGCCCTGCCTCGTTCGCTTTTGCTATCACGTCCCATGACGCTTCTATGTAATCGTCCTTGTAGGTTATGTATGGGTTGTCCCAGTCCATCCAGACTCCTAAGGAGCGGAACTGGTTTCCCATTACCCCGACGTACTTGGTTGCGAACTCCTTGCATTTGGAGATGAACTTTCCAACTCCGTAGGTTTCTATCTCCTGCTTGTTCTTTATGCCAAGCTCTTTTTCCACTTTCACCTCTATTGGGAGGCCGTGGGTGTCGAATCCGGGCTGGACTCTTACGCTTTTTCCCCTGCCCCTCTGGAAGCGGCAGATTGCATCCTTTGTGCACTTGTTCCATCCGGTTCCGGGGTGGATTTGGCCCGTTGCGTAGGGGGGGCCGTCGCAGAAATAGTAGCTCTCTCCGCCTTTTCTTGAGGCTTTGACTTTCTCGTAAATCCCGTTTTTCTCCCAGAAATCCAGGACTTCTTTTTCAACTTCCTTGTGATTATACATTTTGGATGCACCTTTTGGGATACCGCTAAAACATGCAGATTATCTATAGTATCTCTGAATAATAGAACGGAAAAGGAAATAAAAGGGATGTCTCATGGGGGGAGGGTCAGGAAGTCTGGGAACCTTCGGTTCCAACTCGCCTCAAAGAGGCGAACCCTCAAACTGTCGTGAGCTCTGCTCACGAGAAGAAATCCGCAGATTTCTAAGAGGGAGGGGGCGCTCCCCCTCCGCGGTTCGGGGAAAAGGAAATAAAAGGGACGTCCCATTGCAAAAGATGCTCCGGGGCCGTTATTGGCTTGATGGGCGGGCTTCTTCAAAAGACCTTCTCGCCCACGAAGACCTTTATGCCGTTGGGGGTTACCTTGAAGGGTATTTTTTCCCTCCTGTGGTTGGTTCCCCTCATCTTGTAGACTTCCACGGCCTTTACCCTCTGGTCGGCTTTTCCGAGGTTGTAGAGGTTTATGATTCCGTCCATGACGAAGTGCTCAATTTCGAATGCGGAGCTTGCGAGGTCCTGGTTCGGGGCTTCTACGACCATGATTGCGGTTATGTCCAGGTTGCGCAATAGCGAGAAGAACTCGAACATGGTCTGGCGGTATTCGGATGGGTCCTTGAACGCGAGCTTTATCATGGTAGCAGAGTCTATTACCGCGCGCTTGATGTCGTTTTTGGCAATCCGGTCTTCTAGGAGTTCTGCGATGTCTTCTAGGAGGAGCTTGTCCGGCTTCACGATTTCCAGCTTGCCATCGTCTATTAGCTGCTGCATGTCCTTGAAGCCAGGGAAGCTCTCTGTCATGTTCTCGATTATGTCTTCGGGGGTTTCTTCCAGGGTGATGTAGATTCCGTTTTCGCCTTTCTGCGCCCCCCTGTATATGTATTCAAATGAAAATGATGTTTTGCATGCTCCGGGGCCGCCGTTTAGGGCAACGTGCCTGTGCACTGGGATTCCCCCGTCCAAAACTTCATCGAGGCCTGATATTCCTGTTTCCACTCTGTCCATAATGACCACTGTATGGGAACTTCATGGACAATCTTTATATTCTTATTTACCGAAAAAGCGGAATTATCAAAGTGGGTGCATATTTATGGAATCGGAATTTTTGCCTTGGACGGAGAAATACCGCCCCAAGACCCTCTCCGAAGTCGTGGGGCAGGAAGAAACGGTAAATTCATTGAAGGCTTTTGTTGAGGCTAGGAACATGCCGAACATGCTCTTTGCGGGGCCGCCCGGAATCGGCAAGACCACCGCAACCCTTGCCCTTGCGCGCGACTTGTGTGGAAAGCATAGCGAGGGGAGCCTCCTTGAATTGAACGCCTCCGATGAGCGCGGGATAAACATAGTGCGCGGAAAAATCAAGGACTTTGCGCGCAGCGTTGCGATTGGGAACGTTCCGTTCAAGCTGATTTTCCTAGATGAAGCGGACGCCCTTACTCCTGATGCGCAGCACGCCCTCAGGAGGACGATGGAGGTGTATTCTTCTGTTACCCGCTTCATACTATCCTGCAACTATTCCTCCAAAATAATCGAGCCTGTGCAGAGCAGGTGCGCGGTGTTCCGCTTCCTTCCTTTGACCGATGCGCAAATCCACAAGATGCTAAAGCACATCGCATCCGGGGAGGGGCTTGAGCTTGATTCCAAGGCGGAAGAGGCAATTGCGTACGTTTCCGGAGGGGACATGAGGAAGGCCACCAATGCATTGCAGGGGGCCGCGATACACTCAAAAAAGATTACAGAGGAATTGGTTTACAAGATTTCTTCTAGGGCCCGCCCAAAGGAAATACGGGAGATGGTTGATGCGGCTTATTCCGGGCGCTTCCTTGATGCGCGGGGGAAGCTGCTGGATTTGAGCACCCGCTATGGCCTGTCCGGCTCGGACATAATCCTGCAGATTTATAGGGAAATCGTGAACCTTGAGATACCTGAGAAAAAGAAGGTTTTGCTCGTGGACAAGGTCGGGGAGTATGATTTTAGGCTGGTTGAGGGGGCAAACGAGCACATACAGATTGAGGCTTTGCTTGCGCAAATCATGCTTCTTGGGATGGAGAACGAGTAGAACCTGGGGGCTATTGGATTAGGTTCCTGCCGCTTGCTTCGCGCATCAGGGCTTTTAGCCTCCATGCGGAGTCTTCGGAATATCCGAGTGCGTCGGCTTCCGCATCTTCATTTCCCACTTCAATTGCCAGGTTGTAATAGTCTGTTGCGCGCAAAGCCAGCCGGAGCTCTCCGTCTAGGAAGTATTCTATCTCGGAATCGGTCCTCTCTTTTAGGGCTGCGGCCCAGTTGCGCTGCTCGTTTGTTTTTTCCTTTTCTTCTGGCCGCTCGCCTTCGCCCCACCTCTTTATCATCTCCTCTTCTACTGCTTCCCTGCTTGCCCAGGGGTCCTGCGCGGATTCTTCCCTATTTTCGCAATCCGATTGGCCGGGCGCGCACTCTTGGGGGTGCAGAATCCTCCAGGTCTGGTGGCACCACTCCATGTTCAGTTCCTCCAGGGACTTGAACATCAGGTCCCGCTTCCATAATTTGAAATCATCCTGGGAATCATCCGATGATAAGCGCCTTTTGGCTTCCTGCAATTGCTTCCTCGTTTTTAGCAGGGACTTCAGGGCATTCACCTTCCTGCCCCTCTCCCCCTTATCCGGATTTCCTTCGGCACTCCCCGGAACGGGGCGCTTGCCCCCAGGCTCCTGGGGAATTCCCTGGGAGTGGCTGCCCAAGCGGGATTTGCCAAGTGTGATAACGAGCGCAGCTGCCACGAGGGGAGCCAGCATGGCGGCCCGTTTTTTCCATCTAGCCTTCTGGGCGGGGGGATTGTGCCTTGTGGGGCTTGGAATTTTGTTCAGGCTGCGGCTCACCATATGTTGATAATAGGGTGGGATAGCCATTATAAACCCCACGTTTATACATAATTTCCAATAAATTCGTATCGAGGGGGACTATTCGGAACGGCGCCTGCACTCTTCCCCGCCTTAGTGCAAATCGCTGCGGGCTTTCCTGTTTCCTTCTTCCTTGATTGCCCTCATGTGCCTTGAGGCTTCCTCGAATTCAGTTAATGCGTCGCTTGCGGCAGCTTCGTCGCCTTCGCGCACCGAATCGGAATAGTATTTTGCCGCATCGGTTACTGCATCGATTTCCTCTTTTAGGAGGGCTCCGAGCTCTTCTAGGGACTTGGTTTGCAGCTCCCCTAGCCACTCCGGGTCGGGGTTGGTGTTTTCTTCCTTCGGAGTTTGGACGTTTTCCCCTGCTTCTTTTCTCCTTGCGATTTCCCTTCCCGCAGCGTTCTTCCTCTCTTCTGCTTCCCTTGCCTTCTTCCCGGCTTCTTCCCAGTCAATTTTACCCGAAGGGGTGAGGGGGGAGGCTCCGGCCCTAGCTAGCATATTGTAGTATTTCCACTGCCTCTTTAATTCTGGGACACGCATATAAGCAAGGCTTTCATTGTAGGATTCGAAATCATCCTGCGCGGATGCGCTGCGGCTGCCTGAGCGCATGATTTTCTTTCTCTGCGCAATCAGGGTTTTTAGGTAATCTATCCTGTTGTGAGCCTCATTCTCCGCCATTGCGGGGACCGGGCGCCCTGGGGGCTGGTTCTGGGGGATTTCCTTGGGCTTGCAGAACATCTGGGAGCCAATTATTGCAAGGAGCGCCCCGGTTGCGAGGCTTGAAATTAGCGGGAGGGGCTTTTTGAAGCCGCGGTTTTTGGCGGGGGCTGCCCTACGAGCATGTGGATTCTTATGCAGCCCTCTCTCCTTCATGTGTTGTAATGTGTATAAAGGTGTTTATAAACCTGCCTATATTGAGATGGGTGCGCAAATGGGATGCGTGCCGCATTTATCTTCGAAGCTTCTTCTTCCCCGCATCCGTGGATTCGGCCTGCGGGATTTCGGTTGAATAGGTCTTCCCGATGGGGACTTCCCCGGAGTTCATTGCGCGGTCGAGTTCCTCCCTCCTCTGTGCGTCTTCGCTTGGGATAATCATGGTGTGGGTTTGCCCATCCCTCCTTATCTCCTGGAGGGTGTAGTGGCGCTTTTCTAGGATTTCTGTGAGCTGCCCATCCATTTTCCTAAATCCGTTTAGCTCCCTGTATTCGCGGTTGTAGTGTTCGAATGCCTTTCTTACGTCCCTTGCACTCATGGGAGCTACCGTTGCCATTTCGTATTCTTCGTAATGCTCTATCTCGCCTAGGGGCTTGATTGCGTTTGAGGGAAGCTTGGGGAGAAGCGTGGATTCGGGGGTTACTCTTGAGAGGTGCGGCTCTTCGGATTTGCTCTTGAGCTCTCCTAGGAGCTTCTTTACTTCCGGGTCGTCTGTGCGCAGGATGATTACGTCTTCGTTTGCCATGCCCACTTTTTCATTGCGCTCTTCTGTGCGGTAGTCCCCGCGGGTTTCGTTTCCGTTTTCATCTAATCCTGGGCCGAACTTGCCTTTTGCATTTAGCACGTTTTCCACCATGGCCCATTCTCGCTTTAGTATCCTGTATCCTTCTGGGGCATCGCTGTAAGATGAAAACGGGTGGGCATTCATGAATATCATATATTTTTACCCGCTTGAAGTTTAAAAAATATGCGGATGGTGCCGGGAATTCCATTATACTGTTGCCTTCTTCCGCTTGCCCTCTTGCGCCCTTGAGGCCATTACCGGGTTGTTGTCCCCCGTTAGGAGGTCTGAGAGGTCGCCCCACGCTTTGGTATCGTCGGTTGGGGAAACCCTTAATTCCCCTCCGCGCTCTTCAATGTTGAAATTCACCCCGTGGCGGTATTTGTAGCCGCCTTCGCTCTCTTCTATTGCGGCTATTGCCTCGTCCTTGGTGGTTCCACCTAAGAGCACGATTTCATCCACTGTCCTCTCCGGGACTATAATCTTGAGTTCCACCTGCCCCTTGTTTTCCGCGCCGGCTCTTTGGAGAAGGCCTTTTATCTCGTCGTTTGAAGTGGTCACGACCACCTGGAAGGTAAACGGCTTCTCAATTAGCATATAGTCCTTTCCGTCCGAATAGCCCCTTGCTTCTAGCTCCCCGCTTACGTTTTTCCATTCGGTGGAAGTGAGCTGGAACCTTTCTTTTCCCGGCGACATTTTCCTGCCTCATAGGGATATTGCGGATTAGCGTTAAAAAACGAACTGACTGCGCCAGCCTGCCGTGCTAGAAGAACACGAAAACCGGAAGATGGGCTCCATCCGGAAAATCCCAGAAAGCTTCCGGCTATGAGCGTGAGATTTATATATGCTATCACTCTAAATCCCTACCTATTGCTCCTATTGTCTAGCCCGGTCAAGGACACCGGACTTTCACTCCGGTAGCCCGGGTTCGAATCCCGGTGGGAGCAATTATCCTCTTCCTTTTTGAAAACGCATTATTGCAGGTGGCTGAGTATCTCCTTGTGCAGCCCTTCTATCGGTTTTGTGGCATCAAGAACAACCCATTTTTTGCACAAAAAGGAATCCCCTGCGAGCTTTAGGAAGCGCTCGCGCACTCTGGAGAGGCGCGCAACGTCCAAGTCGTAGCGGTCTGGCTCAACTTCCTCGGACTGCTTCTGCTTCATCTTGCGCTCCTGCGCAACTTCCGGAGGCAAATCCAGGAGGAACACGATGTCCGGCGCAATAAAGGATGAGGCGGAAACGATTCTTTTTGCATCCTCGTACGAATAATGGGAATCATAGGCAATAGTGGAGAGGACATAGCGGTCTATTACGCGCAATCCTGCCGTGGAGGAGAGCTTTTCCTGCTCCTCTGCAATGTCTGCTAGGAAGAGGTGGAAGAGCGCCTTCTCGGATAGTGTGCGCTTTTTCTGCAGGAATTCCCAGAGTATGGGAAAGTTGTGCGTGGGATACTTGAAGTGGGCAAAATCCATCTTTTCCTTGAGCAGGGCAATCTGGGTGTCCTTTCCGCAGCCATCCACGCCCTCAAAAAGCAAAATTTTGTTCGAATCCATGCAAAAAACCCCCGGAAAAACCGAAACCGAGGAGGATATAGATACTCTTAGGAATAAATACTTTATCCATGAAGGGATAGCAGGCGTATTTATGCCTTTGGAGGCATAAGCGCAGAAGGCGGGAAAGATGGACCTAATATCATTCATGGACCTGGGCAAAGAAGAGATAGAGCGCTATCTAGAAGACGCGCGGAAAATGGAGGAGCAGCTAAAAGAGGGGAAAGTAAAGAAGCATGACGGGATAGTCGCAACCCTGTTTTTTGAGCCATCAACCCGGACGAAACTCTCCTTCCAGTCCGCATCCCACCGCCTGGGGCTGGACGTAATTGACTTTTCGGCTGAGAGGAGCTCAATAAAGAAGGGCGAGAGCTTTGAGGACACAATAAGGATGATAGACAATTATGCGGATGTTTTGGTGATTCGGCACCCTGAGGAGGGTTCTGCGGAACTTGCGGCAAAATACGCAGAATCCCCTGTGATAAACGCGGGGGACGGCTCAAACCAGCACCCCTCCCAGACCCTCCTGGATTTGTATGCGATAAAGAAGATGAAGGGGAAAATTGAGGGGCTGGAAGTGCACCTGGTGGGGGACCTAAAATACGCAAGGGTCATGCGCCCCCTGATGTACGGCCTGGCGATGTTCGGGGCAAAAGTGAAGCTTGCTTCCCCAACGGGGCTTGGGATGCCCAAAGAGGCAATAGAGGAAGCAAAGGAGAAATACGGGGCGGAGATAGAGGAAACTACGAAGATAGATTTTTCAACTGCGGACGTGGCTTACGTTTGCAGGGTGCAGGAAGAGAGGTTTGCAAACAAGAGTGAAGCAGAAGAGGCGAAAAAGGGCTACACGATAAAGCCCGGATACCTGGAGGCCGCAAAAGAGGGGATGATTCTCTTGCACCCTCTTCCCAAAAGAGACGAGATTCCACCCGAAGTTGCAGCAAGCCCGCAGGCTAGGTATCTTGAACAGGCAAGGTGCGGCGTGCCGGTTCGGATGGCAATCATAAAGAAAATCCTAGAGGGCAGGAAGTAGCGCTTAATCTGGGATTTTCGGGCCCGCCTGCCTCCTTTTAAACGTTTTCCGTCCTTTTTCTAGCCTATGAAGGTCGTGTGCCCCTCATTCTCAGGGATATATGAGCCAAATGTGGAAATAAGGCAGTTCCCAGATGGGGATTCGTATGTGAGGGTTCCAAATGCTAAAGAAGCCATGGGGAAGAACGCCATCCTGTTTACCAGGCTGTACCCAAACCAGGATTCCGCGATATTCCAAACACTCCTGGTATTGAGGGCATTGCGGGAGAACAAGGCTCGGAGCATAACGCTGGTCGTTCCATATCTCCCCTATTCGAGGCAGGACAAGACATTCAAGGAAGGGGAGGTAAAGAGCGCGGAAATCCTCTGCGAAACCCTTCGGGAGCAGGGGGTAAGCCACCTAATCACTTTTGACTGCCACTTCCTAAAGAGGGAAGGGGAATTCGAATACGGGGGGTTGAAGATAACCAACCTCTCTATGAACAAGGAAATAATAGGGAGGGCGCGGGAGATTGCGGGCGGGGAGCTGGAAATCATGAGCCCGGATGAAGGCGCAAACTACCTGGTAAAAGAGTTTGGGGGAAGCAGCATGAAGAAAGTGAGGGCGGGATACGGGGAAGGAGAAGGGGCCGCTGGAGGCGAAGAAGGCGAAATCTACAGGGGGATAGGCAAGATGGAGATGGAAAAGGACGTAGGGGGAAAATGCGTCTTGATAATCGACGACATGATTTCCACAGGCTCAACCATGCTAAAGGCGGTTGAGAACGTGAAAAAGGGCGGCGCAAAGAAGGTAATCTGCGCTGCAACCCACGGGTTCTTCCTCAAGGATTCGCTAAAGAAGCTCAGAGAAGAATGCGAGAAAGTGTTCGTAACCGACAGCATAGAAACAGAAGCATCGGAGATTTCCATAAAGCCCGCAATTGAGAAGGCGCTGGAGCAGATGTAATGAAAATCGCATACTTTACCGACACTTACCTGCCCAACAACGACGGGGTGGTTACCTGCCTGCTCAATTTCAGGAAGGGCCTGGAGAAAAGGGGGCACGAGGTGATCATACTCACGCCCGGAACCAAGAAGCAGAAAAAGGAGAACAGGGATGAGAACGTCTATTACTTTACTTCCGCATCCTTCAAGCCGTACCCGGATTATCGGCTTGCGCTGTTCCCGTTCCCCTCTGCCAAAAAGCTGCTTAAGGGGATGGGTGTTGACCTCATACATTCGCACGGGATTGCGACTACCGGGCTTGCGGCAATAGACTGCGCAAAGGAGCTAAAAAAGCCCTGCATCGCATCTTTCCATACGATGGTCCCAAGCGCTACCCATTACCTTACTAGCAGCCATGGAATGCAGAAAGTCTTCGAGGACGTTGCATGGAAATACCTAAGATGGTATTACAAATTCTTCAAGAAAGTAATCGTGCCAAGCGAATTCACCAGGAAAACCTTGGAGGAGCACGGGATAAGCAATACCGTGATAATCCCCGCCGGGATGGATTACAAGTTTTATAGCAAGGGGGAGGGGGAGTGGGTTAGGAAGAGGTATCGTTTGGGAAAGAAGAAAATCATCCTGCACGTTGGCAGGATTGTAAAGGAGAAGAACCTGGAACTCCTGATAAACGAAGCCGAATCAATCATAAACAAGAAGCCGAATGTGGCATTCCTGATAGTGGGGCAGGGGCCAGCAGAAGAGCACTACAAGAACATGGTCAAAATCAAGGGATTGGGGGAGCACTTCATTTTTGCGGGCTTTGTGCCCAAAAAGGAGCTGCCGGACTATTATGCTGCGGGGGACGTGTTTGCGTTCCCATCCTATTTTGATACCCAGGGGCTAGTGGCGCTTGAGGCCATGTCCGCGGGGCTTCCGGTGGTTGCGCCTGAGCGCTCAGGCTCAAGCGATTTCGTGGAAGATGGGAAATCCGGATACCTCTTCCGCGAAGAAGTTGATTTCCGCGAAAAGCTGCTCCTTGCTCTGGAAAACCGCGATGAACTAGGAGAGAGGGGAAAGGAAATCGCAAAAGAGTACGACTCGGATAGGAGGGTGGAAGCGCTCCTGGAATTCTACTCCCTGATACTGGAAAACGAGAAAGGGAAAGAGAAGGAAAAGGGGAAGGGTTGAACTAAACTTTCATCTCCTTTATCATCTGCGCGAATTCTTCCCAGGTCTTCATCAGGATTGAGCCTGCCTGCACCTCAAGTTTCAGCGCGGTTGCGCCGCGGTAGCCGCTTGAGAGGTATTCGTAGAACTCGCTCTTTTCCGCTTCCTCTTCAAAGAGGACTATGTTCATCCCGTTTTGCAGCGAAGACAATGCGTTTGGTATTACCCTGCTAGCATCGTCGTATAGGTGGACGAATATGTCCTGGCCGAGCACTGTTATCTTAGAGTCGTAGTCCTTGCCCTTGCCCATGGCGGTAAAGGGCACCGCGTTGTTTATGCAGATGTCGCGGAGCTTCCTAAAGGAGGCAAGATAGCGGATGCTCTTTCCGGTTTCCCCTTCCCACGAAGATAGGCCGTAATAGTCGATTTCCCTTTTTACCAGGTCCATTCCCACAAGGCGCGAGAGGAGGTATTCTAGGTTGTAATCGCTGATGAATATCGGCTTGCCCTCATGGAGGAGGTCCTTGAAGCCCAGCTTGATTTCGCTTAGTTTGAGCGGCGTGTTCTTCCAGCGGTAGCGCTCGTTTATCTTGGTAAAGACTCCAAGGAGCTTCTCCTTGGAAAGCGGCACTTTTATCGTGCTCTGGGGCGGGAAGTCGGGTATGTCAAGGCCGTACATTGCCACTCCCTTCCTCGCAAAGAGGAAACCGACTCCCAAAGCCAGAACCGCGATTCCCACTGCGCCTAGGAGGAACGGGCTAGTTAGTATGGAGGTAGTCCCCCTCTTCCGGATTGTTACGGTCGTTTCGTATTCTTTTATTTCAAAGCGGAACTCGTGGTCCTCGTTTACCGCGAGGGGGCCGCCCGCAACGGTTGCCGCATCCACTACCACCGACTGCGCATTCTCAAAGTGGGTGGGGGTGGAATAGCCCTCAAGGAATACGTCGCCTGTGAGGGAGAGGGGCTTGCCGTCCGCGTAGAACTTGAATTCGTACTGGTCGTTTGAGTAGCGGCTATACCCGCTTACTATGGAAACGTCCCCTGCCCTCATGTATGCCCTAGCATACCTGCGGCCATCGTTGTCCACGATGTTGAGGATGTAATCTCCCGGGGAGAGGGAAAACGTGTATGAGAAAGTCGCATCGGAATTGAGGGCGAGCTTGCTAGATGATACTGGCTCGCGGCCAACTTCAAGCAGGTCCTGCACCACCGAGAAGAAGAGCCTCTCTTCTCCCCCCGCCTCTTTTAGCTCTACTACCACGTCCATCTGGGTGGAGCCGATTGCCGAAGGCGAGATGCTGTGCCCGAGAGTGTAGATTTCGCCGCGGGTGCTCTTTTCCAGGTAGACTACCTCATTGAACCCGTTGCCCGTGGCATTGTCGTATGCTTGTAAGTGCGCATACACCCCGTCTCCTAGGAAGGAGGTGGTAAAGTATTCGGAAGTGGCACTCCCGTTTACAAAAGAGAGGTTGCCCGAATCCGTGCTTATCGGGGAGAGCCAGGGGAGTTCAAGTATTAGTTTCTGCACGTCGTCTGCGGCGAACTCCGGCGAAGACCAGCCTCCATCAAGAGTCTGGGGGAGGAACACCATTGCACCCGTGCCGAAATAGGCCACGCTTGCAGAGCCCATTACGCGGATGTCGCCAACCGAGTATAGCGGGCTCTTTAGGTGGAAGCCCGAAGTGGTGGGCAGGGACACGCCCTCTTCAAAGCGCAGCAGAAGGGGCGAGAGGTATCCGGTGTTCCCCGGAACCACGCTTCCTTCTGTGCTGTACATGCGGTTGAAGGGCTGGCCCATGTATATTACTGTAACGCCTCTCTGGAGGAGGGCGCTTATCTTAGTGTCGCTCCCAATTAGCATTTCTGAAGGGATGTAGCCGCTTGGGACAATTACCAATGACTGGGAGGGCAGTGAGCCTAGTTCGTCTAGCCCCACTTCGTTTATGCTAATTCCCCACCTAGAGAGGTTTGCGCGGAGTACTGAGATGAATTGAGGGTAGTTCTCCGCCTGGTAGCGGTAGCTGCGCAAAAGGTAAACGGATGAGGGAACGACCCTGTCATAGACGTTCACGGTTACCGGGAGTTCATCTATTCCTCCCGCTTCCGCATCCAGCCTTAAATATGCGCTATGGTAGGGCTGGCGCCAGAATCCCTCCTTGCTCGCAGTAAGGAGGTCCTGCGCGGTGACCTCTGCCGAAACGAAAGAGGTTACGGGCGGGTTCACTACAATCTCCGCGGCGGAAACCATGGACTGGAAGTAGATTATCCCGGAAGCGGAGAGGAGAAGGAGGAGGAAGATTGCCCCCCCTATCCTGCGGACATTGCGGGGGCTAATCAGCGGCTTTGGGGCGGGCTTGTGGTTGTTGTTATTGGATTCCTCTTCAAGCCCTTCCTTTGCCTCCTGCGCACCTTCTAGCACCACTTTCTCCTTGGGCTTTGAGAGCGCGCTTATTGATTCTAGCAGCCTCTCTCCCACGGTCTTTTCGACCTTCCTGAATTTGAGTTCGGGGGAATACTTGTGCTTTATCCCGAACGAGAAAGAACGCTTGCGTATCCTAAGCCCTTCTATGCCATCCATTTTGCTCACTGGACCTGCTCCAGGTACCCCTGCCGAACCAGCGTGTTTAGCGCGTCTTCAACCCTTGCTTCGGGAACCCGGTTGTATTTTGCGAACTCGACGATGTTTACGCTGCCTGAGTGCTCTGCAATCCACTCCTGGAGCTTCGACATCAGGACGCTGTCGGAAACGCCTCCGTGGAGCTTTTCGAAGCGCACCTTGAGTTCGTCGTTTTCGTTCTTGAGTTCATAGTTCTCCTTTGTGAGGCTCTTTACCTGCGTCTTGTATATGCGAGAAGAGCGCCTAAGGTTCTCCACCTCGCGCTTTAGGACGTCGTACTCCTTGTAGAGCTTCTTGTAGTCGCCGGTGGTGTATTCTTCCAACTGCATCATCGTTTCTTCTATTAGCTGGTATACCACCTTGTTGTCTATCGAATAGTAGGGCTCAACGAGGGTTAGCAGGTTGAGCAGGTAGCGCAGGACGTCAAGCTTCCTCTTGGTAGGGGAATTGTTTGAGGGGACCGTGTATACGACCTCTATTTCGTCCTGCTTGAACTTCATTAGGGAGAAAAGGTAGGGGGTTTTGTCTATGCTCCTGCTCTCAACGTAGGCGGCATCTACGCCCTCTTTTTCCTGCGCGATTTTTAGGAATGAGACCGAATTGAGGGCGGCTGCAACCTCGGAGACTTTTCCCTTGAGCTTCACTTTCATTCTAAAGCCGTCTACTTTTGGTGCCAAAGATGATTCTTCTGCCATTGTCCATCACTTCCTCTTTCCCCTCTTATAAGGCTTCTTGGCGGGCTTTGGGGGGGCCTTCTTTGCGGGCGCTGCTGCTTCTTTGGGAGCCTCGGCCTTGGGCGCTTCCTGCGCCTTTTTTGCGAGTGAGCGGGGCATTAGCCTGCTCACAATCTGCCCGGGAGTGGGAACAGTGCTCTCCTTCCCGTCTTCTAGGGCGGGAACGTAGCTTAGGAGGGCCAGTGCCGCAACCAGCAGGCCCAGTATTATCGAGAACAATACACCCATGGGGTTGAACGGGGCGCCTAAGAGGAGGGGCCCGAATATGAAGGCAACGACCAGGATTGCTCCGACTGTTGCATGGATTACCGCCATCTTCTCGAACTTTTCCCTCTTTTTTGTGTATTCTTCGAGGGCTTCGTTTGATACTACCAGCTCGTTGTTCTGGAGGATTCCAAGCTTCCCCTTTATCACGCGTATTGTGCGGATTATCGCGTCCTCGCGGATTGGGGTTCCCTCGCCTGCGGGGACTTCCTTCCTGCTTACTATGCACATCCTCGCCATCTTGATCACTCCTCTAATATTACCTGGGTGATGTCGCGGTCTAGGATATCCGCCTTGCGCTTGTCGGCCATCGTGAAGATGTTGATTATCGTGGTGTCTTCTATCCCCACTTCCTTTAGGAACATGGTTATGTTGGAGCGCTCCACCCCGAAGCGCTCAAGCAGGATGATAAAGGACACTATGTCCATGTGCCTGCTCTTCTGGTCGAAGAGGCGAACCACTTCCTCTATCCTGGCTTCGCCGAGCCCGAACTCGCGGAGCCTTATTTTCAGGTTGTCCTTCTTAAACGAAACACTCCTTGCCATATCCATCTCCTCTCTCTGCTCCTTTGTAAGCACTTTTCCAAGTTCCAGGAAGAATTCGCGCATGGGCTCTTCCCCTTCCACCCTGTCTAGCAGGAATGTTGATGGATAGGGCGCCGCGCTCGAAAACGACATGTTTACTGCGCATGAGCCTACCCCGAACTTGGAGATTTCCTCCCTCATGAATTCGCTGAAATTGAGGGAGCCCTGGAGGTAGTCCAGGAACTTTTCGAATTTTACCTTTAGTATGAACGTTGTTCCCACATTCGAGAAGACCGCCTCTGCTATGTCCGTGGGGTTTTGCGATGCGACTATTAATCCGAAGTTATACTTGCGCCCTTCACGCACAATCATGACCGCATCGGAGTTCTCGTCTTTTCCGATTTTCCACGCTTCATCTAGCACGACTATGAGGCGCAGGCCCTTGGCTTTCGCCCAGCCTGCTGCGCGCATGCGCTCCTTGATGAACTGGAGCATCGCCAATGCCCCTAGCGCCCTGAAGCGCTCATCGGGAAGCCCGGATAGGTCCAGTGCGACCAGCCCGGATTCTGTTAGCTCCGTTAAGCTTACTGTGCTCTGCTGGGCAAAGAAGTCTTCACCGGGCTTTGTGAATTGCTTTAGGCGGTAGATTGAGTTTTCAAGCTCGGCTGGGAACTCGTAGGTTCCCATCGAGGATTTTTCTTCGAGTATTTTTACTATGTCTTTTAGGGTGGGAGCCTGCAGGGGCCTTCCCAGTTCGTCCCGCTGCTCCCTTGCGTCCATCTTGAACTTGTTGTCCGTGTATGCCTTTTCTATTGCCTGCTCGGTCAGGCGCTTCTGCTCCGGATACTGGTCTATGTCGGTTAGGATTGCTATTGTGCGCATTACCTGCTTTATGCGGTCATAGGGCTTCATCCCTCCTAGGTCCAGGAGGTTTAGGTAGGAGCCTTTTCCGAGGGCTATTACCTTTCCTCCCGCCATGCGCACCCATTCGCGGTATTCCCCCGCCCAGTCTATGATTAGGGCGTTGGAGTCCCACACAAACGAAGCGCGGCTGAGAAAGGTCTTGATGAAATACGATTTACCCGAACCGGTAATTCCCACCGCCGCTATGTGCGGGTTGGTAACGTCCTGGTAGCTCCAGTAGAAGGGGACGTTTAGCATCTTCGTCCTTCCTATGTAAATTGAGTTTGTTGGGTCCTTGCAGAGGATGTCTATTGGCGGCTCCGGAGGATGCACTAGGAGGTTCCTGCTGGAGATATCCTTGTTGGGCACCTTGCTTACTGCGAGCCTTCCCACACTTACCGCCTCATATTAGCGCTTCCTCCAATTCCTTGGGCCCTGAGGGGAATGCGTATTCCCACTCGAAACAGCGCTTCATCTCGTCTGCAGCAAGCTGGTCTACCTGCACGTTTAGCGAGTTCTGCAGGAGGACTTTTAGTTCGCGCACCTGCGCGCGCAGGGTTGCGACCGCGGCTTCCTTTGAGATCCCCGGGGAGGAGGTCATTGCGTATGCAAGCACCGCCATCGGCCTTACTCCCTTGATTAGGCGCTGGAGCTGAGAATCCCACATGGAGATTTCCCTCTCGAATTTCTCCATTTTCAGCACATCCGGGTCGCTCTTGTCTTTTTCCCTTGCGAGCCTTAGCTGCGCTTCAGCTTTCCTTGTTTCAATCATCTTCCTCTTTTCGCCTACGTCTTCTGCGTAGAGGAGGTAGCAGATTTTGACCGGGTAGCGCATATTTGAGATTGCCCTCTCAAAATACTTGTTGTATGCAACGTTCTGCTCATCGGAGCGCTCGGTTGCGGACTCGAAAATCCTTATTGCCAGGAATGCGGATGCGTAGTATTCGTGCCCCACCTTCTTGATTATGACGTCCTGCGAGGGCGGGATTTCGTAGCCGGTGTCTGTGACCATCACTATTTTTGCGCGCTGGGTGATAAAGGGGACTACGAGGTAGCCGTACTTGAAGAAGAGGACCGCGCCTATTCCCCCAAGCCCTGCAAAAATCCCCCCGAATAAACCCAGGATACTGCTGGCACTTGAACTTATCGCCATTACCGCCCCGGCGAAAGCAAGGCCCATGGAAGCATACATGTACTGCTTGGTAGTGAGAGCCATCGGTAATACACCTGACTTGGGTATTTAGTTTAAGGTTTATAAAGATATTGAATGCGTTCCGAATGGGGAGGGGGCTTTTTGCGGCATATCCTTAAAAACACGAATATCCACATATTTCCCTTAATGCAGAATAGAATTGTTGCCCCTGTTGGCGCCAGGCCCGTTTTTCCCGTTAAAATGCCCTCCCATAGTGGATTTAGGGGGAGGGACGTACAGCTTTCAAATCTGATGAGGAAATACTGGAGCGTTATCGGCCCGGGCTCCGTTGGTGCTAAAGCGGAGGAATTGATGAAGGCCACCTGGGCAATCAGGAGTGCGGGCTTCAGGCTTTATCCGCGCGTTGTTTTGGCGAGCGGGTTCTTCCATCCGTTTATGGAGAGGAATGGGGTAAATTCCGCGATTGCTAATAGGGCTTGCCCGGATGAACTGGAGGATTTGGTTTACAAGGGAAGCTTCAGTGCGGGGGAGAAGGAACTCCTCTTTGGGATTGCAAAAAGGTTCGAGGGGACGCCCCTTGCCGTGCGCTCTTCTGCGCAGGGAGATTCGCGCGGAACCGGGATATATGAAAGCGTGTTTTTGACCAATGCTGCTAAGAGCATGGAGAAAGGCGGCATACCCGCAGCAGCAAAGATTGTTCTTGCAAGCGCATTTTCCCATGATGCATACGCATTCAGGAGGGATGCCGGGTTTGGGGAGGGAATGGCAGTAATGGTTGAGCCCGTTTTCGGGAGGGTTGTTGAAGATGAGCAATACATCCGCTTCATTAGAGAATGCGAAGATTCCCCTCCGGATAAATTGGCGGGAAAATACTTCAGCCCGGATTACTCCGGGGTTGGGTACACTTCCACTTCCTCGGGAATGGGGCACGTAACGGTTGTGGGCGGGCTTCCCACAATGGCGGTGCGGGGGCTTGGGGCAATGCTTGAAGAAGGAAGCAATACCGCGCTCACAGATATATTCTATCCAAGTTACCATGACCTAATGTATCTGGAATTTACCCAGACTGAGAAAAATTGGTTTAGGGGGGAGAGGATTGACCTTGAAATGGAAAGGCTTGCAGTTCCCGACATCTACCCGGATGTTCCTCCCGAGGGGGGAATAGGCTGGCTCTTTGGGAAGATGAAGAAGCTTGAAAGGCTTCTGGGAAAGCCCCAATACATAGAATGGGCAGCACTGGGGAGGACGAGGGAAGCCGCGATATTGCAGATTTCCCCCGTAGCCCCGAAGAAGGATTTTTTCGAATTCCCAGAAAGCGGGGATGCGATTATCAGGAGCAAGCAGGTGACCGGGACCAATATCGTAACCTGCAACAGGGCGATATGGGTGCATGATGCGGGCTCAGGGAAGCTTGAGCAGTTCAATAAAGAAAATGAAGGGTATTTGCTAATTTACCCTGCAATCCTTACTTCCGGGGGCTTTGAGGCGCGCATGGCGGGAATCGGAACGGAACTCGCATACCACAGAATCAACAACCTCTCTGCGGCAGTTGAGATTCCTTCGCGCAATGCGGTCCATGACAAGCCCCCTGCTGCGCACTTTGGGGGGCTCTTTGATTCTACCGGGAAAATCCATATGGTCTCATCGGAGATTTCTCTTGATTCGTTAAAAGAGAATAGCTGGGAACTCGATGAATGCTGCACGGTTATTGAGGCGAAATTCAGGGTTACTGCAAGCGAAGCCAGGCAGAGGGGAATCGTGGAGATTATTTGAGTACGGCATCAACAATCTCGCGAGCCTTTCCCACATACGTTGAGGCGTCGAAGAGTGCATCCAGTTCCCCTTCTGTGATTTTCTCTCCAAGCTCGCTCTCTTTTAGGACTTCTTTTAGGTTCCTCTTTTCCGCAAACGCTTTCTGCGCAAGCTCCCTTACCGCTTCGTGCGCATCCTGCCTTCCCACGCCTTCTTTAACCAGGGTAATCATTACGCGCTCGGCCATTACCAAACCGTGGGTTAGTTCCAGGTTGCGCGCTATGTTCTCCGGGTAGAAAACCAAACCATCCAAAACGGAAGTTAGCTCCTTTGCCATGTAATCTGTGACTATGAAGCTTTCCGGGAAGATGAAGCGCTCGTTTGCGGAATTGGTTAAATCACGCTCGTGCTCAAGTGCGATGTTCTCAAGTGCGGTCTGCACGTTTGCCCTAACCACCCTTGCAAGGGAGCATACGCGCTCGCTCTTGTGCGGGTTGCGCTTGTGGGGCATGGTGGAAGAGCCAACCTGCTTTTTCCCAAAGGGTTCTGAAACTTCGCCCATTTCCGGGCGCGAGAGGTTGCGGATTTCCTTTGCTATTTTCTCCAGGGTTCCCGCGGCTATTGCTATTGCGCAGAGCACTTCCGCGTGGCGGTCCCTTTGTATTACCTGGTTGGAGATTTTTGCAGCCTTTATCCCAAGTTCATTCATTACCAGTTCCTGCATTTTCGGCCCTTCGTCCCCGAATGCTGCCATCGTTCCGGTTGCCCCGCTCATTTTGCCCACTGTGATTCTCTCTTTTGCGGCCTGGAGGCGCGCTATGTTGCGGAGGGTTTCCTGGTAATAGATTGCGAACTTCATTCCGTAAGTGGTGGGGTTTGCGTGCTGGCCGTGCGTGCGCCCTATGCACACTAAATCCCTGTGCTCCTTTGCGAGTTTCTTGAGCGTAACCGATAGCTTCTGGAGCCTTGAAATTAGTGCGTCTATCCCCTCTTTGAAAATAAGCGCGGTCGCGGTATCCTCTATATCATAGCTTGTTGAGCCTATGTGGATGTATCCGCCGTATTCGCCGCTCTGCTCGGCTAGGGCGCGGACCATCGCCATTAGGTCGTGGTGGATTTCGGATTCTATTTCCTTTGCGCGCTCAAGCTTAACCCTCTTCATTCCCCCCTCTATTGCCTTTGGGGCTTCTTTTGGGATGTGGTTCAATTTCGCGTGCGCCTTTGCAAGCGCCACTTCTACCTCCATCCATTTTTGGAGCTTGTTCTTTTCTCCGAAAATTTCGCTCATTTCCGTCTGGTACCTTGAATCAAGAGGGGAGACTGCCATAATAAGCTTTGGAATAAAGCGCATTAAAAAGTTATGGGGGGAGGGTCAGGAGGTCTGGGAACCTTCGGTTCCAACTCGCCTCAGAGAGGCGAACCCTCAAACTGTCGTGAGCTTTGCT
>JAFGCC010000001.1 GCA_016932815.1 Microcaldota archaeon | reverse complement strand
CCACCTCTAATACAATGGTCTAAGACAGCCGTAGGTCAGGGGTTCAAATCCCCTTGGGCCCATTTTTCTATTTTCGTTTTCCGTTTCGGGTTTTCGGTTTCCAGTATCTTCCTGAAATCGGGCTGGATGTCCGGAAAGCACGTCGGGAGCCTTGCCCTCTTTGGGGGGGTTGGTTAGCGGGAGGAGGAGGGCGCTCCCCCCGCCTGCCGAAGGTTTCAAATACTTCGGGTTTTGGACCCTGGACTTTTTGAGAGCACTCATGATTTTCACCTTGTTGATTGAAGATTTTCGTGGGTTTTATACTTTTGGAGGGGTGGTTTCCGATGCGCGGATTTCAGGGGTCAGTGCGCAAGGAGTTCTTTCGCCTTTGCACCGAATTCCTCTACCAGTTCCAGCACGAATCCCACTGATTCCGCATCCGTTGCAAGGCCGCAGTACTGGATGTTGTGGCGCTCAAGCCGTATCTTGTCCGCGCGCTGGAAGAGGGGGGCATGCTCCGGGTAAAGCCTTTGCAACGCGATGAAAAGGCATACATGGCTCCGCTCAAGGTAGCCTTTGTGGAACAGGAGGGCACGGGCGTAATGGAAGAGGGAGGTATATGCAAGCAGCTCAGAAGATTCGTTTTCCGAGATTTCAATGTTCTTTCTGGCACTTTTGAGGAACTTGTCCCCAAGCGCCAGCGATTGCCCTACCCTCTCCTGCGCAGTGGAGGATTTCTTTATCATTCCTTTTTGGATGCAACCCTCATATTCCATCATAGCAAAGCACCTCCTAGCAGCACGTTATTTCTAAGAACCGAAAGGGCAAATGGGTCTTTTTCCTTGTTGCGCTCCCATTTTTCCAGGGAAATTACGGTTAGTTGCACGCTTTTCCCCAGTTTTCTCTCCAGGTTTTTGAGCATATTAGAATCCACGCCCTCCCTCCTGCCGACAACGAGGAAATCCACGTCGCTTTTTTCGTCGTATTCCCCTGAAGCGTGGCTGCCATAGAGCGCAAAGGAGATAACCGTTTCGTCAACTGCGGATGCGATTTTAAGCTCTCTGAGCTTCTCCAGAAAATACGCCCTCTTCATGGATTTAATCGCAAAATGCCCGTCATTGAGGAAAAAAATGCGCAGGTTTGCCTTGCGCTCTTCAAGGAGCCACTCGTTTTCCAGGAACTCATCGCAATAGGATTTCACGGTCAGCGGGTGGAGCTTCAGGTGCCGGCAAAGTTCCCTGAAATGCGCTTTCTGGGTTGGGTGCTCCAAGAACCAGCCGAGGACCTTTATACCCGCGAAGGAATGAAATGACATATAATATTTATCAAATGGTAAATTATTTAAATCAATCGGTAAATTTAATGAGGCATTATGGGACCCGCTGCGGGAAACCTTCCGTTTTCACTTCTGGAAACCGGAAACGGGAAACCGAAAACCGATTCCCCAAATCCCCTTGGGCCCAAATTTTTTCTTAAAAAATTTGGGGCGTATTCGCCGGATCTTGAGCTCTGCTCAAGAGAAGAAACCGAAGGTTTCTCTGAGGCGAATCTGAGGCCCAATAATTTCTTTTTACTTGATTCCGTAGGTGCCAAGCATCCATTCTTCCATGTCTTCTTTGATTGGAATCTGGAATATCCCCTCAAGCACCACGTTCATTAGCACCCACTTGGCTGCCATGAAAACGAGGAGGTAAGCGACAATGATGATTGCCCACTTCGCCCACCCTGGCAGGTGCTCATACTGCGGGTAATGGTGCAGGAACTTCACTTCCAGGTATTTTTTCACGTTGATAAAGCGCAGGAGCATCAATAGGACGAAGAAAATTACCATGCTCCCGGGCACGAATCCTTCTAGGTAGCCATAGATGAAGAAAGCGGAGAGCAGGATGAAATACGCAACCTGCTTCCTGGTAATGTTGAGGTACCCGTGCATGGATTGGTATTGTGCAATAGCGCATAAAAGGGGTGCGGGCACGGGAGCCGGAGAGAGAAGCTTTTAAAGCGCTTATGGAGATACGAAGGCATGGCCGAAAAGTCTCTTCCCGTTTTCAAAACAGACAGGATAACTACAGGAGTGAGGGCACTCGACATCATGCTTGAAGGGGGATACGCATTCCCCGGGGCGGTTGCGCTGGTTGCGCCCGCCGGGGTGGGAAAGCAATGCTTCGCCGCGCATTTCGTGAATGCGGGGCTCGCAGAAGGGGACGTGGTCATCTACGTCACAACAGACAGGAGCCCTGAGGAAGTGGAAAAGGCGGCAGCCGAATGGGATTTGCACTTCAAGGGCAAAGGCGAGATATTCTACATAGACTGCTACTCGCAGAGCAGCGGGAAGGGGAAGGTGGAGGAAAAAGAAAACGTTTCCCTGGTTGGGGGCCCCGGGGCGATAAACGAAATCTCGCTATTTATCAGCGACATACTGCGCTCAAAGAAGGGGAGCAGGTTCCGCGTGGTTTTCCACTCGTTTTCAACCTTCGCCCTATACACCGAAAAAGAGCCGCTATTCAAGTTCCTAAAATCCGTGGAGGGAAAATTCAAGAACGAAAACGGCACCATCCTCCTGTTGGTGGAAGAGGGAATGCACGAAGAGAGGTTCCTGGTCACCCTAAAGCACGACCTGGATGAGGAATACAGGATAAAGAGCACGGGCAAGGAGAAATTCCTGGAGAGTGATTCCCTGCCCATGCCGGTCCCAATTAGCCTGGGGGCGCTGGGCATAGAGGTGGACTAAATGGTGGAACTTCTAGACAAGCTAAAAGAAGGCAAAATCATGGCGGCCATAGTGGGCCGCGACGGAAAGGCCATTGCTTCCAATTTCACCTTGCACGAGGGAATAGAAGGCTACGTTGCATCATCGTTCAACGTCGGGGACTCGTTCCTGCGCGAAGTGGGCGAGGAAGCATCGGAATTGGTAATCTCAACTGACAAGGGGAACATCGTAATAAGGAACGTGGGCAACAACCGCGTGCTAATTGCGCAGATATTAACCAAGGAGCAGTACGCGCTCTACAAGGAGCTGATTGCGGGGGCTGCGGCTGCCCCAAAGAAAAAGGCGGCTGCCTCCAAGGCGGCGGTCCCGAAGAAGGCTGCGGCCAAGGAGGAAGCGGACGTGGCGGAACCTGAGGAAGCGCAAGAAGCTCCCAAGGAAGAGGCAAAACCTGCCAAGGGGGAAGCTGCCCGGGAAAAGCCCGAAAAAGGGGAAGCCATACCCAAGAAAGAAGAGGCTCCCGCAGAAGAGGGGAGCGAAGGGAAAGAAGAAGAGAAGAAGGCGGAAGAATGAGCGGTTATGGGGGGAAGATACTCTCGATTCTGGGCAGGCAGGGGCATTTCTGCGAAGCCCGCATAGAGCGCACCGAAACTTCTAGCACGCGCTTTAAGGATGGGGAATTGCAGGCTGATTATGGCACTAGCGAAGGAATGAGCGTGCGCGTGTTCAGGGGGGGATGCTGGGGCTTTGCATCCGGGGAGGTTTCGGAATTGGAGGGCCTCCTAAAGCGCGCGCTTTCCCTTGCATCGTTAAATGGGGGAAACCTGAAATTGGGCAGGAGGGAGGAAACCGGGATTAAAGCCAGCAAGGGAAAGGAGGGGAAGGGAATGGGGGCGGACAAACTCTGCAGCCTCTGCGGGGAACTAAAGGATGACATGGGGGGCAGGAGGGTAAAAAACAGGGGAATAGCATTAATCGAGCAAATTGAAGGCGAAGAATACTACAATTCGCTCGGGGATGAAATCCTGCAGGAAACCCTCGTATTGTACGGGAGGTTCTCCGCAGTGGGCAGGGACGGGGGAAGGGCCGAAGAAGGCGGAGAGCGCTTTAGCTCCCTTAAGGGCTGGAACGAGGATAAGTTGTTCTGGTGCGCAAAAGAGGCTGCGCGCAAGTGCGAGGACTCGCTGGATGCAAAGGAAACGGTAAAGGGGGAATTCCCGGTCGTGATGGACCCTGTATTATCCGGCGTTTTCGCCCACGAGGCAATAGGGCACGCATCCGAAGGGGATGCGGTAATTGAGGGGACTTCGGTTCTGGGAGAGAGGCTCGGGAAGAAAGTGGGTTCGGAACTAATAAGCATCTGGGACGACCCTTGCCTTGAAGGGGGTTTTGGGAAATACGAATACGATAGCGAGGGAATCCTAGGCAAAAAAGTAATGCTGCTTGAGAATGGAGTGGTTTCCGGGCGGATGCATTCTATTGAGACCTCAGCCGAAACCAACGAAGAGCCAAACGGCCATGCGAGAGCCGAATCCTGCGCGTGCAGCCCGATTGTGCGCATGAGCAACACCTGCATAGAGCCGGGGGAGAGCTCGTTTGAGGAACTAATTGAAAAAGACGGGCTCTACTTAAAGGGGATGAGCGGGGGAAGCGTTGACCCTTTTAGCGGGCAGTTCATGTTTAGGTGCGAAGAGGCATTCAGGCTAGAAGGAGGGGAAGTATCCGGAAGGGTTAGGCCGGTTGCCCTAACCGGGACAATCCTGGATACCCTGCACGAAATAGAAGGGGTTGGGAAAGACTTTGCAACCTCTCCGGGATTCTGCGGAAAAGACGGGCAGAGCATACGCGTAAGTGATGGGGGGCCTCACGTGCGCCTAAGGAAGATGAAAGTCGGATAGCCAAACTAGAGGGGGCTGTTTGCGAATTCCATTATTGTGCGGCCCATCGCCCTCTTGTAGGCTTTGGGGAGCGCCTCTGCGAGGTCGCTTGCGCAATAAGCGTAGCTATTCTCCTTAAACAGCATGTCCCCTGCGAGGGTTGTGATGTATGCTGCCGAAGCTGCGGCTACGAATGCGGAATTGGTGCAGAAGAGTGCCGCTGTGAGCCCGGAGAGGACGTCCCCGGTCCCCCCTTTTGTCATTCCCGCGTTCCCGTTCTTGTTTTTTAGCAGCCTCTCGCCATCTGAGATGTAGTCGGTTGGGCCTTTTTTTAGGATTGTGCAGTTGCATTCTTTTGCGAATTCCTGCACGTTGGAGGGAGTGCTCGGAACCCCAAAGAGCCTGCGGAATTCCCCTTCGTGCGGGGTGATTATCGTTCCCTCTAGGCCTTTTTTGGAAACGCGCTTTAGGCCGTCGCCGTCGATTACTTTTTTGGGGTATTTTTTGAGGCGGGAGATGGGGAACTTTGCATCCGCGATTCCCGGGCCATAGAGCACCGTATCGGCTTCCGGGAGTTCATCCACTACGATTGTTTCACGTATCTGCCTAACCTGGGAGAGGGTGCCTTCGGATTTTTCTGCGCACATGAAATAGACGAGGTCGCAGAACCTCCTTGCCCCAAGGGCGCAGAATGCCGGGGCTCCGTGGTATTTCCTGCTTCCCGCAACAATTAGGAGCTTGCCGTTCTCGCCTTTCCTAGAATGGCGGTCTGGAACCTTGAGCTGCTTTAGCACCCCCTTCATGGATAATGCTTTGGGTTGGGGATTTTTATAGTTTGTGCAGCGGCAGACTCTGTAGAAAACATATCCTGCGATGGGGCATCAGGGCGGTTTCGGGTTCCGCGTTGCGGGTTGCGCAACCCGTCTAAGAACCCTGAACCCGGAACAGGGAGCCACCCGTCATTTCTACAAAGCCGCAGCGGCGGGCCGGGGGGAACGCCCGGACCCCGCATGGGCGAGCAGAAAGGCGGGGGAACGCTAGGGGTTATAAATACCCTAATGCGGAGAAATCCATGGAAATGCGCTGGTGAATGGCATGATGGATGGCGAGTCAATCCTCCTGCTGCTTGTGGCGCTCTCGCTGATTGCGCTCCTTTTCGGGCTCGCCCTGCGATACTTCCGCCAGCCGCCGGTGTCCGCTTACATACTTACGGGGATGGTTGCCGGCCCGCACGTGCTGGGGATAGTTGAAGACGCCGGCCTCATAAGCCAGCTCGGGGGGCTCGGGGTGGTCATGCTGCTCTTTTTCGTGGGAATGCGGATTAGCCCGAAAAAGATGCTCTCAAACTGGAAGGTTGCGCTGGCCGGGACGCTCTTCCAGGTAATAGTCAGCATCCTCTGCGTCGCGGCCGCGGCCATCTTCATGGGGTGGCCCCCTTCGGTCGTGATACTCTTCGGGTTCGTGATAAGTCTCAGCAGTACCGCGGTAGTCCTCAGGATACTGGAGGGCAAAAACGAAACCAGGACCAGGATGGGGCAGGACTCGCTTTCCATCCTGCTGGCGCAGGACCTTGCGGTAATACCGATGATAATCATACTCACCTTCCTGGCGGGCACGGAAGTGAGCAAATCCGAAATCCTCCTGCAGATTGCGGGCTTCATCGTGCTTGGGGGATTCGTCTATTGGATGGTGAGGGCGAAGGCGATAAGCATCCCATTTAGCGAAAAAATCGTGCAGGACCGCGAATTCCGCCTGCTTGGGGCCCTTGCGGTATGCTTCGGGTTTGCATTGGTTAGCGGGTTTTTCCACCTGTCGATGGCGCTGGGCGCATTCATTGCGGGCATTTTCGTCCGGAGCGCGAAGCAGACTAAGTGGGTTGCAAAGAGTCTCGGGCAGTTCAAGACGCTTTTCCTCGCCCTGTTTTTCGTTTCCATAGGGCTCCTCATCCGGCTGGGATTCGTAATCGAAAACCTGCACGTCATACTGGTGCTGGTCCTCCTAGTGTTCCTCACCAACACGTTCATCAACGCGGCGATATTCAGGATGCTCGGGGGAAACTGGAAATACAGCATGTACGCTGGCTCCCTCCTTGCCCAGATTGGGGAATTCAGCTTCATCCTCATAGTGGCGGGGCTGAATTCCGGGCTTATAGGTTATGAGACATACGAATTGGTGGTTGCGGTGATAGCATCCACGCTGTTATTGAGCCCTATGTGGATGCAGCTCTTTTCAAGCTTCTCGGAAAACATATCCGGGAGGATTACCCGCATCAGGGGCGGGGCGAGGAAATCCGGGAATTATAGGCATCGCGCAAGGCGTACGGCGCGCCGCATTGAAAGTAAAACGCAACGGCCTCGCCTATCCCCACAGCAAGCTATGGGGCATTACGGCTCGGCGAAATCAACCAGTTTCAATTGTTCTCCTG
>JAFGCC010000016.1 GCA_016932815.1 Microcaldota archaeon | reverse complement strand
GAAAAAGGTTTTGGGTTCGGCGTTCTGGGTTTTGTATCCGGCTCAAAACCCGCAACCCTAAACCCGAAACAGGGCGCCAGCTGTCTTTTCTACAAAGCCCCATTTGCCAATCCCTTTTTTAGCAGTGCCCCCCAAACCCATAATCATGGAGGATGCCCCGCAGGCAATGCAATCCAAATGGGACGATACGTGCAGGCTACTCCTGGGGAGGGAGCTTGGCCCCCTAAACGAATACGCAAACTGGCTCTCCGCCCTGACCGAGCCCATTTCCACACACTCCTCAATTTCGGGCAGGAAAGTAATATCGGCTCCCACCGATTACTGCGATACGGCAAAATGGCTTGCATTCCCGGACGTGGATTTCAACAAAAGCTTTGAGCCCCTAAACATAAACGAGATAAAAGACATAGACTCAATCGCCGAATCAATCGGGGAGCGCATGCATTATGCGGGGAGCATAGTTTTCGGGAAGTCCGCGCAGATTATAGAGAGTTCCAACATAAACGACAGCATAGGAATCTACCGCGTAGGAAGGCTCGGCGATTCCAAATACGTCGCATACTCCACCATGTGCAGGTTCACCGAAAACTGCTTTGGCTCCAATTTCATTGGCGAGTCCAGGTATTGCATCCGTGCAAACGATTCTTTTAGGAACCAGCGCTCATTTGAAATCTGGAGGTGCCAGTCCTCTTTTGACATATGCTACTCCCATGCCCTGACCAATTGCACCTCCTGCTTTTTCTCCTTCAATTTGTGGAATCGGAAATACGCAATAGGCAACCTGGAACTGCAAAAGGAAAAATACGAACCAATAAAGCAAAAGCTCCTAGAAGAAATATCCGAAGGGCTCCTATCCAAAAAGCGCGCCCCCACGCTCCTTGAAATCGTAAGCAAATCAAGATACGAAAAACCCGAAATCCCGAAAATCTCCGAGCGCATAGACGCAAACGAGGCACGGGACAAATCCAAAATAGAAGAAGCATTCTCCAAAACCTCCTCCATCCTCTTTGGAAGGGAATTGGAAGGGGGAATCGATACTTACTCCAAATGGCTTAGCAGGCACACGCGCCCGGTAATCCCGGCAAAATCCTGCGCAAGCGGAAAGCCCACATTCATTCCCAATTGCGCAAAATACCCAGAACTCCCCAGGGGCCGCCTCCTCTGCCTAGAAGAGTCCCAGGTGCACGGGCAGTCGAAGCGGATAAGCCCTGCTGACGCGCAAAACCTCAGCCTAAAAAACGCGCACGAAAAAATCTCCCCAATCGCCTTCTTCACCGTGGAATTCATAGAAGGGCAAAACACCAACGTGATAGACTGCGCAATCTCATTTGATTCTTCCAACTGCTATCTTTCCACCGCGACAGTTTATGCGAAATACTGCGCATACTCTTTCTGGCCCAGGGATTCCCAATACCTATTCGGCTCCGATTCCCCGTTTGATTCCAATTTCTGCATGAACATCTATTCCTGCACATCGCAAACGCGCTGCTTCGAAATAGACTGCTGCGGCTACTGCACAGACACCTATTTTTCCCACAACTGCGAGAACGTAAATGATTCTATGTTCTGCTTCAACAAGAAGAACCTACGATACGCAATAGGGAATGCGCCCCTCCCGCAGGAAGAATACAAGAAGGTAAAAACCTCCATCCTCGCGCAAATCTCAGACGAGCTAAATTCAACAAAAGACCTCCGCTACGACATATACAATATCGCCTGCGCAGGTAAAAAAAGAGATTGAAAAGCCGCATGCGGAACCCCCTTAGTTACGCGGGCTTGCCGGGTTTTGGCGACAAAGGTGACATTCGCGACACGGGTAAGCGGTCGTTATGTGTGCCCGGCCTAACAGATATAACACACCTGTTATCTAACAGCCCTGTTACTATTCACACACTACCCTTCTTATAAGCGGGTCGCTTATTGAATATTCTCCTCCTTTTTTGCTTATCATCCCATACTTCCTTAGCCTCTCAAGATACACGTATACGTTGGAAGCGCCGGATCGTCGCCCGATTTCCGCAGGGACTTTCCCACCCTCCGCGATACTCCTGAGGACTTTCATGCTGAATCCTCCAATGCGGGAGAGTTGCTTCCCGACAAGCTGGTATGCCGGGCTTACGGGGGAGCCCATCTCCTCCGCCATTTTTTCCGCTTCCGCTTTCCCGATTTTTCCCTCACGATAATCCAGGAAACGCAATCCCGCCCAGTTCAAGTAAGCAGGGAATCCGCCCGTAGATTCCCATACCGTATCCAGAGCATCTTCAGTTATCTTCTTGCCGTATCCCTCAAGGCCTTCCTGCATAAACGTTTTCGAAGTTTCTTCGCTAAAAGGGGCAACCTCCATGATATCTGCGTTTGCAGCAAGAGGATTGCTGTTGTTGCCGAATATTCCCTCCATCATCCCGATGGAACTCCCCGTGTAGACGTAAACTGTGTTTTTTTGGTATTGCGTAGCCCTTCTAAAAATGGCATGGAAGGCGTTTCCGGGGCCATAAGACGAGGTTTCCTGAAATTCATCAAATATCACAACGTACATATGCTTGCTTGCGGAGGTCAGTGCAAGGGAAGATTCCAGCAGTTTCCTTGCAGATTCTTTTTTCCCTCCGAAAGAGTCCCGCGCATTTTCGAATTCGATTCTGAGCTTGAGGAATTCTCCCAGAACGGGGGACAGTTCCATTGCGCGCACCCTCCCCAAAAGTTCTGATAGCGCCGCGATGGCTCCTCCGGCCCCGCCCCTTATGCGGGAAAGCACTTCCTTATCTACCCTGCCCTCCAGTTCTGCCTTCATTATGGCGTTTCCGTATTCGGTTGTGAAGTCTTCCAAGGAGAGGCCTTCACAGTCAATGAATATCGTTTTGAATCCCTTCCTCCTAGCGTGATGCTGCATTTGGAGGACCAGAGACGATTTCCCCACCCTGCGCGGACCCACGATTGCAAGGTCGTTCCTGCTTCCCTGTTTTATTGCAAACAGCCTTTTTTCTATGTATTTAATCTCCTCTTCCCTGTTAAAGAAGTTCTCGTCCGAAACAGGGGCGCCGAATGAAAAGCGGACCATGCATAACACCTATAACACTTATGTTATATAACAGGTCTGTTATATTTAAAAATCTTTCTTAGGCTGCTTGCCAATATATGCTCTTATCCTGAAAGATTGGAAAATTTGTCCCATTTGGGATACATCTGCCCCCATCTGCAACGTTTAAAACGCACTTTAAATATCCATTTCCCCGCCCCAACAATCCCGGATTAACATGGCAGAGTTCGCAATACCAATCCACAAGGATACGCAAGAGGGCAACCTCCGGGGGCCCGCAACCTCAATGCAGGAAGTTCCGGCCGCATTAGATGACGCACAAGCGGCCCCCAAGGCCCTAAGCCCGGTTGAGCTCCTAACCCTCTTCTGCCAGAATCCCCCTTCAATGGACTGCCTCCCCGCAAAAAAAGGAATCCTGCTTGCAGAAGAAACCGTAAAACTCAATCGCGCCCTTAAGTTCTTTATTGGCACAGGCCGCGCAGAGCCCCTCTTAGCGGAATTAAACAAAGACAAGCTTGACATCACAATCCTCTACTTCGCAGCAAGGCTCTGGGGCAACCCGGAAACCGGGATGGAAGTGTGCAAGGAACTAGGGAAAACGCCCCCAAAATCAAGTGCGGGCAAGCTCCTGCATACGCTCCTAAAGCCCCTAAGCGAAAAAGCGAGCTTCAACTTCTGGAGCAGCCTGGGAGAAACCCCCCCGATGGAAGTATCGCGGAAGCTTCGGATGAATAAGCCGCAGCCGCAGAAGCAGGTTCGCAAGCCCCTGCTCAAGGCAGTATAAGCTTGCGCCCTCAACCACGCTTTGGGCCATCAGGCGGCCCCCCATTAAGGCAGGGCCCTTCCCCGCCTCCCTTTAGGCTAGCAGGCGGCCCCCCATTAAGGCAGGGCCCTTCCCCGCCCCCCTTTATGCTAGCAGGCGGCCCCCCAAATGCAGGATGGGATGCGCAAAACCCCAAACGAATTTAACCCTTGCCTTCCAATTCCCCCAAAGGTGAGCATCAATGCGTAAGCCACTAGCATTAATCCTGGTAATAATGGGAGTCCTTTTTGCCGCGCAGAACATCGAGAGCTGCATGACCATAGACGAAGGGGGGAAATACGTCCTCACTTCCAACCTGGAATACACCGGAACGGCAAGCTGCATAAAAATCCTAAAGAGCGGAGTCACCATAGACTGCGCGGGCCACAGGATGACAGGGAGCTACGCGGCAACGGGAATCCGCATCAACAACGACGTGGACCGCGTGACGCTGAAAAACTGCACGATTGATTATTTCAAGTACGGGATATACGCGGAAGATGACACCCGCGACATAACCATTGAGAACATCAACATTGATTCCTGCGACGAGGGAATCGTCCTAGAAGGCGGAAACGACGCGGACATAGCCTCCCCGGTTTTCACCAACACGAACATAGGCCTCAGCCTCCGCACATGGCATGGGGGAGAGCTTAGCGGAGGGAAATTCTCCACCCGGGACTACGCGGTATATGCTGTTTCCAGCGGGGGCTTTACGATAACCGAAAGCGAGTTCACCGATTCCGAATACGGGATTTACACAGAAGGCTTCTGCGAAGGCCTAGTAATAAGCGAAAGCCTCTTCCACCGCATGGGAACGCCCCTGGACCTTCGCGGGAGTTCCTCAAGCGCCCTGCAAAACACCTTCTATGGCAACAGCGGCTACGCAATCCTGATACGGGGTGCCATGAACGCATTTGACGGGGTGCACATACACTCGCAGGAAAACTACATTGCAACCCAGAGCAGCGCATTCACGATCCTGAATTTGACACTCGGGAACGAGGGCACTCCGGGTTCCATCAATTTCGGCAGCTTCGCCCTGCGCAAGCCGTATACGACAACCAAATACTATTACTACAATTCCACCAACGTGAAGCTTGAGCCGGGCTTCATCTCCATAATGCCCCCAGAGTATGCGGAGCCTGAGATGAAAGAGGCAACACTTTACCTTGCAGGAGACGGCTTTGCTTTCCCGGCGGTAATGAACTCCCCTGCAAAGAAATACACCACGCAGAGCACGGTGCTAATGGAAGGGCATGCAGTGGGCGGAATAAGCATTTCCGGGGAAGGCGGGGTCCTCTCATTTACGCTTCCCGAATTCAGCGGGGCATACGCAATAGGGGAGATGCCCCCGGAAGCCCCGCTTAGCGAGGTAACCTCTGTGCTGCTTGAAGCCCCGCTTGAAGCCCTAATCAATTCGCCCATAATAATTACCGCAATGGACCAGGACCGCAACCCCCTAGAAGGGGCCGCAATCTACTACTACCGCGACTTCTCCTCAGCCTTCCTTGCAGGGTACACCGGGGAGGATGGGACAATTGAGATTACGATTGCAGAAGGCGGCGCATTCATCGTGCAGGCAAACTACGAGGGAATTACCTCCCAGCGCGCAATAGACGTCGGAGTCCCGTACGTGGAGCCGGAGCCTGAGCCTGAACCGGAACCCGAAGCGGAGCCAGAACCGGTTGTGCTGCCTGAGCCCGAACCCAAGGAAGAGGGCGTAAATCCCCTCCTTGCATTCCTAGGCGGCGCAGTCCTGCTCCTCTTCCTCGCTGCCCTAGCCGGCTGGCTTGCATTCTTTAGCAAGCCCAAGCCCCAGAGCCGCACCAAGACGATAAAGGACAAGCTCAGGAAATTCAGGAAGGAATAATCCTCTCCCCATACAAATGCCCCGCGCGCTTCGTTGCGCCGGGGCAGGTTTTTATTCTTTTCCCACACCAATACTCCTATGTTTGCAAAGCAGGAACTAGACGAAATTCTCTCCTCCTATAAAGATTTCAAGATTGCAACAATCTGCTCGCATTCGGCACTCCAGATTTTCAATGGCGCAAGGGAGCAGGGCGTAAAAACAATCGGAATCTGCACGGAGCGCTCAAGGGAGCTATACGAATCATTTCCCTATGCAAAGCCAGACGAATTCATCATGGTCGATGACTACACCGGCATCCCCGTAGATGAATTAGTGGAAAAAGAATCAATACTAATCCCGCACGGCTCCCTAGTAGAATACGTGGGGGACAAGATTGACGATTTGGCGATTCCCATTTTCGGCAACCGCGGCTCGCTCGTTTATGAGAAGAGCCGCAACAAGATGTTTGAGTGGATGCACCGCTCCGGGCTCCGCACCCCCAGGGTGCTAAAGCCCGATGAAATAGATGGGCCCTCAATAGTGAAATTCCCCGGGGCAAAGGGCGGCAAGGGATACATCGTAGTCCATACTCCCGAAGAATACTATTCCCTGGTAGGAGAAGACGCGAAAACCATGGTGCAGGAATTCATCGTGGGGGTTCGCGCATACGTGCATTACTTCCATTCATTCTCCACCCCCGCAGGCTACAAGACCTCCTATGGGAAAGTGGAGATGCTGGGAATTGACCGGAGGATGGAATCCAACGCGGATGAAATCGCCCGCCAGCTCTCAGTTGGCGCCAAAATCCCCATCTCATTTACGGTAATGGGCAACCAGCCCCTGGTCCTCCGCGAATCCCTGCTTCCGCAGTATATGGACATGGGAAGAGGGGTATGCAATTCCTCCAAGGAACTCTTTGGAGGCATACACGGCCCATTCTGCATAGAAACAATCGTCACAGAAGAGCTTGAGGTTTATGCGTTTGAGATTTCCGCGCGCATAGTCGCGGGAACAAACCTCCTTGAGAGCCCGTATTCGCGCTATTCGCATGGCCCCAATTACACTACCGGAATGAGGATTGCACAGGAATTGAAGAATGCGGCGAAAGCGGGAAAGCTTGGCGACATAGTCTATTGAAACGCCCCGCTTTCCCAGGCCCTTAGCAACCTCCTCCTGCCCCGCTATCTAGCGGGGCCCTCCTCCCACCCCAAAGATTAACTATTTATACCCGTTTGCGCATATCCTCCCCCATGTCGCACATCCGCTCCCCCATAGTCTGCGTGTTGGGCCACGTGGACCACGGCAAGACCACGCTTCTTGACAAGGTCAGGGGAAGCGCCGTTGCGGCAAAGGAAGCGGGCAAGATTACCCAGATGATTGGGGCAAGCTATCTTCCAACTTCCACCATAAATTCGATTTCCACTTCGGTTCGGCACATAATGAAGACCGAACTCGTAATCCCCGGATTGCTCTTCATAGACACTCCCGGGCACGAGGCATTCAGCAGCCTGCGCGAGCGCGGAGGCTCGATTGCGGACATCGCAATCCTGGTTGTGGACATAACCCAGGGCTTCCAGCCCCAGACTCTTGAGAGCATCAGGATTCTGCGCGAATGCAAGACTCCCTTTGTGGTTGCCGCAAACAAGGTGGACCTCCTGCACGGCTGGAAGAAGCAGGCAACCCATTCGTTTTTGGAATCCTTTTCAAGGCAGTCCGTTCCCGCCCAGCAGATGTTGGATGATAAAATCTACAAGATGATGGGCCAGCTCTCAGAGCACGGCTTTGACTGCGACCGCTTTGACCGCTTAACGAGCTTCACCTCCCAGATTGCAATCGTGCCTATTAGCGCACAGAGCGGGGAGGGGCTTGCCGAATTGCTGCTGCTCATTTCGGGAATGAGCCAGAAATACCTTGAGAAGAGGCTGCACATTTCCGGCGAAGTGGCAAAAGGCTCCATAATAGAGGTAAAAGAAGAGAAGGGCATGGGCACCACTCTGGATGTTGTGCTTTATGATGGCACTCTTGAGAGGGGGGAGGAAATAGCGTTTTTAACCCAGGCGGGAGTGAAGCGGACGAAAGTGCGCGCCCTGCTCCAGCCCAATTTCTCCAAGGACAACCCGCAGGAGAAATACCTGAACCTTGATAAGGTGGTTGCGGCTGCGGGGGTAAAGATTTCCGCGCCAAACCTGGAAGGCGCAATACCCGGCTCGCCCTTTACCGAGGTTTCCGATTTCGAGGCGCAGAAATCCGAGATGGAAAAGCACTTCAAGTCGGTCCTGCTCAATTCCGAGCACGATGGCGTAATCATAAAGGCCGATTCCCTTGGAAGCGTTGAGGCTTTGATTTGCCTCTTTAGGAAGCATTCCATTCCCATAAAGCGCACGGGAATTGGCCCGATTACGCGCAAGGACGTTTTGGAATCCCGCGCGGTTGCCGAGCGGGACCGCTACAAGGGCGCTTTGTTTGGCTTTGAGGTAAAAGTGATGGAGGACGCCCGCGAGGAAGCCGACAACTCCGGCGCCACCCTGATTTGCAACAACGTGATTTACAAGCTTGTTGAGGATTACGAGGAATGGGTAAAAGCCGAGAAGGAGCGCGAGAAAAAGGAGCTTGAGCGCGATTTGCCCTGGCCCGCTAAGATTCGGGCTTTGCCCGACCACTTCTTCCGCTTAAGCAAGCCCGCGGTCTTTGGGATTGAGGTCCTTGAAGGGAAACTGCGCAAGGGCTCTTCTTTGATGGATTCTTCTGGCAACGTCCTTGGGGAAGTAAAGGGAATCCAGATGGATAACAAGCCGGTCGATGAGGCCGAGGCGGGGAAGAAAGTTGCGATTTCTTCTGACCAGATTGTCCTCAACAAAGACGTGAAGGAGCGGGACGTCCTTTTTGTGGCCATGCACAAGGCGCAAATATTCAGCTGGGATGAGAGGAAGGGCTCTTTATCCGAGAAGGAGCAGAAGTTGCTGGATGAGATAAAGACTATTGTGCTGTTTTGAATTTTCTCTGCCGCCCCCAGGCTTATTGTTCCTTAAACGGCTGTTTTTGGCGGTTTTTTCCGGTTGCCATGTAATAGCACCAATGCCCTTTTTCAGTACAGTTTTTAGCATATTCTGCTTATCTTCTCTCGTTGCTAAGATTATCCTGCTGTAGGATTATCCTGCGGCTGGATAACCTATTATTGTAATTTGCTATAATACTAAAACGCAATACTGCCCGGAGCTGCGGAATTGCGGAAAGGTGCTTCCAAAAAGGTTTAAATAGGTAGGGGATAATGCAATATTACATCTTAATTTGTAGGTGGGTGTGTACTTGAGAATTAAGCTGTCCCTTAAACCAAAAGACGCTTTCATTCCATTCAATTACTCCCAGTATCTGCACGCGGCAATCCTGGACAAGCTCCGCTTTTCCGACCCTGAATATGCTGCGGAGGTCCACGATTCTCGTAGTTTCAAGTTTTTCAATTTTTCCGAAGTATTTATCCCAAAAGGGAGGGCGGATAAAGAGAAAGGCGGGTTCTGGGTGTATTCGGATTCCGTGCGGTTCTTCGTTTCTTCCCCCAGGGAGCGTTTCGTCCGCGCCCTTCTTAGCGGGATACTCGCTTCCCCTGAACTCAGGATAGGGCCCTCGCTTTTTTCCCTTGAGAGCGCGGAGGTTATTCCTCCCCCGGATTTTTCTTCGGGCAGGGCGGTTTTTAAGACGATCTCTCCGATTGTGGCGAGCACGCTGCGGGAGAAAGATGGGAAGACGCGCACCTGGGATTTGACGCCCCACGATACCCAGTTTTATTCAAATATAAACAAGAACCTGGCCAGGAAGTACGGGGAGTTCCATGGGAAGGAGCTTCCTTCCTGGGTAGAGATTAAGGTCCTTGAGCCCCTTCGGACCCGGAGGATACAGGTAAAAAATGAGTTCCATGTGGGGAACATGATGGTTTTTGAGGCGCGGGGGAGCCGGGAGCTATTGGATTTTGCGTATGAGTGCGGGTTTGGGGAGAGGAATTCCATGGGGTTTGGGATGGTTGATGTGCGGAGGGGTGCTTGATGATAAAAGAGATTATCCATTTTGCCCAGCACACATTTGGCTCCACTACCAGCTCACGCGTACGGCCTATGAAAAACGAAGTAGTTGTAGTAAGGTTATCCCAATCAGGTTCGGATTCTTCTTCTTTGCAGTTTGATTCTTATACTATCTTTAGAACTGATGAAGAGCTATCTGAGTTTATGAAAACGGTGCCTGATTTAGATCTCCAGCTAGACCCAAATCGCTTCAGAAACTGGCTAAATGACAACATAGAAATCTGGACCGGAAAACAAGGGGGCAATAAAAAATTGGGGAGCAAATCTGGTTTGATGACCTGTGTGCCTCATGCATTTAGGTTATCCAAGAATCTTCTTGCTAAGGATTTTAATGATAAACTGGATAAGACCACTTCTCCTTCAGAGGGTTGGAAATCTCAAAAAGAATTTCAGGATAAACTGATGGCAAACATAAAAAAAGCATACTCCTCTTTTTGGGAAAGGGCCAAGAACGATGGACACATCCCAAAAGAAAACTCTTTGGTATTTGCTCTTCTGCCTGAAACCGTGAATTCCTTACCAAGAAAACAGATATACTCTATGTTTTCAAATGATAGGAAAAGCGAACCTACAAACACAAAAGCTGTAGACATCAAAGGGATATGCCCCATATGCAACAATGAACTCGCTTCTACTTTCATCGAAGGAGATACTTATAATCCTGGTAAGCCATTTCTCAGGAGATTAGATCGTACCGATGATGTTGCCCTAAGGGTATGTCTCGGGTGTGCTATAAACTATAAGAACGCAGTAGAATCGATTGGTAAGGCGGGCTTTCGGATATTTCCAATCTTTGAGAGAGATATTGTTCCTTATGAACTCATGATGGAAGATGGAAAAGCCAAGGGATTTGGAAAGATCTTTGAAGAATTGGATTCTAGGATGAAACTCCCAGAATATAACTTCCAACTCGTTGCCCTTTCTCACGGAAAAATTTGGTTGTGCGATTATGTTGGGGCTTACTGTCCATTTTTTAGGGAAAAGCATTATAGCCGTTTTCAGGCACAAGGTGATTTCTGGAATATCGTGACGGGAAGGAACATGAAGTTTTACCCTTATTTTGAAGAGTTGCCTAAAGAGGTTGTTGGAGATGTGCGAGGGACCGTAGAAACCATGTGCTCCAAGGTTTTTGATTTTGTATACCGTGGGGATGATGGAGCTTTTTGTAATGAAGATGTATCTAATGCTCGTTGGGGTTAGTTCCCCACTGCTTGCAGTGGCTTAAATAAAGTTAAGCCGGGAAATCATGCAATGCGCAACATCCTG
>JAFGCC010000015.1 GCA_016932815.1 Microcaldota archaeon | reverse complement strand
TCGAAGACGAAGTTGATTGGGATTCAAAAGGCAGGTTCAGCAGCATTAGGGGCTCAGAATCCAGGAACCAGCTGGTTATGTTCTTTACTGCATCTTCGTTCACATCATACGAATCGTAGGAGAGCGTAAGGTTCTCCGCGCTGGTGTTGGTTCCCAGAAAGGATTCTAGCACCACGTTCTCGGTTACCGGTGCGGTCGGGGGGCTCCCCTGCTGTGCGGGCTCAATATAACAGGTTACTGTTATTTCGTCCGCGCTTGCATCCTCATCGGATGCCACGCTGAAAGTGGCGGAGAAATTGCCTGCAGAAGAATCGGAGCAGGTGAAATTCGCAAAGAACTCCTGTTCATCCTCCATATCCGTGGTGTCAACCCAGTCTTCGCTTATGGTTGCGCAGTCTCCGGAATCACAGGAAACCTCAACGTTGCTGCTGGTGCCGCTGGAGGTTATGCCCGCAGAACCAGTAAGGCTGCCTGCGCCTTCTGTGCCGCTTCCAAGGTCAAGCGAGGAAGCGCTCCATGCGATTTCGCTCTGTTGCCCGCCCCCGTACATGCCCGTTTCGTATATTGCCGCAAAGTCGGAAGCTTCCAATACCGCGCCATCGCTCCAGTAGGCGAAGTCCGCAATCTTGCCATTGAAATTGGTGCTGATTTGGCTTCCCAGGTGGTTGTCGGTATTGCTGTCCTGGCCGCCCAGGGCGTTGTTTGCGGAGTGGCTGCTCAAAGACGCCCCTATCGCAAGGGAGCTGTCTGTGTCCACCAGGGCTCCATTAATATACATCTTTATTGCGTTGTTGGGGAAATCGTAGGTGCACCCTAGGTGGTATAAGGTGCCGGTACTTATTGCATATTCCGCGTAATCTATCTTCTTCCCCTCTACTGCGGTGCAGTAGGCCTTGTAGGTCCCCCCATCGTTATACGTATAGACCGAAAGGGAGTTCGTCGCTCCCCCTTCGCCCCAGATAATGTTTCCGGTGTTTGTGGGGACGCTGTCCGCCATGAACCATACCGAGATTGAGCGCTCCTGCCCTGCGTATCCGGTCCCGTAGTTTATCAGCGGGCTGTCCGCAACGTGCATCTCGTCGTTGGGCGTGAAATCTCCGCACTGGGAGTGTTCGCTCTGGGGTATTATAGTGCTAACGTAAGTGGGCGCATTCCCAAGGGTCCCATCAAGGTTTCCCATCTCATCGGTAAAGTCCCCATCGAGAACCCACCTGAAATCCGGGTTTAGGCCCATTATCGTTTCTTCGTAAGTTGCCGCCCATGCTCCCCCTACTGGGAAGAGCGCGCCGAGCCCTCCTGATATTGCAAGAATGCCAAAAAGGAAAAGGGTGCCCGGAACCAAAGATGCGTTTTCATTGCTCATTAGTTTCCACCAAAAAAGGCAACGGGGATTTGGTTTATATACTTTTTGGGAGGGCAGGTTTCCGCTGACGCGACTGGGGGGAGGGCGAAAAAAAGTGCTGCCGCTTTCCGCTTTGAATCCGCGTTTTGCGCGGGAGCGGGCGGCGGCGGAGGGGGAGAAACGTTTATAATAATTGGCATTACTAATTACTTCAACTAGTTTTGGTGAGCGAATGGTAGAGGCAAAGAGCGACCAGATAAAAAAAACCGGGACCACCACCGTCGGGCTGGTGTGCCGGGACGGGGTAATCCTCGCAAGCGACAAGCGCGCGACCATGGGGTTCTACATTGCAAGCAAGGACGTCCTCAAGATAGCGAAGATAAACGACCGGATTGCAATGACCATAGCAGGAGGCGTCGGGGACGCCCAGACCCTGGTTAGGTGGATGAAGGCCGAAATAAAGCTCTACGAACTAAAGAACGGAAGGAAGATGAGCGTTGAAGCCGCTGCGACCCTTCTTGCGAACATACTCTCCCAGAACAAGTTCTACCCGTTCTTCGTGCAGCTCCTTATCGGGGGCGTTGACAGCAAGGCACGGATTTTCAGCGTGGACATGATGGGTGGGGTTACCGAGGAAAAATACACCGCGACCGGAAGCGGCTCCCCGATTGCCATGGGATTGATTGAAGAGCTCTACGTTCCCTCAGGAGACATAAAAGACAACGTGGGCGTTGCGATAAAGGCGGTCAACACCGCAATGAAAAGGGACGCCGCAAGCGGTGAGGGCGTTTCGGTAATGCTCATAACCCAGAAAGGCGCCCAGCTCCTTAGCGCAAAGGACGTAAAGAAGTATTGCTGAAACAGTATCGTTCTTTTTGGATTTGTTTTTTTCTTGGTGCGGCAGACAGCAGACAAAAGGTGAGTAAATTGCACTATAAAGAGATAGAGAAAGTAGTAAATGACATAATGCCCGAAAAATGCAGGGTAACCAAGGTGGAAGCCGAAGGGCTCAACATCGTAATATACGTAAAGGACATACGCGAATTCTATGCAAACGACCAGCTCATAAAACAGCTGGCGGGAAGCCTGCGCAAGAAAGTGAGCGTGCGCGTGGATGCATCCATGTTAATGGACATGGAGGAAGCAAAAAAGAAAATCCACGAAATCGTTTCCGAGGACGCGCAGATATCCGAGATAATGTTTTCGCCTGAGTTTTCCGAAGTGCACATAGAAGCGCTAAAGCCCGGCCTCGTAATAGGCAAGGGGGGGACGATACTCAAGGAGATAATAACCAGCACGGGCTGGTCTCCTGTGGTCCTTAGGATGCCCACTATCCCGTCCTCAACCCTCAAGGGAATACGCAAATCAATGGTGGCTGACGGCGAAGAGAGGAAGAAATTCCTCATTAGCGTGGGAAAGAGGATTTGCCAGAATGCGCCCCAGAGCGAATGGGTGCGCGCCGTGATGCTTGGGGCCTTCCGCGAAGTCGGGCGCTCATGCACGCTGGTGCAGACTGCAAACAGCAAGATACTAATTGATGTGGGAATAAACCCGGTTACGGGCGAGCCGAGCAAAGCCTACCCTTATTTGGACATGATGGGCTTCTCGCTTGACAAGCTTGATGCGGTAATCGTTACGCACGGGCACATGGACCACATGGGATTCGTGCCCTACCTTTATGCTTACGGGTACGAAGGGCCCGTCTACTGCACCCACCCTACCCGCGACCTCATGGGGCTTTTGCAGAAGGATTATTTGAACCTCGCAAAGAAATCCCTGGGCGTTGACCCTCCTTACACCAAAAAGGACATACAAAACGAGCTAAAGAGGGTAATCCCGGTAGAATATGGGGAGGTCGTAGACATTACCCCGGAAATAAAGATGACCCTCTACAACGCGGGGCACATAATAGGGAGCGCCATGGTGCACCTGCACATAGGAGAAGGGCTCCACAACTTCGTGCACACAGGAGACATGAAGTTCGGGTACACAAAGCTCTTTGACCCTGCAAACACCAACTTCCCCAGGGTGGAAACTCTGTTTATCGAAAGCACCTACGGGGGGCGCAACGACATTACCGCCAACAGGAGGCAGATGGAAGACCGCCTTGTTAGCATCATAAAGGAGACTGCGCAGAGAGGGGGGAAAACGCTCATTCCGGTCTTTGCAGTGGGAAGGAGCCAGGAAATCATGCTGGTTTTGGAGGATTATTATAGGAGGGAGGAAACGGGTTTCGACCTTCCCGTTTACATAGACGGGATGGTGCTTGAAGCATCCGCGATACACACCGCGTATCCTGAGTATCTTAGGAAGAACGTTGAGAGGAGAATCCTCTCCAACAACAGCCCCTTTGAATCCCCCATGATAAAAGTCGCAAAGGGGACCGACAGGAAGGAAATAGTGGATGGGGAGCCATGCGTAATCCTTGCGCCTTCGGGCATGCTTACCGGAGGGCCTTCGGTAGAATACCTAAACCTCATGGCCGAAGACGAGAGGAACACCCTCGTTTTCGTCGGTTACCAGAGCCCGCTCTCCCTTGGGCACAAAATCCAGAAGGGCATGAAGGAGATACCCCTTACCGGAGAAGACGGGAAAACCAAGGTAATGAACATCAACATGCGCGTTGAGACTGTCGAAGGGTTCTCCGGGCACAGTGACCGCCACCAGCTAATGGCATTCCTAAAGAACCTTAGGCCCACTCCCGAGCGCGTATTCACCGTGCACGGGGACTGGGGCAAGACCGAGGACCTAGCCCGCAGCATGGGAGCGATGATAAAGCGGGAAGCCAGAGCTCCGATGAACCTGGAGGCCATAAGGCTCAAATGAATTATGGCGCGCAATTTGCGCCATTCTTCCCTTTCTTTTTTGGCTAATGGACTGCGTTTCCATTTTCCTTTCTTCTGCGGGGACTGCTTCCCCCGTTTTGGGAAGGCGTTCCCAACTCCCCTTATTTTGTAGGAAAAAGTGGTAGAACACGTATTTAAAAGGATTGCCCTGCACTAAATAATCATGGTAAAACCCGGATTCCTTGCCAAAATACCCCAAGCAGGCAAAAGCGCCCAGCCCGCAGTAGGCACGCTAAGGGTACAGGCACTTATGGCAGAGGCCAGGATGGGGGGAGAGGGAGGCGCAAGAGCCAGAGTCTTGGCATTCTCAATTGAAGCAGGGATTCGGGCAGATGCAGGGCAGGATGGGGGATGCATTGAAACAAGGGCATTTGTAGTGGGCAGGGAGGGAAACGGAAAGCGCGCCCCGCTTGGGAATCTTCTTGCCGCAAAGAAGGCTTACCCCCAAAACCTGAGGGAAGGCGCCACATACGAAAAAATGGTTAACGAGGGGGAGGCAATGCGCATAGCAAAGGCAATGGAAGGTGCCCCTTCTTTTGAAGAGGCGATGGAAATCGCGCAGAAAGCCGGAGTGTGCAGGGAAAACGGGGCAGCTGTTTGCGCCGTTGCAGCCGCACTTGAATCGCTTGGGGCAAATGGGGAGGAGCTCTCCAAAAACCTAAAAGAAAGCATGATGGGCGCAAAACTCCCAATCATGTGATTCTTGATACGGCATACACACTAAATGTCTCCTGGAAAATGGCCATATCCCTAATGGCTCATTCTTTCTTCTGCCTTTTTAGGAAAAACGCATTGAGCATGGGGACGAAGTAGAACGAGAACGCGAATCCCGCGATTATACCGGTAATCGCCCTAAGCTCGTTGGTGCTCTCCCTAAGGCCTACTAGCTGGGTTCCCCCATCAAGCGCAATCGGGATTAATGCGAGCACGAAAAACAGGGGGTTTGGGGGCTTCCGAGAATCCTTCCATTTGGTTTTGTACACGGCTATTCCCCCGAAGAATGCCGCGAGGTATAAGGGAAGGTCGCGTGCGCAAACCGGGAACTTGTATGCCAATCCCTTCTCCGAATCAAGAACCGGCGCGCGCGTATATTCTTTGGGGCAGTCCCCAAAAGACGAATCATCCGGATAGAAGCAGTATGAGCGCGAAGCGAGCTGGTGGCAGGTCAGGGCAAACCCCGAATGCAGGAGTTCCCCGGTTTCCGGGGATGAAATCATCACAAACGGTGTTGCGAGAATCAGGATGTTGAATATCCCCAATAAGGCCATGTAAAAATAATACGGGGTGGGCTCAATCTTCATTGGCCCACCAGCTTCTCCCCGGTGTCACGCGTGAATTCCTGCTTCTCCCATGGATACACCACCCACTTCGTGTTGGTCTGGAAAAAGAAATCGGGCTTGAACGGGGAGCCCTCTTTCATATGTATGGAGGCGGTTTTCAAGGATGCGGGATTGCGCGCTAGGAGGTGCGCCATTGCCGCCCTGAAGCTTTCCCCGCTATCTGAAATGTCATCTACCAACAAGACTCTTTTGCCTTCTATGCTCCCGGGAAGCGGGTCCACGAGCCGAGGCTCATCCATCCTCTTTCCCATGGCTTCGTAGAAAGAGAGCCTTATTACCCGAAGGTCGCGCACATCAAGAGCGTCGGAAAAAAGTTTTGCCGGAACGAGCCCCCCGCGGGAGATTGCGACTATGGTGTCCGGCTTGAAGGAAACTTCCTGTATCTTTTTGCAAATAGACCAAACCGCACGTTCGGTTTCTTCCCAGGAAAAACGAAGGTATTCCATCCTATCCACCGAAGTTATTCGCCGCAAGACATTAAAGAGGATATCTTCTGGGCGATTAGTTCGCCTATGCGCTCCTGGGCTTGTGCGGTGGAAGCTGCGATGTGCGGGGTGCAGAAGACGTTTTCTAGTTCAAGGAGCTTCCCCGAATAGGGCTCTGAGGGGAAAACGTCCAGGGCCGCTGCGCGGATCTTCCCGGACTTGCACGCCCCATAGAGCGCATCCTCTTCCACTATTGAGCCCCTTGCGGTGTTTATGAGGATTGCCCCGTCCTTCATTTTGGAGATTGTGCCCTTGTTAATCATCCCGTTGGTTTCCGGGGTGGAGGGGACGTGCAGGCTTATTATGTCCGAAGAGCCAAACAGCTCGTCAAGCTCCACGTATTTTATGTGGGGCGAATCATGGCGCGGGGGAGGGTTGTACCCGAGAACCTCCATTCCCAGGGCGCGGGCTTTCTCTGCAAGTAGCGAGCCAATCCTGCCGCACCCTATTATCCCAAGTGTCCTTCCTTCCACTTCGCTTCCCGCCAGCACTTTCTTCTCCCACTTCCCCTGCTTCATAGAATGATGGGCGCGGGGGACGTTGCGCGATGCGCCAAGAATCAGGGCAAGCGCAAATTCGGCGACCGCGTTGGTGGAAGCGCTTGGGGTGTTCATGACTTCTATTCCGCGCTTTTTGCATGCGTCCTGGTCTACGTTGTCAAGCCCGACTCCCGCGCGCGCTACCACCTTGAGATTGGGGGCAATGGAGAGGAGTTCCTCCGTAACCCTGGTTGCGCTCCTCACAACTAGCATTTTCGCATCCGCGAGTTCGGCTTCCAGCGATTCCGGCTTGTGCACTATCTGCGCACCGGTTGCCTCCAGGAGTTTTAAGGCGCCTGCCTCAAAATTGTCTGCAACTACCACTTTCATTTCCATGCACCTTGCAATACGCTTTATTTTACGAAGCCTTCAAGCGCCTCCAGGCACGCATCTATGTCTTCGCGCCTGAAATTGCCCATGTGCGCTATGCGCAGCCCCTTGCCCGCAAGCTCCCCCTTGCATCCTACAATCGTTATCCCTTTTTCATCCAACATGCGCTTTTTTACCTCGTTTGCATTCTCGCAATAGAATGCGGTTAGGGAGTAGGACTCAAAGCCGGGCTCCGGGATGAGCTTGAGGCCCATGCCCTTTATGCGCGATTGCACGTATCCGGATTCTTTTACGTGCTTTTGCGACCATGCGGCAAAGCCCCCTTCGCGCCCGATTATCTCCAGGGATTTGGAAAACGCGTAGAAGAGGCTCACTGCAGGGGTATTCGGAGTCTGCTTGTCCTTTAGGTACCTCTTGCGGTGGCGGCGCAAATCGCAGTAGTGCGAAGGGATTTTGCCGCGGGATTCTATGCGCTCTATTGCATCCTTGCTAAGGCCGAGCATTCCCATCCCGGGCGGGCAACCAAGTGCCTTCTGGCTGGCAGAGCCAAAAAAATCAACCGAGAACTCCTTTGCATCAAAAGGAAGAGCGGGCCAGGCGGAAACCGAGTCCATCACCGTTAGCATTCCCTTCTTCTTTGCGTAAGTGAAAACCTCCTTTGCGTGGTTGCGCACCCCGTATCCGGTCTCATTGTAGACCATCCCGAAGACCTGCGCGGAAGATTCGTCTATTTTTTCCTTTGCGCGCTCAATGTCCCAGCCCTTGCCTGCAGGGAGCGCGTGCACTTCGGTGTTGGTGTAAAGCGCTGCGATTTCGGCTAACCTGTCCCCGAATTCTCCGTTTGACAAGAATAGGGCGCCCTCATTGGGGAGGCAGCAGTTTAGCAGGTTCGTTTCGTTTGCGAGGGTCCCCGAACCCGTAATCAGGTAGGCTTCTTCCGAATTGAGGGCGCTCTTTAGCGATTCGCAAATCCCGCCATATAGTTCGGTAAAGGCTGCGCTCCTGTGCGTAATCATCGGCTTTGCCTGAGCATCAAGTATCTCCTTTGGCACGTAAACGGGCCCCGGGCTTAGCAATATCGGCATTTACATTACCTCCAATTGATCATTTAGTATATGACTATTACTGGTTCGGGGTAACGGCGCACGTTGCCCGAATACGCCCTTTTTCCGAGCATTTCCTCTAATTGCCTGCGCGCATCCTCTTTTTCCTCAAGCAGCCATCCTAGGGGCATGTTGAGGCGGATTACCCGGTCTGGAATCGTGTGGCGGGTGGATTTGGGCGGGAACGGGCGGCCTGCAAGGGCTTCCCCTACGACCTCCTTCTTGGCGTAGGGGCGGCGGAAGAGGACGCTCTTGCCGGAATCCAGGAGTTCCTGCGCGTAGTCGTCCGGATGATAATCCAAATTGAATTGCGAAAGCGAGGAAATTAGTTCCTTCTGCTTGGCTGTCATGGAAACAACGTCGTAGGAGCCCGGTGATATGAGCGCGCATTCCCTATCCCCGCCCTTGCCGGAAACTATCATGAAAACCGCTTCTAGCGAATCAATTGCCCGCTTTCCCGCTTCAAAATCCACTGATTCGGTTTTCTCCCCAAGCTTCTCGAAATCCTCTTTGCGCATTAGGATTTTGGATGCGGGAAGCCAGGTCCCAAGCCCGATTTTATCAGAGAAATAATCAACCGGCTGCACGACCGCATTCGGGATTTCCATGTTGCGCAGAACTAAATAGCGGTGGTTGCCGTCTAGAATCACCCCGGTTTTCCTGTCTATTACCAGGGGGTCTACGAGCCTTCCCAGGTTGAACATGGCTTCCTGAAGGCGCCTAAGGTTCGCAGGAATGGTCTGCTCGTGGGGATGGAGCGAATCCATCCCGGTTATCTCCAACATTGACAGTAGTTCTTCTAGCTCCATATCAACTGCCTCCCAAGCACCGGATGGATTAGGGCTAGAATCTTTAAAAGATGGAATGCCCGGGCAACGATAAGGTATTTAAAAAGGAGCGGGGGATAAATAAGCTTCTGGGCCCGTAGCGCAGCCTGGATAGCGCGACACTCTCCTAAGGTGAAGGTCGAGGGTTCAAATCCCTCCGGGCCCGTAAGGATGATTCTAGAAGTGGAAATATGGCGATGGTGGAACTCGCTCAGGCTATTGAGCGTTCGGTGCAGGAATGCCTTGAGGACAGGGTGGGGATTGCGTTCTCAGGAGGGCTAGATAGCGCAACCATCGCACAGGTTGCCAAAGAGAGCGCCGAAGTGGACCTGCTCTCGGTTGGGGTGGAAGGAAGCGAGGATATCGTTTATTCCGAAATCGTGGCAAGGGAGCTGGGGCTTCCCTTGCACAAGCGCATACTCTCCAAGGACGAGGTGCTAGAGTGCTATTCGAAGGCGATGGAGATTCTCAATGCGGACTTCCTGAAAGTGGAAATCATGGCCCCGGTTTACGTGATTGCGCAGGAAGCGCAGGCGCGCGGGATTGACGTTGTGCTCTTTGGCTCTGCAAGCGAGGAGCTCTTTGTTGGATATGAGAGGTATTACACTTACTGGAATGAAGGAAAGGACCTTGACATGATAATGCGCGAGGAATTTGACACCTTAAAAAACCGCGACATAGGAATGATAAAGAAAGTGATGAAAACGCACGGGGTGGAAGCGCGGTTCCCATTCTACAATCGGAAGCTCGCAGAATGCGTGTTCTCAACCCCCCTCGCCGTTAGGATGGAGGAGAGGGACCTCAAAAAGGGCATTCTCCGCGAGGCTGCCCACTTTTTGGGAGTCCCGGAAACCGCGGTAAAGAGGAAGAAGAAGGCACTCCAGTACGGGAGCGGGGTGCACAAGATACTCCTTAGGGAAGTCGGCGAAAAAAGCATGGTCCGCGCATGAATCCCAAAGGGGGCGGGAAGCCTGGCGCACTTATTCTTTTGGGCTGGCTGCATCCTGGGATTATTTTTTAGCTGGGGCAACTTCCACGCTTTTTGCCGCCGCCTTTGAAGATGAGCCTTTTGCCTGGAGCGCCCTTCTCTGGATGTCCTCTTTCATGAGGCCTGTGACCATCTTCTCCATTTTCTCCTGGGCTTCCTTGTAGTCCACAGTCCCGTTTTCTTTTTCTATTTCGCCTAGCATGCGGTTTATCTCGGTGTTCGCTGTTACGACGAAATCCAGGTCGCGGATTAGGGGGTCGTTCTCTTTTACGCTTGCGCGGTATATCTGGTCGTACATCTTCCCCTTCAGGAATGCCTGGAGTATGTACTGCTCCGGGCTGATTCCGGTTTCAGTGCACCTGCGCGAGAGCACCGGCGGGATGAACTCTATGTCAAGCTCCTTTTCCAGCTTGCCCAAATCCAGCTTGGTAAAGTCATACTGCTCGGCTTCGGGGTTGCGGATGAACTTGGCTTCCAGCACGCAATCGTCTATGGTCGGGCCCCTGCGGTAGCGGAACACCTCTTCGAACTTGCGGTTTTCCGGGTCGGACTCAAATTCGTATCCGAGCACCCTGTAAACGCGCCCCTTGCGGCCAAAGCGGATTTTCTTTAGGAACGAATAGCGGTCGGTCGCAAACATGCTCGCCCCGGGAATCCCGAATACGAGTTCTAAGCGGTCCTGGACATCGCGCAGGGATTCTGCGTGCAGGTTATATAGCAGGAATACCCCTGGCTGCGTGTTTAGGAGGTTGATTACACCCTGGACTGCAACCCTGGAGCGGATTTCGTTGATAATCAGGGCCGCATCACCCATCCTGAGCAGGGCGTTGGCCATTGCAACCAGGTCAAGCTCCCCTGTGGGCGCCCCGGTTTCCTCCCCGACAGACGCCTTGACTTTTGCGGCGCCGATGTGGAAGCCCCTCTTGCGGAATGCGCGGACCGGGATTTCCTCAATGTCCTGGATTGGGATAATCCTCTTCTTGGTGCCGATTGCCGCGACCTTTGCGGAAGTGAACGCGGTTTTTCCCACCCCTTTTAGCCCCAGCACCGCCTCGCTGCAACCGAGTGTGGCCATGACGTCATCGTAGCCGCAGAAGAACGGGCTAAATGAGCGGAAGTATAGGTACTGCGGGTATGTGAAGGGCTCCTCCTGCATTATGCGCAAGGCCCCCTGGAGCTCGCGGAAGGTTGCAGGCGGGCGCTGGAGGTGGCTGCGCATTGAGTGGCGCTTTACCACGACATCCACGACCGGGTGCAAATCGTCAAACTTCTTTCCCTTCTCCGAGAGCACTATGTTGCGGAATGCCCTGGAGAGAAGGTCGCGGTTGTAGCGGTAGAGGGTGTGGCAAATCCCGAACTTTGCGTGCTCTATGTATAAGGGCGAGTCCTCGCTGTCTATGTAAATATCGGTCACGTTCTTGCGGTCTAGGCAGAGGTTCTCTATGGGGTCCCCAAGGCCCACTACCCAGGAGGCGGCCTCCCTGCCCATGGCCATTGCCTGCTGTGTCGTTATCTTTATTCCCTGCTTTACCGCCTCGTCCATGAAATACTGGCGGTATTCGCGGGTTTTTAGCTGGAAGAGGATGTCGAATTTTTCCTCGGAGAAAACCTCCTTCAATTGCTCTCCGATTAGGCGCTTGAGCATTACTCCCAGATTTTTGGGGAGGTTGTTTATCATCTCGTTTTCCTGCACGTACAAATATGCATCCGAGCCAGGGACCTCGTAGAGCTGCACCTTTATCCCAAAGGGAAGCTCGTATGACGCATCCGGCAGGGAAGCGGGCTTTGCGCCGGGGGGCATGTCCAGCACAAGCGACTGCACGAAATAGAGCGAGCGCAGCCCGGTAAGGGAAAGGAATGCGGCGCGCATGTCCCCCGTTTTTTCGGTGAGCTTGTAGAGCGCGGTCTGCATGTACCTCTTTAGGATTCCGTTTATCCATGCCTGGAACGTCCTATGCGCCTTTAGGAAAACCGAGCGCTCAGGCTCTGCCTCCTTGTAGTCTTTGAGCTTGTTGGCGGCTATTAGGGGGTTCATGAACATGTATTCGTAGAACTCCCGGATTATCTGCCTCCTCTTTGCGTAGTTCTCGTCCTGCTCCATCCCGTAGATGTCGGTGCGCAAAAGGAGGGCCTCCACCTGCTTTATCACCGATGCGTATTCTGTTAGGACGAGAGTCTCCTTCTCGTCTAGCTCAATCATGATTTCCTCTTCGTAGCGGAGCGTCTTGATTGGCGATTCAAGGGTTGATAGGTCCTTTAGGTGGAAGTTTAGGAACTCGGCGGATGCGAACTCGAATGGGCATTTCGCCATGTCCACTACCGCCCTCGTTCCCTCTAGGACTACGTTGCACATGGAGACGGAATGGAAGAGGAGGTATATAAAGATTATCTTAAATGGCAGGGCTAAAGGGAAGTATATAAAGAATTATCCAAGCAAGATTAGCCATTAATGGGAGCAGAGGACAGGATAAAGGAAATCACAGAAGAGCTCGCAAAGACCAAGAGGCACAAGGGCACCGAGCACCACATCGGGCTGCTCCTAGCCCGCAGGGCGAAGCTCCAGCGCGAGGTTCTGGAGAAAGCCTCGCGCAAAGGCGGGGGTAGCGGCTTTGACATAAAGAAGCAGGGGGATGCCACCGTGGTCATGGTGGGGTTTCCGAGTGTGGGAAAATCCACGCTCATTTCCAAGATTACCAATGCGAAAAGCCGGGTGGCGGCTTACGAATTCACCACCTTGGAGTGCATACCCGGAATCATGCATTACAAGGGGGCGCAGATGCAAATCCTGGACATCCCCGGGATAATAGAGGGGGCGAAAGAGGGCAAGGGGAGGGGAAAGGAGGTGCTCTCGGTTGCGAGGAAGGCGGACCTGATACTGGTCATGCTGGATGCAACCAAGAGGGGAGAATACGAGACGATAAAGCGGGAGCTTGAGGAAGTCGGGATAAGGATGGGGAAAAGGCCCCCGAACGTTGACATAAAAAAGCAGGTCAAAGGCGGCGTGCATATAATTACCGCCAGGAAGCTAACCAAAATCGGCAGGCAGGAGGTCATTGCAATCCTAAACGAATACGGGATACACAATGCCACTGTGACAATCAAGCAGGACATTACCGGAGAAGAGCTAATAGACAAGCTTGAGCGCAACAGGGTTTACGTTGCACAGGTAATTGCGGTAAACAAGACGGACATAACCGGGGGGATTCCCGAAGGGTTCCCGGAAGGGGCGATTTCCATTTCCGCGGACAAGGGGGAGGGGATGGAGGAATTGCGCGAGAGCATCTATTCTAGCCTGCATTTCATGCGCGTTTACACCAAGACGCGCACAAAGGGGATAGACCGCGAAGAACCCATGATGCTAAAAAGGGGGGACACGATAGGGGAATTCCTAGAGAAGCTGCCCCGCGATTACCGCAGGAACTTCAAGTACGCCCTTGTCTGGGGCAAAAGCGTGAAGTTCCCGGGGCAGAGAGTGGGGATTGAGCACCTGCTTGAGAACGAGGACATAGTTTACGTAGTGAAAAAATAGGCACTGGGGGAAGCGCCCCATGGCTTAGGGCAAATGGAAACGGTGAGGAAAATGATGGTGACGCAAGAGGAAATCAATGAAGTAATAGAATGGTGCGAGGGGGTAAAGAAGGAAAAAAAAGTCATGTTCACAATAGAGCGCAACCCTTTTAGGGACAGGATGCGGTGGATGGCGAGGTTCCCCCTAATTGAGATAGACAGGCCAAAGGAGACCGCCGCGCCCAACAATCTCGTCTACGATTCCACCATGCGCAGGCTCTACCAGAAAATGGGCGGAGACTGGATGGAAGTGGTGCCTGATTTGGAAGGGAGCATAGTGGGGCGGGAAAAGGAATAAATAGAATTAGGGAGAAAGAACTTTTGCAAGTGGTGAAACTCATGGGTCCAAGGTCTGCGCAGAAAAAACGGAAGGATGAGGAGGGGGCCGACTCCCGCTGGGAGCAGGTAATAGGGAACATGGACAAGCTAGTCGGGGTGCGCATAGAGCAGATAAAAACCAGGGAGAGGGCAAAGGGCCTTCGGGAGAATGAGGGGGAATTGACGCAGCAGGAAGCGGCACTCCTTCCAAAGGCCGCAGAATACGCAACGGCGCTCAGGGACGCACTTGAGAGCGGGAACACCCGCAAGCTGGACAAGGTGGCGTAGATGGGCGCTTTTGAGAAGCTCGATTCTTCTACAAAGAAAAAAATGGTGGAAATCTGGGCGAAAATGGACGAGGAGGACAAGAACCATTTTGTGGACCAGGTTGCGCTGGCCCTTAGCATCTGGGGATGCGACGACGCCGGGAAGCTCCTTGTAGCGCGCGTAATAGGCACGCTTGTTGGAAACGGCTCAAAGACGCTTGCGGACTTCGGGCTCTACATAGACGAATACCTGGAAGGGAATTCGGCAGAAGGGCGCAGGGAGAAAATGGAGAGGGCAAGCGGGATAATAGCCCGCTACAGGCTAAAGAACGCGCTCTCCTCGGTTCCGCACAAGGACCTGGAACTCTAGAAAAACAAAAATTGGGGAAAGGGAAAAAACTTCCCTTTTCATTCCTTCTTCTCAAGCTTCTTTTTCTTTTCCTTCCTGCGCTCTAGCGCCGCCTTTATTACGCCCACAAACAAGGGCGCGGGGTCTTCGAGCCTGCTTTTTAGTTCGGGGTGCGCCTGCGTGCCGATTCCGAAGCTCTCCTGCCACTCGACCATCTCGACTATCCCCTTGTTCGGTGACTTTCCGGAGATTACCAGGCCCGCGCCCTCTAGCTGCTCCACGTACTGCGGATTTACTTCCCAGCGGTGCCTGTGGCGCTCGTGGATTAGCTTTTTCTTGTAGCATGCGAATGCGCGAGAATCCGGCTTGACTTCGCAGGGGTATGAGCCAAGGCGCATCGTGCCCCCCTTTTCCTCTATGCGCATCTGTTCCGGGAGGAGGGCTATTACCTGGTAGGGGGTTGCCTTGTCTATCTCCCCGGAGTTTGCGCCCTCTAGGCCGCACACGTCCCGCGCGTATTCTATTACCATCATCTGCAGGCCGAGGCACAATCCCAGAAACGGGATTTTGTTCTTCCTTGCGTGCCTTATTGCGGCAATCTTCCCCTCTATTCCCCTCTTGCCAAATCCCCCTGGGACTATTATCGCATCAAGATTGGAGAGGAGCTTGGTCCCCTGCTTCTCAATTTCCGTGGACTCTACGAAAACGACCTCGGAGAAGACGTTGTTTGCAGCGGAAGCGTGCACGATTGCCTCCTTCACGCTCACATACGCGTCTTTTACCGCGGTGTATTTTCCCACTATCCCCACTCTCAGTTTCCTCTTTGAGGGCCGGATTATGCGCTTTACCATGCGGTTCCAGATTCCCACTGGGACCTTGGTCTTCCTCAGGTGGAACCTCTTTGCAATTGAATTGTAGAAATCCTGCTTTTCTAGCATCTGCGGGAGGGCATAAACGGTCGGGACCATGGGGTCGTCGAATACGTTCTCCTGGGGAACGTCGCAGAAGAGTGCGATTTTTTCCCTTGCCTCTTTTGAGAGTGGCTCCTGCTCGCGGCACATTACGATTTCAGGCTTGACACCGAGGCTCCTAATTAGCCTGTTTGCGTGCTGGGTGGGCTTGGTTTTCTGCTCTCCGGGGCTGAGGCTTGGGACGTAGGTTAGCTGGATGAAGAGGGTATCCTCATCCAGGGAGAGCTGGCGCATTGCTTCTATGAAGTAGCCGTTTTCTATGTCGCCTACTGTGCCCCCGACTTCGACTAGGACTATGTCGGCCTTGGATTCTTCTCCCACATCCTTTACGCGCTCCTTGATTTCGCTTGTTAGGTGCGGGACCATCTGCACGTCGCGGCCGAGGTATTCGCCCTTGCGCTCCTTATCAAGAAGGAGCCTGAATATCTTGCCTCCCGTGATTGAGGACTTGCTCGTAATCGAGGTGTTGAGGAATCGTTCGTATGTTCCGAAATCCATGTCCACTTCCCCGCCGTCATCGAGGACGAAAACCTCCCCGTGGCGGAAGGGGTTCATCGTTCCGCAGTCAACATTCAGGTAGCCATCGAACTTTATCGGGGCTACCTTGTAGCCGTGCGTTTTTAGTATGCGGGCGATTGAGGCGGCGAGAATTCCCTTGCCAAGCCCGGACATTATAGACCCTAGGATTACTACGTATTTTCTCCCACCGGACATGGGGACATATATGAAAGCGCAGTTATTTAAAGGAGTGAGGATACCGACGTAAAACGTGCATTTTTGGGCATTTGGGGGCCCTCTTTTACCCTTGTTTGCAATGAGTGGAAATCACTCTTCAAGGGCGAGCCAGAAAAGGCACCCAGCCTGCATGCAGGCATTCACCACGTGCTTGTCCTCCGGGTCGAAAAATCCTTCGTATCCGCGCGAGATTGGGACAACCGACTGCTCTGAGAAGCGGAAAATCTTCCTCCTCATCCAGGGGAGGATGAGCCCCCATTCATCTGCGGGGACTATCAATGGAATCGCGGTTTTCTCATCCGCCCTGCCGCAGACTAGGCGCTCTCCTTTCTGGGGGAAATTCTCCAGCACGGTTATCGCTTCTGGAATCAGGATTGTGCCCTTGGTCTTCTTGCTTTTGCCAAGGGTTTTGGGGTCGACAAAAAGGGCAACGTTTTTCCTGAAAACGTCTTTTCCCCTTACGAATTCCCATGGGAGGATGCAGCCGGTCTGCTCGTCTTTTATGTCGCGCTTTTTTGTAAAAAAGCCCCTTGAGCGCGGATAAACGAGCCACTCCCTTGCCCAGCTTAGGCGCGTCATTTCGCCCCGCAATATCGCCTGGTCCATCAGGGCATGGGAGGCGAGCTTCTTTTTGTGCCGCATTGCGTATTTTTGCGCTGCTCTGCGAGTCATTTTGCAGTTGATAAAAAGAAGCTGTTTTTGCAAGAAGCCCACCTTCAGGAGATATTATGTGTGGGAATGATTAAATATGCGATACTCTGCATTCGTGGGGGGAAGGCAATGCGGGGAGGCGTGCGCGTGCGCCCTTGAGCTAGAAAACCGGGAGGATTGCATCCCCAAAAAACAGCGAGAGGATTAGCCCGATTAGGAGGAATGGCAGGAACGGGGGAAGGGTTGCGTAAATCCAGACTTCCTTCACTTTTGCTTTCTTTAGTTTTTCCATTTCCGCTTTGCCCAATACCGGCCCTATTTTGAGCTTCTTCATTAATGGCTCCATCTTCTCTTTTGCAAGGACGTCCTCGTTGTCCACCTTGTTTAGGGGGACCTTGCTTATTATGCCCTCGTTTATCGCTTCGCGGAATAGGAGGAAGAAAATGGATGAGAGGAGGAGAAGCGAGGCCAGGAGGAAATAGGCGGGGGAGAAGAAAGGCGCGGAAGCGAAGATGTAGGTGAATAGGAGATATGGGATTATGAGGATTAGGTAAACGTAGTTGGGCTTTGCGTTCTTGGATTTTAGGATTATTTTTGAGAAGAAGAATAAGGAGTAGGCTGCGAATGCGGCTCCGCTGTATAGGAGTATCGGGAAAATCAGGGGGTAGTTGAAGGGCACTGAAAACGAGGATGGGAGTATGGGTAGGAGAAGGGTTATAGCGCACACTGCAAAGAGGTCGGCTCCCCCGACCTGGCCGCTCTTGTAGAGGAAGTATCCCAATGCGAAGAGGATTGCGGTTAGGGCGCATCCGTAGATTAGGATGTCGGTGTCCAGGAATACGAGGTTGGTTGCGAATGCAATTATGAGGAATGCATAGAGGAGGTTGTCGGGAACGTTGCGGTTGTTGAAGATATCGTAATAGGAGATTGCTGCTGTTCCGGCAATTGCAATTATCATGCGCAATATTTCGCCTGGCATTTGCAGGGGCGAGAAGAGGAGCTTTTCCAACATGGGATTGGTTTTGGGGCGGGAATTTATAAGGGAATGCGTGGCATGGGATGCTACGGTGCTAGAATAAAAATATTTCTGCACAAAATCTGAACAAAGAAAAGGGCGTGGTAAAAATGGGCGGCCAGAGACAGAAAGAAGGGCAGGCGCAACTGCAGGAATTCAATGCATGGTTCGGGCAGAACGTGCCGGTTGGGGAGAATATCAAAGAGCTCCTTAGGCGCATGGGGCCAAACAAGCTTGGGATGGCGTACGCAACCGCGCTTGATTATTGCAAGAAAATCCTGGCCAGCCAGGGGAATGGCGGGGAACTTGGGGAAGCCGCCCTGAAGATGGGGAACCTTATTGACAAGAAGGCGGAAGAACTGCTCTCATTGGGCACGGATGGGGGAACCGGTTTCTGGAGGGAACAGCTTATAGGGGCAAGGGCAACCTACCAGATAGGGCGGGACGCTTATTTTGGGGAGAAGAAAAAGGGGAAGGTTCCGGTGCGGGTGGAGGAGCCGGAATTCACCAAGGCGCGCGAGCCGGATGGCGGGGCGCAGGATGAAGAGGAAGAAGTAATAGACGTGGTGGGGACGTATCTGGGCATGGATGAAGGGGGCGGTGAAGAAGCCCCTAAACCCGTGGAGCAGAAAAAGGTTCCGACACCGGAAGAGCAAAAGGAAGTTGGGGAGGAAGTGCAGAAATTCAGGGAAGAGTTTGATGCCCGGTTCGGGAAGTATGTTCCGGTTGAGAAGAATGCGGCAGAACTGCTCGGTCTAATTAGCCCAAGAACACTGATTTATGCGTACATAGAGGCACTGGGTTACTGCAACGGGATTCTAAGTGATAATGGGAAAAGCCAGGAACTCAGGGGAGCTGCCATGGAGCGGGGAAACAGGGTTGAAAAGAAAGCCAGGGAGCTGGCAAATTTGGCCAAGCGATCCGACGGGTCCTGGGTGGAACGGCTTATGGGGAGCGTATCCAACTATGAAGAGGGAAAACGGGTTATGAAGAGCGTGTATGGGATTCATGTGCCAGTGGGGGCTTCGGAGATTGCGGAGATTGAAAATGAAACGGACGATGCTTGGGGGAAGTACCATTCTCTTATAAGAGAAAAAAACGATGCCCTATATGAAATCACTTCCCGTTACGGGGGGCCTTGGAGCGAAGCAGCCAAAACCCCGGAGTACGAAAACGCCAGGAAGGAATGGGATGGGAAAGAAGTTTCTGCACGCAAGAAATGGGAGGATGCCCTAGCGAGGGAGAAATCGGAAATACCCAAAATTGAGGAAAAACTGCTTACCGAATTGTATATAGTGCGTGGGAGCGGGAGGGAGGCTATTGAAGCGGAAATAGATGGGCTCAAAGAAGAGCTGGAAAAAACGAAATCCGAATTATCGGAGGCACATAAGGAGCTGGGGGTAACGGCCGAAGTTATCAAGAGGAACAAGCAAAACTGGGGGGAGGGGGGCACGCCGCTCTCATCTGATGAAAGGGGGAGACTTGATAGGGAACGGCTAGAGATAGCCAAGTTTGAGCTGGAAAAGGCCCGGCTTGAGAGGAAGATTGCAATCCGGCAGAAGATTGCTAAGGCATTATAGCGCAATCGGCGATGGAAACCCCGTATCCTTCTGCGCCCTGGGAGTGCATTTGAATTCCTTAGAAAGAAGCGGAAAGTTTAAGGGAGCAAGAGGTTGAGGAAATCGTCCTCTATCCCAATAACGTCCAGCCTTGCGCACCTGCATTGTTTTTCCAGGAATGAGGAGATGCTTGGCTTTGTGCGCCCGGAATCAGAATGGATTAATTCTTTTATGTAGGTTCCCGCATCCGCGTGGATATCCGCAACTATTGCCAGGGATTTTGCGCCTGCATTACTTTCTTTCTCTTCCAGGGTTGCAGAAACGATTCTTGCGCGCCTCTCCCTTATTTTATCCGCTCTCCGATGCGCCACGCGCTCCGGGGTTCTCTGCGCCAATACGAAATCGAAAGAGAGGAGCTTTTGCGCATCCTCGCGTGTTAGTGGGGAATCGGATTCTATCCATGCGCGATATGTTTTTGGGAAGTGCGAATCCGAAACGAGTTTCACGAATCCCGAAGGGACTTTTGTAAGGGAGGCAACTTCCACCTTTTTCTCTGAGTTGAGTTTTTCTGCGATTGCGGGAAGATTGGGGGAGATGTTGGAGGGGTTCTTCACTTCCAAAACAAATGGGCGGCCTGCGAAATTGAGCACATCAACGTCTTCTCTCCCGGAAGCGTGGAGGGTGTATTTCCCTCCTGTTTCGGAAACCACCGCATCCCCGATTAATTCCTCGATCGATTCTTCGTAAATCTTGCCTGTTCCGCCGCATTTTTTGCATCCTCTCCCGTTGCAGCTTAGGCAAACCCACCTGCTCTGGCAGATTCCCCTAATTAGCTTCTTGTAGCGCCCAAAAAAGAAAACCGGCTCGTTTGAGCCGGATGCTTCAAGCGTTTCCAGGTTGATTGAGATTCTCCCGTCCGCGTCCATGGGAGAATAGGTTTTGCCGCTTTTTTTCTCAAGCTCCTTTGAGAGGAAGGCGTTTAGTGCGGACTTGATGCATTCCCCATCCGAATAGTCCCATGCCTCTTCCTCCCTTGAGAGCACCTCTTTTGGGATTGAGGTTGAGAGCGCAAAGGTTTTCCACTTGGCATCCATTGCGGAAGCCGCCTTCCCTAAAATCTCTGGCAATTTCCCAAGCAGGCCTCCGCAGATGTGGCAGGGCTCCCCTTTTGGGAACTTCCCCCCAAAGCGCGCATTGCAGTGCGCGCACAGATTAATCATTTGATTAGCCTGAATTTGAAGCCGTAGTGGATTGGGCCTTCCGGGTCGTCTGAGAGGAGCTTGCGGAAGACTGCCTCCACCGAATCCCCGATTCTGATGTCGTCCTTGGTCGCATCCACGACCTGGCCGGTGCAGCGGGTTCCCTCTTCAAGCTCCACTATCGCCATCACATAAGGCGCCTGCTTCTCAAAGCCAGCCGGGGGCGCGTGGATTTCGGTAAAAGAATACACCTTGCCCTTTCCAGAAAACTTAAAGGGCTCGATTTTTCCCTTCCTCCTGCATTCTGGGCAGATTGAGCGGGGAGGGAAATAATGGGTGTTGCAGGTCTTGCATACGCTTCCCATCATCCTGTAGCGCTCTGGTATCCTTCTCCATGTTAGCGAAATCGATTCTTTCATTTTGCACACCTCTAGTATCCTCTCTTGTACAAATGCACTACCGCGGTCGCGCCGCTTCCCCCCACGTTGTGGGTGAGGCCGTATTCAACGTCCTTGACCTGCCCTGCGCCGCGCTCTCCGCGCAATTGCCAGGAGATTTCGCACGCCTGCTTTACCCCGGTTGCGCCAACCGGGTGGCCGGTTGCCTTGAGGCCTCCGCTGGTGTTTACCGCTATGTCGCCGCCTATTTTCGTGCGGCCATCCAAAGCTGCCTTTCCGCCTTCACCCGGAGCAAAGAACCCGAGGTCCTCGGTTGCGACTATTTCGGCAATCGTGAAGCAGTCGTGCACTTCCGCAACGGAAATGTCCTTGGGGGTTAGGCCCGCCTTCTTGTAGGCGCGCTCCGATGCTATTTTCGCCGCGTTTACGCTGGTTAGGGACTTGCGGTCGTGGAGTGCGAGCGTGCCAGTAGCCTGCTCGCTGGCAAGGATTTCTATTGGCTTTTTGCTGTAGCTCAAAGCCTTCTCCATAGGCGCTAGCACCACTGCGGCCGCACCGTCGGTAATCGGGGAGCAGTCCATGACTTTTAGCGGGTCTGCGACCATCTTGGAATTCATCGCGGTCTCCAGGGTAATCCTGTTCTGGAACTGCGCATACTTGTTAGTCGCCCCGTTCTCGTGGTTTTTCACCGCTACGGATGCGAGCATTTCCTCGGTCGTCCCGTATTCGTGCATGTGCCTTCTAGCCATCATCGCATAAAGGCCTGGGAAGGTTGCTCCCAGGAATAGTTCCCATTCCTGGTCGCCTGCGCCTCCTAGGATCTGGGAGACCGCGGCGGTGTCAAGGTCGGTCATCTTCTCTACTCCCCCAACAACCACTACGTCGTGGAGGCCTGAGGAAACCGCGAGGATTCCCTGGCGCAGGGCAAGCGAGCCGGATGCGCACGCGCCTTCCACCCTCGTTATGGGGATTGGGTTTAGGCCCATGTAATCGGCAATCAGGGCTCCGGTGTGCTCCTGGCCCACAAGCGAGCCGGAAGCCATCGTCCCAACGTATCCTGCGGAAATCTCGTCCCCGCTTATTTTTGCGTCTTCTAGGGCGCGGATTCCCGCTTCGGTTACCAGTTCGCGGAAGCCGCGTTCCCAGTCTTCTCCGAACTTTGTCATTCCAGCTCCGATAATTGCAACGCTCCTCATTTTCTCACCTCACATCCCCTTGTATTTTCCGCGCAGTTTCGCGTAAATCGCGTAGGGGACGTATTGCTTGTTTTCTATGAACGCGGACAGGGGGGTTCCCTTCTCGCGGTTTGCTATCTTGCCTGTGACCTTGATTGAGAACGCGTCGCTTCCCGCGCCCGAACCAAATGAGGTCACGAAGATGCGCTCTCCCTCTTTTGCAACATCAAGCACGTTCGCAAGCCCAAGCGGGGATGCGCCCGAATAGGTGTTTCCCACAATCGGGACCAATAGCCCGTCTTTTAGCTTCTCTTTTGGGACTCCAAGCTGCTTTGCAACCGCAAGCGGGAACTTCGCATTGGGCTGGTGGAAAACAAAATAATCGTAGTTCTCAATCTTTTCTCCCATTTTTTCCATTAGGCCTGTGAATGCGCCTTTTACGTGCTTGAAGTAGCCGGGCTGGCCCGTGAATCTCCCCCCGTGCGAAGGGAAGTCGGCTTTTGAGCGCCTCCAGAAATCCGGGGTGTCGGTCGTAAACGAGAAAGTGTCCTCGATTACCGCGAGGGATTCGTCTTCGGGACCGATTACGTATGCTGCCGAGCCTGCGGCTGCCGAGTATTCGAGGGCGTCCCCGGGCCTTCCCTGCGCAGTGTCTGCGCCTATTGCGAGGCCGTATTTTACCATCTTGGAATCCACCAATCCCATGCACATCTGCATGCCCGCGGTTCCCGCCTTGCACGCGAATTCCAGGTCCGCCGCGGTGAGATTGGGGGTTGCGCCTATTGCCTGTGCGACTATTGAAGCTGTGGGCTTGACCGCGTAGGGGTGGCTCTCGCTTCCCACATAGACTGCTCCGAGGTCGTTGGGGCTTATTCCCGCTCTTGCCATTGCAATTCTCGCGGATTCCACTGCCATTGTCGCAGAATCCTCGTCTATTGCTGGGACCGCCTTCTCCATTATTCCCAATCCTTTCTGGATGCGGTCGGGGTCTTCGCCCCACACTTGCGCTATCGTTTCGCTTTTTATCCTGTATTTGGGCACGTATGCCCCGTATCCGACTATTCCTGCCATTTTTTGTGCACCTTCTAATAATCATATCTTGTTTAGCCTTTCCTTGATTTCGCTTATGTCCAGTTGGGTTACCACTATTGGGATTTGCTCTTTTTCCGAGAGCTTTATTGCGAGCTTGTCCACCTTCTTTATCCCATGGAGGATAACGACCGATGGCTTTGAGGGGCTGACCCTTATTACGACCATCGGGCTCCTTCCCGTGGAAACCCCTGTGAAAATCATCGCGCGCTCGTTCATGTTCCCGTAGATGTTGGTGAAGTAGGTAAAGGGCATGTCCAGGATTACCTTGATTGAATCTATGAGGGTGTATCCATAGAGTTTCCTCTCTTCTATTAGGTCCGGGTTGGTTACGACCGTCCCCTCCACCAATCCGATGAAGTCTGAGAGGGGAAGCGAGCGGGCGAACTCGTGCTGTTCGAAGTATTCATCCGTGTTGGAGCCGCCCTCCAATAGCTTCTGGGTTATGCCGCCCCCCTTCTTTGCATCCAGCTCAAATAGAACGGTTACGAAGCGCTTTATTATTGTGGCTCCGGGGGACTTGCGCCTGTTGGATTCGTAATCGCTGATTGTGGAAACCGATATCCCTATCTCCTTTGCAAGCTCTCCCTGTGTTATCCCGAAGATTTCCCTCCATTTTTTCATAGTTGAGCCGGGGTCTTCTGAGAGCGATATTTCGCCTGCGATTCTTAGTTTTAGCTTGTCCATGAGGTCTCACCATCGCTGGCCGTTTAGGTTGTTGTGTCGGCTAGGGTATAAAAAGGTTTCTGCTTGCCGTAATTAAATACGGCAGAAAACGTAAAGACAGCCATATCCTCCCCTTTTCAAAAACAATACACAAAAAGACATAAATATAAACATTTAAAAAGACTTTCATGCATATTATTTGCATGAACAAAACTGGTAAAACCAGGCAATTGGCAATATTTCCGGAGAGGCACGACCGCAGGAGAGAAAGGGAGGCAGCGCAATTCGCCAAAAAACTCCGCTCTGAGGGCATGGGAAAGGTAAAGCTCTTTGTGGAAGGGGTGGGGAAGAGGAACCAAAAACAGGCATCAGAAATGTTTGGGTTCCCGGTTACACCTATAGAAAACGGCAAAATAAAGGAACTCACGAACACTCTCGCGCTCCTAAGCAGCGTTTCAAGGCTCAATGCTTTCCTGTGGGGCATAGGGAATCAGGATATTGCAGGGAAGTTTATTGGAGAAACAATCGCAGAAATGGCAAAGGTTATCCCGGCTGAGAGCCAAAACATGGAGGCATTCCTTACTATTATGCTAAAAGATTTTGGACATACAAGCGTAGGGGAGATTCCTGGTGTTGAGATAGGCGATAGCGAGAGGCAAGGCATTGCGGATGATTTGATTGACAATTCGGCTAAGGGAGTAACCGGCTCACTGCGGGAACTATTAGAAAAAATTGGAAAAATATTCACTGCCGAAGGCATCAGGGAAACTCTGGAAGGGGCCAAAGCGGAGATTGAAGATGGCTTTGCGGCATTGGGCGTCAAAGCAAAGGTTGGGGTGGATATAAGCAGTATTGCCATTCCAGGCAAAGAGGCCCTGGCGGAACAAAACCCTGTGGAAATAGCAGAATCGCTTGAGAAATCCTATGGAAAGCTGAAGGTTTTGAGGGAGATGGGCATGGCAAAATGCATATGCGAAGCTGAGTTTGATTTCGGAGTCCTGAATATCGGCTACAATCACATTAGCAGCCGGAATTTTATGGGGCTGTTGAATCTCTCCGGAATAGAAAGCATGGTGGCAGGGGAGCAGAAAAGGGCTTAAATGCGTTTGGAAGCAAAGAGCACTATGGAAGTAAAAGACATTCACTTTGGGAAGGCTCCTTCGGTAGCGGAGCTGGTTGAGGCTTACGGGAAGTGCGGGTTCCAGGGAACCCACATAAAGCAGGGAGTGGAACTCGTTAGGGAGATGAAAGAATCCGGGGCGACAATCTTCCTCGCATTTACCGCGAACGTCGTGGCTTCGGGCTTGCGCGGGGTTATTGCGGACATGGTCCGCGACGGGTATGCGGATGTAATAGTGACTACCGGGGGGGCTCTTGACCACGACATGATCAAGGCGTATGAGCCATATTTGCTTGGGAGCTTCTATGAAGACGACAAGAAGCTGCACAAGGAGGAAGTTAACCGGATTGGGAACGTTTTGGTCCCAAGCTCGCGCTACGAATTGCTTGAAGAGAAAATCGGGAAGGTTTTCTCCGAGGTGAGTAAAGAGAACAATATTGTTAGCCCAAGCGCAATCGCGGCGGAAATGGGGAGGCAGATTGAAGATAAAGGCTCGTTTTTGAGGCAGGCGCACCTTAAGGGGGTGCCAGTGTTTTCTCCGGGGATTACGGATTCGGCAATAGGGCTGCAAACGTATTTCTGGAAGCAGAAAAGGGAGAACGCGGAATTCGGGATTGACGTTACATCGGACATGAAAGTGCTTGCCTCCAAGGCGCTGGATGCCGATAAGACCGGGGCGATAATAATTGGGGGCGGGATTTCCAAGCACCACACAATCGGTGTGAATTTGATGCGCGGGGGGCTTGATTATGCTCTTTACCTAACTAGCGCGCAGGAGTGGGATGGGAGCTTAAGCGGGGCTCCGGCACGGGAGGCTGTGAGCTGGGGAAAGATACGCGAGGAAGGAAAGCACGCAACCGTGCACGGTGATGCTACCGTTACGCTCCCCCTCATATATTATTCCCTGTGAGGAAGAGGAGCAGGCCGCTATTGTGCGCCATTTAATAGGTTATTTGCCGTAGGCTGGCTATGTACGATATCCTTTTGGCTGCTGTTGCCGCGCTCGTTGCGGGTGCTGCGATAAAGCACGTGGATTGCATTGAGGATTCGAAAGGGGGGGAGGGGAATGTGAAGTGGCCCCTTGCAATCGTTGCGGGATTGTGCATAGGATACGTTCTCGCATTCTCCCCTGCGGCGGTGCTCTTTATCGGGGTTATTGCGGCGCAGGTCCTAATGGGGAAAATAGACAGGGCGGTGCACGGAACCGCGGTTATAATCGCGGCGGCAGTGCCGCTTCTTCTTGGAATGCAATATGGGGAAATGGGGTTGTTGCTCCCATTCTTCGCGCTTGCCGCACTCGATGAAGTTGATTTTAGGGAGGCTCTCAAGCCCTTTAGCGATTATCGGCTCTGGCTGAAAGCGGGTGCACTCGTTGCAGGTGCGCTAACCGGAGTATGGGATTACTTCGTGGTGCTTCTCGCATTTGATGCCGCATACCTGGCAGTAGACCGCTATTCAAACGGGAAAATGCTCGGGATGTAGGTAGCAGAACGCCTTCCCTCCCCGGATGGAGAGTGGTTTAGGCCTACTCTTCATCCTCCCGCTCCACTCTTGCCCTTCCGGTTGTGCCCCCTGGGAGCTTGGGCAGGAGTTTGGTAAGCCCAAAATAAAGGATTATTGCCAGGATACCCAGCACGAAGAACCATCCGGCTTCGGATAGCTCTTTCTTGTTTGCATCCACTTCCCCGGATGCCCCTGCTGCCTGCGAAGGTGCGTTCTTGAGCATTATGTCCGAGAGCGTATCTATAACTGCGGACACAATCGGGATTCCTTGCCCCTGGCCCTGGGATTCTTTACCTTCAACTTCGCCGCCTTCTTCCGGGGGCACCTCGATTTCTCCTGCTCCCCCCGCTCCCCCATCTATCGGGGCTTCCTTTTCAACGCACTCATAATCCTTGCATTCTTCATCTTCTGCGCAATCATCGTCTTCGGTGCATTCTGGGCGGATGCAGGAATAGGATTCGCAGGCCCCTCCTGCTCCGCAATCGGAATCAACAGTGCATTCAGGTGGGGTGCACTCATAGTTTATGCAAGAATGCCCATCCCCGATGCAATCGGAATCATCCGCGCATTCGGGTGGGATGCATATGCAGGATTCGCAGGTTTCACCTTCGCCTGCGCAATCGGAATCGGAAATGCATGAGCCTGTTGGGAGCACGCACTCCCCATCCGAGCATTCTTCGCAATTTACGCAGTCGGAATCGGAAACGCACTCGGGCCCGGTTTCTTCAAAAATGCATTCGTAATCCTCGCAAACGTACCCCTGCCCGCAGTCGGAATCCGATGTGCACTCCGGGGGAGCGCATTCGCAGGATTCGCAGGTTTCCCCTGCATCGCAATCCGAATCGGATGCGCATGCCCCGCTTGGGAGTATGCACTCCCCGCCTGAGCATTCTTCGCAGGCTCCGCAGTCGGAATCCGAGTAGCAGTCCGGTTCGGGTTCGGGATCCCCTCCCCCTCCGGGGTCCTCCCAGTAGTACTCTCCCAGCATCCCATATGCCCCCTCGGTTGTTATTAAAGAATGGTTCAGGGTGTTTGCGGCAGTGTTCTTTGTCGCGTTTAGGTCAACCCAGCTTGTTACGTACTTCCATAATTCGAATGTGGATTCGTTGTAGTCGTTCTGCTCCGAATTTCCCCATGCCCAGGTAAGTGAATCTATTGTGGGGGAGCCTGTTATGTTTGTTATGTTTATTAGCCGATTCTGGACTGCGGTTCCTTCTGGGTAATTTGTATTGGGCGATGGGACCCTCTTGATTGTGTAGGTGGTGCTCGCCTCAAGCGCATCAATGAAGCTTATGTTGGGGTAGTTAGAGGTATCCAGAAGCAATCCATCAAATGAAACATCCGAAGCGTACGTTGCGATTGCGATGACATCCGCAACCAGGTTCCCATAGCATAAGTCATTGGTTGAGTTTACCTCATCCGAATCGTTTACTGCAAAGCCGTAATACATATTATCATGGATTGTGTTTGCCTCTAGGGTCATGTTGAAGGCATCTGCAAACCCGATTCCAAAATACTTGCTTGGGGCATCCGGGTTCCCGTAATATGGCTCGGAGTGCTCCTCGCCATCGCCGTTAGAATAGACGGTGTTGGAGCGTATCGTGGCATTCTGGGCATTTGAAAGGAATATCCCTCCAAGGCCGTTACCGTAAACGGTGTTTGAGTTGATTGTGGCTCCAGTGGAATTGATGCCATATACCATGTGGTAATAGTCATTTAGCTCAAATGAGGCTATTCCGTATATCCCGTTTCCATATGCAGTGTTGGAAACAAGCGTGGCGTCGTTGCTGTAGAGTTCAAATCCAGAATAGTTGCAGTTGTATGCCGTATTCCCGCTAAGGTAGGTCCCGTTGCTGCCCTCATCAAAGAAGCCGCTTATTATGCTTCCTGAGATTGTGTTGTTTACCAGGGTGCTGTTTGTGCATGTGGAGAGGGAGATTGTGCTGGCGCTTGAGGAGGTTATGGTTACATTGTCGCCATAATGTATGGCGATGTTAAAGGAGATTCCATCTGGCGCGGTGTCCGCGCTTACGGATTCTAACACGGAATTATCCGCATTGCACAGGACGATCTGGGAGGCCTCAAGGCCGCTCCAGTTTACTGTGGAGTTGGAATAATAGATTGGGAGGCCGCGGGGCCCGGTGTTGTTCTCGATTATGTTGTTGCACATCAGTTCCCCCCCCCATGTCCGCATATGGGTAAATCATGATGGGCGCCGCCCAGTAGTCCCCCCTCGCGGAGTCCATTGTGTTATTTACTAGTATATTCTCTAGGCCCTTGTAAATGGTTACCAGGTTTTTTACTTCTGAAGCCGTGTTGTTGTGGACGATGTTTCCTATGCTGTTTCCCTCCTGCCAGTGGAAATCAATCGCATTTGAGCCATAGAAGGTATTGAAACATACCGTGTTCCAGCTTGAGGACTGAAATTCTATTCCCTGCTCGGTGCTGTTGGCGAACGTACTGTTGGATATTAGGTTGCCGGAAGAATAATCAAATGCCAGCGCCTCGTGGGAGTTATTGTAGTGCGTATTGTTGGAGAATGTCCCGTTTGAAAACATGTATAGCCTTGCCCCGTCGTTGGAGTTGTTGTATGAGGTCATGTTGAAAGCCAAGGAATAGTTTGTGCGGTATAAGCGGTATCCATCGTAGAAGCTCTGCACTATGCAGTTTTGCAAGGTTACGTTGTTCTTGTACTGGTAGTATATCGCGAACCTGTTGGAAGCGCGGTTTCCGGTAATTGTGTTGCCCTGGCAGTCAAAAGTCTTGTTCTCAAAGCCCGCGGGGTTGTTTATGCACGTTGCCCCTGGAGAGTAGAGGGAGGAATTGAGGTAAACCATAGTGTAGGTGCCATTGTTGAGCGCGTCCTCGCAGTCGTCGCAGGTGGTGTTGCAATATAGGGCGCCCCCATAGAGTTCATATGGGAAGCCTGCATTGATTATCAGAAGGAACAAGGCAACGGCTAAGTAAAGCGTATTATTCAACATATTGTAAAAAATGAGGGTAAAGTATAAATACACGAGTATCATAATGGGGAGATATGTAACCATGGTTACAAAGAATCCGCGAAGCCGCCTTTCACGTATTGGGATTGTGCCCTCCGCAAACCTTTATATTTTGCCGAACGCAAATATGCCCCTATGGAGCTTGATTTTGCCTGCCGCTACCCCTTTACCGAAGAGGGAAAACAGGCAATCATAGAAAACAACATCCAGGTAAACGATGAGATTGCCGAGCGTGCGGTGCAAAGAGTCCTAAACGCCATGAACTGGAGGGACAAAGAGGGCAGGGGGATTTACGACCCGACCTATGCGCACCTCTCAGACAAGCTAACAGAAATCGGCTCCTACGGCGCTGCGAGGATGATGCTCTCCCACCTTAGGAACCGCTACCTCACAAACAGCTTCGCCGTGGGAGAGGCAAAAAGGGCGTACGCATTCCTAAAGGGCCTAGAAGAAGGGCATCCCGATATAAAGAGGCTGCAGGAGGAGTTCGGGGTAGTTCCAGAGAAACGCGAAGGGAAAGACACCCTCCCCCTTGCAACGTACGTGAAGTTCGCGCCCCGCTCGGTGGATTATAGGCTCGTAAACAGGAACGTAAAGGGGGGGCGCGTTGAAATCCGCAAAAAGGGCGCAGGGGTATCCAAGAGGGAGGATTTGCGCCTGCTCCAGGAAGCGATAAAAATCAGGGTGGGGCACCTAGGCACGATAAAAAACGCCCCCGAGATTATCCGCAAACACTCAGAGAGGCTGATGAAGTCGATGCCGAAAGTCGCCCCATCCAAGATGAGCTTCGAAAAAGGGGACAACCCCCCCTGCATAGAGAAACTGCTTGAAGCCGCAAGGTTGCACCAGAACCTGGGCCACCAGGGCAGGTGGTCGCTGGCAGTCTACCTGATAAACAAGGGAGTCCCATACGAGAAGATACTGGGGATTTTCTCCAACTTCCCGGATTATGATGAGAGAATAGCAAGCTACCAGATAAAGCACGCTATAAACCGCAACTACACAATGCCCGCATGCAGCATGATGCTAAGCTACGGGCTGTGCGTTGCAAACTGCAAGGTAAAAAGCCCCCTGGGGTGGGATGAATGGAAGAAAAGGAAGCGAAGTTAGTCCTGGATAGCTTTTCTGGCTATTACAAAAGCGCGGAAATTACCGTGCCCTCAATTGAGCAGAGGGAATTCGGGGTTGGGGGCTTCCGCAAGAAAATAGAGGGGCGGCACATGGGCTTTGGAACCAACGGGATGCTTCACAATTACCTGGTGCAGGATACCCCCCTCTACATCTCGCACTCAATTGCATACTACAAGTTCCCTGAAGCCACCCCCATGGAAAACAAGGAGTGGATGGGTGGAGACCTGGTTTTCGATTTGGATGTGCACGCGGGGATGTTCCTTAGCGAAGCGGAAATTGAGGGCGTAAAAAACGACGCGGTTTCCCTGCTGGAGGACTTCCTAATAGAAGACTTCGGGGTTGAAAAAAAAGACACCCTGCTCGTTTTCTCAGGAGGCAGGGGATTCCACATACACATTAAGTCCCCCCAATTTCGGGACCTTGGCGGGGATGAGCGCAGGGAGCTTGCCGATTACGTTGGTGGAGTTGGGCTCAATTACGAGAAGTTCTTTGAGGCCCCAGATGAGAACAAGAGGGTGTGGGGGCCCAGGAAAACGGACTGGGGATACCGCGGGAGGTTCTGCAGGTTCCTAGAAAAAGTGCTCGATGATGACCCCTCCTCAATACACCGCGGGCTCAAAAAACCGCAAGAGAAAGCCAAGCTGCACTCCTGCATGGAAGATGGGAACTGGAGCAAGACTCCGATAAAGGACATAATCCCCAGGCTGCGCGCGGTTGCAGAGCGCATGAAAATCGGGACGATAAACGTGGATTCCGGGGTGACAATAGACACCAAGAGGCTAATCCGCGTCCCGGGAACCCTGCACGGCTCAACGGGCTTAATTGCAAAGAAACTAGACAAGATAGAGGGCTTCCACCCTTACCATGACGCTATCGCATTCGGGAGCGAACCGCTGAAAATAAGGGTGCTAGAAAACATCGGGGAGCAGGAGTTCTGCAACTCCACTATGGGGAAAATGGAAAAAGGGGAAGAAAAAGAAGTCCCGATGAGCTACGGAATTTACCTGCTGCTCAAAGGGGCGGCTACTCTTTCTTAGAAAGGCTGAACCTGGGCGGGACCAGCGGAGGCGAAAGGTTCACAATCCTAGAAGCCAGAACGCCGTTTACGCTGCCAAAGTAGTTGATTGCGTTGATTATCACTTCCGCATACTCCTGTGGCAGCCTCTTGTTGTCGGTCCACTCCTTCTTTATCTTGTCCAAGAGCGCTTTCTCCTCTTCCGCGGTAATCACGCCGTCCATCCTGATTATTCCCACGCCTTCGGTGTATTCTGCCACGTACTCGTAGGCAATCTCCACTTTCTTAGCGGTTATCTTCGCGTCCTTCACGTTTATCTTGAAGTTGAGCCCCTTCCTCGGGTCCGGTTTGTCCCTGGAGGCTTCTACCTTGGTTATCCTGTTTCCAACTATCAAAAAACCACCTCATGTATCTTCATTCCATAGCCTTTAAGTATTATTGGGTAAGGGCTACTGCACATGCCCTTCAGGGTTTTCCATGCATTCTAGGTATCCAGCGGTTTGTGCCCATCCGCATGCCCCGTTGCTGCACCCGCAGGAACTATATTGCAGGCACCCGTATTCGGAGTGCCATTCGCAGGTAGTCGCAACGTCCCCAAGGGAGTGCGGCACGCACAGCTGCGATGAGCATCCTGCCATTACGCAATCTGCGTCCACCGTGCATTCGGTTCCCGCAGGCTCCGATGCTTCGGAGCCTTCATCTCCGGCTCCTTCACCCGATGATGGCTCTTCCTGGGGCTCTTGCTGCGTGGCATCTTCCCCGGATTCGGAAATTAGTTCCATGCACTCCTGCGCCTTTTCCCCTGAGAGCTCATCGCAGTATGAAGCATCGTTGTACTTCCAGGCAAACTCCATGAAGCATTCGCCCCTGCTCCCTTCTCCCGCGCTCATGCACAACTGGGATTCCCCTTTCTCAAGCGCCACATTCACATAGCAGATGTCTTTGGAAGTGGAGTTGGCTATTAGTTCGCAGAGCTTCTCGTTGCGGCTTAGTATCGCCTCGCTCCTTATGCACATGTCCGGCTCAGCTTCCGAGAGGCAGGCAACGTAGTTGTTCTGGCTCATCTTCAGGGCGGAATAGAATTCCGACATGTCCTCCTCATCATCAAGGTTTTGCGGCACCTCAATCGGGGATGCTTCTCCCCAAAGGAGCTGCGTGGAGAAGGATTCTGTGTAGTGCGGCTCCCCGAAAACCGAGTAGGTTAGGAGCTTGTGCAGGACGTCCCCGTTCTCCGGGTCTATGCAGAGGCCGAAGTTGAATTCCTTTGTGATTAGGACCTCAATTGAGTCCGGGGAGAGCCCGACGTCCCACATCTGCTCAACTGTGAGCTTCCCATAATCCAGAACGTATGTGATTTCGCTGCACTCGCGGCCAAGGTAAGACGCTTCGGATATTTCATCGCCGAAAACGACCGCCCCGTATTCTATGAAAAGCTCGTTTGCCTCAACGGTGTCAAGTATGGCCTTGCGGTCAAATAGGAGGCCCTCAAGCGTGTAAGCGTAAGTGTTGAACGAGGAGTTCTGGGGAACTTCCGAGCATACGCGGCGGTTCACGTTCTCCAAACAGAGTATCGTCCGGTTTTCAAGCAGGAAAAGCTCTCTGGTGAATATCGCGTCCTCCTTGCGCACATAAGAATAGTTCTCCGATTCCGAGAGGAAGACCGCGGAATCGTATCCGGTGGAGGATTCTTCCTCGTAAGCATAAGTGTATTCCGAATATTGCAGGGGCGCTTCCACCGCCTTGAAGAAAAGCTCTTCTGCGGCTTCTGCGCCATGCCCTTCCTCCGCACCGTGCCCCTCCCCGTGCTCTTCTGCGCCGTGTATTTCCGTGCCCCCGAACATATCCGCAATCACGTAAATAGCGCCCGCAATGAGTATTACGAGCGCCAAGGAGATGATTGGGTAAAGCTTATTTTTATCCATATAACTTCACCTACTTTGAGAATATCTTTATAACATCACAATCTTTTAATTCGTATTCCCGCCCAAGGCGCACCCTCTTGCGAGCGTCGAGTGCGGAAATGAAATTCTTCGCAAGGTCCGTGTGCACCCTCCCGGCAAGGTCAAGGGGGGTGCTTCCTTTGGGCAAAAGATAAGCGTTGGGGAGCACGTTTCCCTTCGCATCCGACCATTTCGCTTCATCTTCCACCGGGAAGGCGACTATGTTGGACATCATGCCGCACACTAGCTCCTCTGCAACCTGCTGCACCCCGGTGCTCCCGTTCTCCCCCAGATAAGAGGAAATCGCATGGAGCGCCGCAAGCTGCTTCTCCGAAGCCTGCCTTATTTCAAATGACGGGGAGCCTGGGAGGTAATCAATCGCCCCTGCCGCATCCGCCCTCTTGAGGGTTAGTTCATACAAGGCCGAGCAGGGGACGATTGTTACCTGCGGGAATTCCTCTTTGAGCTTCCCGATTCCGCATGGCTCATCACATTTGTTTGCGGCCACTATTACCGGCTTGCTGTCTAGGATTTCCCCGGCAAAGGCAAGCTTCTCCTCTTTAGACCAGTCTATCCGCTTGGTTTCCAGCGAGAGCTTGCGCGCTGCCTCTTCGGTTTTTTGCGGGGGGATTTTCAGCCCGCTTAGCATCCCGGAGAGCACGCTTATGTCCCTTGCCCGGACCTTTTTCCAGTTCTTTTCTATTATCCCATAAATCCAGTGGAGCAGCTCCCCGCGCAGGAACCGTATCTCCTCTGCGGGGTCGTGCGCGGCAACCGCCTTGCCTTCAAGGTCGGTTTTCCCGCTTGCATCTATTACGTGTATAAGCGCGTCTGCGCTGCTCAAGTCATCTAGGAACTGCAGGCCCAGGCCCTTCCCCTTGTGCGCATCCGGCACCAGTCCCGCAACGTCTATCATCCTAATGGGCACGAACCTAGTCCCTTCCCTGCAGAAAGAATCCCGTGGGTTGCATTGCTTCCCTATTTCGGTGTGGGGGCATTTCTTGCGCACGTAGCCTACTCCGATATTAGGCTCCAGTGTGGTAAAGGGGAAGGCGGCTATCTTAGCCTCCGCCATGGTAAGGGCGGAAAAGAACGTGCTCTTTCCTGCGTTGGGCTTTCCCACAACGCCAATAGTTAGTGCCATTGGAGATGTTTAGATGATGGTTTTTTAAATAAGTTCCCCAAAAAAGAGACCTATGCAATTTGAGAACATGACTCCGAAAAAGGTATTCCTCACTAGGGGAATTGGGACCTCCAACACCAAGCTCGGCTCGTTTGAGGAAGCCCTGCGGGATGCGGGGGTTGCATACTGCAACCTCGTGGAAGTTTCAAGCATATTCCCTCCCGGGGCAAAACTCATAGAGCGCGAAGAGGGCGTAAAGGAGCTGCGGCCTGGGCAAATCGTGTTCTGCGTGATGTCCCGCCTTAGTTCCTGCGAACCGAGCAGGCGGATTGCGGCATCCGTGGGGCTTGCAATACCCAAGGACCACACCTGGCATGGGTATTTGAGCGAGCACCACTCTTACGGGCAGAATGAGAAGCGCGCCGGGGAGTATGCAGAAGACCTCGCAGCAAGCATGCTAGCATCCACCCTGGGAATCGAATTCGACTCCAACAAGGCATGGAACGAGAAGGAAGAGCACTTCAAGATGAGCGGGAAAATCGTGAAGAGCACGAACATAACCGCAACCGCGGAAGTGGACTCGGACGGCACCTGGACGACCGTTGTTGCAATTGCGGTGCTCCTCCCATAAAGAGGGGCTTTTTTCAGTTTTTGCATTTTTTATTTTCCGTTTTTTATTCCGGTTTTTCAATTCAGAGTGTTCCGCAACCAGTTGCACTGCAATGCCAGATTAATCCACGCGGGAGAAGGAGTTTGAAGGTAAAAAGAAAAATTAAAAGTAGAACGGCCGCCGTTTGTAACTTGCAGTTAAAACGGATTATTTCTTCTTGGCCGCTTTCTTTGCCGGCTTCTTCTTCGCTGCTGCCTTCTTTGCGGGCTTCTTCGCAGCTTTCTTCGCCGGCTTCTTGGCCGCTTTCTTCACGGTCTTCTTCTTTGCGACCTTTTTCTTGGTCGTTGTTTTCTTTTTAGTTGCCATCTTTTTTTTCACCATCGTACCCTCAATGGGTATTTTACCAGGAGTTCCCGCGGATTTTGCGGGCTTTGTTATTTCTATGTCCACGTATTCATCTATCTTGTCCGGGGACGCTTTCGCTTCCGGCTTTAGTGCCGGCGCTTTCGGCGCAGGCTTTGTGAGTTCAACATCCGCGTATTCGTCTATCTCCGGCGGGGAAGCTTCTTCCTCTTCGTAAACAACGGTCCGGCGGGGTTCGTGCATCTGGGATTTCGGAGCGGATTTTTCCGTTTCCCCTTCATGCTTCCCAAAGAGCCAGCCCTTTAGTTTCTTCAAGATGCCCATGCTTTCACGAAAATACTACAAACGCAAACTATAAAAACGTTGCGCAGTTTTTTGACGAAAAAATAGATTTTCCGCGGAAAAAAATTCGTTTGGCGCAAAAAAAAGATTTATGTCTGGAACGGTGCGCGTGCATCTGCGGACAACGGGCTTGAGGACATCTTGGCAGCGACCAGCGATGTTGATTCCCATATCTTCCTGCACATTGCACGAACGTAAGAATACCACCAGAACCAGCTTAGCATCCAGGTGGGCTTGTATTTCCCCTCGTTCTTAAAATGCAGCCCCTTGGATTTTAGGGTGTTCTGTGCTGCCAGGATTGCGGTGGTTATTGCAAGGCCCAGATCCTTTACGGATTTCGTTGCGGACTCCCTGGCCTCCTGCAGGCTTTCTCCAATGTCAACTGCGAAGGACGCGCTCTGGGATTTCCCGGAATGCCCATCGCTTTTTCCCTGGACAGGCTTGCTTGCGCGCATAGACAATACCGGAGGCTGGGAGCGGATTGGTTCCACTAAGCCTCCCCTGTTGAACATTACAAAGGATTTTGGAATCCTCTCTGGCACCCTAAGCGGCCTTGAAACTGAGGGGATTGGTTTAATCATCCTGGGGGCGGGCCCGTTCAAAAGGCGCGTGCCCATGCTCTCCATGCTGGAGATTATTCTTCAAAAGATATAAAAACCGAGCAATGCTCCACTCCGCTTATTGCCGTAAAAATTCCGCGGCCGCTGCAAGGAACGGATTCAGCGTCCCTTCGGGGATGTTCGCGCCCGCTGCAATCCTGTGCCCCCCTCCGATTCCGCCCACCTTCTCCGAAGCGCAATTCATCATTGCGCCCAGGTTCAGCCCGGCGTCAACTAGCTTGTTCGTGCCCCTTGAGGAAACCTTGATTCCGGATTCGGAGAGCGCTGCTCCGAGCACCGGCTTCTTCCTGCCTCCTGATACCATCCCGCACACGATTCCTATTATGGAATCCGCTATCACCCCCCTTGCGTCTATGAAAAAGAACGGGCCAAAATCGTTTATCGTTTCTTTTGCAAAGAGAACGCCTTCGCGGATTGCGTTCTTGTGCTTTTTTAGGAGGGAGATTGCCGCATCGTATGCGCCTTCTTCCTCTAAGCATAATGCTACTCCGGTTTCCGGATGCGAATTCCTCCCGCACGCATTTAGCACGGTGGAGAATTCCGATGCATCGTACGTTCCCGGCTGCCCCTTGCGTTTTTTTAGGAGATACGTTTCCCCCACGAGCCTTTCTGCCGCCCACGCCATGTTCTTGTCTATTAGGAGTTTTGCTAGTGCGGAAACGAGCTTTTTCTTTTCTGCAAAATCCAGCTCGGAATATGTTTTCCATCTTTCTTCCTCTTTTAGGCTTATTCCCAAATCGGAGAGGAACTTCTCGCAGTTTTCAACATTGTAGCTAAGAGAAGGGAGGAACGGCTCATCCGAATATGCCAGGAAATCCAATAGCGGGCGCGAATGCCTTCCATACATCGTAAGGTCGTTTTTCGCTTCAATCTCCCCCGCCTCAACCCCGCGCTCTAATACGTAGCGGTTCATTCCCTTTAGGGGATACTGCATATCCCCCACTGCGCCTGTTACCCCCAAATCAAAATGGTGGTTGAAAACCAATGATGTTGCCGCAGAAGCGGATAGGTCGCTTCCACCGTCTATCCCAAATAAGAGCGGGTTTGCCTGGAGCTTTTCTATTCCTGCGGTCTGGTGGTGGTCTATTATTACTACGTCCCCAAGCTCGTTTACGCGCTTGTTTCCCCCTCCCAAATCCACGAAAACGATTTCCTTTTCATGCGCGATTTTTTCTATCACTTCATCATCAAGCTTCTTTGTGGGATACGGGCGGAACTTCCTGTTCTCTGTTATGAACGCAGACTGTGCGATTGCGCCTGAGCATATCCCATCCGTATTTTTGACAACGATATTCTCACAAACAAAGTTTCCCTCATCTGTTGCAACATCATAAACAACGGTTGCACATCCTACCAGACGCACCGCAACTGGCTTCTCCCAGTAAAGCTTAGAGTGTATTAGGGAGGATATTCTCCCGCACAGGCGCTTGGGGAAAAAACCGGAGAAGGATTCCAAAAAATTACGAGTGACAGGCTTAGAGGCGGCGAGTGCTGCCCTGAGCCTGTGCCTTCCAGAATTTGGAAGATGCCCCATCATTGAATGCAACGTTTCGCTAGAGAGGGGGATGTAATCCGGGTAATTGGATCTCCCCTTATGCAACAGCCTAACTTTAGCACATTTTTTCTCTTGGAGAAATGAGATTTTTTCCATGAAAATTCTTTTTTGCTGCCCTGCGTTTATGCTTATCTTGCTGCCTGGAGAATCTTTGCGTATCCTCGCCCTGATTCCAAAAAAAAGAAGGAGGGAAACAATATCCCTGGCAAGGCCATCTGAATGGGTGGTTGCATTGATGTCTCCCTTGCTCACTGTGCCATCCCCGGAGAAATATCCCCTGAGGAACGCTGCGATTAGGTTTTCCTTCATTCCGAAAACCCATCCCGGAACCCGCTTTTCCCTCGAACCATGAAAGAAACCAAGATGGTTCATCAGATTATACAATGCTTTGTTGCAGGTTACTGCCGTAATGCCCTCATCAGCAACAGTGGGAACCGAACCAAACAAGGCAAAAACCCGGTCAATGATGGTCTTCGTTTCAACTTCGGAATAACATGAAACTCTTACCCCCTCCCTCCCCTTTCGGTGCATAAAACAGCCATCAGCAATCCAAAGACCGAAGAAAGACATCAGGTCATCATCTACCCGGATAACTGGGTCTAGGGCAACCTTGTTTACCTTATTGCTGACAACATATCTCCTCTTTCCCCCAATAAAAACGGTCTTGTGCCTTGGCAATAGCCCGTTTTTTTCAAGGTCAATGATTAATGAACCTCCCAAGCTGGGATATTCCATCGGGATTGCGACAAATTCCACATCTGCCGGGCGGACCTCCTGTATCCTATCTTCAGATATGGAAATCAGGGAATGGTCGGAGGTAAGTTCTACGGCGCCATATGGCGTTTCCACCCTGTACATCTTCTTGCTGCTCCTGTGCTTGATTAGGGCTTTTACTTTGGAGAGGGTGACTTCCCCACTTTTCCTTAATGAGAACGCCCAAAGATTGTCCGGTTCGATAACCTCCTTTCCGTCGCTCCGCATATATGCTGGAAAATCCTTTTCAGCTAGGTTGAACAACTCGGATATCTTTATTTTTCCCTTGAATTGCCCGTATGAAGCTAAGAGTTCGGTGTCCCCGGATACGCTGTCATAATGATATACCAACAGCGGGTCTGAAAAAGAGAGTGCAACCTTTCTGGCTTCCTCGCATCTATCCAGGAATTCCTGCGCGTTGGAGGATAGTTCCATAAAAATCAAAAAAGAAGGAAGGGGATTAGTCCCCAATCCCGCTTGAAGTTACCTTGAATACCGCTTCCCCTTCGGGAAGGCTCGGGCTGTCTATAAGCCTCGCAATCCTCTTGCTCTCCTTGCTCTTGCGCAAGTAGACGCGGTAGGTTGCAGCGTGTGCTAAGACGTGCCCCCCAATAGGGGTGGTCGGGTCCCCAAAAAGGATTGCGGGGTTGTCCATTACCTGGTTGGTAACGTAAATTGCCAGGTTGTACTTGTCCGCGTATTTCTGGAGCATGTGCACGTGCTTGTTCAATTTCTGCTGCCTCTCCCCAAGCGCGCCCCTGCCCACATAATCCGAGCGGAACTGCGACGTTAGCGAATCCACGATTATCAGCTTCACGTTTTCGGTCTTTATCATCTCCTCGGCTTTTTCTAGGAGGAGAATCTGGTGGTCCGAGTTCTCTGCCCGCGCTACGAGCAGGTTCTTCAGCGTTGCCTCCGGGTCCATGCCCGCGGACTCTGCAAGCTGCACAATCCTCTCTGGCCGGAAGGTGCTCTCGGTATCAATGAACAGCACCTTGGGCGGAATCCCGGATTCGTCTGCAAGGGCAGACTGCGCATTTACCGCAATCTGGAACCCCACCTGGCTTTTCCCTGAAGAAAATTTTCCGAAACATTCGGTTATGGACTGCGTTTCCACGCCTCCTCCAAGAAGCTCGTCAAGCGCCTTTGAGCCTGTGGGAATCCTCTTTATCTGCTTCCTCCTCTCCAGAATTTCGTCTGCCGATTCGAAGCCGGTCTCGATTGCATCCTTTGAAGCCGCAATCGCCTTCTTCGCAGCCTCCACCCCGAACTCTCCCGCTTCTGCTAGTTCGTGCGGGCTTGAAGCCGCAATCTGCTGTATGGATTCGTATCCCGCGTTCCTAAGCTTGTCCGCGGTAACCCCCCCTATTCCGGGGAGGTCTTCTAGCTCCTTTACCAGCTCGTACTTCTTCTCCTTGTCCTTTTCACTCATCGAAACCACCCTGCTTATCATTCTTGAAAACAAGTAGGCTGAGCCTTCCTATGCTCAAAACGTAGAACTCGTTTCCGTTCTTGCTGGTTTTCTTCCACATGCCCCCCACGTTTTTTAGTATGGAGTTCCCGTCCTTGTCCCGGTCGGGTTGCATGACCCTGAAATCCGGGCGCGGGCCGCTTCCGGAAGAACCCTCCCCGTCCCGGGAGTATCCCCGGTTCTGGGAAGATGCTTCCTGCTCCCCTGAAGGGGATTCCTCTATTTCCTCGAATTCCTCTATTTTTTCTTCCATGTTTTCCACGTCCGTGCCCTTTTTTGGGCACTCAATATATCCGCGCCCCTTTCGGGAACGCTCTATCCAATATTTGCACGAAATCTTATATAAAGGAGAAGGGGGTAGCTTTCCGCAATTCCGCTAACCCATATCTATATATACCAGGTGCGCTCCAAAAAAACATTGGAACGGGAGGCAGCGGCTCACCGGGCACTCCGGAGGAAGCTCTGCCCACCAGAGGCAAAGGCCCCTTAAGGGGGCTCTTAGCGGGAACAGAAACGAGACCTGTGCGGGCTTACCATGAGGAAACGAGATGTCCGCAGCGAGGATGAAACGGCCCGCGAAGGCCAGATGAAGGTGCAAGCCGGTTTTTGGCGCTTAGTATAATGCCGCAATGCGCCTTTGGGCGCGGATACAGAAGGCAGGCTATTCCTCCCGTTCCTTCATCCTCACTTTTCGCAAACGAATTGGAAGAAGCACGCATTCTCTTCGATGCCCTGCCTGTAGTCTGAGAAAACGGATATTTTTGAAAAGCCAGCTTGCAGAAGGAGCCCGGCAAACTCCCCAACCCCAAACGGGTAGAGCCTGAGCAACCCGGATTCCTGCCTCTGTAGGTTGCTATAAGCTAGCACCACCTCTTTTTCCTCTAGGACCAGGGGGGTGATGGGGACCGCGTCCGTTCCGCAGTAAACGTGCCTGTTGAATTCCCTGAATGCTTCGGGGTTGTTTAGGATGCGCTCCCTCTCGCGCAGCATCCTAGGGTAGTTGCGCATATCCGCAATCAGCGCCCCCCTGTCTTTTAGGATTGCATGAAAGTTCTTTAGCGCCGCAACCTGCTCTTCCTTTTCGAATAAGTATGTAAGTGAATTCCCCATGCAAAGGACCGCCTCCGCAAAAGGATGCGGGAATTTGCCTGAGAGGTTCCTCCAGTCAAGGGAAGAGGTATCAAGGGAGACGCCCCGTTCAACTGCGTATTTGCAAGCTTCCTTGAGCATGCCTTCATCAATCTCGTTTGACAATACCCTGTATCCGTTCTGCAGTAGGTAAACCGAAGTCGCTCCCGAACCCAGGCAGGAATCCAGGATTAGTGAGCCTTCTGGGGAAGGGAGGTGCCTGCTGAGGAATGGGCCTTCCAGCTCCATCCTCTTTTCGGGGTTTACCAGCTCCCTCCAGAGCCTAGATAGGATTAGCGAATTCTTCCTGCTGCGCATTATCCTCTCGTAATTTGGCTGCTTCCCCCCAAGCCCCGCCTTTGGGAAGCGGGGCCTGCCAGCCTTAGGGGAGGAATGGCCCCCCTCTTGGGGGCATTATGCTTCATGGTTGTATATGTAGGCGGAGCAAAGAATAAAAGGAATGGTGGTTAGTGGGGGCATGGGAAAAATTGCCGCAGATTCCAACCAGGCTATGCACGAGTTTAAGCGCACTTTTGGTATACTGCCACAAACTGTTCCTTGCTCATCCCGATTTGCGAGATTATCTTCCTCAGGGTTCCGGTTGCAATCTCGGTGTGGTTGGGCACAGTTACGGGGGGAAGCCCATCCGCCCTAAGCTGTATGTGGGAGCCCTTTTTGCGGGAGACTTCATATCCGATAGTGTGCAGTATGCCCATTAGCTCCCTGCATTTCATGTTGGGAAGTGGAGCATTCTTGTTTCTCGCGGTACCGGAAAACTGCCTGCCGCCCATGATTCCCTCCTGCATGGTCTGGGGAGAGGGGAATGCCGGCTTAGGCTGCGGGGACATGAATTTGTTTTTTTCTCCGTGCATCCTGCGTTTGTGTTTACCCATGGGTATATATGAGTAATACTATTTAAAAAGCTATCACAAACTACCTTTTATCACAACAAATAGCCCTTTAAGCAAGGATTGCTTCTGGGGATGCGGGGCTCATTTGTTCTCCTCGTAGAATCTCACGAATTCTTCCTTGGTCCATCCCAGGTGCTTGGTGATTATGTCCCTGAGGTTCCCTACCGCCACCTCCCTGTCGTTTGGCACGGTAATCGGAGGACGGCCTTCGGCAGCCAGCTTGAAGTGGCGGCGTTTGTCCACCACTTCGTACCCCAGCTTCCCCATGAGCGAGATGAATTCCCTGAGCTTTAGGCGGGGAAGCCGGATGCTGCCAGTGCGGGATTTCCTGCCGGTGCGCCTAATGTGCTCTGCTTCCGCCGGAATGCTAGAATGCCTGGCTTCGGGTGCACCCTGCCCCTCCTTTGGGGATTCCGAGGGGCGGACGTGCTTATGCTTCCCCATAATTTAACGTGGAAGAAAACGCCTAAAAACCTATTGGAAAACCACTTCCACCTTAAGTCTGGAGCCTTCCAAAATGCCCGCTTTTTTAGATAGGTCGTGGGGAGAAATCAATTCGAGCACCCTAAGCCCATGGTGGGAGCGGTAGGGGAACAATATGGCCCCCTCATGCCCCATAATCGTGCAGGGGTATAACTCCACTTCCCCGTAATCCTTCCCATCGTGAGTGAATCCTGGGATTCGTATCCCCCTGTGCTCGCGCAGGGCAATCCGTGCTTCAATCTGGGATTCTTCTATCTCAAGGTTTATGGTTCCCGGGAATGGGGCAAATCCCACGGCATCTTTTATCCTTTCTGCATAGCCGCCAAGGGATAGGAAGTACCTCCCTTTCTCCGCGCCACGAACCACCTTCCCGCTAAAAGAGAAGCTCTTTTGCAGGAGTATGGAACTAAGCCGTGAATGCATTTTTGAGAGCGCTTGCCTCCCCTTGGAAGTAATCCTGATTCCAGCTGGGGAGGCTTCAACCATGCCAGATTGCGCGAGTTTCCTTATGCGGACCGATGCGTTCTGCTGGCTCATTGAATTGGAATTCCCAATCTCCACAGTCGTAATCCGCAATGGGGATTCAAGCGCGCCCCGCTCGGCAAGAAACAGCAGGAGGGAGTCCATGCATAAATGAAAGACGAGAAAACATTTTTAAAGGAGGGAGAATAAGTCCTTTCGGGTGGTCAGCTGCTAGAATCCGTAAAGAGCTCGCTAGAAAATTTCTCCAGGGCCCCGGGAGACTTCATGCTCCCGACGTTTTTGTATCCGCTTTTCATGGCAATAACCCTGGGAGCCTCAATCGGAATCCTGCTGCTGGTTTTCCTGCTCCTTACCGCAGTGGGGCTTGACCCGGAAATCACCCTAATAGCGCTGGGAATCCTCGGATTGGTTCTGCTAATTGTCAATTCCGTTTTCTCAGCAGGATACAAGGGGGCGCTCCTAAACGAATATTACAGGGCGCTGCACAAAGAAAGCGTCGGGATTAGCTCCTTTACCAAATACGCATTCGCAAACACCCTGCAGTTTTTCACAATCGCCCTAGTCAAGATGGTGGTAATAGGATTCTTCCTTACCCCTCTTGGGCTAATCTACTACTTCCTGGATTTGGGAAGCGTGCACATAGCGCTAGCATACCTGTTTGCGGGAATAGGGCTCTTCGAATGGTTCGTAATAGAGTTCTTCTTCGCATACTCTTTCATCGCATACGTGGAGAAGAAGGTGAAGCCCTTTAGCGCAATCCTGATTTCGCTCAATTTCATAAAGGACCTGAATGTCAAGGCGCTTCTTGTGTACGTGTTCTACTGCATAGTGGTGCTCAGCACGCTCATACCGCTCCTGAACACGATAATGTACCTGGTCTTCTACCCGATTGTGGCAACTTCGCTAATAAAGTACTTTGAAACCCAGAGCGCGCACTACTAGAGGAGCCCCTGGGACTGCTGCACGGCGGATACCGCAGCCACGGTCCCATCCGAAGTTGCGGTCGTAATCTGCTTTACGGGCGAACTCCTAACATCCCCCGCAGCGTAAACGCCCTTTATGCTAGCCTGCATCCTCTCGTTTGTTTTTATGTAGCCCCTCTCGTCGGTTTCCAGGGCGCCCTTGAACATCTCGGTATTGGGGAGCATCCCTATGTAGATGAAAACACCGGAAACTTCCAGCCCTGTTGTTTCGTTGGTCTTAGAATTCTCAAGCGAGAGCTTCTCCACCTTCCCGCTTCCGGCAATCTCTTTTACCTGAGTGTCCCAGAGGAACTCTAGTTTTTCGTTTGCAAATGCCTGCTCCTGCACGTATTTTTCAGCGCGGAGCTTGTCGCGGCGGTGTATTACATAAACCCTGCTTGCGAACTTGGTTAGGTACATCGCCTCTTCTATTGCGGAATCCCCTCCGCCAATCACCGCCACTTCCTTGCCCTTGAAAAAGGGCCCATCGCAGGTTGCGCAGTAGCTAACCCCCCTTCCCACCAGTTCGGATTCCCCTGGAACACCGAGCTTCCTCCAGCGGTTCCCGGTGGAGATGATAATGGAGTCAGCAGAGTAATCTGCCTTCTCTGTTTTCACGGTTTTTCCCTCCAGGTCCACTTCGGTTACCGGGGAGTTCTCCAATATTTGCGCCCCAAAGGATTTCGCCTGCGAAACCATTGTCGCAATAAGGGTTGCGCCGTCTGTTGATTTTACCCCAGGGTAATTCTCCACGAGCGAACTAAGGTAAATCTGGCCCCCGCAGAACCCTTTTTCGAGGACCAGCGTGCTAAGGCCTGCCCTTCCGCAGTATATCGCCGAAGTTAGCCCAGAAGGCCCTGCACCGATTATTATCACGTCGTATTTTTCCGTTTCCATTTTTCCTCACACCCTGCGCGAATTGTATTCTATTTTCTTTCCGGAAGAATCCCTAAAATAATTCCCGAATTCCTTTAGGGATAAGGCGGTCTTTCCGGATATTACGGGCCCTTCCTTGCACAGGCAGATTCCAAGTTCATCTACTGCGCACTGGCCGCAAACCCCTATGCCGCACTTCATGTACCTCTCCATGCTCACTTCAGAAGAAACATTGAAATGCGCGGAAATCTCCGCAACCTTTTTCATCATGATTTCCGGGCCGCAGCTAAACACCCTGTCTATCTTGTGGGCCTTGAGCGCGTCCTTGAGCAAATCCGTGGGGAAGCCCTTTACCCCCTCGCTCCCATCATCGGTTGCAAGGAGGACTTCGGCTCCCGCATCCTCCATCCTTTTTGCAAAGAGGAGGTGTGCCGAATCCCTTGCGCCTTCTATGAAATATGCCTTCTTCCCCTGCGCGATGGCGTGCTCGCACAAATACGCAAGCGGAGCCGAGCCGTATCCGCCTCCTACTACCGCGATTGATTCCACATCCTTGGGAATAGAATAGTGCGTCCCAAATGGCCCCCGAAATCCCAGCTTGTCCCCTTTTTTTAGCTCGCAGATTGCCTTGGAAACAGGCCCCACCGCGCATACTGTAACCGAGAACCTCCCCTCCTTTTCCCCTGAAACCGAAATCGGCTTTTCTCCCACCCCGGGAAGCCAGAGCATCACGAACTGGCCCGGCTTGGAATTGAGGTTATAGTCGAAAAAGAACGTCCTGCTGGTCTTGGTTTCATCTTTCGTTTGCGCAATCGGCATTACGATAAATTCGTCATTCCTCATGGGCAATCCCTCTCATTTTTTCAATCTTGGAGTATCCCTCGCTCTCCATGAATTCCCGCATCCCTTTGGGGATTTCGGAGAAGACTTCCACTCCGCCATAATAGACCGCGCTCCCTATCCCGACCGCGGTTGCCCCAGCCATAACCATTTCTATTGCGTCCCTTGCATTGGTCACGCCGCCGGTTCCTATGATAGGAAGCTTGGTTGCCTTGTAGATGTCGTAAACGCACCTTACTGCAACTGGCTTTATCGCGGGGCCGGAAACCCCGCCCACCTTGTTTGTGAGAACCGGCATTGCGGCTTCTATATTTATCTGCATCCCGGGGCCTACGGTGTTTATCGCGGTTATCCCGTCTGCTCCCGCTTTCTCCACGGCCTGCGCAATCGCGCCTATGTTCGCAACGTTGGGGGAGAGTTTTACAAAAAGCGGGATTGCTGTCCCCTTCTTTGCCGCCTTCACCACTTCAGAAGAGCTTACTGCGTCGCAGGCAAAGGGCCTGCCGAATTCGTCATTGACATTCGGGCATGAGATGTTTAGTTCAATCAGGCTGGGTTTTGCCTGCGAAACCTCTTTTGCAAGCTCCCCGAATTCCTCAATAGTGGATGCGAAAATGGAGGCAATTACGGGGGAGGGCGAGCCTTTCACCGCGGCTTCCAATTCGGGAAGGAAATCCTTTATGCCCGGATTAGAAAGCCCTACTGCGTTTATCATTCCCGCATCAAACGTGGTTATCACGGGGGTTGGATGCCCCTTCCTTGCTTCCAGGGAAATGGATTTCGTAGTCACTGCTCCGGCACCCTCTTTTGCAACTCGGATTAGGGAAGCCCCCGTGGTCCCCAATACCCCCGAAGCGAGCACGGTAGGGTTTTGCAGCTTGGCCCCTGCAAGGCTAACGGACAACATCGGTAGTTAGTGGGGCAAGAGAATATAAAAAAGTTGGCAAACTTTTTTATTTATCTTGGAATACGCCTACTTTATCCTTCTTGGGGATTGGAGGCTGCGGATTTCACCGCGCTTTTGCAGCTGCTCCTTTGCAACCTTACTGAGGAATTCTATCATTTTTTCCCTGTCTATTGCGAATCCGCCCCTGTTTGCAATGCGCTCATAGCGCCCGACAATCAGCAGGAGGTTTGCCGCCATTACCCTTGCGGCGTATTCCCCGCTTGCCCCTTCTTTGAGCCTCGCTTCCATGCCCCTTTTTATTAGCCCTGCTGCCCGAACTGGAATCGCAAAGCCTGTTAAGTTTGCAGCGGAGGCCTCCTCCAAGAGTGCGCATGCGCAAGGCCCCATGTCCCGGGCTTCTAGGGGGCAGACCTTGGAAATCTCCCCGAAATCCGGGCCCGCAATCAGGCTGGAAAACGTTTCCGCCCCGCTTACCCCATTTAGGGCGAGAACCGCACAAAGGCGCTCTGCAACCCTAGGCAGCGCGCGGATTATCGGCCTCTCCCCAATTACCTGCCTTGGGGGCAATTCAAGGTGCGGGGCGATTAGCTGGGCTATTCCCCCCAAGAGCGCGGAAACCGCCCACCAGCTCTTAATCCTGCTCAATGCCGCAAAGGATGCATCATGCGCACCCCCTTTTTCAAGTGTGGGGACAGGGTAGCCCGAAGCTCCCGCATCCGGAAGGAAAAACGGGTCCGGAAGCTCCACTATCCCCCCAAGCAGGCTCCTGAATCCTGCGAAAACCTCCATCTGGGCAACGCTTCCCTCTTCTAGCATTTCCCCTGCAAAAGCAAGCTTCATAGCTGCGCGTCCCCCTGATTTTGAGCCTTCAAGCCCCGCCCCGATTTCGTGTATCATGCTGGAAGCGGAAGCCGAAGCATCCGGGGGGAGGCCCCCGTTTGAGGATAATGCTATTAAGGTTGCAAGCCCAAGGGGGCCCTTTATGCTCCCCATTGCCGGAATCGCCACCCTAGAGAGGTTCGCATCCGGCACGAATGCCGCGCGCACCAGGACTCTTTCTGCCAGTTCCTTCTTCGCCCTTCCGGCTTTGGGGTTGCCGCAGATATTCTTTAGCACATAAGTGGCAATATAGCCAGCCTTCTTCGAATCCCTCCTTAGGACTCCGGTGAATGCGTTTAAGGCGCCCCTCCAGGCTTCCTTGTTCTCAGAGTGCACAATTGCAGCCTCCATTGCCTTTGCAAAGAGGAGCAGTTTTGCCGGGGAGCGCACCATCCTCATGGAATTTGCCGCCCTGCGGACATTCTCGCGCGCTTCCTCCCCGGATGAGCGCGCAAGCGAGCCTGCAAGCTTAGACAAGGCCTCCATTGCTTCTGCGCTTCTTACCCTCTTTTTCCATAGCCTTCCCTCCGTCGATATGTCCATTGCCTCAACGGTTTCCCGCAGGCTCTTTGTGCAGGTGGATTCCAGGGCAATGCCCAATGCAGATGTGTCTTTGGGGCTAACTTCCCATGCGGAGAATTCCACTAAATACAACCCAAACTCTGCTATTTTCCCTTCGTGCATTTTTTTCCACCCATAAACCTAAATTCCAGCCTCAAAAGCTGGGCTTTCCCCTGCGGAACGCTCTTGCGGCTGCCTCTTCCACGGCTGGTAGCGGGGGTCGTTGAGCACCATGTAGAAGCCCACCGAAGCCCCAAAATGCTTTATTGCCTGCACTCCCATCTTGCTAGCGGCTGCCTCCGCATTAACTACCCTGTCTGCGAACTCCTCTGCGGCATCCAGGCCGCTCGTAAACTTGAGCCTGTAGAATATCGCCTGCAGGAGGAATGAACAATCCGTGAATGAACCCTGGGCATGCCCTGCCCCGCTGACAATCCACCTCTCGTTGCCTTCAATTGATGAGAGCCTTTCTGCGGAAACGTTGGGGGCGTCAAGCACCAGCGACATTAAGAGAGAGGAAACGTCCCTTTGCAGGGGATTTGGCTCCCCGGCCTTCATCCAGCCTTCGGAATTGCCTTCTTCCACGAAAATTTCCAGCGCGGCGCTGAACATGTTGTCGATTTCGCCCTGGCTGAATTTCCCCTTGGAGAGGATTAGCTCGTTGAGTTTCCCTTCCCCTAGGGCGCTGCGGAGCATCTCCTTGGCCCCGGACAGGTTCTCCGGGGGATTGCGCAGGGCTTTCTTTAGTGCCGGAAACGAAACACCCTCATGCTTGAGAAGGCGCAGTACGCTCCCAAAGCCCCTCTTTGCAGGGCTGGCGCTGGGGATGCGCGGAACCCTCTGGGGATTGGCTAAAGCCCTGCTTTCCATTGTATTAATTGGGGCTTTCCTTATTTATAATACCTCCGTTTGGGGGAAATTGCGCGGTTTTTGCGCACTCTTGAAAAAGGAGAATGCTTCCACTATGGAAAAGCGGGTGGAAATGGTTCCGGAACGAGAATAAAGAGTAAAAAGGGAAGAAAAATGAAAAAGGAGGGGAAAACTGCTCAGTATTCCCCGCCCATGGGCATTCCGCCGGGGCCGCCAGGAGGCATTCCGCCCCCGCTTCCGCCCTTGGATGCGATGATGTCGTCAATCCGAAGGATTAAGCGGGTTGTCTCGGTTGCAGAAGAGAGCGCCTGGGTTTTTACCTTTGCAGGCTCAAGAACGCCAAGCTCCTCCATGTCGGAAATCTCCCCTTTGAGGACATTCACTCCGAATCCGCCGCCGTTTCCGTCCTTGTGCTTGTTGCGGAGCGAAACGAGCGCGTCGATTGAGTCCATTCCCGCATTCTCGGCCAGAGTCTTCGGGATTGCCTCAAGGGATTCCGCGAATGCCTGGATTGCGAGCTGTTCCCTCCCCCCAACCTCAACCGCATATCTGTTGAGCGAAGAGGAAAGGCTCATTTCCACGCTTCCGCCTCCGGTCACGTATTTTCCCATCTCGACTGCGCTTGAAACCGCCCCGAGGGAGTCTTTTATTGCGCGCTCGACTTCGGAGACCACGTGGTCGGTCCCTCCGCGCACGAAGATTGTCACGGACTTGGGCACCTTGCACTTGCGCACAAATACCATGGATTCCCCGGATATTTTCTTTTCTTCAATTAACCCTGCGGAACCGAGGTCTTCGGCGGAAAGCTCCGAAATGCTTGAGACCACTTTAGCGCTGGTTGCGCGGGCAAGCTTTTCCATGTCGGATTTCTTTACCCTGCGCACTGCCGCGATTCCCGCTTTTGCAAGGAAGTGCTGCGCAACGTCGTCAATTCCCTTCTGGCAGAAGAGGAAGGTCGCGCCGGTCGCCTTGATTTTCTCGACCATCTCTTTTAGCATCTTCTCCTCCTGCTTGAGGAACGCTTCTAGCTGGTCGGGGGAAGTGATTTCGATTTTCGCATCCGTCTCGGTCTTCTCGATTTCAAATGCCGCATCTACGAGCGCAATCTTAGCGTCGGTTAGCGTCTTGGGCATTCCCGCATTCACAACCTCCTTGTCTACTAGCACGCCGTTAATTAGCTCGGTGTCCATCACGTCGCCTCCGGCTTTCTTCTCGATTTTTATTAGGTCGGTGTCTATGTAGTATTTTTCTCCCTGCTTCTCTGCCACCTTGCCAATCGAGTCGACTATGATTTCGGAAATCTTCTCCTTCTCATCGTCGCTCCCGATTCCCTTTGAGCCCATGGAGACCAGGGCGATTTTTACCAGGGTTTCCTTGTCTTCGGGGGTAACGTCTTTCCCGAGTTCCCGCAGGACCCTGTTCGCCCTGTTTGCCGCAAGCTCGTAGCCCTTGATTATCGTGGTCGGGTGGATTGACTGGTCTAGGAGGTCTCCTGCTTTTTTTAGCAGGTTTCCCGCAAGAACCACCGAGGTGGTCGTCCCGTCCCCGACTTCCTTGTCCTGTGTTTTTGCGATTTCCACCATGAGCTTTGCAGCCGGGTGGTCAACGTTCATTTCCTCGAGGATTGTCGCCCCGTCGTTGGTTATTACGATGTCCCCCAGTTCGGAAACGAGCATCTTGTCCATTCCCTTGGGCCCCAGGGTAGTCTTTATTATGTTCGCTACCGCATAGCCGATTGCGATGTTAATCCTCATCGCGTCCCTGCCGATTACCCTGTTAGAGCCTTCGGGCATTACTTCTCCACTTACTTTCGCCATAGTTCTCACACTCCAAAAATATGTTTGCCTATAGAATAGGTATCCGACTTTATGCTAAGTAATGCTTTTAAACCCTATTTTTTCCCAAAAACAGCACATTTCTTCTAGCTGCTGCATTCCTGCGCCTTGGGCAGGAATTCCTTCTCCCAAGCCTGGGGGGAGGTGCGCGCATCTCCTCATGGGCTTGTGCGCATTTTATCCCAAGGCGGGACGACCATCCATGATAAGCTATATAGAGCGAGTCCGATTCGTTCTTCACTTCCCTGCCCTTCTCAATCCTGAGGGTGCGCAGCAGTTCCGCATGCAGGCGGCGCAAATCCCGCGGGCTCGTTGGGATTATTCCCCGAAGCGAATCCGCAGAAGCAACCCTCAATTTCAGATTGCTTGAGAGGCGCAGCGAAAACAGCGATGGGAGGGCGGATGCGTCCCCGATTTCCCCAAGGGAGGATATCGCATGCAATGCCAGGCTTTCGCCCGGAGTGGATGCGGGGCAACCCATATTCTCGCTCAGGATTGAGAGGAGCATTGGCACCGCAGAAACGTGCGCAATTGATCCAAGGGTGCAGACAATGCGAATCCGGAAAGTGGGTTCTGGGTTATCCGAATATGCTTCGCAGAGAGGTGAAACTGCGGGCTCCCCTATTTTTGCCAGCGTACTTATAGCGCAATTCATGGCCCTAATATCATCGCAACCTAGCACCTCAAGCACCGCGGGAATGGATTTTTTCCCGAATCCGGCAAGGGCTTCCGAGGCGCAATCCGCCACATTGGAGTTAAGGTCTCCAAGTGCATGGGCCATTATGGGGATTGAGCGCTCATCCTTTAGCTCCCTTAGGGTGAGCATCGCGTAGTGCCTTATTGCATCTGAGGGATACGCGGATGCTTCGCGGAGGATTGGGATTGCTTGCAAACCAATTTTCTTTAGTTCGCCTATCGCATCCACCGCTTCCCTTGGGTCCGGAGAAGCGAATTTTGCAATTAGTTCCCTTATTTTCCCTTCTTCGCCCATTATTTCACCTTCTTGTGCGCAGCGCCAATACCGCAGCCCTTTTTCCATTGTGCAGCCCATTCCTTCTAAATGGGGGACGATTCGTTGTCCTAGGCGGGATTCCCGCTAATCCCTCGTGGTTCTCCTTGCATGCTGCTCCCAGCTTGTGTGCCCAGCTCTCATACAGCGCTTCCAATGAAGGCAAATCCTGTGCCTGCACCTCTCCTTTCTCCTGCATTTGCCGCAAGCAATTGAGTGTCCTCTGCAAAAAGCGCAAATCCCTCGCATCCCGCGGGCCTATTGCGCGCAGTGCATCGCAGCATTCTTTCCTCACAGAAGAATCGGTATCAAGCAGGGTGGAAATCAAAGGGAAGATTGCCGATTCCTCCTTCCTTTTGCCTAGTGAATAGGCGGCAGCTTTCCTGACAATTGGGTTGCTGTCTGCGAGCATGCCAATGAGCTTGGGGGGCACCCGCGCATCCCCAAGCCCGCTTAGCGCGTGTGCCGCCCTCCTCCTGGTTTTCGGCTTCCCGCTTTCGAGTGCCGCAAACAAGGGGGAGAGGGCAGCCTCCCCGATTTTTGCAAGGGCTTCTCCCGCATGGTAGCTAACATCGCCATCTTCATCGCCCATTGCGCAAACCAATGCATCGATTGCGCCTGCATCCCCTATTGCGCCAAGCGCTATTGCGCTATCCCGCCTGGATTCCCATGATTCATCCTGCCCCAGAATTGGGATGAGGCATGGGAGTGCATCCTTTCCCAGCTTAACTAGTTGGGAGAGTGCGGCATCCGCTTCTTCCTCATCGCCCATGGAAGCTAGGAGGCGCCGTATCCTATGCTCAAGGGGATGGCCGCTCATTGCCCTGCCTCCATCTTAATCTTCCCCTGCCTTGGCGGCTTGCGCGCAAACTTTGCAGGGCAACTCCTAAAGCGGGGCGGGGGCCTTATTCCCGAATTCCCGCGGGAGCGCATCCTGCTCAGCCGGGCTGCCCATTTGGAGTAGGTTTCCCAAAGGCAGCCAAGCCCCTCGCGCAGCACGGGCTCCTGTATTGTGCGCTTTTTTATTTCGCGTATGGCATTTGCAAGCAGCCTCAAATCATCAATGCCCCTTGGCCTTATTTCTGAGAGAGCCTGCGCAGCTTCGCGGATTAGCCTCTCATCCCCCTTCCTTATGCAGGATAAGAGGTGCGGCACAGCGGAGGGCTTTTTTAGCTTTCCAAGTGACCTTGCGGCACCGGATTTTACGATGCCATCTTCATCCGTATTGAGCGTCCGTATTAAAGGGCGCAGGGATTTGCCGTTTTTAAGCTCCCCAAGCGAGCATGCGGAATTGAACCTTACCATCCAGTCCAGGTCTTTGAGTGCGGAGATTAAAGCTTCATTTACGCCCGGAACGTTTGTTCCCCCAAGCGCAATTGCGGCGTGGGCGCGCACCTGGGCATTCTGGCTCCTCAACGCAAGAACCAGGTTGGGCGCGCATGAAGGCTCCCTAATCCCTCTTAGGGCAACTGCGGCAGCATGGCCCCTGTGCATCTTGAGCACGGCCTTTGAGGATAGCACGATTTCCAATAGTTTGGGCGCAGCTTCGCGCGCTTTCATTATGCATAGCGCCTCTGCAGCTTTCTTCATTACGGCCTCATCCGCATCATCCAGAATCCCAGTTAGCGCGGATATCGCGGAAGTGGCCTTTAGTTTTCCCAAAGTTTCCGCCGCATTCGCCCTCAACATTGAAGGCTCATCCCCAAATGCCCCAATGAGCAGGGAAACGGCGGAATCCCTCTGGGGCCCGGCTATTTCCGAAGCGCGCTGGCCAAGCAGGTACGCAGCAGAAGAGCGGGAACTGGAATTCCTCGATTGCAGGTTCTCAAGGAGAAGCTCAATCTTTCCGTTGCTCATTTTCTCCCCCCGGTTGCCATCCTAGCCTGCATGGGATTCTGCCTCCTCTTCCTGCGGATTGGTGCCCTCTTTGGGGGGAGGTTCATGGAAGCGTGCTCGCCTTCGCACCTGCCGCGGAGGAACTCATACCACCGCGAATAGGTTTCCCTTAGCGAACTTACCTCCTCTTCGCTTGCCTTGCCCAGTTTCCGCAATTCCTCTGTGCACCGCAGAACCCGGTGCAGCAGGATGAGTTCCGCTGCGCCCCCGGGCTTCCTCCCGAAAACCGCATCGTATTCCCCATCCCGCCTCCATTCCGGGGGGCCTTTTTTCAGCGCAAAGACAATCGCCCTCGTTGCAACGGGGCAGGGGGTTTTTTCCGGGGGCCAAGAAGCAATGTTGGCATAGTTTATTAGTTCGCGCATTGCGGGGCGGCCCATCCTGAATAGGGAAACCGCAGCCTCCCTTCCAATCTGCTCATCCGAGAGGAGGTTGATTAAGTGGGGAATCGCACGCGCATCTTTTATCTGCCCAAGGGCTTTTGCGGCAGCCCCCCTACCTAGCATACTCCCATCGCCCAATGCCGCTATGAGCTGCTCCACGGCTGCTGCATCCCGCAGCTCCCCTAATGCACAGGCGCAATGGTAGCGGACTGCCCAAAACTCGTCTGAGAGCCCCCCGATTAATTGCGGCACGGCGGGCTTGCCCATCAAGGAGAGAGCATCCCCTGCTGCGCGCGTTAATGAAACGTTGTCCTCCCTCATTGCCGCAAACAAGTGCGGGATTGCGGAAACCGCCCTTAGCTCCCCCAGGCTTTCTGCGGCTTTTGCCCTAAGAGAAGATTCTCCGGCCCCCAGTTGCGCAACAAGCGAGGCTATTTCCCCCCTTCCCATCAGTGCGCCCTCCACATCCTCTTTGGCCTGCAAAACAGGTTATAGTGCTTCTGGGGGGCGGGGGGATTGCGGAACCTCTTGGGCGGGGGGAGGAGCCCTCCGTCCTTGTGGGCCTTCCTGCACTTTCTTCCTAGATGCGCAGACCAGCGCTTGTAGGTTGCGCCAAGAGAGTCTATCATCCATTTGGGGCAATCTTTCCCGTGCTCTTTTACAAGCGATTTTATCTGCCTGCGGAGATTATGCAAATCGTCCATGCTGTTTGGTTGCGCTTTTTCAATTGCTATGGCCGCGTTCTTCCTGACCTTTGCGCTAGAATCCCCAAGGGCGCAAATGAGGTGCGGCGTTGCCCTATCATCCTGGACCTTGATTAGTGCGTGGGATGCGGCTACTCTTGCCTTCTCGGACCTGCTTCTTAGGGCGTCTGTTAGCGCGGTGGCGGTTGAAGTTCCCCCGATTCCGCTTAGCACGGTTGCAGCGCGCCGCCTTGCCAAATCGTTTCTCCCCTGCAGGGCTTTCATTAATGCGGGAACCGAAGGCTCCCCGATTTTGAGGAGCACTTTTGCTGCGCGGGAGCCTGTTATCTTGTTTTTTAGCGCCTTTGCAAGCTCAGGCGCTGCGGGCGCCCCGATTTCCCCCAGAACCCTTGCGGCATCCTCCCGGAGCCTCTTGTTGCCCAACAACCTAACTAGCGCAGAAGATGCTGAAGGGTCCCTTATTTTCCCTAGTGCCTGTAGGCAGTTGGTCTTTACAAGGAAGTCCTTTCCCCTTATTGCAGAAAGAAGCGCCCTGGTTGCATAGGCATCTCCTATTTCCCCCAAAGCATATGCACAGTGGCACTTGACTCCCCAGTTTTTTTCCTTCCTTAGCGCCCGAACCAAAAGCGCAACTGCGGGCTCTCCTATGCTTATTAGGCCAAGCCCCGCTGCATCCATTACCTGCTTGTCTCCGCTTCTTAGTGCGCGCAGCAGTTCCGGAACAGCGGTTGCATCGGTTATTTTAGTGAAGCGGTGCAGGGCCTGGAGGCTCACGCTAGCATCGCTGGATTTTAGGTCCCTAATAAGCTGCTTAACTTCCGTATGGGTGCTCATGCTCTCCTCCCTGCAACCATTCTCCTGCAAATATCCTCCCTGCGCCTCATATGCGCGGGGGGCTTTCTTAGCCTAGGTGGAATTTGCAATTTGCTGTTTTTGTGCTTTTCTGCTGCAAGTTGGCTAAGCTGCATTGCCCACTTTTCATAAATTTTCCTTAACGAAGGGCCTCCGTCCGCTTTTGCATCCTCCCCCCTCACCAATCCGGTTACCGCAACTATCGCCTTGTGCAATAAAAGCAAATCCCGGGGGCTTCTTGGGTGCATCATGGAGAGAGAAGCGGCTGCCGCAAGCCTGACCTGCTGCCCGCCATCTGAGGGCGCTTGGAGCAATTCCGCAAGCGCATCCCGGAGGTCGCCTCCCCTCTCGCACTTTATGCACTCAAGCAATGGGGAGATTGCAGAAGAGTCCCCTATCTTTCCGAGTGCTTTGGCTGCAGCCATCCGTGTGGACATCCTCTCCTCTTTCAATGCGGAGGCCAATGCGCCCACTGCAGAAGGGTCTTTTATCCTCCCTAGGATGCGGATGGAATCTTCCCTTAGGATCTGGGGATTCCCCTTATTTTCCACTGCCAAAACCAACTCGGAAACCGCGGAGGCTCCCTTCCCCAGCAGCGCCTCCCTGGCACAGTATGCCTGCCCCTCCGGGAGGGGGAAATTCTCCTGTGCCAATGCCGATACCAGCATGGGAATCGCGGATTCCTCCATCCTGGGGAGCGCCCATCTCACGTATGCCGCCACTTCTTTAGAAGAAAGGCAGGAGAAATTCCCGTAGGCGCCTAGTTCAAGCAAAGTGGGCACGCAGGAAGCCGGAGGGGGGCCGAGTTTCTTTAGGGCTTCTGCAAGCTGATTGGCAAAATCCGCAGCAGATTCCCTCTTTGATGCAAACCGCATCAAACCAACCATCCTTGGGATTGCGGAAGCATCGCCTATCTCCCCCAAGGCATGGGCACAATCGAGGCTTAGCTGCAGGCCCCCCCTCTCAAACTGGTTGAGGAGTTCCGGAGTTGCCCTCTTATCCCTTATTTTGCCAAGTGCGATTGCGGCTGCGCAACTCAATTCACAATCATCGGAATTGAGTGCTTCAATTAGCGGAGGAACCGCAAGGGGGCTGCCAAATTCCCCCAGCAAATAGGCTGCATGGAGCCTCCGCCCGCTGTTCCTGCTCCGTAGCTTCTTGGAGATTACCTTGACTGCGGGGGGGCCAATCTCCTTCAACTCCCTAATTATGTAATCCCGGGACATTATCCATTTTCCCCTGAATACGGCTTCGTGTGTGGAATCGTTGAAAAGCCTCCGTATCCTCAGATAAAGAAAAGGATTCATCATTGCATTTTCCCTCCAACTACGATTTTGTTTTGGGCTGCGATGCTGCCTCTTCCGGGATTCTTTTTGGGTGCCCTAAACCGTGGAGGAGGCTGGGGCACATTATGATGCCTCCTCTCCGCCCTCTCAGAAAGCTGGGAAAACCACCTATTGTATGTTTCCCTGAGCGAATTCATTTCCCTGCCCCTGTCCCCTCCTTCTTCCTGCGCATTCTTTGTGGCGCGGATTGCACAGGCTAGGGGCTTCAAGTCCCGCAGGGTTCCTGGGGGCATCCTGGATAGAGTAGTAACTGCCTCGAGCCTGACCTGCGCCTCGGTATCCAGGGCCGCTTCGATTAGGACCGAGAGGGTCGCGCTGTCCGCCCTGAACCCGCACATGGCGGTTGCGGCATTCCTGCGTATGGATTTTTCCGGGTCTTCTATTAGTGAAAGGATTGCGGGAAGCGCCCGTTCATCCCCTATTTTCTGGAGAATCCCGATTGCTTCGTTTCGCACTTCAACCGGGTTTTCCTGATTTGTTGCTATTTCTGAGAGCGAAGCGGTTGCGGGCGAGCCTTCTCCGTATTGTTTTTTTACATTGGTGCATTTATGCATCTGGGAGAGGGCTTCTGATGCGTGCACCACAATGGGCCTCCTTGGATGGAACAGTGCGGAAGTGAGTAACGGGACTGCGGGTTCCCCCATGTGCGGGAGCGCCCACTTTATGTACTCGCTTACCCTCTCGCGTTCCGCATTCACCGTAATGCAGTTCATGGCTATTATTTCCAATAGCTCCGGGATGCAGGAAACAGGGGGAAGCCCCATTTTCATTAGCGCAAATGAGAGCTCCTTTGCAAAGTCCAGTGTGGCATTCTTCTTTGAAGCAAGATGCATCAGGGTGACCATCCTGGGGATTGCAGAAGAATCGTTTATTTCCCCTAGGGCGTGCGCGCACCAGTTTCTTATGTTCTCAGAATCCTTGCGCTCCATCTGCGCAAGGAGGTGCGGGGTTGCCCTCTTGTCACCGAGTTGCCCAAGCGCAATTGCAGCATTGCTCCCAACAAACCTGCCCCCATCCCTTAGAGCCCTGAGCAATGCGGGAAGCGCTATTGTGCCCCTGGTTTTCCCGATTGCAACTGCAGCATTAATCCTCTCCCCGTTGGTTCCATTTTCCAGGATGGGAAGGAGCTCCTTTGCAGCCACATCCCCCATCCTCTCTAGCGCCCAAACTGCGTTTTTCTTTACCCAGTCATAAACATTGGCCATTGCAGCATGGATTGCAGGCACGGCGGCAGGCTCCTTTGTTGCCCCAAGCGCCATTATTATATCTCCCTTGGAACAACTGTCCGCTCCATCTAGCAGTTTGAGCAGGGCGGAAACCGCAGGTTCACCCCCGATTTCGGAGATGGCGTGGATTGCATATTGCCTCACCTTGTAGTACTTGTCCTTGGCGAGTTCAAGGAGTTGCGGGATTGCGGATTCCCCAAGCCCTGATAGTTCCTTTGTTTCTTCCAGCCTGCGCTGCGCATCTTCGGGGAGGGGCTTGTTCATCCACCTGCCTATTCTCTCTTCTTCATTCATGCCCTTCGCCCTCCTATTGCGGCTCTCATCTGCCCTGCCGAATTGTTCCTTGCCCTCCTGCTTATGGGGTTCCTGAACCTTGGGGGAGGCTCCTGCATTCCCCCCTTTTCGTGCTCCATGATACTTTTCTTCTGCAGGTGGGCAAACCAGCGGTTGTATGTGTCCGCAAGGGAGTCCCGCCCCCTGTTCTCCCCGCTCCCCCATCCCCGAGACTTCCCCAGGTGAATCACCGCCTTGTGGAGGGAGTAAAGCTCTTCCGCTTTTCTGGGAAGCAAAGTTGCAAGGCAGCAGGAAGAAGCGGCCACCACGCCCTCGTTTTTGTCCCTGAGCAGTTCTACGAGCCGCGGGATTGCAGGCGCAATGTCGCGCTGGAAATTGCCGCCCGCGTTTATCTTCCCCAATGCCCCCGCGGCTGCGGCCCTCACCTTTGGGCTTTGGTCATCCAGCGATTCAATCAGCGCGGGGATTGCGGCGGGGTCCGTGTCTTCACCGAGGGCATTTGCGGAAACGGCCCTGAGCTCCTCGCTCCTGCCCTTTAGCGCTCTTATGAATACCGCGGTTGCGTGGGGGCATCGCATGGTCATCGCCTCTGCTGCGGCATCGCGTAAAAGCGGGTTCGGGCCCATTAGCAGTCCGGCCAGGGCGGGGACTGCCCTCCAGTCCCCGATTTTCCCCAGTGCCTGCACGCAACTGAGGACTACGCTCTCATCGTCGTCTTGCAGCGCTGATATCAAGCCGACCGTTGCACCGGGGTTCCTTATGTTCCCCAGTGCGCAGGCGCTGTTCTGCCTCACCAGGGGCACGGGGTCGCCCAATGCATTGAGCAGGGGCCCTATGTCGCACGGCGGCAGCCCTTTCAGCGTTCCCATGGCTTCTGCGGCTGCCGCCCTCACTATGGGGGATTTGTCTTTGATGGCGCTTGCCAGTGCCCATGGCGCCGAAAGCCGCCAGGCCGTTCCCCCGAAGGCGGCCGCGGCATTTGCGCGCACGAAGGCGCTATCGTGCCGCAATGCGTAAAGCAAGCCGAGTGGGCATGGGCCGGGGGGGCGTTGCTCGGTGCCGCTAAGCGCTTCTGCGGCCCTCCTTCCCGCGGGGGCGTCCTTTTCCTCCGATGCGGCCATGATTACGGAAACCAGGGCATCGATTGCGGGAACCCCGATTTTCTTGAGCGCTTTGAAAGCGGCATTGCCTGTTTCCGGGCACTCGTCCATTATTGCTTCGGATAGCACGGAGAGCGCCTCCGGGTTCCCGAACTTTCCCAACGCTTCTATTGCTTCGCACCTTACCTCACTCTCCCTGCTGCCGGCCTCGGCAAGCAGTGCGGAGAGCGCGGAATCTCCGCCTATCCCCTCCAATACCCATAGGGCATGGGCCTTTGCCTTTTTATCACCAATCTTAAGCAAATCAAGCAGTGCAGGAACCGCTGGCTCCCCTATGTCCTCCACCAGGTCTTCAAACGCTTCCACCTTGAGTTCATTGTCATCGGAAAGAAGGTGGGTTAGCAGTAGCCCTATCCTTTCTTCTTCGCTCATGGCTTTGCGCCTCCTATTGCGGCTTTCATTTTCCCTGCCGAATTGTTCCTTGCCTTCCTGCCTATGGGATTCCTGAACCTTGGGGGAGGCCGCTGCAACGTTCTATGTTCCACCTCTGCTTTCTTTCCAAGCTGGGAAACCCAATTGGAATATACTTCCATGAGGGAATCCAAATCCGGCTGCCCGGCCCTCTTTTTGAGCTGCTCCCCTTTTAAGAAACGGATGGAGTTTCCAAGCAGGCGCAGGCTGTTGGGAGAGGAAGGTTCTATGTCTTTTAGCACCCTCCCAGGTAGAATTTCCCTTGCGAGCCAGCTATCTTCCAAAGAAGCAAGAAGTTGCGGGAGGGCCGCTTCGCCCATTCCCACTAGCGCATCCGCAGCATCTGCGCGCGCACCTATGGATGGACCGCGGCAGCTTGCATGGATTAAATGCGGGATTGCCGGAATCCCAATTTTTACTAAGGCGCGAATCGCATTATAGCGGATTTCGGATTTTTCGCTTTTTAGGGCTTCGCCAAGATGCGGAAGTGCGGGCTCTCCCATGGCAAGGAATATGCGAACCGCGTTCTCTCCCAATCTTCCCGAGTCCCCGAGCGCCCTGACCAGATAAGGGGCTGCCGGCTCGCCTATTTCGGATAACGAATTTATCTGCTGCTCGATATTGCCTTCGCGGTGGAGGCTGCGCATAAGAGAATGAATCCTTAGGGTGAGCAGGGGGTTTTTCATCTTCCTGCGCCTCCTATTGCAAGTTTCCTCTGCTCCGCAAAATTGTGCCTCCTAAGCGCCTTTGGAGGGGTCCTGAACCTTCTTGGCGGTTCCTGCAAACCGGTATGTTCGAGGTTGCATTTCAACTTAAGGCGGGAGAGCCACTTTGAATATATGCGCTCCATATCCCAAGCGTCCCTGCGCGCACCCTCCCTCCCTTCTCCATCTACGGACAGGAGCCTCGTTATCTCACGCTGGAGCGGCCTAAGGTCTGATGGCGAGGGGTCGAATTCGGATATGCCCGCCAATATGGAATTCTTGAAAGTGCAGCCGGGTTTATCCAGGTGCCCTGCGAAATACGAGAATGCTTGCAGGCCTTTTATGCGCCCAACAAAATGCGCTGACACATTAAGCAGGCGCAGGTCGTCCCTTTCTTTTCCTTCCTTGTGCGCCTCAAATAGCTCAAGCATAGAATCAAGCGAAGAAGGATCCGCAATTGCCAAAATTGAATTTGCGGCAATTAGCTTGAAGCCCTTATCATTATTTGCAAGGCAGCCTAGGAGTTCCTTTGGAGCCTTCCTGCAGTAGGTTCCCAAGAGAGGGAGTATGCTTTTTTTGTTCTCAAATGAGGTTTCGGCTTTCCCCAGGTATGCCGCTAGTTCATAGGGATGGTCGTTTGCAATTAGTGTCAGGGAATTGAGCGCGGTTTGGCTTTGCTCGCCTAGTTCCACATCGCGCATTGTTATTGCGGGCCTTCCCTCCCTTTCCCTTTCTAGGTCCATTATCGCAAAAAGGGTCGGTACTGCGGAGATGTCCCTAATCTCCCCAAGGACATGGGTAGCCGGTATCCTAATTGCCGGGTCCCAGTTTCCCAGAGCGATTTTGCATAGGGCGGGAAGCGATTCGCGGTTCCCAATTTCCACTAGGGCTTTTGCGGCTTCATGGGCTGCCCTGGCATCATGGTCTTCGAGAATTTCGGCTAGCATAGCGATTGCGGGCTTGCCGAATGTTCCTAGGGCACGGGCTGCATCCGTGTGCAGCATACTGTTTCCCCCCATTATCGCACAGATAAGATGAGGTATTGCCCGCTCGTCTTTTAGGTCGGAGAGCCTGTGTGCTGCAAGCACTGCCTTTATTAGGTCCCCGGAGTTTAGTTCTGAAACCAGCTTGTCAAACTGCTCCTCCCCACTCATCTCTTTGCGCCTCCGATTGCAAGCTTCCTCGCTCCTGCTGCGCTGTTCATTCCGGGTTTGCCCGGAAGCTTCCTGAACCTCGCAGGAGGTGCCTGCATCCCTTTGTGCTCTTGCGCGCTCGTTCCTGCGAGGCGACCTGCCCATCGCCGGTAAATCTGCGCAAAGAAATGCATCTCGCCCTTTTTCTCCCCGTTCCAATCCCTGGTTTTACTCATTATAATCATCGCTTTGCGCAGCGAATGCAGCTGCTGCACGTTTTCCGGAACCAGCCCGGAGAGGGTGTGTGCGGAATGGACTACTACATCTTCATCCCCATCAAGCAGCAAGTCTATTAGCCTCGGTATTGCGGAATTCGCTTTTTTCCCAAAGGAATTAACCGAGTTTATTTTCCCCAATGCTTCTGCTGCTGCGGCCCTCACTTTGGGGCTATCATCATAAAGGGAATTGACCAGGGCAGAAAGCCCATAATGGCAGCCTATCTTCCCAAGTGCCTCCGCAGATATTGCCCTCAATTCCTCATTGCCGTCCTTTAGGGCCGCAACGAACGTTTTGGCAGCAGGCTCCCCGATTTCTTTTAGCGCGTACGCTGCGTCATCCCTGAACTTCGTGTTTGCGCCATTTAGCAGTTTTGATAGATGCGGCACTGCCTTACTGCTCACTAGCTTCGCCAAAGCATCGCAGCAAGCGAGCACTACTTCCGCGTCCTCGTCTTTGAGGGCGCCAATAAGCGGGCTGTCTGCACGGGAATCGCCTAATTCTCCCAAGGCCCAGGCAGCGTTTTTGCGCACTTTGGCAACAGGGTCATTTAGGGCGGTAATCAATGGGGCGATTTCCGGAGGGGGAACCCTCAATTCCCCAAATGCCGCTGCCGCTTCCGCCCTGACTATTGGCGATTCGTCTTTTAGCACAACGGCGAGTGCAAGGGGCACGGTTGGGAAATCCATTCCCCCAAGGGCTTTGGCGGCGTTTGCGCGGACATGCGGATTGTGGCTCTCCATTGCGCCTATGAGTTTTGGGGCAAGGGACGAATCTCTTGCGTCCCTGAGGCTTTCTGCTGCCAGCTTCCCGGCTTCCCCTGCCGCATATTCTTCACTTAGGGCTATTGGAAGTAGGTGATTGGATGCGCAAGCGCCCATGTTCTGCAGTGCATGGGCAGCGGCTTTGGTTATTATACGCGAGTTCCCTTCCTTTAGCGCGGCAGAAAGCGTATCCAATGCCAAAGGGCTTCCTATTTTCCCAAGGGCTTCTATCGCATTGTACCTCTCTTCGCTCTCCTTGTCGTTTGCTTCCTTGAGCAGGGCGGGGACGGCGGACACTGCGGAACTGCCCATTTCCCCAAGCGCCCGCATGGAGTGGGCCTTTAGCGAGTGGTCGCCGGTTTCAATCGCGTTGAGGAGTGCGGGGATTGCGGGCTCCCCTATTAGTGCCAGGCCTTCGATTGCGATTTCCGCGTGCTCCTTATCCTGAACGAACTCCCCGATAAAACGGCGGATCTTTAGCGCAGTTAGGGGATTCATCATGCTCGCGCACCTCCGATTGCCGCCTTCATTTTTAGTGCCGAAGAATGGCGGCCCGCCTGATTATGGCGCCTCCTGAAAGTGCGCGGGGGCTTGCGCATCCCCTCGTATTCCTGCCTGCCTTTGTCTGTGAGCATGGCAGCCATGAAAACATAGAGCTTCCCAAGTTCGTTTAATTCGCGCCGTACCGCATCCGCAGGCTGCCCCTCATCCCCTGCATAAATCCGGATGTGTTTTTGGAGGAAGCGCAAATCCCCAGGGCCCGAAGGCGTAGTCCTCTCAAGTGCTGCCCTGGACCATTGCCTGACTTTTTTGTCGCAGTCATATATAGCGGAGATTATTAGCGGGCGCACGGCACGCGCATCATCCCGCACCATCAGGGAAACCGCAACGGAAATCCGCACTTCGCTGTCTTCCGGATTCAATGCATCAATGAAAGCCGGCACGGCAAGCGGATTGAAGATTTTGCCTAAAAAGAATGATGCGTTGCCCCGCGTTATTTTCTCTTTGCTCTTTAGGCGCCTTGAGAGCAGTTCAATTGCAGGGGCACCTATGGAATTTATCTGCTTTGTTATCCGGGAGCCAGGCATTTGGTATCCTGCATCTGCCAGCATCAGGTCGCGCTCTAGCACCTTCAGCCTGAAAGAGAGGAGCAACTCCCTGAAATACGAAATGGGGTTCTTCATGGAACTTCCCCCTGCAAAAGCAAGTTCTTCTGGTAGTATTTCTTTAGGATGCGCGCAAGCGATTCCGCATCGCGGAGCACAACGTAGTTGCCGAAGCCGAAAATCTTGTTGTAGGTTTCCCTGTACCGTGCCTCCTCTTCCTCGTTGCCCACAAATATTATGCCGAATACCGGGATTCCGCTCTTGCGCGAATCGGAGACCGCCTTCATTGAATCGTAGGTGGGGTCATCGCCTGGGCACACGTTCGGCTGGCCATCGGTCAAAACAATCATGTGGGCAACCTTCTTGGCCTTTGCCCTGCGCGCTTCTTCTGTGCGCGCGTGCGCGTGCCTTATTGCGCCTCCAAGTGGGGTGGAGCCTGTGACTCCGATGGGTGCGCGGATTGGCTTTCCAGGGCAGCCGACTATGCATATTTCGGTTGGGTTGTGCCCCCCAAAGCCTAAGGTAAGAACATCGTCTTTGAGCATGGCGGCGCCGTCTTCTATTCCCTTTGCGGCTGAGAGGGCGCGGCCGAGCTTGCTCTCTTTGTCCGTGGCTTCGCCCATGCTTCCTGAGAGGTCTACTAGGAGGGTTAGCCATACGCTGCGGCTTGTGTGGTCCACACCCGAATAATAGTCGGGAGGCAGGATTATCCCCGCTTCCTCCATCCTGTTGTGCTCTTCAAGCAACTCTATGTCCGGGTCCCCGGAATCGAGTGGGCGCATTAGTGCATTCTCATCTTTCCTGAATAAGCGGAAGACGCGGTTTATGGCAGAAGAAATCCTTGGGGGAACCGAAACCGGCTCCCAGGATTTCGGGGGCACTTCCTTTACCTGCCAGCCTCCGCGGATTTTTCCTCCGGGAGTGTTGGCATCGTACTTGAAATCCTTTGAGGGCTTGCCCTCATTGCCATCTCCGGGCTTGGGTTTGGGCTTGGGCTCTCCCTCATCGTTCTTGCCCCCTACTTCGGGAGGCGCCTCTATTACCGTCTGCCCATCGGACACGTCGGTGGTCTTGGTCCCGGAGCCGCCCTTGTATTCCTGGTTTTCTGGGATATCATCTGGGAAATATTTGCACATCTGGATTGCGATATGGAAGCAGTCTGTTGCATCCGGGGCGTTGAGGTTCTGCCTGCCTGCAAGCTCCCATACGGGCTCCAGCTTCTTGTTGACTTCGGGCGGGATGGGGCTTTTCGTCTTTCCGCAGAGGATTACCTGCAGGAAGGCTTCGTGCATGCCCGCAGCATCGTCGGTTATTTCCTTGCGGATATCGGAAGCGAGAATCCGCTCGTGGTCGCGCTCGTATAGTGGGGCGTGGCCGGGATAGCTTGAAGTGTGCTGGGTGTCCACCCTGCGGTCATCGAGGACGTTCCAGAGGTGCTTTAGGAGCCCGGGCTTTTCGCAGAGGGCCACTATGTGCTCGGTCTTGCTTACTTCGTATTCCTTTTCCTCTTTCTTTATGATTAGGATTTTGCCGTCTTCTCCCATGCGCACGAATTCTAGGCCGATTGCCGCATAATCGAAAACGTCCGGGTGCAGGTTAACCCTAAAGGAATTGTATTTGTGGTGGGACTGCTCATGCAGGCTTGAGCGCTTGTACCCTTCTAGGTTTGCGGTTTTGTCATCATGCGCCATGTAAACCTGGGGGAGGTTTACTGCCCCATCCGGGGTTGTCGAGAACCCCGAAGTGGGTGAAGGTGAGATAAAAAGCGGCCGGCCGGAAAACATCCTCAGCATCGCACTAAGGCCAAGCCTGGTTTCGGCTTCGAGCAGGGTTACTGCGTGCTTTTCGAAGCGCTCCACATACGAGCGGAATTTCTCGTCCGATTCCATGTATAAGAGGGTTGTCATTCCGTCGTTTGCGACATAAGGGGCAACGTCTTTTGCAACAAAGGGGTACCAGAGAATCCTGCGGTCAACGTATTCTTCGAATGCGGCAACTATGAGGTGGGCGAGGTTGTCGTCTTTTAGCACCTCTAAGCATCCTAGGAGGTCTATTAGCTGCTCAAGGGTTGCGCGGTTTAGGGCATCCGCCACTTCCGGCAATTCGAGGTAGCTCATGGTAAGGTGGCACTCGTTCCTGTGCGCCTCGTAAGTGCATTCCTGGATGTAGAACGCCTTCTTCTCGCTGTGGCTTAGCAGGCGGGGGTTCCTGTTTATGGGATTGGATTCGTCTAGGGGCCGCACTTTTGGGAATTGTTTCCGTTGTGGGGTGGGGGGCTTTGAGTGCCCCGGCTCCCTGGGCTTTTGGGCGATTGGCACCACCTAGAAGCTAGTTGCCCTGGTCGCCAAATGCCTTCTTGCCTTCGAAGAAGCTTATCAGCGAGGTCACGGTTGCGCCAAACTGGCGCACTATGGGGTTTACTATGCACTCTTCTACTGCGGTGCGCACATCGACTCCCAGTTGTATGAACTCAAGGGCGGCAATGACCGAATCCGGGGTGATTTTTTCTATTACCCCTTCTACGGCCTCTTCGTCAAGCCCGCCTTCGAAAACGACCTGGTCGGAGATGTCCCCTTCCCTTGCGCGCATGTGAGTGCCCTTCATCTTGTTGAAGTCGCAGACCGCGGAGATTATGCCGGCCTTTATCGCATCGAAATTGGGGGGTGCTCCGCCTTCTGGAAGCGGGATTTTCCCGGCAACGGCATTCGCTTCGGAGATGTTGGCATCCACTATGCTTGCAAATTCTCCTGCATCTTCTGTGAGGTCAAGGAAAATCGTGGGCGCAAACCTCCTCCTCAGGGCCGGGTCTATGCGTTCAAAGCCCGAGCCGTAGTTGGCCTGGTTGTTTAGGGCGCAGATTACCACGGTTTCCGGGTGGAGGCGGTAAGTTTCGCCCGTTAGCTCAATCATCGTGAGGGCACGCTCCTTCTTGTTTACAAGCGGGTGGATTATGGAGCTTACGCCTTCTCGCATCTTGTGCAGTTCATCTAGGAAGAGGACTACCGGCTCGCCTGCCATAGCCGCAATTGCAAGCGGGGAGGGTGCAAATACGTTTGCCTTGATGCTCTGGATGGAATTTCCCAGCTCAATTACGAATACCTGGTTGGAGAGGTATCCTTTTAGCTTTGCTTCTGTGGTGTCCGAATTGAGCTGGAGCTGGATTAGGGGCATTTCCTGCCTCTGTGCAAATACGCGCGCAAGCAGGGATTTACCGGGGCCTGTGGGGCCTGCAAGGAGGATTGGGCGCTGGAGCTTCTGTGCTACTGCAAATCTCTGGAGGGTTCCTTCCTGGCCGATTATTGCTTCTGGCCTGCCCGGGCGGTGGCCATCGAGAATCCTGCTTATCATCTCCTTTCCTGGAGTGTAAACTCCTTTGGGGGTCCTAACGTGCCCATCAAGCTCCCTCGGAAGAGCCGGGAGGGAGATGAATCTTGCTCTAGTCATGGTGTTAAATCGGGTGGAGATATGTTTATAAATCTATTTTTAGTTCCACTTCTTGCAATAAACTGCTCCGTACGCATGAAGAAGGCTGTGAGTGGAGGCATGGAGCCTAAAGGCTCATGGGAAGGGAAAAAGAAGGAAGGGGGAACGGATTCCCCTTCAGAGGTTGAAGTACTTCTCAAACTCGTAGGCAGTTGGCCGTGCACTCTGCTCGCGGTGCTCCTCAATCTTGTCTTCCAGGTAGGTCTCCAGGATGTCAGAAGAGATTACGCCCTTTAGGAATTTGTTGTCGCTCTCTAGGGCCGCAATTGCCTCTAGGATGTTTGAGGGGAGCATCTTTGCTCCCAGCTTCTTCATCTCGTCTTCGTCCATCGGGGTTAAGTCCTCGTCTATTGCCTTGCCCGGGTCCGCCTTCTTCTTTATGCCATCTAGGCCCGCGGCCATTATTACCCCGTATGCGAGATACGGGTTGGCGGAGGGGTCTGCGAGGTTGAACACTATTTTCTTTGCGCGGCGGTCGTTGCGGATTTCGTTTTCAACGCGCACTACTGCGGAGGAGTTCCTCTTTCCCCATGCGATGTAGCGCGGGTCCATGCTCAGGCGCTTGTACGAATTGGTGTTGGGGTTGGTAAAGACCATGAGCGCGGGGGCATGCTCTAAGAGCCCCCCTATGAAGTAGCGCCCGGTCTGGGAGAGCTGGGCGTACTTGTCGGTTGAGTCGTAGAAGGCGTTCTCGTCTTTTTTCCAGAGAGTCATTCCTGCTAGGAGAGAGTTGCCCCTCTCATTTGAGATGGGAAGGCCCATGAACGTGCACATGGAGTTCGCAATCATTGCGAGGTTCCTTGCCACGAACTTGGTTGTCGTTACCGCGTCCGCGGCGGTCTTCAGGGACAGGGGGGCGAGAGTCAGGCTCTGCTGCCCGCTTCCGGAGCGGCCGTGGAAGTGGTTGGTCACTATGTAGCGGAAGCTATCCTCAATTACTTCGGAAACCTGCACCCTTGCGCTATATAGGGTATCATAGGGCTGGGCGAGGTAGGCTCCGCTTGTGGAATTCCACAGGGGAGACGGAGACCAGGGGGCTTCGCGGGACTCTATTAGGCAGTTGGGGCCCCTCTGGGGGGTTACCTTGTCCACGGTCACGTTGTCTAGGACGTAGAACTCAATCTGCGAGGAAACGGTTGCATCGGTGAATCCCATTGCGCTGGAATTAACGTGCGCCCTCTCTGGTACGTAGCGCGAATCTTTAAGGAAGCGCTCGCCTGTTTCCGCAACGACTACATTGCAGAGCATGCGGAGGGTTGAGGGCTCCCAGGGCACGCGGCCGAAAGTGTCTGGGTCTGGGAGGAGGACGAGCTCGCCTGCTTCGGCCCAGCCGAATATCTCCTTTAGGTCGCCGCAGTAGATTCCCTTTGTAAATGATGCTTCGCTTACTTCGCGTGCGTTTATGGTCGTCCTGTGGGTCCTTCCTTCAACATCCGAGAACTGGAGGTCCACCCACCTCATGTTGTTCGAGGTTATGTATTCAAAAACATCTTCCGGAGAGGGCATTTGGTTTCACCTGAACCTTCCTTACTAAGAATACCTAAATAAAGATTTCTACTACATGAATAATTAACATGGAACCTGATTTTAAGCTCAAGAGCGGGCTTGCGCAAATGTTGAAGGGAGGGGTAATAATGGATGTCGTTACCCCGGAGCAGGCAAAGGTTGCAGAAACTGCCGGCGCGGTTTCTGTGATGGCGCTTGAGAGGGTGCCAGCAGACATACGCGCGGACGGGGGGGTTGCCAGGATGTCTTCGCCTGAAATGATTAAGGGGATAATGGAGGCAGTTAGCATACCCGTTATGGCAAAGGTGCGGATTGGGCATTTTGTCGAAGCGCAGGTTCTGGAAGCTATCGGCGTTGATTACATTGATGAGAGCGAAGTCCTGACTCCGGCCGATTCGGAATTCCATATAGACAAGAAGAAATTCAAGGTTCCTTTTGTCTGCGGGGCGCGGAATCTGGGGGAGGCATTGCGCAGGATTAACGAGGGGGCCGCGATGATTCGCACAAAGGGCGAGGCTGGGACCGGGAACATCGTTGAGGCCGTTCGGCACATACGCGCCATTAATTCGGAGATTGCTTCTCTTGGGAAGAGGAATCCCGCGGATTCGGCAAAGGAGATGCGGGTCCCAGTTGAGCTTGTTTTGAAGACCATTGAGCTTGGGAGATTGCCCGTTGTCAATTTTGCCGCAGGTGGGATTGCGACTCCTGCTGATGCCGCACTTTGCATGCAGCTTGGCTGCGATGGGGTTTTCGTAGGTTCGGGGATATTCAAGGCACAGAATTCGGAGAAGCGTGCCCGTGCCATTGTGGAAGCGGTTGCGCACTTTGAGGAGGCTGCGAAAATTGCTTCTGTTTCCGAAGGCTTGGGCGATGCGATGAAGGGAATTGAGATTTCCGAGATACCTCCTGGGCAGATGCTTAGTGCGCGGGGGGAATAATGAGGGTTGGCGTCCTCGCCTTGCAGGGGGCGGTTTCGGAGCACGTTTCTTGTTTGTACAAGGCTATGGGAAAAATCGGGGTTCCTGAGAGCGAGCGGGAGATAGTTGAGGTTCGGGTTAAATCCGATTTGGAGGGGCTAGAAGGGATTGTGCTCCCGGGCGGGGAGAGCACCACGCTTTCTCTTTTGATGGAGGAAGAGGGATTGTTCGAGGCTGTTTCTGCTGTTCCCAAAATCCTTGGCACCTGCGCGGGGGCTATCCTGCTTGCAAAGGAAATTATCGGGGCTAAAAACGGGCAGAAATCCCTTGGGCTAATGGACATTTCGGTTGTGCGGAATGCTTATGGGCGGCAGCTTGAATCCTTTGAAGAGAGGATTGGGATTGTGCTTGATGGGAAAGAGGGGGAGATAAACGCGGTATTCATACGCGCGCCCGTAATTGGGAAGGTTGGGGAAGGCGTTGAGGTTCTCGCATCCTGCAGGGGCGAACCCGTTGCGGTTAGGCAGGGAAAATACATTGCGGCAACGTTCCATCCTGAACTTTCCGGGGACACGCTCTTGCACGAATACTTCCTGCGGACTTGAGGCGGGAAAGGCTGTCCGGTAACTGCTTAAAAATATAAGGGCTGGGTTGGTCCTGAGAAGTATGACCAACACAAAACCTCCCCAACCCAGGATT